>JBEKCD010000020.1:0-4286 GCA_050015055.1 Bathyarchaeia archaeon | reverse complement strand
TGATTACGCTGAAACCTTCAACGTAACCGCATACGCAAATTCCACGGTGATGGGCACTGAACAGGTCAGCCTAAACGCGACAGATCAGACGACTCTGACGTTCACGTGGAACACCACTGGCTTCGCCTACGGCAACTACACGCTGAGCCGGTACGCTGGGCCTGTTCCGGGCGAAACCGACACTGCAGACAACAACTTCACAGGCGGCGTGGTAACAGTCACTATTCCAGGCGACGTAAACGGTGATTTCAAAGTCACAAATACAAGCTTGATGACACTAATTAGCAGCTACGGGTCCAAGCCTAGCGACTCCAACTGGAATCCCAACGCAGACATAAACGGCGACGGCAGAGTCAGCCTCCAAGACCTCGTCATACTGGCAACACACTATGGAGAACACTACCAATAACCCTTCTTTTTCCAGTTTAAGCCATACAGTACAGAAGGCTCTAGTCAAGCTAAAAGAAGGATATGAGAGAAATCTTTAATCTGTACAGCAACAGAAGACAAACTAAGCTGTTCTGCTTTTGGTACACGTTGTTCTATTGCGTAGAACTTTAAGAGATTTCAACCATAATTAGTGAATAGGGGGAGCATCAAGGATGAGTCGAAGAAGGATGATTTTGACGTTGGCTATGCTTTTCATCGTGAGTCTTTTTCTCATAGGCTTTGGAAATTGGCTTTGGATTGTTACCATAGTTGGTAGATTGCAGCTATCAACGATTGGCGATGGGTGGATCATCGTTTATATTTGGAAGCCTTATGGCGCACTTGGGTTAGTGTTGGTTATATGTGGAGCACTTGTTCTAGCGGTTGCGATTGGCTTGCTGTTTGACTGGTATCATTTATTAATTCACAAGCCAGTAGAAGACAAACTAGAAGTTTGAGTGAAAGCGCTAAAGTCTAATATGTGAGGTTTTGAATAGAATAATGTCTGAGTGAGATGCGTTATCTGAGAATAGGCTATATTGCGGTCTTTTTCACTCCGTTTTTGGCTATTTGTTTTTTTCAGATTTTACTTTTTTCGTCGAAGCTATTATCAGAGGTGAATATGTTAATAATAGGTGTTCAGACGTTTGGACTGATTCTCTGTCTAGTGGCAATAGAAAAGGATGAGGACATTCCTTCAATCGACCGAAGGATACTAACAGCGCTACCCTCTGACATTCTTCTTATTCTATGGGGAATTATTGTAATTTTTCTTGGCATTATGGCTCAGGCTGTGCGCGCGCGGGGGGCAAATCAACACAACAGCAACACATCATAATTGCAGATTACATCAGGCATTACAGCTGAAAAATAGGGGGCCAAACAGCACAACATAGCCCGCCCGGTTACAGTGCATGGACAAACAAGCCGTGCAAGTTCCGAGAAAGGTTATAAGCGGAATATCAAAATTATTGTTTAACGGAGACATGCACATGGAGAAGCGAAGTTACGCCTGGTTCGAAAAACGCCGCAGAACCAAAGCCCTGGATCTGGCTCAGGACCAGATAACAAAAGCGCTCGACACGGTAACGCTCCTCAATCAGGCAACGCGAAGCATCTCAGAAGGAAAT
The DNA here is from genome assembly GCA_050015055.1 of Bathyarchaeia archaeon. Classification (GTDB taxonomy): domain Archaea; phylum Thermoproteota; class Bathyarchaeia; order Bathyarchaeales; family Bathycorpusculaceae; genus JBEKCD01. The sequence goes on along the minus strand of JBEKCD010000020.1, from coordinate 2,727 downwards.
GAAAAGGAAGCGATGCAACGCATCGAAAACCTCTTCAAAGAAGAAGAAGAGGTTGACAAACTTCGAACCGAAGTCTTCAAAGAGCTATCCAAGGGCGCAGCATTATTCGCCGACTACCGCGAAGACCTGCTCCACCTGGTAAAAAGGCTCGACACCCTAGCCGACCACGTTAAAGACGCAGCACGATGCATGGAAATGCTCGCGGGCACACGCCTCCCACAAGAAATGTACGACAAAACGGTGCACATGACCAGCCTCCTCGTAGACTGCGCCCAAGCCCTACGCGTCTGCATAGAAAAAATCACTGTGGCCCCAGCCGAAGCCATAACAGGCGCCCAAAAAGTTGAAGAAATCGAACATGAAATCGACGACGACTACTTCAAAACGAAAGCGTCATTCATCAAATACGGACAGCAAATGAACATCGGCGCCATGGTAATATTCGACGACCTCATCGAATTCCTCGAACAGGCCGCAGACCAGTGCGCCGACACGGCCGACTACATCGTGATACTCGCAAGCAGAGACTAAGTCGTCAAGCCCAGCGTTGAACTCTTCAATTCTCCAGCTTCGCCGAATCCATCTTCTCCACGATGTTGAGCTTACCATTCTTCCCTATTCTCAGCTGGCGTTCGCCCCTGAACAGAGACATGTGAGCATTCTCTATCTGTATCATGTCCCCGGTTGAAACGGCGTCTATCTGCTCATTCCACAAACACAACTTCACCGTGCCAGTCTCGTCAGCCACAGAGGCATTAGCCACGCTAGCATAGTTGCCGAACCTCGTGAAAACAAAAGTAGGCTTCGGAATCTCCAGCACTTTAGCCGTTAAGCTGATTTTTTTCATTCCCACTCTTAAATCTTTTATTTGGAAAGAATAGGCCGTTTCAGGCTTCTTGACTGCGCGTCTCCCGAACATTTCAGCTCTCTGCAGAGTCCTGATAGGATTAGCTTTCTCGGAGAGAAACTCCTTCGGTATTGGAAACTGAGAAACAACTTTGGAGTCCTTGGTCATCAGGAACACCGCTTTGTCCTGAGTCTTGCTGCGGCACTGAATAAGAAGCCCCCCGCACGTGGCTTTCAGGTTCTCCCATGCCAAACACAACGCGTGAAAAAGCTGATCCGGGTCGACTTCATATTTCAAAGAAAGAAAGGCGAGATACTCGCCTACGGATACTTTGTTTCTCAATGTTTTTCTACTCTTTCGCCAGTGTTATCTCCATTGTAGAAACCATTCTAGCACTGTTTTCTCCTTCTCGAGGTGGCATCTGCTCCGTTCCTATGGCGATCTTGCTGACTTTCAGGTCTTTCAAGAACCGGCTTCTCGTTATTTCAGCAACGTCAACAGCTGTCGTTATAGCTTGCCCACGCGCCTTCAAGGTTATTTCCTTAGAGTTGGTTGCTGAGAAGCTCGTGATGATCGCCAGTACGTAGCTCATTGCTGGTTTCCTGCCAATGAAAACAGTCTTCTGATTTTCTGCCATTTTTCTCACTCCTTTTTGTTTTTTTGGTTGTTTTGTGTAGCGTTGTGTCGCTGTTTCCTATTCAAGAACAGAACGCTACCGCGCTGTTATAATGTGTCACCGTTCCTTATAAATGCCGTGCAATCTCAAGGCTCTATTCGATTTCTTCTATGTTGGTTTTGGTTAAAGCCTTAATCTGCTCCAGCTCTCCCAGTTCTCCATAGCCCACCAGCGTTATGGCCGTGCCTTCCAGTCCCATCCTCGCGGTCCGTCCGATCCTGTGGAAGTAGACCAAGGCGTCTAATGGAACGTCGTAGTTGATTATGTGGGTGATTCCTTGAATGTCCAGACCTCTTGCCGCAACATCGGTCGCAACGAGCAGTTTCAGCTTTCCCCTCTTGAAACAGTCTATTACAAAGTTTCTCTGCGGTTGCGTGAAGCCAGCATGTAAGGGTTTCGCATCGTATCCTCTTGCCCTCAGTTTGTCGGCCAAGAAGCTCGTCTCTGTTCGGGTCTTGCAGAAGATTATGGCTCTCCCTATGTGGTTTGCGTCGAGTATGTTGCAGAGGCTTTCAAATTTGCTGTGAGGGTTCACAACCGTGTAGTATTGGTGTATCTGAGTTAGAGCTATTTCGTCCTTGCTAACGAGTATTTTCTCAGGGTTCTTCATGTACCTGTGGCACACGTTCATCACTGTCTGCTCTATCGTTGCCGAGAAGAGGCTGGTCTGCCGGTTGGTCGGAACCCGCGAGAGGATGTATTCTATGTCTTCGATGAACCCCATGTCAAGCATTCTGTCAGCTTCGTCCAAGACGACTATTTTCACGTGTGCCAAATTTAGCACGCGCCTTTCAATCAGGTCTATTATACGTCCAGGCGTGCCCACTACGATTTGAACACCCGTTTCAAGGGTGCGTATTTGTTTCTGGATAGGTTCGCCGCCATAGACTGGCAGAACCTTGAACCCAGCGTACTTGCCGAATCTATGCATGTGTTCCGCGACTTGTTCAGCAAGTTCGCGTGTTGGTTCCAAGACCAATCCTTGGACCCTGTTGTCGTTTGGGTCTAAGCGTTCAATCATTGGAATTCCGAAAGCGGCAGTTTTGCCGGTCCCAGTTTGCGCTTGTCCGATAACGTCCTTGCCTTCAAGTAATGGAGTTATGGCCTGAGCTTGAATTGGAAAAAGATCCGTGAATCCAAGTTCCTCGATGCCCTTCATTACTTCCGGACTCAGTGGCAAGTCTTTAAAGTGTTGCATCTGCAT
>JBEKCD010000019.1:0-20811 GCA_050015055.1 Bathyarchaeia archaeon | reverse complement strand
GATACTGCGTTAACACAGTAGGCGGGCTAAACCTTGACGCCGTCAGACAGTACATACGAGAAGAACAACAAGAAGCCCTACCGTAGAGCCCCGGAGCTTGCTCCGGGGGAAACTACTTTTACCTATTAACCTAAGAATAGTATACAGCGCGCGACGACGAGTATGTGGAACTATTGCGTGGGGTGAGGTTGCATGAGTCGAAGAATAGTCAACGCATATCATTTGGAACTCATTTCCGAGGTCAAGGCACATGCCAACCAATTGTCACAATCTCAGAAAGAGAGACTTGAACGCTACATTGGAACAGACAAGACCTGCTACGTGATGGGGGCCGATAAGCAGAGGGCAATCATCAGGAATTGAATTAGGAAACATCCGAGCCTCACTGAAGCTGAATACATCGAATTGCTGAATTCTTTATGTCAGGGAGAATCTGTCAACGAGATTTCTGCCGCAGGCGAGTTGCTAGGTTCGTTGCCAAAGCTGAGGAAAACTGTTGAGCCAAGATACCTTGACGTGTGGCTGAACAACGCGCACGGTTGGGCTGAAGTTGACTCCCTATGTCAGTCGAAATTCCCTGCATCTGAAGTCTTGGCCAACTGGAAAGAATGGAAAGGTCTTCTGACCAAACTGGCCTCAAGTGATAATGTCAACAAGAAACGTGCTAGTCTAGTTCTGCTCACGAAACCAGTCAGAGACTCAGAGGACGCAAGATTGGAAAATTTGGCTTTCACGAACATCAACAAACTGAAGAATCATCGAGACATCTTGATCACAAAAGCTGTTTCATGGCTGCTGAGAGATCTGATCAAACACAACAGACAGAGAGTGGAATCGTACTTGAAGGAAAACGGAGATACGCTCCCGAAAATCGTTTTGAGAGAAACCAGGACAAAACTGCTTACTGGAAGAAAAACGCCTCGTCGTACCAAACGTGGTTGAGGCTTTGTTCGCCCGCGTTGCTTGTGGTCTCAAATCGACTAGCGTGATGGCTGATTATCGTTCTGGCACTCGAACCATGTGCGCTGAAGGTATAGGTATTTGAGAGACGTTTGTTAATCCATCTTCACACACAGTTGATTTTCGTGCGTCAGGTGTGATGGTGAATTGAACGAAATGAAAGACAAGGTCTGCGTTGTTACAGGCAGCAACTCTGGGATTGGAAAGGAAACAACTCTGGCTTTGGCAAAAATGGGCGCATGGGTCATTATGGTCGTACGTAACCCAGAATGGGGAGAAAAAGCGAGATTTGAAATACTCAGCCAGAGCGGAAGCAATACCGTTGATCTGATGATATGCGACGTGTCATCGTTGGGTTCAATACGGCATTTCGCAGAGTCATTTAGGCAAAAGTACGACAGACTGGACGTGCTCATAAACAATGCCGGAGCTGTCTTCAACAAGCGGGAGATCACCGTGGAGGGTTTTGAGCGGACACTGGCTGTGGATTATCTTGGACCGTTTTTCCTCACACATCAACTCATGGATTTGTTGAAATCGAGTGCTCCATCCAGAGTAATCAACGTGACTTCTGGGCTTCACGGATCAGGCAAAATAAGTTTCGACGATTTGCAGAGTGAAAAGAGTTTTAAAGGAATGAAGGTGTATGCTAACGCGAAATTGATGGTGTTAATGTTCACTTATGAGCTTGCCAGACGGCTTGAGGGCACGGGAGTCATGGTAAACGCGCTTGAACCAGGCTTTGTGGCCACCAATCTTGGAAGAAGCAGCGGAAGTCTCCGTTCGGCCATACTCTTCAAGATGGTCCGTCCGATGCAAATTAACGCGAAGAAGGGAGCTGAAACTTCCGTCTACTTAGCATCTTCAGACGAAGTCAAAGGCGTAACGGGCAAATGCTTCGAAAAAATGCATGAAACCACAACCGCCCCTATATCACACGATCAGCACCTGCAGAAGCAATTATGGGACAAGACAGTGGAACTGCTCGGCTTGACCCCCGATTAGTTCGTGCACTGCTTGAGGTGCTCTTTGAGGCCAAAACGATATACATGTTGCGCGAGCTAGACTCCTAAAAGCAGGAACCAAGCTTACGCAGGATTTGGCGCCGGCGAAGTTCTAGCTGCAGGCTATCAAAGGTTTTAAGGAACAGGTGACATTCACAGAACAAGGAAGGTCAGATAGAGTGAGGTACAGGGATTTCGTTGATTTGAAATACGAACCGAAAGAAACAGACCTTATTTGCAGTTTTCGCGTTGAGCCGGCTGGCATTGATATTGAGGAAGCGGCAGGAGGCGTTGCTGCAGAGAGCTCAGTAGGGACGTGGACAGAGCTCTCAACAGTGAAACCTTACGTCCTCAAGCTCGCGGCTCACGTTTTCAGCATAGAAGGGAACGATGTGAGAATAGCGTATCCACTGCAACTCTTCGAGCCAGGAAGCATGCCCAACATACTGAGCAGTGTCGCGGGGAACGTTTTCGGGTTGAGGGCCTTGAAAAACCTAAGACTCAACGATATCCTTTTTCCGCGGAAGCTCATCCGAAGCTTCGAAGGCCCGAAATACGGTGTTGAAGGAATACGGAAGCTGATGGAAGTTTATGATAGGCCGCTCGTGGGCACGATAATCAAGCCTAAGCTTGGGCTCAAAACGGTGGATCATGCGAAGGTCGCTTATGATGCTTGGGCCGGAGGTTGTGACATCGTCAAGGATGATGAGAATCTCGGCAGTCAGAAGTTCAATCCTTTTGAAGATCGCCTAATCAAGACCTTGGAGAGCAGAGATCGCGCTGAAGGTGAAACTGGGGAAAAGAAGGTCTACATGGTCAACATCACGGCCGAAACGGATGAAATGTTGAGAAGGGCAGAGGCCGTTGTGAATCATGGGGGAGAATACGTGATGATAGACATCTTAACCTGTGGTTTCGCTGCGTTGCAAACGCTTCGAAATAGATGCTTTAACCTTATAATTCATGCCCACAGGGCCGGCCACGCGGCGTTCACCAAGGATCCCAAGCATGGAATTGCAATGCGCGTAGTGGCGGAAGTCTCAAGAATGGTGGGCGTGGATCAGCTTCACGTGGGGACGGTTGTTGGGAAAATGTTTGAAACGGCGGAAGAAGTGGCAGAGAACAGGGATGCGTTGACCATGGAAATGGGCGGACTTAAACCAGTGTTGCCCGTCGCCTCAGGAGGACTGCACCCAGGACTTGTTCCCGCACTTGTCAAGTTCTTCGGAAAGGATCTTGTGATCCAGGCTGGAGGAGGCATCCACGGCCATCCCAACGGAACGACTGCGGGAGCCATGGCCATGCGACAAGCGGTCGATGCAGCAATGCGCGGTGTTTCACTGGGCACGTACGCTATGAAACACAAGGAATTGGAAGGAGCCCTGGAAACATGGGGACACACCGTCTAGTGCCTCTTCACTTGAAAACCCATGGATATTTCCTGTGCATTACCTCTGTTATCGAGTGCGGGGATATTATTCCCTCTTCGCATATTATGCCGTGAATGAAGTCTCTCCGCGTCACGTCAAAGGCCGGGTTCCTAACGGTCAGGTCTTTCGGGGCGTCCTTCCAAATCTCACGTGGGTCTCTTTCCTCTATCTTCTCGTAGTCTCCGTACATTGTTGCCGGGTCGAATTTCAAGAGTTCTGAAACCACGTAGAACGGGGTCCTCGCCTCTTGAGCCACGAGCGCTATCATGCTTGTTCCAATTTTGTTTATCACGTTTCCTTCAGAAGTTATCGCGTCCGCTCCGACGACTACCATGTCAACCTGGTTCATGAAGAACCTTGCGGCTGAATCAACGATGAACGTTGTTCTAACGCTTAGGTCTAACATTTCTTTTGCCGTGATCTTTCCTTGAAAGACAGGTCTGGTTTCGGTGCAGATGACTTCGAAGACTTTCCCATCATGCCTAGCTTTCCTCAGGAGATGAGTGACCGTGGAAGAGTGGCAGTGGGTCAGTATCGTGGAGTTGTTCCTGATCCTTCGGGCTCCCATTTCGGCAATTCTTTCCTTCGAGTTTTCGAGATCTTTCAGAAACTGTTGCGAGGCCATCGAAACTGTCTCGCTTAGCTTTTTGACGCTTTTCTCGGTGCTCTTTTCTACTTGATTTATGATTAATCGGATAGCGTTCCTCATCAGCGGTTCAGTTTCTCTTGAAGCGAAAAGAGTCTCCTTGGTCTTCAGGAGTTCTTTCAGAAATTCATTTTTAGTTTTGGCTCTTGTCTGGTTTGCCTGTGTCTGTGTCGCAGTTATCGCAGCTATGGCGACGTTCCTTGCTCCTTGGACCTCAAGCTTTCTTATTTTCTCAGCCGCAATCCACACTGGGTCCTGCAACGCTTTCACCTAAACAAATCACAATCTTACTTGTTGAACACACTATAAACTTTCGGTGGCAGCCTCTTTGGCTCGCGACAAGGTCCAGCTCTTGTTGGCTCTCGTGAACAGAAAAACATAACTCCCCTTGCGAAACTATTGTAAAGGGACTTCAGGGTGGTTGTGGCTTGAGAATCGGCTTCTTCGTGTGGGAGTATCCGCCCAAGCTCGTTGGCGGTCTTGGGACATATGCTCAGTACATAACGCGTGAGTATGTTCAGCTTGGACACGACGTCTCGGTCTTCACGCTTAATTCGGGTGACTTGAAGACAACTGAGGTTCTGGAGGGCGTGGATGTCCAGCGGCCGTTGATTGCGGATGCAAGTAATGTTTTTCCGATGTTCGTGGTGGACGATTTGAAAAGGTGGGGGACTAACATCCGGTTTTTCAACGACATATTCCTCTACAACATTCTGAGCTCGACGAAGTTCTTGAACGAGCTTGTGAGGAAGAAGGGCTATCACTTCGATGTGGTGTGCGTTCACGACTGGCTGAGCTGTGTTTCAGGGTTGATAACGAAGAATGAGACCAAGATACCTGTGGTTTTCCACGTTCACAGTACTGAGTGGGGCAGGAGCGGGGGACATGGCTCAGAGGTTGTTTCGCATCTTGAGGAGGCAGCGGCTCAGAATGCAGACAGAATAATAACGGTAAGTAATGCGATGCAGGACGATTTGACAAGACATGGCTGGGCTCAGTCAAAGATAAGTGTAGTGTGGAACGGCGTGGACCCTGACCACTATGATCCGAAGGAGTGCAGAAATGAAGATGTGCAGCAGTTCAGGCAAGAGTGCGGAATCCCGGCGGACTGGAACATGGTTCTTTTTCTCGGAAGGCTGACGTGGGTGAAAAGCGTGAAGAACCTCGTTCAAGCAATGCCCATGGTTTTCGAGGAGTTTCCAAAGACGAAACTGGTGATTCTGGGCAAGGGTGAAGAGCAGAGTGACATCATCGAAACGTCGAACAGGCTTGGAATCAAAGACCACGTCGTCTACCGTTTTGACTTCGTCCCAGAAGATGAGAGGATATTGTACTATGCCGCGTCAGACGTGTGCGTATTCCCCTCAGTCTACGAACCCTTCGGTATAGTAAGCTTGGAAGCAATGTCCCTGGCAAAACCCGTTGTCGTCGGCGCTCGAGGAGTGGTCGGCTTCCGCGAACAGGTCATCAACTCAGGCCCAGATCAAAACGGAGTCCACGTTAACGGGGAGGACCCCGCGGACATAGCATGGGGAATCAAAGAAGTGCTTAGAGACCCAAAAAGGGCAAGGCTCTGGGGCCAAAACGGCCGAAAACGGGTTCTGGACTATTTCACGTGGAAAAAAGTCGCTGATCAGACGTTAGAAGTATATGGCGCACTCGCTCAAGAAGGAAACTAGACCCAAGAACTGCTGTTTTACTAACCCGCTACTCTTCACCTGGAAAACCGATCGTTCTTCCAGACGTCTGCCGAGTCGCTGTATCCTCTTTTTTCCCAGAAGCCAGCTTCTTTTTTCACCGTGAATCTTATCCGCGTCACCCACAAAGCGCTCTTGTATCCATATTTGCGAGGAACAACAAGCCGCAGAGGGAACCCATAGCCTTCTTCCAGGGGCTTTTCGTTAAGTTCATAGGCCAGGAGTACGTCGTCACTTGAAAGCTCCGGCAGAGAAAGCGAGGTAGTGTAACCGTCTGCACATTCAAACGTGACAAACCTTGCGCTTTCTTTAGGCCCGACCAGGCTGGCTATATTTCCGAAACGAATGTCCTCCCAGTTGCAGTTGAGAACACTCCATCCTTCAACGCAGTGAAAATTACTGACAGACTGGACTCTGGGAAGTTGGGCAATTTCATTCCAACTGAGCTTCAACGGTTTTTCAACTTCACCATCTATAGTCAGAGTATATGTTTTCAAGTCGATTTTGGGGTTGGACCGTGTAATGCCGGGGTGATCTATTCCCCATCTTAGAAGCCTTTTGATTGGGGCTTGACCTGGCGGCAAGCTGTCACGGTGATTTTCTTTTTTGTCTGAAGTCATGCTTGTTCAACAGGAAATGGGTTTACATTGAAAATAGAGGTTGCTGGAATCTCCGATAAAACAGTGGAGTCAGTCTTTGCTCTTTTTAATGAAACTCGTGAGTTGCGTTTGATTCTTCTGTTCCTTGGCGAAATTTGAGATTTTGACCCCTATTCTGCGTGCCTCAGACCCGGTTTGATCTAGGAACTTCTCGAGCAGTTCCTTCACAGTTCCTTTCAAAGCTTCAAGGCTGTCTGTGGGGGTTTCAAGGGTTTTTGATCTCGTGTGGATGCTCATGTCTGTTGTGATTACAATTATCCCGACAGTCTTGTACTCAAGTCTGTCCTTTGCGATTGTAGCGTGTATTTCATTGCACAGTTGATCCGTTTTTTCCAGTATGAAGCTGAGCACTCGGGAGTCGTGTTTTAACGTTGAAATTCTGCTGATTGATGTGGCTTCGCCTCTCTCTTGAACTGGTTCTTCGTCCATTCCGAGGGAGGCATTGTGGAAGTACGTCGCCAGAGTCTTGCCGAAAACGGCGATTAGCTTCTGCATGTCATAGTTTGACAGGTCAAAGATTGTGTTGATGCCTAGAGCTTGCATTCTCTCTCTGGTTTTCGTTCCGACACCTATCAGTCGGCTCACGGGTAGCGGCGCTAGAAAGACTGTGACCTGTTCGGGCATGACAACGGTTAGGCCGTCGGGTTTTTTCGTGTCGGCCGCGATTTTTGCGACGAGTTTGTTGGGTGCCACGCCGATTGAACACGTGAGTTTCTGTTGGCGTAGTACTTCGCTCTTAACGCTTTCAGCAAGCTTTCGGCCCTCTTCGAAACTTCCATTTACTCTTTGGGTCACGTCAAGATAGGCTTCGTCTATCCCAACCTGTTCAAAACGGTCCGCGAAGCCTTTCAGGGTGTCCATCACTTTCCCAGAAATTTCCTCGTAAAAAACATAATCCACAGGCAGGAAAAATGCATTGGCACTCTCCAGTTTTTTCTTAGCCGTGAAAATGGGCATTCCTGATTTCACGCCGTACTCCCTGGCGATATAGTTAGCCGTACTTACAGCTCCGCTGTCTTCTGTTCGTCCGGAATAGACGCACACCACAACAGGCCTGTCTCTTATGGCGGGGTTCCTGAGTTCCTCGCACTGGGCAAAGAAATAGTCCAAGTCAACAAGCATAACTACCCTTGACTGCAATGGCTGCCCCCTAATTGAAAATTCTTGCTGGACATTTACGTCTTCTGATGTGCCAACTCAGCGCACACACTTGACAGATGGCTTTCTATGCGCGAAAGCCACATGGTTACCGTTCACTAGCCTTTTGGAACCGCCTTCTTTTCGATACATGGACACGAGCTTGCCCATATGTCCTCTGTTTCCAAGCAAGTGCGCGCGAGGCCGTTGCGAAGACCCTGGAAAACACTAGTACGCGCTCTCATAGGAACGAGTATACTGCCACGTTCACGTAGTATCCGTCGGTGAAATAGTTGTCTTTCATTGCTCCAGTTTTCTTGAACCCTTGGTCTTCGAGTGCTTCTGTCACGGCCTTGCTTGTTTCGGGCACGTACGCGAATATTCTATGGTACCCATACCTTTCTTTGAAGCCTTTGATGGCGGAAACTAGTGACTTTGCTGTTTCGTTGGGTTCGTGTCTTATGTCAACCAGAATCTCTTCAAACTTGAGGCAGGGAAAGGGCAGTCGGTACGCTCGAAAGTGAAGATATCCGACCAATTCCTTTCCTCTCGTACAAGCATAACAGTATTTTCCTTCTTCGGAACGAAGCTTTTCAAGCCATTTCTTCGTTTCTTCTTTTGTTACGGGAGGCAGCCTGTAGGTTGATTTCGTGGAATCTGGGCAGTTTTGCAGTCTGTGCAGCTCGTCCAAATCGCTAATAATCACTTGTCTCACATTAATGTCTCTTTGTTTGGGGTTTTCTGATGGCTTAGTATTCTGGGCGTTAGGCGGAAGTTGGAGGGCGTCAACCAGCTTGGGTTCACATGGTGCAAGTTCTAGTCCCATTATCAAGGCTTTTTTCCAAGAACCGTCAATGTAGACCTCTTCATCTTCATACGCCTCAGTACGAAACCCGAGTTTCTCATAAAGCGGCATTGCCCTTTCGTTGCCCTCGAACGTGCCAAGCATCAGTTTGCAGCACCCGGAGCCCTTTGCGAAGCTTATCGCCTCCTTCATGAGCCCTGTCCCAACACCCCTTCTCCAGTGTCTCTTCCTTACAGCTATTCCAAGCCAGACAACGTGCCGATCTCTTCCGAACTCGGGGCGAAACGACAACCTCACGAAACCTGCTGGTTCACCGTTCAGTTCGGCTACAATGTACTTGTTGCTCTTCTCTTCAAGGTCTTTTTTGAGCCATTCTTCGATTTCGTGGTCTGTCACGGGAAAAATGTCAAGAGCGTATTTCGCAGCTTCCGGATCATTCGCGTTTTCAGTCAGCCACTCGGCATCGCTGAGCAGCAAACATCGGAACTTCAGGTCCAATATTTGTCCATCCGAAGTTCAAATACTGCTTTAACCAAAGATAACTCTTTTCGCGCGCGCCTAAATTCGCATGTCAATCACGGTCTCGTTACCTGTATCGCTAGTTTCTCTCCGTTGCGATTATAGACTGCGACGTTTTTTTCATCGGTAAATGGGAAGCCTACGATCATGAGTATGGGTCCGAAAAAGTGGTTCAGATCGGCGTGTGAGGGGTTCACATTGCCGGAAGGATGAGAGTGTGCTGTTCCGACGATGGAGAAATCCATTGGTAGCATGTGAAGGCGAATGTTGGCAAAGCCTCGTCCGTAGTTCGCAAGCGGAGGAATGAGGAGTTCCGTTATCGTGATGATGTCTTTCTTCTTCTCGCCTCTGAGCATTAGAATGGTTTCCTTGGGATAGAGGCTCTTGGCGCCCTCGAAAATCGTTTGTAGCAACTCCTGGCTGATAGAGATGGCGCTGTATTTTGGCACAAACTCTTTGAAGCCTTTGCGCACTTAAGTGCCTTTCGAAGCCTGCGCGCAAAGGCAATATTACATAGTCCTTTGTTTTTCGTGCGTTCTCTTGTTCTTCAGCTCCAGAAAGATTACTCCGAAAATCGAACTGGAGGCGGGGTTGCATTATTGATTCTGCACATGCAAGGCGGTCCTCTCGGTCAAAAGTAATGCCAAACAGTAAAATAGTCAAAATCTCTGTCTAACAACTGGAAGTCGAGGGAGAGAAGACTGAGAAGGATAAGAATAGCGTCTTTCGATCTGGATGGGACTCTTACGGACATTTCATTCGTGGATTCCGTATGGTTAGAGGGAATTCCTCGTTTGTATGCCCTTAAGTACGGTCTTGCGTTTGAAGATGCCAAGAGTTTCGTGACGCGCGAATACGGCAAGGTTGGCAGAGAGAAGCTTGAATGGTATGATTTGAGTTATTGGATTGGTAAATTCGGTTTAGACGTTTCTCCTGGACAGATATTGAGTTCTTTTCAACATAGAATAGGGGTTTTCCCTGAAGTGACTGGAGTCTTGGAGGAATTTAGGCACGTGGGATTCAAGCTGATAATAGTGACGAATGCTCGCAGAGAATTCGCTGATCTGGAGCTTGAAAAGACAAAGATTGGGCGTTATTTTGAGCGGGTTTTTTCTGCAACCTCGGATTTTGGACTTGTCAAGAAGACGCCTAGCCTTTACAAGAAAGTATGCAGCATCTGCGAGGTTACCCCTAAAGAAATGATTCATGTGGGCGATGATGAGTGTTTCGATTTTGAGGTCCCCACCAAAATTGGAATAGAGGCCTTCTACCTCGACAGAACTGGCAACCATTCAGGGCAATTCGTAATTCACAGCTTAATGGAGCTAGGTCACAAGCTAACAACTCGGACTCGACAAAACGGGCCCAAGAAGAGTTCATAACGCGATAATATATGTTGGAATCAAAACGCAATTAAGTGTAATCTGATTTTTCCTCCTTGGACGGTCTTCATATTGAATACTTGGCGATTGTTGAGACTCGAAACACACGACGCGTTCATGAACATGGCTATCGACGAAGCCATCCTGACTGCCAGAATTGAAGGCCATATGACTGATACTCTGAGATTTTTCCGTTGGAAACCTTCCGCAGTTTCAGTCGGGAAATTTCAAGAGGTCCAAAAGGAGGTACAAGTGGAAAACTGCAAGCAAGGAGGCATTGATGTTGTGAGACGGATCACGGGAGGAGGCACCGTATATCATGACGCCGAGGATGAGATCACCTATAGCGTTGTCGCGAGCAAAGAGAGCTTGAAAGCAGACGACATTGCAGACGTCTATGAAAGAATCTACACTGGTCTAACCAGAGCGCTGGGTATCTTGGGCGTGACTGCTGACTTCAATGAAGGCAGTGTGAAGGCATGTCCAAACCTCACGGTCAAAGGTAGAAAAATCTCTGGAAGCGCTCAGTGTCACAAGCGCGGAGTCCTCTTGCAGCATGGAACAATCCTTGTCAACGTCAACTTGGAAAAAATGTTCACATACCTGCGTGTTCCTTGGGCCGAAAGTTGCATGCAAGTTGTGAGCGTCGCAAGACGTAAACATACTTCGCTGTACGACGAACTTGGAAAACACGTTTCACCGGCAGAGTTGATTCATGCCCTAAAAGAAGGGTTTGAGCAAGCCTTGAATATAAGAATCGTTAGCGGTGAACTGACACCTCGTGAACGTGAGCTCGCGGAAAGACTTTGCGAACAAAAATACGCTACCTCAGATTGGAATTTCCACCTTAGAAGCAGCAACTGACGGCCGAAATTCACAACGTCTTTTGGACGAATCAGCCTTCTAGATGGAAGAAACCAAGGGAAATACAGTTTGTCTGTAAGGTTCAGCTTCCGCATCTGACGCCTAGAGTCTTTGCCAACCGCTTGAAGGCAGCGTCGCTCATCCACTCAGTTTTGAGGTACTGGCAAATCCTCTCATCCTTCAATCCCAATTTTCTTGCTTCCTGAACCGCGTAATTGTAAGCTTCAACTTCAGTGGGTCTTTCCGTGTAACCGTAGTGGCTGTCAAACAGCTCTTTTCCTTCCATCAACTGCTTCACATGAACAAGCTCGTGAACCACATCGAGGTAAACGTCTATCCTGTCACCCTTGTTTAGGTATCTGGAGTTAACCATGAGATGCCCGTTTGAGGAATTCACCCCCATGTAGCCTCCTGCCCACATGAACTGAACCTTAAGATTTCGAAGCACTTCCTCGGTTCTTTCGCTGAAGAGCCTTCTCACAGTCTCGACCTTCTCGAAGCCTTTGAAGTAATCCGGAAATGGGTGCGCCGATCCCCTGAAGAGTAGAATCCGGTCAATGCGCACTGCTCGAGCCAAACGCAGCATTCTAAACATCAGGCGCTCACGCCAATCCATGTTTGCCATGCTCCTCACGTTCCCTCAGCAACCGTGCTTCTTTGTTCATGGATTGATCGATCTAGTGTTTCTCAATTCTCCATTTGACGCCTTGAGAAGTGTCTTCAATCAGTATGCCCATTGTCTTGAGCCGTTGTCTAATCTCGTCAGCCGTCTTCCAGTCTTTCGCTTTTCTCGCTTCTTCCCTTTTCAGAATAAGCTCCTCAGCCTCTCTTGGTAACTTTTCTTCTTTTTTGATTTCACCTATGACGCCCAAAACCTTGTCAAACTTGAGGATCATGTCGTAGACTTCTTTTGCTTCCGCTTTGCTCAGAATGTTTCCATCAATGAGATTGTTGACGTCTCTAATGAAATCGAAAAGGGCAGCCAATGCTTCGCTTATGTTCAGGTCATCGTCCATGGCTTCCTCAAAACCATTTTGCATCCGGACAGTTAGCTGTTTGAGCTGGTCCCCGCTGTCCTTGCCGTCAGCGTCCAGCAGGCGGTGTAGGAAGTTTGTTAGCCGCTCCAGAGTGTTCTTTGCAGCTTCCAGACCTTCGAAGGTGAAGTTGACTTGCTGCCTGTAATGCGTTGCCAGGAGGAGATATCGTATGGCCTTCGGGTCATACCCTTTGGCTGTCAAGTCTCGTACAGTATAGTAGTTGCCCAGGCTCTTCGCCATTCTTCTGCCTTCTATTAGGAGGTGCTCGTTGTGGAGCCAGTAGTTCACGAATTTTTTGCCTGTGGCAGCTTCGCTTTGGGCAATCTCGTTTTCGTGATGCGGGAACAGGTTGTCCACGCCGCCGCAGTGAATGTCCATTGTCTCACCGAGGTATTTCATTGACATTGCTGAGCACTCGATGTGCCATCCGGGTCTTCCCTTTCCAAACGGCGTCTCCCAGAAGACATCTCCATCCTCTTCGCTCCACGCCTTCCATAAGGCGAAATCTTGCGCCTGATCCTTGGCGTACTCGTCAGCCTTCACTCTTGCGCCGAGCTTTAGGTTTTCGACCTTGATGTTTGCAAGCTTCCCATAGTCCTTGAACTTTGAAATGTCATAGTAGATCGAACCGTCTTCACCCTTGTACGCGTAGCCTCTCTCCATCAATTTCGTGATCAGAGCCACCATCTCTGGCACATGCTCGGTCGCCTTCGGATAAAACTCCGCTTTTTCAATGTTCAACGTCGCAACATCCTCAAAGAAAGCCCTCGTGTAACGTTCTGTGTATTCCTTAAGCGGTACTCCATTCTTCTTCGAAGCCTTAATCGCCTTGTCATCGACATCTGTCAGGTTCATGACCTGAGTGACCTTAAAGCCGCGATACTCAAGCCATCTCCTCAGCAGATCTTCGAAAATGAACGCTCGATAGTTCCCTATGTGTCCATAGTCGTAAACGGTAAGCCCACACGTGTACATCTTGACCTTTCCTTTTTCGAGGGGGATGAACTTTTCCTTCTCACGTGCCAGACTGTTGAAAAACCGAATATTGCCGGATTGAGATTCCATGAACTTTCCCAAGAAACTAACAATCAAGCCTACTTAAGCATTTTACGCCAGAGCCTCAGACTTTCCCTTGCTAATCAAAGCGACAGCGCCCATTATGGCAATCTAAAACAAGCAACAGCCCACTGAAGACCTGCCCGCGCACACTAGTTCACATGCACAGATACGATGATATACTTCTGCGCCAATAGGACGAGATAGCTAGTCAAGCTTCTTGGGCTTTGATCGAGGAGATGAGGCTTGGTTCATAATGGTTAAGACGTTACGCATGAAGATAGATGCGATTCAACCAACCCAGCTGTAGATTAGTTCTGAGAAACTGGACAGTGTAATGAGAAACCTAAGACAGACCAAGGCAATATACGTTGAACCCATTCCAATAAAAAAACTTGACAATCAAATCGTTCTTGTAGACGGCCACACTAGAGCCTTTGCAGCTTTTTTGCTTGGTCTTTCTGAGATACCGGTTTACTGGGAAGATGAAGAACTCGATTGGGACGAATACAGGACATGTGTCAAATGGTGTAAAGAAGAAGGGATCATCACCATATCCGATTTGAAGAAAAGAGTCATTCCTCACAAAGACTATGAGGTTCTTTGGCTTGACAGATGCAAGAAGATGCAAACAGATATGGAAATCAAGAGGAAAACCAAGCTGTGAATATAAAAAAACGTGAGGTCTTCCAAGTTTGTCGAAATCAAACCCAAGCCTCAGAAAGCACTAGCTGGATGGGCCATTCTTGCCAGAGGTGCTGCTTCTTGTACGTTAGTGCACGCAGCAAAGGGGAACGAAATTCATGGCCGATAAGAATGTCGAGCTTTTGCTTCTGCGTTTGATTCCGAGTTCTGTCTAGAGGAGCCTTCACTCTGCACAGAATCGGCGCAAATCATAAAAACCAGTGACAAGGACGTGATGTTCGACTTGGCATGAAGAAACTGAAGTCTAAGGAAGATGCTTTTGGCCAGGCATTATGTGCTGCCTACAAGGGACAAGAGGCTTTTGAAGTGCTGGAAAGAGACGACGGACTTGTCGACGTCATGAAGACGACAGAGTACTTTTCTGAATATGAAGGCTGGTCTCAGATTGAACAGAAAGCTATGCAATTTGCGAAAGGGAGAGTCTTGGATGTGGGTTGTGGAGCAGGGAGGCACTCATTGTATTTGCAGGAAAGAGGGTTTGATGTCCTCGGAATCGATATTTCTCCTCTTGCCATCAAAATCTGCAAACTCAGAGGGCTCAAGAAAACCCGAGTCATGCCCATCAAAGATGTCGACTTCAAACCGGAATCTTTTGATACGATCATTATGATGGGAAACGACTTCGGACTCTTTGGCGATTTGAAGAAAGCCAGAAGACTTCTCAGGCGGTTCTACAAAATGACTTCTGAAGATGGCTTAATCATAGCCACATCTCGAGATCCCTACGTGACCAACGACCGCGCACATTTGCGATATCACAAACTGAACAAGGCTAGAGGCAGAATGAGCGGACAGGTGAGAATCCGAGTGAGATATGAGATGTACGTAGGCAAATGGTTTGACTACTTAATGGTGTCAAGAGAGGAGATGGAACACATTCTACTGGAGACAGGATGGAAGATTAGGGAATTTCTGAACTCTGGAGGCCCGCACTACACGGCGATCATCATGAAGATTCGAGCGCCCTTATAGTGTTTAGCGCTTTCTGAATAGTTTTTCAAGAGTTATATGCTTAGAAGAGTAGTATCCTTTGAAAGGTGTGTCGTGGTTGTTCAGTAAGATACTGGTTCCATTAGACGGGTCTGAACATTCTTTGAAGGCGTTGGAAGAGGCGGTTCAGATAGCGAAGAAATTCTCTGGAAAGATAACGTTGATACACGTGTATTCCGTGCAGCCTATCATGATGCCAGAGCCATCCACCGTAGGTTCGCTAAGCATTCCAATCATAACAGGCGCTGAGGTTTCCACGATGATTGAAGCGGCTAAGAAGCTAGGAAACAGGATTCTGGATGACGGCGAACAAAGGATTAAGACGTCGGAGATTCAAGTCGAAAAGATGCTCGTGGAAGGACACGTCGTTGAAGAAATCGTGAGGGTGGCGAACCAAGGCAGTTTTGACCTGATCGTGATAGGCGCTAGAGGTGTAAGCCACATGAGAGAGATGCTTCTGGGAAGCGTAACTGATGGAGTGCTACATCATGTGCGCTGTCCGGTACTGGTGATGAAATAATAGAATTTCGCAAGGATCGTTGGATCTCTCTAACTCGGCCTTTCTGATGATGGCACGGTAAAAGCAGGCTGCACTTTTTCCACGTTGAACTGGCGAGTCAAACCTTACCGTGCACGTTGGCATCTAATCTTAATGGGTCCGCCTGTCAACGTGCCAAGTCTAATATGCTTCTGGAAAACCTTTTAACGCAACAGAGGGCAAATTATCTCTCTACTTCAAGAAGGGGGAATGTTTTGACCGAAATCAAGAAAGTTGCAGTCTTAGGCGCGGGTCTGATGGGGCATGGCATTGCTCAGGTAGCCGCTCAAACGGGCAAGTACGAGGTGAACCTCAGGGACATCGAACAGCGGTTCATCGACGGCGGCATGGGCATGATTCGGGAGAGCCTTCAACGATTTGTCAAAAAAGGACAGCTCACCGAGTTAGACATGAACGCCATACTCGCAAGGATTCATCCCATGCTGGACTTGGAACAAGCTGTTTGTGACGCTGACCTGATAATCGAGGCCGTGCCTGAAAACGTTGAGCTGAAAAAGACAATGTCCCGTGAAGTGGACAGTTGCGCCCCGGCCCACGCCATAATCGCCTCCAATACGTCATCTGTCAGCATAACTGAAATAGCCTCATCCACAAAACGACCCGAAAAAGTCTGCGGAATGCACTTCTTTAACCCTCCGCAACTCATGAAGCTCATAGAAGTCATCAGGGGGGCAAGAACGTCGGACGAGACTATCCAAACAGTCCTGGACGTTGCACACAGGATGGAAAAGGAAACCGTTCTCGTCAAGAAAGACTGTCCTGGGTTCATAGTGAACCGCATACTCATCCCCGCACTCAACGAAGCCGTGGCGATTTATTGGGAAGGCATCGCAGACAGGGACGACATAGACAAAGCCATAAAGCTCGGACTGAACTGGCCAATGGGTCCACTCATGCTGCTCGACTACATAGGATCAGACACAACACTGGCCATAGCCGAAGTCCTCACGAGAGAACTCGATCCCAAGTTCCATCCAACCAACGGACTTAAACAAATGGCAAAAGCCCAACTCCTCGGCAGAAAAACCGGCAAAGGCTTCTACGACTGGACACAAAAACAGTGAGAGGCAAAGCCACGATGGACTTCAAGTATATAATCTACGAAAAAAGCGAAGGAATCGCCACAATCACTCTGAACCGCCCTGAAGCACTGAACGCCTTCAGCAAAGAAGTCGTGGAGGAAATCATGCACACACTCGAAGACGTAAAGAACGATGAAAACGTTCGCGTCGTCGTGCTGACAGGAGCCGGCGAAAAAGCGTTCTCAGCAGGCGCCGACATAAAAGCCATGGCAGGAATGACAGCCCTCAAAGCCCGAGAACTCTCTCTTATGGGAGAAACACTCTGCCTCGCCCTCGAAAACCTTGAAAAACCGGTTATCGCGGCCTTGAACGGTTACGCCCTGGGCGGAGGCTTGGAAGTCGCCATGTCATGCGACCTCCGCGTCGCTTCAGAAAACGCCCGCATGGGACAAACAGAAATCAACATAGGCCTAATCCCGGGATGGGGCGGAACCCAGAGACTCACACGTTTGATTGGCCGGGGAAAGGCGAAAGAACTAGTCTTCACCGGCAGAATGATTGACGCAAAGACAGCAGAACAACTCGGCATAATAAACATGGTAGCCCCCGCCGACAAGTTCAAGGAGACAGTCAGACAGTTTGCTCTGGAACTCGCGTCCAAGGCCCCAGTAGCAGTCAGAGTTGCAAAGGCCGTAATCAACAAAGGCGCAGACATTGGTTTGGACTCGGCACTGGCGCTAGAACGGGAAGCCTTCGGTGTTGTCGCATCCACAGAAGATCTGAAAGAAGGCGTCTCAGCCTTCACCGAGAAGAGAAAACCGGTCTTTAAAGGCAAGTAGCAGTCGTCAACAATCTCCTGAAAGCCCTACTTCGCGCGCGAGGCGTATCCCTTGGCTGTTGCTAAATAGTGTGGAAGAAGAAGAGCCCCCTAGAAGCTAGATTTGAGTCGTCTGCAGCTACAGAATGTTGCCCTCCATCTTTCAGAAATGGAAAACAGCGCGCAAACCCTGTGTGTGTCAATAGATCCGAAGATCAGCACGTGCGTGCTATGCGTGCTATTCTACTAGCAGGAAAGCGTATCTGTTCATAGTTTGCGAATAGTCACGCAAAACCTCGATAGGGTAGCCGAGCTGTCTGACCGTTGAAAAAACGTCAACGGCCATTGCTTCAGGAGGTGGACGCGCGGACTTTTTGTTCTTACATCTGACCCTTTCTTCGCCGCAGTTCTTGCACAGGCTACAGGAATCCATGAAGAGCAGGAACGTCTTTGGATTACCCGCCAAGAATACCTCCCGCTCCAGTCCGAGAAGCCTTTCGTTGACGCCTCTTGCCCATTCGTGCCGTTCCTCTGGCTCTTCAACCTTCTTTTCAAAATGAAAGACAACACCCTCGCTGTACTCGCCAAAGAAACTTCTGCATTCATCAACGGGCGGCGTATTTGGAGGGCAACAGGCGATTTTTCCATATTCTATGCAGCCGAACATGCATTTCATTCTTACCCATTGAGAGACCACAATGCTCTTCGGGTCAATCCATCTGAAATCTTTGAACTCGTGCTTAAGGAACAGTTCTTCTAGTTGCCTTCGTTTGCTCATTTAGATCACCCTCGAAATTCAGACACACGATTATGCTTGCGTTGTTCAAATAACTTTGCGCTACCGTATGTAGATGGGAAGAGTGTAAGATCAAGTAGGTCTGTGTTACCTAGAGCCTTTGACCCATTCTATGAAACCCGCAACCGTTTCGAATTTTCAAGATAGGTTCCTTGGGTTTTCCTCAAAAGTGATATATGCTGGCACATCGAAAGGCCTGTTTCAACTGTTATCCATTGACAAATGAAGAGTGTGAGTGGGATGATGAAGTTCATAATCTTCGGTCCGCCAGGTTCAGGCAAAGGCACCTACGCTTCTCGCTTGCAAACAAAGCTTCGTGTGGAGGTAATCGCTACGGGAGACCTGCTGCGTGAGATAATGAAGGAAGACACGCCGCTGGGCAGAAAGGTGAAGGGATTTGTGGAGAAAGGCCTGCTGGGGCCAAGTGAACTTGTTACGGAAGTTCTGAAGCAGCGCTTAGCAAGATCCACGGGCAAGAAGGGCTTCATCCTTGACGGTTATCCACGGACGATTGACCAAGCCAAAGCTCTAGAAAAATTCGCCCAAATAGACGGTGTCATCCTGTTAACCGTGCCCGAAAAGATAATAGTCGAACGGCTCTCCAGCCGAAGAATATGCAAGAACTGCGGGGAAGTGTACAACATACGCTTCCTGAAACCCAAAGTGGAAGGAGTGTGCGATAAGTGCGGCGGACAACTCTACCAACGTTCCGACGACAAACCAGAAGTCATCAAAGACCGCATAGCCGTCTACGAGAAACAGACCGAACCCGTCCTGAAATACTACAAAGAGAAAAAAACCCCATTCATCGAGTTCAAATGCGACAGCCTCGACATGCCGCCAGAATTGGCCGTTGAAAACATCCTGAAACAACTCAAACATTTAGAACTGGCCTAGAAGCCTTAACATCAATCAAACAGAAAAATCGATTTATCATGAATTTAAGCACGAAAAAATCACACATCTGACGTTGACACGATAGCTCAGACCCAGCAAGAAACCTACTGACCCATGGCAGCTTCGAGCTTCCCGCAGAACAACCTTAACAGTGTGCTAGGAGGTGTCGACTTCTACTTCTTGAAAAAAGGAAGAAGTTTAGGCGGTGCCTATCTCTTTCTTGAACGCTTCCTTCAGGTTCAGTCCCCAGTCGTCTAGGGCCTTCAGTTTTCCGAGGAAGAACCTGAGAACGGGCGGTTCGGAGACGAACCTCAGTCCTTTCACCAGATCCCTGTGCTTGTACAACCACTTTATCCTGTCAATCGCATATTCGATGTGAGATACGGTGTAGACTCTTCTGGGCAGGGCTATCCTCGTCAGTTCAATGTCTGCGAAAACCTCTTTCCCCTCTTTGTCTCTGTCCATGGATATCGTGCCTCTTTCCATGCTTCTTATTCCAGAAGCTATGTACAGCGCCGTTGCGAGCGCGCCCGCAGGATACTGGGACTGTGGGATGCCAGGGAGAAACCTCATTGCGTCAAGGTGGCAGGCCAATCCACCTGGCGGGGTGACGACGGGGATGCCTGCTTTGACGAGTTTGTTAACGAAATACTTGATTTGTTCTACCGAGCAGCCTGCAACGTCTGGATCCACCATCTCTCGCATTCCGACGGACATTGCGCCGATTTCTCTCATGGACATTCCGCCGTAAGTAAAGAAGCCTTCATACACGGGTAGCCACGGTTGTATCAGTTCGAACAGTTTTAGGTTGTTGGTCGCTAGGCAGCCGCCTCTGACGCACGTGTTTTTTCTTCCGCTCATGTAATAAATGTCTGCCACGCTGCACATTTCTTTGACTATTTCCGCCACCGTCTTGTTCTCGTAGCCTTTCTCCCGTTGTCTTATCAGATAGGCGTTTTCGGAAATCAGGCTTCCATCTATGACGAGGAGAAGTCCGGTCTCTGTGCAGATTTGTTTTATCTCCTTCAGGTTTTTCATGGAGAAAGGTTGTCCGCCGATGAGGTTGGTTGTGGCTTCCATGCGCACGAAGGCTATCTTGTCCTTGCCGTACTTCTTGATTACGTTCTTCAGCTTGTTCGGGTCCATGTTGCCCTTGAACGGGTTCGTGCTTTCTGTCTTCAGGGCCTCGTCGTAGTAGATTTCCAGGACCTGCATGCCTTGAAGTTCAATGTGGGCCTTGGTTGTGGTGAAGTGATAGTTGGTGGGGATGACTCCGCTGGGTTTGGCGAAGACCTTTGCCAGAAGGTGCTCTGCCGCCCTGCCCTGGTGGACGTTCATAACGTGCTTGTAACCTAACACGTCTTCGACTGCTTTCGCGAATTCGTAGAACGTCATGCTTCCCGCGTAAGCGTCGTCCGCTTTCAAAAAGCCGGCGAACTGGTTGTCGCTCATAGCGTTGACGCCGCTGTCGGTGAGCATGTCGAGGAATATGTCTTTTGTCTTGAGCAGGAACGTGTTGTAGCCCGCTTCTTCTATGGCTTTGAGCCGTTCGTCAACTGGGACTAGCTGGATTTTCTGCACCATTCTTGCCTTGTGCATCTCTATCGGGATTTCTTCGCCAGTGGATAGTTTTATGGACATGACTCAAACCTCATGAGGTTGCTCATATCTTGCACACGTTTTATAATGCTTTCGGTCTCCCTTTTTTCATGTTCTATCCAATAAATGGGTTACACTCTTTATGTCGGAAGAAGAGAGTGTCGTGGTTTGGATCGAGATTCGGACAAGCTGAAACGGTGGATTATTAGGAAGAGGTTGGAAGGGCAGCC
>JBEKCD010000018.1:0-64084 GCA_050015055.1 Bathyarchaeia archaeon | reverse complement strand
ATACTGCGTTAACACAGTAGGCGGGCTAAACCTTGACGCCGTCAGACAGTACATACGAGAAGAACAACAAGAAGCCCTACCGTAGAGCCCCGGAGCTTGCTCCGGGGGAAACTACTTCGTGAAAGACAAGAAGGAACTTCAATCGAAATATCGCGAGGCAAGCAAATGGTTTCTCACTGCAATGTCAGAGGTCTCGACGCATTAGTGAGCCTGCACTTGATTCCTTTGAATAAGCTTCTTGACCAATGTATTCTTTGGGAATGTGAATGGCGAATTTGCAGATTGGATC
This sequence comes from Bathyarchaeia archaeon, assembly GCA_050015055.1. Classification (GTDB taxonomy): domain Archaea; phylum Thermoproteota; class Bathyarchaeia; order Bathyarchaeales; family Bathycorpusculaceae; genus JBEKCD01. The sequence goes on along the minus strand of JBEKCD010000018.1, from coordinate 63,795 downwards.
GCCTTTTAGCACGGTCTGTAAGACATCTGCTTTGACGTCTTGGCCAAAGATGACATCCCATAAACGTTTCTCGAATCCTGCGCTACAATAGCAGAAATTGGGCGAAATCTTCAGGTCTGACTTTATGGCTTCGCGTACCCACGCACAGTGGCAGGCATAATATCGCTTCTTCTTGGGGTCTTTCTCGCGCAAATACTCATTGGCCATGTAGGGAATCTTTGTGACGTAGATTATGTCTCCTTTTCTCACGCCTACTTGACAGGTCGGAGTTTTTCTGACATAGTCAAGAACCTCTTTGGTGATTTCCTGAGTGAAGTACAGTGTTTTTTCTTCCATATGCCTTTCGAGCTCTTCAACGTATTCCTCGTGCTTCTTTCTCAGGAAGTCGTCTATGCCCTTTGTTTCCAAAAACTTCTTCTGCTCAGGCAAATAATGTTCCTTAGGACTGGCATGAGGTCCGCTTGAAAGGATTTCTCTGCACTTACCTACACCCAATTCTGCTTCGAGATTATCCATGAATTTTCTAGTGATTTTTGGTCTATCCTCTGGGAGTGTGCCCAGAGGGGGCAGTTTGATCCCCTCAAAAATCGCTTTGTGCTTGGTTTTACCCACTGTCTGTTTGATTGTATTTGAGAGGTTCTCCAAGACGTCACTACCGTCAAGAAGCTCCAGCAGAGGAACAATTATCTCCTTGTTATTAATGAAACTGGCGTATCTGACGAGGGAGAGCAGGTTATCCCACGTGTTCCTATTCTCCTCCATTAAGTGTTTGACGAACGCGTGCAGATTGGCGGGAGTAGCGTTGGTTATACTCCTGTTTTGGCACTTTGTTCTCAGAAAAGTTTCGAACTCTTTAACAATCTTGACGTGCGCCTGTATTGTCTTTTTACTCAGCTTTCTTTCGAGACAGTAGTTTTTGAACTCTTCTTCATCCAAAATTCCAGTCTTCCCTTTAGTAGCAATATTCAGCTCGATATTTAATCCTTGACACGGTCATTTGTAGCCGTTCTTCTCGGGAGCGCAGGTAAGGTAGCGCACGCTACAAAGCGACCCCGTCTTAAGGTCTCTGTAACGGTCTTGAGAGCTACCTCCTACAATACAAACTTCTTGCCTCAACGTTACAGCTTTTCTTTCTGTAACCTCAGTAGCCCTTCTCCTACGATTAGCCAAAGGTCTCCTTTCAGCAACAACGGCGCGCGCTCTTTTGACATTGCTCAAGAATCGGTTACAGTCTCTAATTGTTACCTCAGCGTTCGTCAAAGAGAATTCTTGTGAACCTTCTTGAAGGTCACGCTCGTGCTGAAATGGAAGTCCAACACACGCCAAGACTAAAGTACAGGTGCACATGTCGCATCAGTGGAGCGTGGAATGAGTTGAAGGTAATTACCAAGTGGTTCGTAATCGACCTGTTGAAGCTAGTATCACGCCTTGGCATAGCAGTTGCTATATTCGTCGCGGTCTTGGCCATCCGACTGTTCAGACCAGTCTACAGCTTCGTTGACACCTTACTTATACTCGTAGTCGGCATGATACTAGGCGCAGCCTACTTACAAATCCAGGAACGAGCCTCAGACTACTTCGACAAACAATCAAAACCGGCCTAAACTCTCTCGAAAATGGACAAGCAGCGAACATTTGGCCACCGACATCCGCCAATTAGGCCAGAAACAATGCATTCACTCATTTCGAATACATGTTTCAGCATATAGCGCGCGCTTGAAGGAACGCTCTCCCTCCTTCCCTCCCGACAATAGAACTTGCATGTTAGCGCGCGGCTTTGTCGCTGAAACGTTAATGCTCAGTGTTGCCTCTATAATTTCTTTCATTCTCTGTTTTGCTTTTTCGTCCAGTTCGGACACTTTCTTAGTTTCGGTAGCATTCGTCTTTGGATTGAAGGTTAGGACTTCTGCATCAGGATCGTTGGCAAAGTCCTCGGAGTGGTATGGCTTTTCTTGGATTATTCTCACGTTCTCAAATCCGACTGCATTTATTGTTTCTATGTATTTGTCCTTCATTATTGCACCCGCAACGCAGCTTGTTGAACTCATTCCTTTTTTCATTGCCTCAGGAAGCTCTTTCAGCAATACGAGATCTGATACCATCAGTCTTCCTCCGGGCTTGAGCACTCTGAAAGCTTCTTGGAAGACTTTCTTCTTGTCTGGGGTCAAATTGATCACGCAGTTTGAAATTACTACGTCTGCCGTGTTGTCTGCAACAGGTAGATTTTCAATTTCTCCAAGTCTGAACTCGACGTTTGCGTATTTGCCTTTTCTAGCGTTTTCTCTGGCTTTGTCAATCATTATTGGTGTCATGTCGACGTCGATCACCTTGCCTCTCTGGCCCACTTTCTTGGTAGCTAGGAAGCAATCAAATCCGCCGCCTGAACCCAAATCGACGACTATCTCTCCTTCTCGTAGTGAAGTCAACGCTACGGGATTTCCGCAGCCCAAGCCCATGTTTGCGCCTTTTGGAGCAGTTTTGAGGTCTTCTTCGGAATATCCCATCTTCTTGCTGTCTTCGTGAGATGTGCTTTTGCAACATGAACTCTGATTGACGGCTATTTTGGCATAGCCTTCGCGTACTTGTCTTCTCTGCTTTTCCTCAGTCATATGACGACCTTCGAATCATTGTTGCTCCTTCTTGCTGAGTTCTCTTTTGGCTTGCTCCTTGAGTTCTCTGATCTTCTCGACAGTTGGCATAACTCTCTCAAAAAGGTCTTTGCGAGCTAGCATACCTTGTCTAATAAAGAAGGCTGCTGCTTCTGATCGGCTTTTAAAGGCTTCAACTTCGACGAGTGCGTCAATCTGTTTCAAATCCGCATCATCCAATCTCGTCATTACGACATTGCCTCGTTCTCCAAGCCCGTTTCCCAACTTCATTAGAATCTCGTCTTTCAGTTGGGGCGAAACCACTTTGCTCTCACCTTCAGGGCAGCAAACCATCATTGCAACTTTCTTCTGCCCGTCCTCACTCTTCCTGTCGTTTTCTTTCGTCTTTCCTTTCCAGACCATATTTCCAACTCTTCATCATAAATGTAATGTGTAACGTGTAATATGTAACTCAACTACTTAAGCCTTTAGCGCGCGTAAACATCGGCTCAGATTCCAGAATCACGGGTTATGGTATGATTCCCAGTCTAGTAATGGAGGATTTGTCGGTATCAGGATAACTAGCATGCTCTACCAAAGCTCCAGGGGCTTTCGGCTAAGCATATCTTCGAGGTGGGTTGGCAGCAAAGCTGAGGCTCAGGTCGTGCTTGCTTTCAACGTCTCAGGCTCTGGTTTTTTGATATCATATCGCATAATTGTTCTGGTCTTGGAGACAGAGCCAATATCAACAAACCCAACCTTCAGAAACATAGAGGCAAGACCGGTGTAAACAGTCGTATCATTCTGTCTTCCGCTGGACCGACTCGGATATCCCTCGATGATCTTGCCCCCTTGATGTCCAGCATGACTGACGGCAGCTTCCAACAGCTTGGTTGAGATACCTTTCTGTCTGAAGGGTTTGGCCACAAAGAAGCATACCACGGACCAGACCGGCCGATTATCTATGCGTTTCAGCATTCTGGATCTCTCGAGTCTGTGGAATTCCTCTCTCGGAGATATGGAGCACCAACCAACGGGCTGTCCGTCAGAATATGCTAGTGTGCCTGGAGTTTTCCCTTGGCTCACGATGGTTCTCAGGGCTTCTTTTCTTTCGCTGCCTCTCCTTTTCTCCCATTCAGACGATGATTGCCTCCACCACATGCACCAGCATGATCTGCATATGCTGTCTTCTCCAAAGAGCTTCTCAAGGTCCTTCCAGTTTTCCAAAGTCAAAGGTCGAAACGTCAGATTCATTGTCATGATTGCCACCACGCGCGTTTCATGCAAATAGCCATCCTGGGTGTACACTTCGCTAGCGCGTGCCAATATAAATTTCTTCAACTCATCAGAGATAAACGCGCGCTAGGATGTAAATTCCGAAAGTCACAGTGTAAATTCCCATTTGCACCCTATGGTGGAGATGTCTCCCGAAGTCCGTCTTCACATGACCGTTTTCTTCTCATAAATGGACGAATGAAACTGGCTTAAAAAGAATATGTCGAAAGCGTAAGACAGAAAAACGCTTGATTTGGCAACTTTTTCGTTTTCTAACGGTCACGATTTCAATTGAGGATTCTTTCAATGTCACAAGATTTAAGCGGGAGTTTGACAGGCTTTTTGTTATGAAAGGAAAATTGCTTCTTGTGCTGTGCCTAGTCCTGTTGCTGTCTTGCTTTTCTTATTCAAGGTTCAGCCAAACTGAAACCAAAGCATCAAGCAGTTTGCCTGTCCACGATCTCAATACGGGTATGAACTATTCTACAATTCAGGAAGCAATAGACGCAAATCAGACGTTGAATGGAGACACGATAAAAGTTGACGCTGGAACCTACTACGAGTCCATTACTGTAAACAAGTCGCTGACGCTTGTCGGAGAAGACAGAAACATCACAATCATCGACGGAAACTGGACTGGATCATTAGTACACGACCCTTTTGGCGGTGTTTCCGAAAGTGTAATAATCGCAATAGAAGCCAACGATGTAAGCATCCTGAACTTCACAGTAAGAAACGCTGGATTCGGCAAAGGGCATTCTGACTTTCACGATTGCGTTTTCTCTCCTTTGGTGAACCTTAACTATACTAACGTCGAGAACGACACTCTTCAGAACGCTGACAAAGGCATCAGCTTCTCCGCGTCTCAAGCGAATATTAGCAACAACGACGTCTCGAACATGGACGGCTATGGAATAGACATAGGCTACAGTTGCACCAACGTCACGGTCAATGATAATCACATCCAAAACTGTACGATGGGAATAAACCTTGACGGTGACACGCACTACTGCCAAATCATCAACAACACAGTAGAAAACGGGCAGACAGGCATTGATTTGGCCCCAAACATAATCACAGGGCTCGTTCCTTCAGACAACATGCTCGAAGGAAATATTGTGGCAAACAATTCGATGATAAATCTGGACATCAGTGCTTATGGCGAGTTCAGTGCAAATCTGGGTTTGCAGCAAGGAAGCTTCACAAATGTCTTTCGAAGGAATAACCTGACGAATTTGCAGAATAACCTCTTTGTCTGGGGGGATAGCTTATCATCTTTCATGCAGGATATAGACTCTTCCAACCTTGCGAACGGCAAGAGAATATACTACCTAACAAATAGCAGTGGCTTGGATCTTGATCCGTCAAGCTGCCCAAACGCTGGTTATCTGGCTCTTGTCAACTGCAGCAACGCAACTGTCAGGGGCTTGGATCTGGTTGGAAACAAGGATGGAATGATTCTTGCAGGATCGATTGACTGCATTCTGACCAACTTGACGCTTGGAGGCAACCGTGTTATTCTAAGTGATGGAAAGCCTTTGTACTGGGGTAATCTGGACTTTTTTGAATCAAGCAATAACACAGTTGAGAACTGTGTGCTATGCAACGGCACTTATGGGACTTGGCTGTACCATTCAAACTTGAATCTTTTTATCCACAACTCATTCATAAATAATGACAAAAACGTATTTTCGGGTGAAGCCTCTCCTGCTATCCTAAGTTCAGGATGGATTTCAACAAACTATTGGGATAACGGCTTCCCTTCTGGCGGAAACTACTGGAGCGACTACAACGGCACAGACTCGAATCACGACGGCATAGGAGGCACACCATACGTCATCGATGTAAACAACGTTGACCATTATCCACTGATGGGCATGTTCAACAGCTTCAACGTCACCTCACAGTGTTCGGTTGAAACCATCTGCAATTCCACAATATCCAACTTCCAGTTCAACGGTACCGCTATAAGCTTCAACGTTACTGGCGAGAACGGAACAAAGGGCTTTTGCAGAATCTGCATTCCAACAGACCTCATGAATGGAACCTATACAGTCTTTGTCAACGGAACAGAAGTACCGTACAACCTACTGCCAGAATCCAACAGCACGAACACCTATCTGTACTTCACCTACAAACATTCAACAGAACAGATACTCATAGCACCAGAGTTTCCACCATTCCTAATTCTACCACTATTCTTGATAGCAACACTATTGACAGCTATGATGTACAAGAAGAGACAAACAAGAACAACCTAACACTCTCTTTTTCCAGTTTGAGCCATGCCATGCAGAAATCTTTAATCTGCACAGCAACGGAAGACAAAAAGGTTATTATTTAAAGACAGATATCTGAAGACTGTCTCAAACTGATTTGAACTGAATGCAGATGAACTCTCAGAATACTAGACAATGGCAATATGTAGCAATCTTGGGCTTAGTTCTCGTATTCTTGGGTTTGCTTCTTGCAATATATTACGCCTTTGCTTTGAATAATGAGATAGACATCTATCGTGAAAGAGATTTGGGTTTCATTATTGTTGGTGTGTCAATTCAGTTACTCGGCATTGGTCTAATAGCTATCGGGAAAAAGTAAGCCTAAGCCATGCATTCCAGAAGGCTCTAGTCAAGCTGAAAGAGGGTTAATAGAAAAAGAGGGAGAGCTATGGCGAAAGTGTGGAACGGAAAAACCTTGACTTAGCTCTCTTTTGCTTTCTAATAGTCACGATTTCAACTGAAGAGTCTTCCACAAGTCATATAACTGGAGGTTGCGTCACCTTTGCTTATTCCGCATACAATTGCTCGTGTACTTCTTTGCCAAATTTTCCGTGATCTGTCACTTTACGGATTACAGTCCTTCTGTTTCCTGTAAAATGCAAACAATGCCAACCAATTGGGCATCTGTCCAAAGTTACACCACCCATCGATAAACAGTGTTAGTCTGTGTATCTACAACACTGAATTTTGTCTGTGGAAATATCAGCCAAGTATGTGTATTTTGTTGTATTATCTCAAAGTTTGCTTCAGTAGACAACGTAGTACACTTCTCTTCAAAAGCACTAATTCCCAGTGTTACAACGTTACTGTACGAAACTGAACCCATATGTAACGGATAGTTGTGATCAGCAACGAACTCTTTAAAATCTGAGATTTGTGATTCTCTTGCATTTTCGCTTTCTATATATGCAACAACCACAATTACAAAGAGAACTATAATTACGATTGCGATTATTGGAATGATTATTCCGCCGTTCTTTCTCCTCAGCCTCAGTCACACTCCGCTGATAATCATAGCGACAAAAATAGGGATTTATGAGCTGCTAGTTAAATCTGCAGGCAACATTTTCATTGGATCTCCACAACGCTCGAACCTTGCAAAGACTGCTTTTACCTGTTTCATCAAAGCTTGCGCGTCCTGTGGATATATCTTAGGATCGCGTGTCACGTCTATCTGTTTTCTAAGCTCATAGATTCCAAAGAGAGCTTCTTCCAAAACCTTCTCATTGTTATTAGTTCCAGTTGTCTTGGCGTAGATGCTGAGAAGCGTTTGCGCAAACGGACTGAGCTTCTTTATATCTATTATGTCAGGGTTCTCTGTCATCTTACTTCGCCTTCTTTGTCTCTTGGTTTGCTTGCTTGACAATATTCTTTGCGAGATTGGCTTTTATTGCTTCTTTAGCTACAGAACCTATCGGAAGTGCATCTAGAACTTTAGAAACATCTACTCCTTGTGCTTCAAGCGCCTTAATCATCATACCAATATCTGCACCAACTTCTGCACTCAGCGGAATACCAAAGATTTGACTTTCTCCACTTTGAACAATGCTAATTTTTGCTACTTTAAGTCCATCGCCAAGAGCCGCCCACTTTGCTATCTGCGATTGCAACGTTGCATGGATAATTTCTATAGACAAACCTGCATCATTATAGAGTTTCAATGCATTTGCTTGTTTCTCTGTACCAGCAGCTGTCGCAAACAGTTGTGCTTGATTCACGTCTGCTTGAGCAAAGCCTGTCAACTTGATTGCTTGAGCGTCACCATCGGCTTTGGTTTTCACTGCATTCGCAGCTCCTTCTGCTGTCTTGACTACTGCCTGGGCACCTACTTCAGCAGTACCAACATCTAAAGCTCTCATAGACTCAACTGCCTGTTTATTAGCATCCATCGTAGCCTTCGCAATTTCTTCCGCTCTTTGCTGATCTGCTATTCCAATTTGCTTCTGCGCTTCTAGTTGAGCAGATTTATACGCCTGTTCTGCTTGAGCTTTCTGAGTTTCTCTGTCTTGAAGTGATCTTTGCTCAGATATAACGGCATCCTTTTCCTGATCAGCTACCTGCTTTCTAGTTTCTGCTTCTATGACCTTTGCTTGTCTTTCCTCTATATCTGCTATGACGTGGTATGGATCCAAATCCTTGAAGTGTATAACTTCCAGATCTGCAATTTTGATTCCCCATTCTCCAAGAAGAACTGGCTTGATTTCATCTCTAACTGTGGTACTAAATTTGGCTCTATCTCTCATTATAGATATAACATCCATTTTCATAGACTCGTTTCTAGTAATGGATTCTATAAGATCTTTTACGTCTGTAGTCAGAGTTTGAGTGTAATCTCCAGTACCCAATTTTTCTGCGGCTAATTCAGGGTTCTCTATGTTAAGCCATACACGCACGTCACCAAGAAACTTTGCCATATCGCTATCCCGTAGAGATATATTTTCTATTTGTAGCTTTACAATTCCCAATGGAAGAATTGTTCTTTTCATCCACAACGGAACATACCAATAAGAACTTTTTTCATTTGGTCTGGAAGTGTACAGTTTTCTACCTTTGCCTTGTGTAACAACAACATGCGCTTCCGAGGGTTTTACCACTGTGTATATGAAGTATAACAATATGACAATGACAGCTATCGCAATGATTACTGTAGGAACTAGTACGAGAATTATGTCATCTAACAACATTGTTTTTCATTCCTCTTAGATTTTGCTAAGAAAGGGTTTAACTATTAGTAAGCTTAAAAATATTTCGTTGCTAGACCCAAGTGTAGCAAAGAATCTCGCGAATGAGTTTCAGTCAAACTTCTACCTCTTTGTCTGCAACCCTCAAGCGGATGCAACTGTCAAGAGTTCACCCAACATATTCACGTTAAAGGGTGTCGAAAACCTCACCGACATAAGCATCACTTTGACTTCAGCAATTCGCAGTCTAGATCCCTTCGCTGAAGGGGCCGAGAAGAATCTGCGTAGACCTCGTTTCGGATGTTCTGCTGCAGCATCATGCAGTTCAAACCAGAAAGTGGCTGACCGCAATCACTGCAGAATTGAAGTCAGATGGCTTCACAACTCTGGCAACAGTTGATCCGCAGATGCACCCTCCGCGCGCGCTTTGGAATGCCTATCTATAATCACGTGGAAAACCAATTCTGCGCCACAAGAAAGAAAGTTGCCAACAAGCTTGCGAACCCAAGAATCATGCAGATACACTTTCACACGCTGCGACATTGGAAAGCCACAATGGAATATCAGAAAACCAAAAACATACTGCATGTAATGGACTTGCTTGGTCACAGAAACATAGAAAGCACCTTGGTCTATACGCATCTCATCGACTTTGAAGGTGATGAATACCACTCTGCAATTGCCAAATCAGTGGAGGACGCAAGGAAACTCCTTGAAACAGGCTTTGAATACGTGTGCCAGAAAGACGACATTATGTTGTTTCGAAAGAGGAAGTAGCTGACGCTAAAAACATGGTGCAAACTGTCAAATCTGTAATACAAATTCCCATTTGCACCATGAGTCTTTGGGGTGTTTGTCGGGTGGGCAGACTTGGCATTTTACCTCGACTTTCGGGTTCAGTGTCTTTGCGAAATTTCTCAAGTAGTCAAACCGTACTTTCTTGCATGGGAACTCGCCTAATCCCTTGCTTAGACGGGTTTCTTGGGTTCTGCACCTGCCTACGCCGAGAACTGCATGTTCATTGTTTATTTCGGTGGTCTTGAAGGGTTGATCCAGAGCCCAGCTTGACTTCTGCAGGAGTTCCAGTATCTTGGCCACGTCAGGGTTTTCTCCGACTTTGAACATTTTCTGAAGGCTCTTGGCTTCGATTCCAGCCATGGCTTCCCAAACAGCGGCATCAATCTCTGTTGCAGCCTCTGTGCCGAACTTTTTCTCGATGCCCCGAAAGTATAGTCCGTCAACTCTCCACAGGTTTCGGGTTTGAAGGAACAGGTAATCAAGCAACCTTTCTGTAGGTATAGAAGAAAGCATTTTTCGGTCTTCGGCACTTCCAAGAGGATACTCACTCACTGACAACACCACCACGCGTATAAACAACTTATCTTCACTATCTCTTAAAACTAATCCGAAACGGCCATTCGGAGGATCAACTTGGCACCCGTAGCACGTAAGAGAAACCTGAAATTGTGCAAAGCTCTGAGGCTCAAACAGATCAGGTCGGCCTGTCAAAAGGCTGCGCGACCGGTTCTCTTGTTGTCAGTTTGTACGCTCATTTTCGGTTTGATGCTGTTCGCAGGCAGCGGTCGTGCAAGTTGCGTTGGGGCTGTTGCCTCAAGTGCGGAGTCGCCTCATGCGACTTTTCTAACTTCAAACGAGATTGCTTTAAACGTCTCGATTTTGTCGCCCGGAAACACGACGTTCACAGTGTCGACACTATCTTTGACGTTCACGGTGAATGCATCTATCTCATGGGCCGGCTACAGTTTGGACGGACAGTCAAACACCACGACACTTGTGAATACGACTTTGGCCAACCTCGCCGAAGGATCGCATTCCATCGTCGTTTATGCCAATGACACTGCTGGCATTATGGCTTCCTCCACGACAGTCTATTTTGCAATAGGAAATGTGAGCATTCTCGAAATAGTTCCACTGGGCATAATCCAAGGCCTGACAGAATGGCTGCCCGTCTCGAGCACTGCCCACCTGAAAATAGCTCAGCACTTGATGAACTTGGAAGTTACGCCACTCTTGGATGTGACCCTTCATCTCGGAACTCTAATAGTGGTCGTTTTTTACTTCAGAAAAGACATCAAGGACATACTCGTGGCCTTGGTGCATCTGGACTTCACGTCAGAATATGGTCGGCTCATACCGCTCATAGTCGTGGCAACTATACCCACAGGAATAATCGGGGTGCTTTACGCCGAATTCCTCGAACAAACTTTCCAAACACTGTTCATAATCGGCGTGACGTTCCTAGTCGGTGCTACATGGCTTTACACTTCTAGACTTGGAAAAGAAAACGTCGGCACCATAACCCCTTTGATAGCGTTCATCATGGGTGTCGCTCAGGGACTAGCGAGTTTTCCAGGCCTGTCCAGAAGCGGCGCCACTATCTCAACCGCCCTGCTGCTGGGGTTGAAAAGAGAAAAAGCATTCAGGTTCTCATTCCTTCTCTCAATCCCCGCGATAATAGGAGACACGGCCTTTGAAGCATACCATAATCGCGGTCAATTCGCCCTCCAAAACATAAATTCCACAACATTGTTGGTCGGCGTGGTTCTAGCCGCGGTTACGGGCTACATAGCGATAAGAATCGTCTCAAACTTGGTGAGGAGCAAGAGATTCCATTACTTCGCATTCTACACATGGATACTCGGAATAACTCTAATCGTTCTCACGCTGACCGGGGTTCTAACCATTTAGGCTTGCCCTGCAAGAACTCCGTCAAAAACATGGCGAACTCGCCGTTGGTCTGGTAGACTTCAGCAATTTCCTCGTTAACTAGAACTCTGAAACTTTTTTTGAGAACCTGCGAGATTCCCTCAGCCACACCTGCGCTTCTTCCCCCATCCTTTAACCTCTGCCTGAACAGATCACAGACATCAGTAGATTTCCGCCTAACCAAGACAGCCCATCTGCCATCCTCCACATAGGGCCCACAAACCGTGTCCTTGCTGTCCACATATTTCATAACGAATTTTTCTGATTCCTTCTCCTTGTCCAACGGCGGTCCCAAGTGCTTCTTGACATGCGAAATGCAGCAGTCTTCAAGTTCGAATATGAACATGCTTGAGTTTTTCTCGTCACTCCATGCAAGGTCTCGCAAGATCTTGAAGTCGTTCAGTTGCACAAGCTTGCGGAGAGAACGTTGGCTCTTGTAGAGTTGGCCCCACAACACGTCGGGTACGGCGTTGACGCCGTTGAAAACCACAAAGACGATTTTCGAGCCACGATTCTTCAATCCCTTTTTCATTTCCTCCGCGCTAAGTGCGGTCGTCTTCCGCGGATAGAAGTATTCAATGTTCGGTTTTCTCAGGAAAGCTTGTGCCGCGGCTATGAAGCTGTGGAGCTTCTGTGTCTGTACTGCAGAAGCCACGTTTCTTGCCCTATCTACCGGATCCACGATAACCAGTGGTTCATCAAAGAGACGAAAGAGTTCATTCTCTCTGTTTTCGTAGTGTTTCTCGATGTCCACGATGATTCTCTGTTTGCTTTTGGCGAAGGCTTCCAACGTCTTTGTGAAGGTTTTATAATGCCGGATTAAGAGTTCGCAGAGGTAACCGCTGAAACCGCCGATCTTAATCTCTGCACCGTACACGCCGGTGCCTTTCATGAACTTCTTCAGCAAGCGCGCTTCATTCCGCATCGGTCTGTCCAAACGCTTGTTAATATAGTCAGTGTGGAATGGTGTTCTGTCAGTGGCGCTCAGCCATTCCCCACGTTTGGCAGCGTAGCATGGCACAACGTTCACTCTGACGCCTTCAACTATGGCCTCCAGATACGGATGTTCAGCAAACCTCTCAATCTGCATTGAACCTTCCGTTGCCTTTCTGGCAATCTTTAGGCAAACGTCGCCCAGTGATTCTCTCGGAATCGAACGAGGGACCCGCATGAAAACGTCGATGTCCAGTTCACTGCTCAGCCACGTGTCCTTGGCAAACGACCCCTCCACTCGCACTGTGGCTTTCACACCCAAACGCTTCGATGCAGAAGCAACTTTCATCTCCAGTTTCCTGGCCAGCGCGTTCATTTTGGAGCGTTCATCATCTTTTGGCGTGACTCGTTCCAGAACGGTTGAAAGGACCGTCTCCATTTTCTCTTGCATTAACAGGTCCTTCTTATCCTTGCGGGCAGACCTCTTTAAGCGTCGAGTAAATAGGCCCCTTTGGTGTCAACTCGCTTCTCTTCAGCCGCAAACACGCAGCTCTAACGGTTCCAAACTCGTAACCCACGTTTTCATTTATGAATTTGGCAAGTTCAGCCTTGTTCCTCCCGGACCTTACGCGAGCAATCGTCAGGTGTGGACTGAAGCCCTTTGGATCAGGTGCAAACCCCAAACTGCGCAGATGAGGCTCCAGTTGGCTGAAGATTCCTCGCAGTTTGTCAGCGCCCTCGGTTATACCTGCCCATACGACACGCGGATAGCGTACGTCTGGAAAAGCCCCCACACCGCATATCTTAACGTCGAAAGGAACGAACTGCACCTTCTTCATGCCCTCGAAAATCTGCTCAACAGTACTTGCTGTGACGTTTCCAAGAAACCTCATGGTTATGTGAATGTTCTTGGGCTCAACGACCTTCAAATCCGCGCTAGTCCCCATCAGCATAGCTTGCATCTCCGTGAGCCTCTTCAAAACAGACTCGCTGTCAATGTCGAACGCTACAAAACTTCTAATCGGCTCTGACACGCGCACTCCACCGCCTGTACACTATTTGCTGTCATAAACGCTTTTAATGTAAAAAAGATTATCTGTTGAACAACCAGAACATTTTCAAAGGGCAAGAAAGATGGCTGACCAGAAACTCGTACTAGGCGTGGCGGGAATGCCGGGCTCAGGAAAATCTCTCGTCCTCAAAGTTGCAAAGGAAAACGGCTACGATGCGGTGGTGATGGGCGACGTGGTGAGACAGGAAGCAGAAAAGAAAAACTTGCAGCCAACCCCCGAGAACATCGGAAAAATAATGCTGGAACTGCGAGAAAGGGAAGGAAAAGATGTCATAGCAAAAAGATGCATCCCGAAAATAGAAGAAGCGAAAAAACACAAAGTCGTCGTAGACGGGATAAGAAGCCTGGACGAAGTTGAAGAATTCAAAAAGCGTTTTCCAGAGTTCAGCCTCATGGCCATCTGTTCCTCTCCAGAAACTCGGTTTCAGAGGCTCTACCGCAGGCGAAGAAGTGATGACGCCGAAGGCTGGGACGTTTTTCACGAAAGAGACATGCGCGAACTCGGCGTCGGACTGGGTAACGTCACAGCCATGGCAGAGTACACTGTAGTCAACGAGGAAGCTTTGGAAGTCGTGAGAAACAGGGTCAAGCACGTCTTGAGGAAGGTGGAGGAGAAATGGAAGAAATAAGCCTACACGTGGAAACCGAAATCAACTCCACAGAATCACAAGAAAAAGTAGAAGAGGCTGTCCGGAACATATTCGGAGACGTAAACCTGCAGGTGAAACCTCTTCACAAGGCAAACCTTCTCGTAGGAGAAGGCAAAGGAAAAGAATCACTCACTAGACTATGCGATCTTCTTCGCCGAGAACACATTCGCAACGCTGCCCGAGCCATCTTTCTGGAAGGCATGGAGAAGAAGGCCATCAGGTTCTGTTTGAACAAGCAGGTGGCATACGCTGGACACATTTCCTTCTCCAAAGAAACCGCTGAATCCCCCCTAGGACCCATAAAGGTCAAGATAGACTGCAGAGATCCCAGGGAACTCGTCGAGTGGCTAGCCCCGAGGATAACGTAGAAACACGGATGGTAAATGGCTTTGTCCTCAAGAGCTACCGTAACAGATCGCGGTGCTGTCCTTCTCGGCAAGTATGTCGCGTGTGACGCTTTCGAGGAGAACAAGCCCCTCCGAGTAGTCACTCATGCTCACGCTGACCACATGGTGGGATTGAGGCGGAGCCTGAGAGCGTGCAACAAGGTCTTGATGACGAAAGCCACGAAAGACATGATCGACGTCATGCGAAGCCCGCTTTTTCTGTTGGGTGGCATGGTAGAAACCCTAGACTACGGCCAAACCATACAATACGATGGAGAACGAATAACATTTTTCAAGGCCGACCACATTCTAGGAGCAGCTCAAGTGCTGGTCGAAGACTTTGAGGGAAAACGGATAGTTTTCACAGGCGACTTCAGAATCGATGACACTCCCGTCCTAGAATCAGACGTCCTTGTCATCGAAGCCACATATGGAAGCCCAGCCTGCAAACGCTCTTTCGAAACAAACGTCAAGGCCTCTCTGGTTTCGCTAGTTGAAAGGGGGTTGGAACAAGGCACGGTCTACGTTTTCGGCTATCACGGGAAGCTTCAGGAAGTCATGCAGATCCTGCACGAGGCCGACTTAGGCGTTCCTTTCCTTGCGCCTGAGAGGGTTTTTCAGGTCTCAAAGGTCTGCGAAAAACACGGCATGCACATAGGACGGCTGATGCTGTCCACAGAGCCAGACACGGAAAAACTGCTAGACGACAACGCACCCTGCGTAGCATTCTATCACATGGAGTCCAGGAGCAACGTCGGTCTGAACAATTTCCGTGTTATCGTAAGTGGATGGGAATTCGATTCAGCAATCCGCCAGACCGACAACAAAGAATACGTCGTAGCCCTCAGCGACCACTCAGACTTCAACGGTTTGCTTGAATACGTAAGGCGTTCAAAACCCGAACATGTCATAACCGACAACTCACGGGTCAGCAACGGCGAAACCCTAGCAAAAGAAATCCGCAAATCCCTAGGAATATCTGCAGTAGCCCTGCCAAAAAGAGATGTCCCCTAACGGGCGGTGCAAACAAAAGTGCGGCAGCCTGTCGCTAAATCGTTTTCTTTGTGTCAGTTTCTACTGTTCACTTGAGTCATCGTTTCAAAGCGCGGGTGAATCCAGAAGATAAGGTCGACATCCGGACACTTTCATTTGTTTGTCCTGCTAGGATGGCACCTTATCATGAATGTCCTTTCCGACGACGCATCAAGTGTAGAAGCAGTCATGCCCGCCGCAACATGTTAGCGCTACTGCATGCCGCCGATAATTTTATATTTCGTATTCAACTGCTTCAAGCTGTAGAGAGACATGCTTCTAGCACTATCTGTTTTTCTTGGAATCACCTTCATTTTGTCAATTTCGATAAGCGAGTTCGGAAAATGGAGTTCACGCGCGCTATGGACAGTGGTCATCGTTTTCGCCGTCGTGTTCTCTCTCAACCTAGCCTATGCTTCTGTTTCAAGCGTCTGGGTACCACGTCCATCAAGCGATATTATTTCGTTTCAACAGAACACGCTGGGAGAATATCAAGGAACATTTCCATACTCTGAGCTTTCCTACCCGCTCGCTCTAAGCGTTTATCACACGCCAGAGTCCAACCAGACGTTCGACGAGCAAAACGAAGAGGCTTATGGACAGGTACGTTTCAACATATTCCTTGCAAGTGCAAACATATTTGAAGTCAACGGCACGTTCCACTACTTCATATGGAGCGAACTGCAATACAAACTTGACTTCGTTTTTTCTGATTCGCAGCAGTTTTTCGATTTCCTCGTCGCACTGTACGCCGTCTTCAACATGATCGGAGCACTCATCGGAATCGCCATGGCGAGGACACTGTGCGGTCGTTTTGGGAAAGGAAAACCGGTGGGCAAGGAGCAGTAGCTTGACCTCAACAAGCTTGCGCTGCCCAGCCCACGTCCCCCTAACTGGGGAGACGAATTTGATAACAATGCCGTGCCGAATATGATTCTGCAGGTGCTCTGGGCAACGTATCGGCCAGTGAGTCAGACCGCCAGTGTGGCCCTTCACTCTCCGCGTCTAATACAATGTCGCAACTGCAGGAAAACAGATTAGTTCAGGGTGCTCCTGTTGTAGAACAAAAGAGAAGCTGGACGTGCTTATTCTGCCAAAACTTAAAAAGCTCAGAGTGAACCATGTTTTGAATCCCTAGTCGAGGAGAAGAGATGAGCATGCAGAAATCCTCGTTGATTTCAGGCTTTTACAAGCTAAGCCCCGAACAACGCCTGGCTGCGGTTAAGGAATTTGCCGATCTGACGGACGAGGAGACTGAACTGTTGCAGAACACGGGCTCTTTGCCCATGGATTTGGCTGACCGCATGATCGAGAATGTGGTAGGAGCCTTTCCCGTGCCCTTGGGTATGGGCACAAACTTTCTCATAAACAAGCGTGACTATCTGATTCCCATGGCCATCGAGGAGCCTTCAGTCGTGGCTGCGGCCAGCTACGGCGCAAAGATGGTAAGAGACGGCGGTGGGTTTTACACGAGTAGCACGCCGCCGATTATGATTGGACAGATACAGGTTGTAAACGTCAAGGATCCCTACGCGGCAAGGATGCGAGTCATCCAGTCAAGAGACGAAATCTTGAAGAAGGCAAACGAGCAGGACCCTGTGCTTGTTTCAGCTGGGGGCGGGGCAAAAGACGTGGAAGCGAAGATAATCAGCACGACGCAGGGGCAGATGCTGATAGTGGAAGTGCAGGTGGACTGCCGTGACGCCATGGGGCCGAATGCCGTGAACACGATGGCTGAGGCAGTGGCTCCTATGATAGAGCGCATTGCAAACGGTCATGTCTACTTGCGCATAGTGTCTAACCTGGCCACAAAACGTCTGGTGAGAGCCTCATGCCTCGTGCCAAAAGCCTCAGTCGGCGGAGAAGGCGTCGTTGACGGCATCGTGAACGCCTATGCTTTCGCAGCGGCAGACCCGTACAGGGCGGCAACCCACAACAAGGGAATACTGAACGGCATAATCGCGGTGGTACTCGCAACTTGCAACGATCACCGGGCAATCGAAGCCGGAGCTCACGCATACGCGGCAAGGATAGGCCATTACACTTCGCTTTCAACATGGGAAAAGAACGAAAACGGCGACCTCCTCGGCTCGATTGAACTGCCAATGGCGGTCGGCTTGGTAGGCGGCGCCGTGAGGACGCATCCGATAGCCAAAATAGCCTTAAAAATCCTCGGTGTAAAAACAGCCAACGAGTTTGGCGAAGTCCTCGCAGCCGTGGGCTTGGCTCAGAACCTCGGCGCATTACGAGCGCTGGCGCATGAAGGCATACAGCGTGGCCACATGTCACTTCACGCAAGAAACATAGCTGTCCTAGCGGGAGCAACCGGAAACCTCATCGACAAGGTAGCGGCGAAGATGGTTGAAGAACGCAAGGTCCGCGTGGACAGAGCCAAAGAACTCCTCGAGCAATATGAGGAAGTCGGGAAAACCTAAAAGACAAAACTGTGGCATTGTAAACACGGCGAGAAAAATGAAGATAATCCTTGGACCCGCTTCTACACAACTGGGAAAACAAGTCGCCCAGACTCTCAAAGCTGAAACCGTGCCCGTGGCCTTCAAGACTTTTCCAGACGGCGAAAACTACCTGCGGCTAGAAGGCCAACTGCAAAACGAAGACGTTGCTATAGTTCAGACGACGAGTCCTCCTCAAGACACCAGACTCATTCAATTAGCACTCATGGCAGACTCCGCAAAGAGAAACGGCGCCAAAAAAGTGACCGCCATCGTACCCTACTTGGCGTACGCGCGCCAAGACAGAATCTTCCTTGACGGCGAGCCCATAAGTGCCGAAACAGTCGCACGCATGCTCAAAGCCGCCGGCGTTGAACAGCTGATAACGGTGAACGTTCATCAAGACAAGGTGTTCTCACACTTTCCTTTTCCAGCACGAAGCGTCTCCGCTATTCCCCTTCTTGCCGAATACTTCGTGAAGAAAGGCCACTCGAAAGCTTTTGCGCTTTCACCGGACAAGGGTGCAATTCACATCGCTGAGGAAGCGAGAGAAATCTTGGGCGGAGAATGCGGATATTTGGAAAAGAATAGGGACCGCTATACTGGACAAGTCAGTATGGAAATGAAAACCCTCGACATAAAGGGCAAGACCGTCATAATCTTCGATGACATAGTCAGCTCCGGAGGGACAATTATCGCAGCGGCGAAGATTCTGAAAGAACTGAATCCCCAACGAATCTACGTTGCATGCGTTCATCCTCTATTAATCGGGAATGCAGAGCGACTAATCCTCCAAACTGGGGTAGAAGAAATCGTGGGCACCGACAGCGTTCCAAGCAGTGTGAGCAAGGTGTCTCTTGCTCCAGTAATAAGCAGAGAGCTTGCACGCTGAGGGAGCACAAACGTGGCCAAACTCTTCCTTTTCCTTTCGGGTGAGCATGAAGACTTGCCAGTCTCCGAAGTAAGAGCAATACTAGAAGCTGAAGATCATTCCTACCAAGTCACAGAGAAACTCGACCAGGTTCTGAGACTGGAAGCAGATCTCACATGCGTCGAAGACCTTAAACGCAGGGCAGCATTCACGAGACTCTGCGCACTCGAACTCTTTACCAGCAGTTCAGAGACAAGCAGCATGATCAAAGCCGTACAAAATGCTCGACTCGAAGAGGTGCTGAAACGGGACGAGAGCTTCGTTGTACGCGTGAAACACGTCAGAGAATACTCGTCCGAAATCAACGGCATGACCCTCGAAAGAAGGCTCGGCGCCTTGATAATCGACAAGTGCCCCACGGCAAAGGTGAAACTGAAGACGCCTGACAAGACGTTCATAGGGGTACTCACTGAAGACAGGTTCGTTTTCGGAGTGAAGCTTGCGGAGATTCAAGCCAAACCCTTCGTGGAGAGGCGCCCAAGGAAAAAGCCCTTCTTCCACCCGTCCGCGATGCAGGCGAAACTCGCGAGGTGCATGATAAACCTGGCAGAGCCCAAGATAGGGGATGTGGTTCTCGACCCGTTCTGCGGAACAGGAACGATGCTCATTGAGGCCAAACTCATAGGCTGCAAGGCGCTGGGCCTGGATATTCAGCGTCGAATGGCTAAAGGAACCATAAGGAACATGGCTCACTTCAGCGTCAGACCAGAAGGCATCATCATTGCCGACGCAAAATATCCGCCGCTCATCAAGGTTGACTGCGTTATAACTGACCCTCCTTACGGCATTTCTTCGAGCACCATGAAGCGTACCACAAAACAGATTATCGAAGAAGTGCTGACAGCTGTACATGAAATGCTGAGTAATGGAAGGAGAATCTGTATGGCCGCTCCCAAGAAACTGGGCATCGTGCGCGTGGGCACAAGCTTGGGCTATAAACACCTGGAGTCCCATTTTGTCTATGTCCACCGGAGCCTGACTAGGGAAATCGTCGTGTTCGAAAAGGTGTAACCCTTGAGTTTGCACATAGTTTTTCTGGGCACTGCCGGGGGCGTGCCAACGCCCAAGAGAAGCTTGCCCGCAATACTGATCCAGCGCGAGGGTGAACAACTCATGTTTGACTGCGGTGAAGGCGTCCAAAGGCAGATGCTTTTGGCGAGGGGCAGTCTGAATAGGAAAATGAAGATTTTCATAACCCACATGCACGGAGACCACGTTCTGGGGCTTCCGGGATTGTTGCAGACCATGGCCCTGCTTGACAGGGAGAGAAAGCTCGACGTTTACGGGCCACCTAGAATTAGTGATTTCTTGGAGGCAATAAGAGAGACAGTGCCGTTCGGCCTAACATTTCCAGTTGAAATTCACGAGATTGAAAAAGCAGGTGTCGTTTGCGACGAAAAAGAGTATTGTGTAGAAGCGATTCAGTCGAGACACGTGATTCCAAGCTTTGCCTTCGCCTACAAAGAGAAACCTAGACCCGGGAAATTCCACCCCGAGAAAGCCGAGGCTCTAGGAGTCCAAGAAGGTCCCCTGTGGGGAAAGCTTCAAGGCGGACAGAACGTTAGACTCCCGAACAGGCGCGTTGTAAAACCAGAGGAAGTTATGGATACGTCGAGAAAGGGCAGAAAAATAGTCTACACAGGCGACACTCGTCCATTCAAGCTCCTCGAAAAGTTCGCATCAGGCGCGGATCTGTTGATACACGACAGCACGCTGGGTGAAGAGCTGACTGATAGAGCAAAGGAGTATTGCCATTCGACCCCAAGTCAAGCAGCAAGAATCGCAAAGAAAGCAAAGGTCAAGAAACTCGTTCTAACACACATCAGCCAGAGATACGAGGACGCAAGCAAGCTGCTGAAGCAAGCAAAGAGAATTTTCAAGAATACAATCGTCGCAGAGGACTTCATGAAGCTGGATATCCCATTGTTAGAGGAGTAGCCGCTCTAGCCTCTGGATACTCTCGTCAATATGCTCCACAGATTCGATAATCACCGCTTTGCTGAAAGATACTCTTTTCAAATGCTTCGCCACTGTGTCCCAGTCTATGTTGCCGTAGCCCACGCCCAAGTGCTCGTCGGATTTTCCATGGTTGTCATGGGCGTGCACATGGACCATCTTGTCTGAAAAACCTGTTAGAAAACCCTCCAGTTCCCCGACCACGTTAGCGTGTCCAGTGTCAAAAGCCAACCCTATGTCCTCCCCAATTTCATCGTAAAATCTTCTGAACTCGCCCACGTTCTTCATTACAAACGCTTCCATAATGTTTTCAACACACGCCTCAACACCGTGGTCCCGTGCAAACCTGAACAGCAGTCGAATGCTTTCCAAGTTTCTGGTCCAGTCCATGCCCGGATAAAACATGCTGGTAGCTGTTCTTAGGCCCGGATGAAAAACCCACATCTCGCAATCTAGAGCAGCCGCGTAGACGATTGAGTTCTTCAATCTCCTCAGCGTGGCGTTAAGCAATGGACTCGGCGGCAGGGCTATGTTTATGCCGACAAAGGGTGCGTGCACCGTGTACTCCTTGTCATAACACTGTCTTATCCTGTTCAGCGCCGCGACGTTCTTCTTGTCTAGAGCGTGAAAGCCGTCATCGACGAGTTCTATGTAGGTTGGCCTCGTCTTAGGAATCTCGTCCGCCATTTTCCCGAAAGGTTCACCCAGACAGTAGAGCATAGAGAGACCGATTTCAGGCTTGACCATACTGCAAACCAGCTGTGACACCCGAAGAATCTGGGCTTCAGTCTTATAACCTGATTCATTCAACAACCGAGATTTCGCATTTCTTGAAAAGATCTTCAACGCCCGCCTGAAGCATCATAGAGCCACCATTCTTCTGCCGATGGACCATTGTCAATCTTCTCGCCATCTTGCCTTGAATGACAGGATGACTATAGAGACGATCACCGTTGCTGCGAGTATGAGCCAACGCAAGAGAACCGTCTCAGCAGATATCTGCGTGAGCCCCGCGTAGAACCTGATTAGGCCAGCGGCATTTGACGTTGGAAAAACCATGGATATCCACCTGTAGCCCCCAAGCAGTTCCTCCGGGTAGTATACCGGCGGCAGGAAAACTAGGCCCAATCCGAGAATGTTCGCCATGTTGTTCAGCGTGTAGACGCTTGCCTTGCGCAAATAAGTGGATATTATGAACCCGATGCTACTGCCAGCTGCCCAACACAAAATCAAGGTTACAACCGCCCACCCGATTGAAAAAAATGGCAAGGCCCCGATTGCAATCGCAATTGCTATGAAGAAGATTAAGCCAGGAGCGGAAATAAAGAGAGGAGCCATGGCCACTCCCATGGCGTACGCGACCGGATGCACGGGCATAGCTACTATCATTTCTCTTATCTTCACGTATCGATCGAAGGAAATATCCTGTATTGCTGCCGCCAGACCGATGAAGCTTATAGTGGCAATCATCGCTCCCACAAGTCCATTGCTCACCTGCCCACCGAAAACAAGAATGAAGAAGAGCGGGAATGCGCTTATCAATCCTATCAGAATCATCATAGATGGATTCCTCTTAAGATCGGGGATAGACTTCAGGGCAGCTATTATGAACGCGTCCTTCACGGCCTTGAGGTTCAATTGTCTTCTATCCCTCCGACAAGTTTGACGAACACGTCCTCAAGCGTAATCCGTGCAATCTCGGCTCTCAACCCTCTTTTCAATGCTGTTCTGACGAGCTCCAGCCCCTCGTCCTCATCACCAACGTAGATTATCTGTTTGTTGCCAAACTTTGAAACGTGATTGTGGTTTTTCAAAGTCAAATCATGCAGGTTTCCTTCTACAACAACCCGGAACTTCTCCTTGGCCAATCCTTTAACTTCCTCAAGACTTCCTTCCGCAATCACGTTACCCTTGTTGATAATCGCAAGCCTGTCAGATAGCATCTCAGCCTCCTCCATGATGTGCGTGGTCAACAGTATCGTTCTACCCTGCTCCACCAACTCCCTCAGAACGGCCCACACCTTTCTCCTCGCAACAGCATCCAAGCCGCTCGTGGGCTCATCCAGCAGAAGTACGTCAGCATCCGAAGCCAACGCCGTGGCGATTATCGCACGTTTCTTCTCTCCTCCAGAAAGCCCAACACACGTGCGATTCCTCAAGTCCCACAGTTCAACAGCTCTCAAAGCTTTCTCAGAAACCTCCATCGTTCTACTCTTTGACATCCCACGCAACAGCGAAAAATAGTAACAATACTCCCAAGGAGTGAAGTTGCTATAGGTCTGCACATCCTGCGGAACCACGGCTATGTGCTTCCTCACTTCATCCGCGTGTGCCAAAACATCGTGTCCCAAAACTTGAGCAGTTCCTCTCGTAAGTGAAAGCTGAGTTGAAACAATCCTCAGAAAAGTCGTCTTACCCGCACCGTTCAGGCCGAGCAACGTGAAAAGCTCGCCTTTCCTGATCGAAAGATTCACGCCTCTGAGGGCTTGAACAGGCTCCTTGCCACCATAAGTCTTGAATAGGTCCTTAGTCTCGACTGCTTCCATGCTCTTCACCGCACGCCGATTTTCTCCACACTGTCTAGGCGTCCGCATATAGCTTCTGCCGTGCCGCACAGGTATCCGAACTTCATTCTATCTTGCCTCAAACTAGTAGAGAAGTGGTCACAAGAGTTAGGTGTTCTGTGCAAATGTGACCAGTCTGGCGCAAAGCCTTCTCCTCTAACTTGTGAACTGGAACGCGCGCTTTGTTCCTACCAGCGGCCATTACCCCGCGTAAACTCGAGCCTCATAGAGGTTTGAGAATACCTGATGCCTGCAGTGGTCCTGAGCTGGTTGCTGCGGATTCCCGCCGCGATTTCCACAAATTCCTCCATCGTGTAATTTGCGAACTCGAACGTGGGCCTTCCAAGTCTGAGACCCCGGCACATTGGATCTGCGTACACGAACAGGGGTCGTCCTCGGTAGACGTAGAGGGCCTCGCTTGGGTATCCATATTCGGGTCTTGGCAGAACCCTGAAGGGCCAGAGTTGACACGCCTTAGGCTTCATGTGCTGCAGTCCACAAAGGGAAGTGTTTGAACCATTGTTAAGGAACGCGCACGAGCCGTCGCTCCTTCGGTTTATGAACAGCTTGCTCAGGCCGGAAGCGGTGTGCTCCACTCCGTAGTTCTTGATGATTCCAAGCCATTCTCCGAAGTCTATGACGACGCTGTAGAGTCTGCAACAGTCTCCGCATGAAATGCATTTCCAGTCTACGATGTGCTTCCATGGAATATATTGCATTGTGTCCTTCACTGTTTGGAATCAAGAATCCGCGTCTCTTATAAAATCTGCTTGGCAAAGGGTTTCAGTTTGTCAGCGAATTCTTTTGGAATCTGCGTGGCCTTTCCAGTGTTTTTGTCAGCTGCCACGACCACAAAGTACCCGGTTGCCAGCAGTTCTGCCGTTTCTTTGTTGGTGACGGTAAAGCCGAGTTTGGCAGACTTCTCTCTCAATTGTTCAAGGGTCAACTCCACTTCAAGCATGTCTTCAAATCTTGCTGGTTTCTTGTACTGGCAGAAAGCTTCTACCCTTGGAAGCCAAAGTCCCTTGTTTCTCAAGTCCGTGAAGCTGAGCCCCAGAGATCGGTAAAATTCTTCTTCTGTCCTCTCAAAATACACGAAGAATCTTGAAAAGTGCACGACTCCTGCTGCGTCGGTGTCCGCCCACGTTACTCTCACTGTGGTCTTGAAAGAACTGTGGGACACGGTGTATCACCGACTAGGGTTTCGTGTAGAGGTAAATCGTGTGGGAAGGGAACCCCAAGGTCTGGTTTTCACAGAAATTCACAACCTTGACGGGTTTCCAGCCGACGATCTCGTAATCGTGAGAAACGATGCGCACACCGCGTTTGAGCTCACTTTCAAGTTTCCCCTTGATCTTATCGTTTGCGCTTGTGGTTAAGTAAAGGAAGATGACGTCTGCTGATGTTAAGTCAACGTTGAACATGTCTCCGTTCACTATAGTTATCCTGTCTTGCAGATTCTGTTCGTAAATCGTGCCTAAGGCCTTCTTAACCAGGTCCTCTCGCAGTTCCACGCCGACTGCTCTTGCACTAAAATCCTTTGCCGCCATTATCACAGTTCTACCGTCACCTGCTCCTAGGTCGAAGAAAACTTCGCCGGGCTTCAACTCGGCGAGCACTAGCATTTGATGAACAACTTGTGGTGGACTTGGAACAAAGGGCGCTATGAACACCGTGAGACCTCCGTTACTGTGTGGCTTATTGTATTTTCTGGTTTAACCAGTGATTTTGTTGCTTTAAACACTTTCGATGGTTCAAGAGACGTACGTGGCTTTCTTCGGCGGGGGCTGACGGGCTTCTCCGCATTTCATGCAGCTTTGAGCGCACAGTTCAAGGTATTTTTCTTCTTCTCCTGAACCCACGGCCTCAGCAGCCTTGCGGCACATTTCGCTTTGTTCCTGACAGTCCTCTTCCTTGCAGAGCTTTGATATCGAAAGGCAGATTTCCTGAACATCCTTCGGCTCGAGCACAGCGCGGTTGGTACGAACCAACAGACACGCTTCCCTCGCCAAAACACACGTTTTGACGTACTTGATTCTTTCAAGAACTTCTTCTCGAAGCTTCTTCCGACTTATTTCCAAAGTGTTTTTCCTCACGTGGTAAGCAGCAAAGTGTCTAGGCACAGATAGGTACGGATTCATTTAAAACTTGTTGTAAGTCGCACTCATTCACAGAACGCTGTATGCCGACCAGATTGCGGAACCGGAGCGGAGGCTAGACGGTAATGAACTAAGGGTTCTGTATCCTTCTCGAAATTGGAAGACTCGGATTCTCACTCTAATTGATAGCGGCCTACAGATCTACCAGAACCTCTTGCTCATGGCTTTGCGCTCCGCTTCAAGGACGAGTTCATAGAATCTGTCATTGAGCTTGGATTCCTTTTCCAGAACGGCCTTGACGTCTGAGGGCTGCATTCTTCTGGCACAAAAGGCGACTGCAGCGGCTTTTCCGAACTTCTCTATTAGCTGCGCTGTTTGCAGGGCTTGATTGTGCAGTTTTTCTTCGCTCTTGCTCAGCTTTTCGTTTCCCTTTTCAACCATGGACAGCGCCTTCTCCTCTTCGACTCTGAGAAGCCCAATCGCGAACGAACCGCATTTTGGACATTTCGGCCTATCAGGCAAATCCTTGACCCTCATCATCTCCATGTAGCTCCAACAGTTCGTGCACAGAAAACTGTTTGTCTCGTTGAGCAACCTTGCCTTTGCGGACTCTATGAGCACGGCCCGCATTCTCTCGGGAGGAATCAAATCGGTTTTCATGCTCATGCGCTCAATTCCTGCACGAGCAATTGGCGACGCGTTTCCGCCAGTTTCAATTTTCCGAACCGTGATTTCGCCCTTCCGCATTTCTGCAAGAACGCTGATGAGCTTGTCCAGGTCCAAGTCCTTGGTGAACACTTCCTTCAAAGCTTCCTCGTGAATGGGCGTTTCCTCAAAACTCTTCGCCAACTTCTGAAGACTCACACTGCCGAAGTCAGCCCACTTCTGCAACGCTCCAAAACGACGCGCCACGTGTATCATTCGCCTCTTGAAGAGCCCAGTTTTTAAAGTGGCCGCTGTCAAACCGTCTCTAACAGCCCGTTCAGACAAGGCTTGCATGTCGCCAAACAATTTGACAATGTGATCTGCGTTAACTGTGCCCATCGTTTGCACGAAGATTCGGTACGGATCATGCTGAACCACAGCCGTGTACCCGATTTTTTCAGAGAGCAACTGGCCTAACAACTGAGCCAATGCTCTGTTCGTAAGCGAACCGAAGTTGATGTGAATCAGAACGAACTCGCCCCAGTCTTCGACGGTTATTCGCTTATCCGTAGGAACGAGGTAACCAGCATTTACGTGGTCAACCGTTTCTGTTAATGCGCGCAGAATAACGTCTTGGTCAGCAGGATACTGTTTACTCAATTCGGTTGCAATGCTCTCGATCGAACTTTTCTTTCCTAACTGTTCTTCCACGAATCCTCTCATAGCGCCTACTTCCTGCGAGACCTCAAAAGGCACAGGAATTTCTTCGCCTATCCAGCTGGGTATGGCTCCGGTTGGATCGTCTATGGGCCTGACGTGCACTCTCTCCTCGGAAACGTGTTGAATTATCCATGGGCTTCCTCTGATGATGAACTTCGTGCCGGGCTTGCCGAACTCTGCCATGAACGCCTCATCCAAGACTCCGACCGAAGAGTCGCTCGTCTCATCCACTACGAGAAACTGTTTCTCTTCAGGAATCATGGACAGATTGTCAAAATAATACTCAAACAGCGCCTTGGCCTGCCTCGGCTTCAAAACCATCTTATCCTCGAAAGAGACCCAGGCCAAACGTGGGAAACGCTGATGCATGTACCTGAGAACTTTCTCAACATCTTCAACCGTCAAGTCTTCATAGGGATAAGCGTTCTTGAAGAGCTCTAGAATCTCGTCGAAACCTAGCCGTCTGTTCTTGAGCAGCAGGCCTGCAATCTGATGTGCAAGAACGTCATAGGGCTTGGGCGGGATCTGCACCGGTTCCAAGTCTTCTTTCAGCGCTTTCTTGGCTATGACTAGGGCCTCGAGCGCATCGTCCGAGTCTAACGCCACTATGATTCCTTCGGCTACTCGGCCGATGCTGTGGCCGCTTCTTCCCACTCGTTGGATGAGCCTCGTTGCCTGTCTTGGGCTCATGTATTGGATGACGAGGTCTATGCTGCCGATGTCGATGCCCAGTTCAAGCGAGCTCGTGCAGACAAGCCCCCTCAACTCGCCGCTCTTCAACCCTTTTTCGGCTGCGATGCGTGACGGCTTGGCGAGCGAGCCGTGATGGATGGACACTGGAAAGTCGATGTCCCAAACTTTGAACCTGCTGGCCAAGACTTCAGACACGGCACGCGTGTTTGTAAAAAGCAGAACGGACTTGTGTTCCTTGATGTAATCTCGGATGATTCGCAATCGAGCTGCGACTTCGGGGTGCGTGTAGAGCCTCGTTGACAATCGCACGTCTTCATCGTCAGGCGTTGGAAAAATGATTTTCAAATGCATCATTCTTGCAACTGGAACCCGCACGATTTCGACGCTTCTTCCTTTGCCGACGAGAAACTGGCCAACTCTCTCTGGACTGCCAATCGTTGCGGACAAGCCTATCAGTTGGAAGTCTCTGCCGATCATGGCCCTGAGCCGTTCCAAGGCTAGGGCTAGCTGGCTTCCGCGCTTGCTGTCCGCCATTTCATGCACTTCATCGACTATGACCCACTGCACTTTCTGTAGATGCTGGCGCATGATCCAGCCGGACAGAATTGCCTGCAAAGTCTCGGGAGTCGTTATCAGAATGTCCGGCGGGCTTCTGGACTGGCGCACTCTCTCTTTGGTTTCAGTGTCTCCGTGTCTTACAGCCAACTTTATGTCCAGGTTGTTACACCACCACTCGAGACGTTCAAGCATGTCCCTGTTCAAGGCCCGCAGTGGAGTGATGTACAGGACCTTAATTCCAGGGACTCCTTGTTGCCCCTGAAGAAGTGTGCTCAAGACCGGCAAGAACGCAGCTTCAGTCTTGCCAGTAGCCGTAGGCGAAATCAGGAGAACGTTCTTTCCTTCAAGAATCAGGGGGATAGTCTTTTCTTGAGGCTCGGTCGGCCTTGGAAATCCTTTCTGGTCGATGAGCTTTCGCACAGGCTTTACAAGCAGCTCAAAAGCATTTGCCGGACTATCGTTCAATATTCGCCTAACCTACCTTGAAACCAGTTGGAATAAGCTTGAAACCCTAGGTAAAAGCGTTTTGGAAACCACCTCTGAAGCATGGACAATGACAGGGCGAAGGAAAGTTGGTAGAACTTGGAACCAAGTCCGCTGAGCAAGTGCGCATGGCTCGCGCTTTTCTGTGATCATCACATCTCATCGTAATTTTTGAAGAGTTTGCTAAACGAGATCAACGGAAAGTTATTTATCTATCATCATCAGAAACCATCAATATCGAAATACATTGGAGGAAGTTAAATTGCCTAAATGTCCAAAATGTGGAACCGAAGTTCCAAAGCCAAAGAAGTCATGGAAAATGGCAGGTCGTCCTGACAAGGCAGGAAAGAGAATGGAGCTTGAGATTGGGCTTTACGAATGCCCGAAGTGTCACAAGCAATTCCGTGAAGTGCTAAGCAAGAGGAAGATCTAAAACCGACGCGCTGCTCACCTTAAGACGCGACCTCCCCCTCTTTTTCATCTTTGAAGCGCTAAGTTTTAGAGTCGCCTACCACTAACTCATCCAAAGCGTTTACGACGAGAAGGCAAGCCATTGACGACTCCGAGATATAGGCGCTTGTGGAAGAACGAGTATTTTCAGACAGCGATAACGATTGTTTTGATTGTTGTAGTGGTGTTCGGCTTCTGGTTTGGCCTGAGATTCGCGCTTAACACTGACTATCCAATGCTAGCTGTCGCTTCAGGAAGCATGTGCCTCGTGCAGCCGAATCAGTGCGACGGATGGTCCCACCCGTTTGCCCGAACACTTCACACGGGAGATTTGATCATAATTCAAGGCGTAAACGCCTCAGACATTCACTCAGGGCCATACCCCGTCGGCGACATCCTCGTTTTCCATAAGAGTCCAGGGAGCGACGAATTAATAGTTCACAGAGCAATCGGAGAAACAATGGTAGACGGCCAAATCGTTTTCATCACTCAAGGAGATGCGAACAACGCACCCGGGCCGCCGCCAGGTGGGCTAGTACCGGCCAACCTTGTGGTCGGCAAAGTCATTCTTCGAATCCCCTGGATAGGGCATCTTGCACTTTTTATGCGCGATCAGTCGGGCGTGTACCTGATATTGGCTCTAATAATTATTATCATAGCAGTCGAGGTCGTCATTTCAATACCTGGAAGCAAAGAGACCGAACCTAAGAAAGACAAAATCGTTGACAAAACTCCTCAAACCTAGTTTCTCACTCGCTCCTGAACCGTGCAAAACTTGTGCCCATTAGGTATAATGTAGAAGCCAGATGTGATAGCAAGACCAGCCTAGGCGGTGCTGAACCTCTATAGAATATATAGAATATAGTTTCTATTTTGAAAAAGTACTTGAGCATAATCGGTCGTTTCTCTTTCTTCAGGGAATGGAGAGAAGATGAAGAAAACTTCGCTGTTTGAGTATGATGCAGTGCCAATTCGGACTAGGAAGCCCGATGCGGAGTGGTTTGTTAAGAAACGCACTCGGTAACTTCACGCATGGCAGAGCTGCATGCGCGCCTGATGTGGCCAACCGGTTTTGGGTCATGAGTTGCTCTTGGATCAGGTGAGTTCTCCGTTGGCGACCATCACTACCTTTCCTCCTACGTAAACATGTATTTCTCCTTCTCTGTTTTCCGCTTTGATATGCAGTAAAGAGGGCCTGCCTATTTCGTAGCCTTGCTCCACTCTTGCACTAACTGAGTCATCGCCAAAATAGCGGTATCGGGAAAGGTAACCAGCCAAACAGCCGTTGCCTGAGCCGGTCGCCGGATCCTCGGGAATCCCGTGCAATTCCACAAAGACGCGTACGTTCAGATTGTTTTCTTTTTTGTAAGTTTCAGGGGAGAAAACAAGAGTTTCTGCTTGTGTTTCTTTTGCCAGTTCAAGGTGTTTGTCTTTGTCTATTCTGACCCGTTTTATTGCGTCGAGGGTTTTCAGGGGAACTATGACGAAGGGAACGCCCGTGGACACTTCTTGAATAGGATAGTTGTTGTCGATATCTTCGAGGCTAAGGTTCAACATCTGCGAGATGTTTGCGGCATCAAAGGTCTTACCGAAGATAGGCGGTATCTGTTTCATCCATGGTATCTCTTGGTTTTCCTCTTTTTCGAAAGTAACGGGTATCTGCCCCACTTTTAGGTTAAGCACTACCTTGTTGATGTTTTCGTTTACTAAACTGTGTCTTATCACGAAAGCAGTGCCCAAGGTTGGATGTCCCGCGAAAGGCATTTCCCTTGCGGGCGTGAAGATGCGAACATCGTATCCGCCATTTCGCTTCTCGTCTGAAAGGATGAAGGTTGTTTCAGAAAAGTGCATTTCATTTGCGATTCTTTGCATTTGGGCGCTGGAGAGTGCACCTGCATTCCTGACTACTGCAAGTTGATTTCCAGCGTATTTTTCTTCAGCAAACACGTCGACCAGATAGAAAATCAAACCTTTCATCATGATCCTCAACCTCCTGAAGGGCATGACTCTCATAAATACTAAGCGCACATCAGGCGTGCACCAACTCGGGTTGAGAAAGCATAAAGCCTTCCTTTGATTTTCTATGATGGTCTTCAACAGTCAAATGTTCAGATGGGCGATTGTTCAAATGGCAGATTACAAGCGTCTTCTGTCCTATGCTTTCCCTTCTGCAGGTCTGACACGTGACGTTCTGTTGATTTGCCTCTCCAACGTTGTGGGCGCTTTTGGTGAGGGATTGTATTTCTGGTTTTTTCCCTTGTACATCAGGTCTTTGGGCGCCGACTACGTGCAACTCGGTCTTGTTCTGTCCACTTTGATGGGATTTGCAGCTCTGGTCCCACTGTTCGGGGGTTTGCTGGCCGACCGTTTTGATCGCAAAAAGATATTGATACTGTCTTGGACGCCGTGGGTATTGGCACCTCTTATCTATTCTTTCGCTGGCAACTGGCTACAACTGATTCCTGGGACTTTCTGTTGGGGGCTGTCTATGATTGGTCTTCCAGCCGTAACTGCTTACGTCATCACGTGTGTGAGCGACAAGACGAAGTTGGCCTCGGTCCTTGCGATTGTCTGGGCTAGCTACTCCTTCAGCTACATTTTCGCCCCCGGAATCGGCGGCTATCTAGCAACGATCATGGGGATGCAGTGGGTTCTGCGCATTTCAACAATTCTTTCCGCGGTCGCAACGGGCGTTTTCTTCTTTCTTCACGACCAGCATCCTCGAAAAGAGCAGACAACAGAGGAAAACGAATCTGCTGATACACCTCGGAAGAAGGGACTCTGGCAAAGGATGATTCTTGCTTTGTACGCCCCCCAAGAGAAGGGGCCCTGGCGAAAGATCCTTGTTTGGTCAATACTCTTGGCATTTTCTTCTTTCTTCATAGGCATCGGAAGGCCCTTCGTCCAGACGTTTCTAAACGAAAGCGTCAAAATGAATGAAGTGCAAATCGGACTGTTCGGTTCGATCAACTATGCAGGAATAACTTTCATAGGGGTTGCCATGGGCCGTGCAAGCGATAAGTGGAGGAAATCAGGAGCTATAGGCGTCTGTCTTCTACTCTATTTTGCTTCAATAATTCCTCTCCTCCTGTTCAGGGAAATCCCACCACTTATGTTCTTTGCGTTTCTCTTGGGCGGCTCAGCCATTACATCTCAGTTAGTCTACTCTTTCGTCGGTACAATCGCGCCTAAGGCAAAAAGGGGGCTCTGGGTCTCAATCCCCCAGACTTTCGGCCTAGTAGCATCCTTCGCGGGGCCCTATCTGGGAGGTTACTTGTACACCTTTTCACCAGTTTATGCTTTCATATCCTCCGCCAGTATAATGCCAATTCTTGCAGCCTACGCTTTTTTGGTGATGAAGGATTAACTCGTTTTCAGAATGTTTAGTTTGTCAGGCGTGTGCTTCCTACCCTTTTCTGCGAGGTTGCTAGGCGCGGAGTTTTCCTTCCAAGGAGTCGGAGAGTTCCTTAACCTTCTCTGACGCGTTAGGTTTCAGGGGATCGCCGTGGCCGCTTAGCATCAAATCGAAGTCTAAGCGTGAAATCTTTTTGACGGACTCTAATGCCTGTTGCATGTCTAACGTGAACCGTTCTTGTGGGCCACTTATCTTTCCGTTGGCAAACCTGATTGTGTCGCCCACGAACAGCACCTTTCTCTCTGGGTCGTATAGAGAAACACTTCCAGGCGTATGTCCGGGTGTGTGAATGACTGTGAGTCTGCCAACCTTGGCGTTTTCTTGGAGTATCATGTCCGGCTCGACTGGCTTGAACTTGAAAAACGGTGACATGGCCTTGAAGAGAACACCCATGAAACCTCTTGGGCTTGGAAGCGTCTTCTTCCCAGATACAAAGTCCGCGTCTTCCTGGTGAACTCCAACCTTCGCGTTCGTGAGCCGCTTGAGTTCAAAGGCACTTCCAACATGGTCTACGTGACAATGCGTCAAGAGTATCCTCGAGATGTTTGAAGACTGCTGGCTTATCCTATGAACGTAATCAAGGATCTTCTCTGCGTTTTTTGGCATTCCAGTGTCGACGAGGGTCAGCTCTCCCCCGTCGATTATCAGATAGACGTTCGAGTTAACCCCTTCCACCTTGTGTATGCCCTCAACAATTTCCATTTGAAATTGCACCTCTTCAGTCGATAGAGCTTGCTGCATTGACAAGGCTGCTTTTCAAAATGTTAGTTATGGAGGGGCTTAAAAAACCATGAGCAAATTTGAACCATGCGATTGCAGAACCTCCTAGCTCTACGTTATCATCCACTGTATCTGCTCGTGTTTCAGAATTTCCTGTTTTCTATTTGTTTTACAGCCTCATCGGCGAATCCGAGAAGAAAGACCATTGCGAACACCAAGACAGCCATGAATATCTTGTATGGAATTCCGATGTTAAGGTAGAAAACTACGAAGAAAAACCCTGCCATGAGCGCAAACGACAGAAACTCTCGAACCCTTCGACTATTCATTCTACGCTTCATCTTCACGTTCAAAATTGAATCCTTCTCTTATTAACTTTCTCCGTGGGGGTGAAGAGTCTAGCTGAGCACTTACCAGTATGTTTGTTAATTTTCTGTAGGCATTCCATGGTAGTGCCTCTAATGTGGGAACAAGAGCAAGAGAAGAAAAAGAGGAAAAAGAAAGAGCATCTTATTTCCTTAGAGACTGAAAGAGCTGAAAGTGAGTTATTTCCAGAGCTAATGAAAGGTTTGGAAGAGCTGGAAAAGGAAAAGAAGTATGTTGATATTCAAGTCTGTCCGAAATGCAAAAGCCCATTGGTCCGTAGAGTCGGCTCGATGACTGGAGACATGTCAGGTCATATAGGACTAACTCCGCCAAAATACGAATGCCGTGAATGCGGATGGAGAGAAAGGTTAGTTCTCAAGGCTACCAACAGACCAACGAGCATAAAAGACGTTGTAGTAATGGCAGAGGCAAAAGATGCCGAAAATGAGAGATGGAGAAAGGAAACCAAGAAAAGATAGAACAGCCTTCTATCAGTCTTTTAAGGGAGTTTGACCCGTTGACTATTTCTTCTTTTGGAAACATTCCATGCAGATAGCAACTATTTTGACGTTTTGAATAGGTTGCTGAAACGATGCTAGACCTTTTGCTAACACAGTCACATAGCCTAAAGGTTTTCCGCATTGTTGACATCTTACTGGTTTAGCGTTACTCATTTTCTGCCACTAGGAATATTCTCTATCAGTCCCCTAATATCCGTTTGACCAGTCTGTTCCTCATTATATCGGTCATGCATCAAAAAGCTGGAAAATTGCCGCTACTGCTCCTGCAAACTCCTTTTTCATCTCTTAGGAGGACTGGCGTCTTTTCTTCTGTAGACTATACCTGCCGACAGAGTTCCCAACATAAGAATTGTCAGGAACGCGATTGACGGAAACTCCGGAACCACTGTCTCTCCGCTGACTTCTATCGTGTGTTCGCTGTGAGCGTAGTTCATGTAAATGCAGGTGTAGTTCTCGTTTGAGGTTGGCAGTATGCGGTACTGTGGCTCTGGAATCACCTTTCCATCAAACGTACGGTGTAGGAACCATTGATTAACGCTTTTGGAACATTCAGTCTGCAGAAGCCTTGTGTTCCGTCTTGTCCAGCAACTGCAAAGCCTGAAGTCCCGGATGAGTTGGCAACGCTGAAGCTGGAGCCAGCGTGCGCGCTATCAGTAGTGAAGCGGCAAAATGGCTAGAAGTGAAGCTCCCTTGTCCATAGCATATCATGCATTAGCTCCTTTGCCCCCTTCTTATGAGTTATGGAAAAATCAACTGTTGAATTCTTCCAGTAGCGAGTGCTGTGATATGGCTAGCGAGTTGATGAATTCCGCAGCGGGGATCGTTGATGATCGATGATATTGAATGCAGGAATGGTCTTTGCCCAATTCTTCGATGGGCTTCTTCGCCTTAGCAGTTCATAGCAAAACCCATCTTGTCAGTGCAGTGGGATTTCAGTAGGTGAATGCATCGGAGGACAGATCTATCCGCTTGTTGTTTCTTCTTTGGATTTGTTCTCTCGCATGGCAAGATACTCTTTCAGTATCTCTTTGACGTCCCGTTGAACATAGCCGCCGACCACGCCGGAGTTCCACCAATTTATGAACCTGTCTGCAGTGAGCCTTACAAAAATCACCAGAATGACAACGGGGACAACACAAACCAAGAAGATGTTAATCGGGAAACTAAAGCCAATCAGAAAATAGATGTTCAGAAAAATGTCTAAAGAGACAAAAATCGGAAGAATTATCGCATAGAAGATGCCGCTCGGGATATCTATAAATGTGCTGATTGCTGGAATTGGAATCTTCAAGATAAACCTATAGAATAATGGCAGCTTCTCCCTGTCTATTCTCTGGAGCTTCTTCTCTTGACTCATGTTTGACCTTCGCTAAGCGAATGAATAGTCTGTGCCGACGCGCGCACTTAAGGTTTTGTGCGTTTCAACATTGCCAACCTTGTCGAGTCTGCGCGCTGAGTCCCACGTTTCTCGGCATGCTAGATCTAATGAAACGAGATCAGCAACTCCCCATTTCCCGAAGCTTGGATTGTCCTTATCTTGAGTCTCTTATAAAAGGAGGTGCGCGCGAATTTGACTTCTCGCGAACCGCTTTTTTCTTGTGTAATTCACTCACGCGTTCATAATACATTGACCGTGACGCGCGCCGATCAAACTCTTAATGTTGGATAACTCGATTGCCTGCTGCAAGGACGGATTCTATGAAAGCTGATTTTGCTTCTGTGTAGCCTAAACGATCTGTCCCGTACTTTGTAGCCAATCTCTTCTTCAGATTGAAGTACTCTTGAGCTGTCTGAGGGTTCTTCCTGAGAAAATCGCGGAAGACTATCTGTTTTTTCCAGTGTTCACTGTTGAACCTGACGAGGTGCAGATGGTATCCGACACTGTGTGGGCCCTTTCCCAAACAGTAATACCATTCTGTGTTACCTGGTTGGGGCGTGACATCATCGTAGCCGATGCTTTCCAACGGCGAGATGCATTGATTTGCTTCATCAACGCTGTTGACACCCGCCATGATGTCGATGATGTTCTTCCCACCTAATCTAGGCACTGCTGTACTGCCGACATGTTCGAACGCGCAGATTCTGCGCTCAAGAACTCTGCGAACAAGCGCTTTCTCCTTCTCGTAAAGTGTCGGCCACTGCGGATCATAATCAACGATGACTACTGCGCCAGGCAACCCATTTCCCAGCAAATCAAGATTGTTCGAGGAACAGAAAAGTCTTTGGTCTTGTGCAGGCATCGCTGGAAACGCTCGCATTGGCGATATTCGGCATAGCGCGCGCTAACAAACACGCGCGCGCTTGAAGGTAAGCTAGTAAACTTGAGGGTTGTGGAGAGAGAGGATATGCCATTATTCATTGGATGGTTCAACAACCCTTGAATTTGGAGGCAGGTATAATCCTCTGGATGCTCAGCAATTCAGGCCGGAGTTCCTAAATTCATTCGCGAGCTGGTTTTTGTTACAGGCTCGCTTGGTTCGAGGATGACCGTGTGACTATTGATGCGAGGAGTATCGTCTGTAGGACATGAACCAACTCGTCACTCCCAAAAAAGGGAATTTAGGAACACGCTAGCGCGCTAGTGTTGTCCATAATGCTGAGCCAGTTTGACGAGGTCTGAGAGGCCTGCTGCGCCGTTGCCGTCAATGTCCGCGTTAGGATTCCAGTTTGAACCACTGGGCTTTGAGCCGTAGGCCTGTGCCAGAATAACCAAGTCTGGAAGGCCGACTTTGAAGTCTCCGTTGATGTCTCCTGAAACCGTGACGGAAAACGTCAACAGAAAGTCCCCCTCTATGGGGCTGAACAGATCGGATGTCACGGTAGCGTTTACTTGGAACGTGTTGCGGATTCTAGATATGATGCAGTTTTGTGGTTTCCAAATCCATTGTTGTCGGGGTACTATCTGGTAAGCATAGATATTCAACGTTTGATTTTCTTCGATAGATTCCATGTTTATGTCTGCAGTCAGGTAAGCAGTAGCCCGTTTCGAGTAGAGCCCCGTCAAGTCCTTCCACGTGCCCATCGCATAGAAATACGTAAAGTTCGGACCTATCACCGGCACGGCGTGTTCGTAGTCAACTTCAACGGTAAATTGACTCGGGGCAGGGTCAACTGTCCAGTTTATCTCAGGCAAGTCCCCAAGAATCGTCGAGTAATTCGCCTCATTGTATTTCCAGAGGGTCATGCTTCCATTGACCATCACTGTTACATTGGTTGAGTCCTGAGGCAGGGGGTATGACATTGAAACATTCGGGCAGCCTCATTGTAGAACGGATAAGTTCCGTTGACCTTTGCGGTCGCGCCATTATCAGCGACTGTGATGTTGGCGTAAATATATTCAAACGGCATACCAATCATTGGGTACGGAACCGGGTTTGCCTGAGCCGTCTGCATTAACGGAACGACAGTCAAGGCAAGCGCTAGAAATAGTGCAATTTCAGCCAACGTTTTCATCCACGACCTCCCTCTCTCCATTTCTCATTCTAGTAGTCACCAATTAATAAAACTACTGAAACAATGCGTCATGCAAGTATACGCGTACTAAGGATGTTGGTGAGAGAATGTTCATCCTGCGGCTGGTAGAGCGACTTCTTGAGACGCGATGGTTGTTGAGTTGCCGTGGGCCGTCACGTTGGTGGTTTCGATGTACATGTAGCAGTTTAGTCGGCAGACTGTTATGTCTAGGTTGTAGCCTTTTCCATACACCTGTTTTTTGGGCAGGTGACCTGGAAATTGCATTTGGAATCGGTTTTTGTAAATCTCCCAAGGAGGTGCATTATTTAGGACATGCCTGAAGATTTAATAGAGCATCAGAAATCCATAGTTCAAATTGCGGAGGGTCAAATTGGATTCGCGGAAAGAGCTAATCGACAGACTGTTGAGCGAGTACGGCAACGATGAGAAGGTTCTGGGAATTATTCAAGTTGGATCTACCGTGAAGGGCTATGATGACAAACACTCCGATGTTGATCTCGAAGTAGTTGTGACCGAAGACAAATATGCTGAACTTGCGAGGAATTCTCAGAAGATTGTTCATACTGAAAAGCATGACTTGATCTTCACCACGGTCAACATGCTCCGACAGATCAAGGATTCTGATAAGGATGAGGATCACTGGAACTATCAGAAATCCATTGTCTTGCTTGACAAGATTCGCATTCTTCAACAGGTTCTGAACGAAATCACCGCATATGATGAGGCTTCAAGAGTAGACAGGTTAAAACGGTATTACAATGCGTATTGGGGAAACACTCTGAGTTCATGGAGCTGCCTTGAACACGAAAATCCGTGGGGAGCAAGAATCTATACTGCACTTGCCGTTCAGGAACTGATCCGATTGTTGTTTAACTTCAACCATTTGTGGTCTCCGAGACTCCAGTGGGCTCTCAAGGAATTTCAGTCACTTCGGAAAAAGCCGGAGAAACTCGAAATAAACCTGGAGAGCATTCTGAAACAGCCCGAAACAAGCAAATTGTCCAGACTCTGGAACCAGACGGTCAGCCTTCTACGAGAAGAGAATTACACGTGGATTGATCATCCTGAAGAGCTTCTCTAACGGATGGACTTGGCCTTAGTATTACCAACTGAATTACTTTACATAGCGAGTCTCCTTCTTTTCAGCGTTGTTTCGTTGTCGGCTTTCAACTAGAGCGTCAGGTTCTGTCACTCATTCTACGCTGATTGCTTGCTGGGCGTAGCATCCTCCTGTATTAAGAAGTGCTTCAGTACGTGGCTCAGTATGCGCGTCAGACCAACGTATGCTGGCAGCCAGTAAGACCCCGGGAAAATGTCGCATAAGATTCAATATTATGTGTTTCTGCTATACAGCAGATATCCAACTGGCGCATCAAGCGTCTTCTTAATCGTGAATCCAGCTTCAAGATAGAACTCTTTAGGTCCTGCAGGCCAATGAATGTATTTATCCCATCTTGCGTCTTTCTCTAAAATGTAGACTAACGCACCATCAGAATTCTTGAATACGTCGCTGTTAAGAAAGTGGTCTAAAAGAGCCTTTCCAACACCCTTGCCTTGATGATCCTTATCTACCCATAGGCACGATATAAATAAAAAATCTTCGAACTCTTTTCTGAGAGCATATCTGCTTTTTACCTTCCTCTTCTCTGGATCCGCCCTGCAGGGGCACAGCCCAATCTTTTTCATTAGCTCATATGGAATGAATTCTATCATGCCTACAGGGGTTAGCGCGCGGTATGCGATAAATGTCGTTGGTGTGAATGACCTATTAGTTCTTTCCAGCTAATCTTTACTTCTTTCGACGATTTGCAGATGTTCCCACTCCTGAAGATGTCCCCAGCACAACCTGAGCCTGTCAGAAATATTATTCGAGTCTATAGCCCAGAACTTAATGTTTTCTTTCATTTACCTTATCAACAGGTTTTCTTTCTATTTGGGCTTCTCTTGTTTCATTCTGTTTCTAGAAGACTTAACTTTTTGCAGCGTGCGTTAGCTAATTGAGGCATCTGAAATTGTCAATCAAGTCCGCTTCTTTTTTTCTGTTTTTGTCAACATCATAGGTTCTTTCCATTCCTCCCGTAGGATGCTATAGATGTAAGCGTCAGTTGGTTCTCCTCTAACATGACCTACTTTTCGTAGTGTTCCTTCTTTTTTGAAACCAGCTTTTTCACGAACCCTTTGGGATGCCTTGTTTCCCACATTGGTAACTGCTTGAATCCGAGCAGTATCTTTGGAAAGGAATAGATAATCCACCATGATTTCGACTGCTTCAGTTCCATAGCCTTTCCTCCTCTCGTTAGGAATTATGTCATAACCAATTTCCATAAATCTAGAGGGCAGGACAAAATAGTGCGCGATGAAACCGATCCTTGTTGCATCTTTCTTCTCGATCACGAACCGACCTCGTTCAGTAAGCATCGCTAAGGGGGGAGGATTTTCAAACCGTTTCT
Organism: Bathyarchaeia archaeon; assembly: GCA_050015055.1. Lineage (GTDB taxonomy): Archaea > Thermoproteota > Bathyarchaeia > Bathyarchaeales > Bathycorpusculaceae > JBEKCD01. The sequence goes on along the minus strand of JBEKCD010000018.1, from coordinate 23,674 downwards.
CTGCCTCAACTCTAGACATCTGCGTCACAATCGGGCCATCTTCACCGTAATAGGCTACATCGTTATGACATTCCACAAAAAAATCCAAGTCTTCTTTCTCCATAACCTTGAGTCGGACATTTCTACCTTCGAGCAATTTCTACCACCATGAAACTCTCAGAATTCGACCTTTCTTTTATAATTGCCGATCTTCTATTTCGTGCGCGTGCTACTTCATAGATTAATCCCGAAATCATTGCTCTTGGCGCGCGCTTTGCGCAGTTACAAGATAGTTTTCTTTTCCGCTCGGGTTTGTCTTTGGCATTGTTATGATGAAATGTGCACCCTCACCTGGCGTGCCGGTTTCTTGCATGGTCCAGCCGTAGACTTCCATCATTTTCCCTATCAGGTAAAGCCCGTAGCCTGAGCCTTTGCCTGTCGTGTGACCTTCGCGAAAGAGCTTCCGCTTTTCATCAGACTGTATGCCAACACCATTATCTTCGTAGAAAAGTCGCAACTGGTTTTTGTCTGCGATATTGTAGTGTATTCTGATTTGAGTGGCTTTTCCACCGTATTTCAACGTGTTGTCTATCAAATTGTAGAAGAGTTGCCTGAGTAGCGAATCGGCTAAAACCACTAATCCACGGCAGCCGTTCGATATTCTTATGCCAAGCAAGTTCGGGAACAGCGAAACTGCTTCATCCACGATTTTCTCCATGTCAACATAAGTCAGCTCTTCAACACCGAGCCTCTCATAATCCTTGGCAAACTCGAAGATCCTTACGATCTGTTCACAAGCTGAATCCATATCCTTGAAACTCTGGAGGACTTCAGGATGATCCGCCAGTTTCTTCTTGCCCAAATAGATATTTCCTGTGATTGCTGAAAGCTTGTTCCTGACATCATGTCTCGTTAGTCCGCCCACAACTCGCAACTTCTCATTCATCGTTTCCAACTTTTTCTCGGCATTCTTTAACTCAGAAATGTCCTTATACATCCCCACATAGCCTACAAGTCGACCCCCAACAACTATCGGCGCAGCAGATATGGAAACAGGAACTAATGACCCATTTTTCCTTCTTCTGACAGTATTGTGGTAGACGTACCCCTGAACAGCCTTTTCATTCAGCATTTTTGCATCCTCTATTTTCCCCTCTGGAACTACCACATCATCGATATGTCTGCCTCTGATTTCGGCAAGATCGTACGCGAAGAACTCCTTAAAGCGGGGGTTGATGTCCAATATGCCAAAGTCTGGCCCAAGATAAACTGCAGCTTCAGGACTATGCATAAACAGACCCTCGAATTTTTCCCGGTTCTCCAAAAAAGCTCTGTCTGCCTTCTTGCGTTCAGTTATGTCACGGACGATCCCAAATTCTCCTACTATCTTTCCTCTCTCAACTTGAGGCTTGCTGGTGAACTCTCCTACAAGGCATTCGCCAGATCTTGATAGAACGCGCAGCTCGTACGGTGGCAAGGTCTCTCCACGTATCGTCTTTTGGAAGGTTTCCATAGCGAGCGGCAGATCATCTGGATGAATAAGTTCCTCAAAGGATTTTCCAATCCACTCTGACCGTTCCCAGCCCGTGAGCTTTTCGAACGCGGGATTCAGTGATGTTATGGTTGCATCTTCAGCTGAAATGGTGTAGATGACCTCAGGCATCTCTTCGACTAACGCGCGGTATTTCGCTTCCGACTCCCTCAGTACTTCTTCTGCATTTCTGCGGTCTGTGATGTCTTCAAGCGTTTCCAAGCCACCGATCACGTTTTCTTTGGAATCCCTGATGGCCACTGCGGTGAAATACAGCCATTTTCCCTTTTTGCCTAGTGATGGGAAAAAGTCCGTGGCTTCATATCCTCCTTCCACGAGTTCCGACTTCTTGTACTTCCCAGAATGCCATTCAGGAATCCGCTCTATGGCTTCATCTACCACCAGATCAGCCAAACAAGGTCTCTTCTCGTCGTAGAAGGCTTTCCAATGCTGGTCTGTGCCCAGTATTTCTTCAACCTTGAGCCCACTATATTTCTCAAGCGCCACATTCCAATAGACAACCTTATGATCCTTACTGATGAAGAATGCAGGAATAGGCGAGCCACAAACCACGCTTCGCAGTTTCTGCTCGCTTTGCTTCAATTCCTCTTGCGTTGCCATGAGGTCTTCAGTTCTCTGTTTGACCAGTTCCTCCAAGTGCTTAGAATAAACCTCGAGTTTGTCTTCCATCTTCTTGCGCTCAGTGATATCTCGACCTTCAGGGACCAAGTATCGAACTGTTCCTGTTTCGTCGTTGACTGGTTTGAGTGAAAAATCCACGTAGTGAAGCTGCCCATCTTTGTCAAGGTGCGTGGTCTCAAAGCGGTCAAACTCTCCCTGAGACGCCTTTCTTATCGCTTCACGAAGCCTTTCCTGAGCTTGTTGCGAATGAGTCCACCATGGCGTTAACCAGAAAGGCTTGCCCAGAACCTCAGATTCGTTGACGCCTGCGAATTTCATCGCCGTTCTATTCGCTTCAATCAGCATCCCATCAGGTGTCATGAGGCCGATGAACTCATAAGTCTGATCAAAGACGGCACGTAATCTTCGGTCACTCTCCCTTAGGGCTTTCTCAATCTTCTTCCGTTCAGTGACATCTATGATAATGCCTCTCACACCAATGGTTCTGTCTCCACGGAGAATAGGGCTGGAGTGTATGGCAACAGGAAATGTACTGCCATTTTTCTTCTGAAACGTATATTCATTAGGGCCTTTGTGCTCTCCCCTAAACGTTTTTTCTATATTATTTCTTGCTTTTTCTCGATCCTGCGGAACAATAAACTCGAGGGCATTCAGGCCTTTCGCGAAGTCTTCCCGAGTATGGCCAGAGATCTCATAGGCTTTTTCATTGGCAAACGTGAGTTTACCTTGGCTATCCATTTCAAAAACAATCTCTGGCAACGAGTTGGCCAGTTCTCTGTGTTTCTCCTCGCTCGCCCTCAATTTCTCTTCTTCTTCCATTTGTTTGCGTTCAGTGATGTCTATGAATGCTGCTTGTACGGCTGGTTGTCCATTGTATTCAATGCGGCTTGAAGATATTTCCAGCAGGATTACGGCACCATCTTTTCGGAACGCACGGAATTCATAGCGTGAGGGTATCGATTTTTCTTGTAGTCGATCCATGAAACAACCAAAGAAGAGCGCTCTATCGTCGAGGTGTATCAGATCTTCGATTTGCTTCGGCGAAAGAGAAGTAAGCTCATCAGGAGAATAACCTGTGATTGTAGCCATTGCAGAATTAGCAAAAACCAAGCGGGGAGGGAAGCCTTGGGCAATGACGATTCCCTGCAGTGACTGTTCCACCAGCATACGATATTTCGCCTCTGATTCCTTGACTGCTTCCTCTGCCTTCTTGCGTTCAGTTAGGTCTCTATGTATTACCTCTATGCCGATGACCTTGCCTTTCTTTCTATACCTGCTAATGCTGAGCTCAAGCGGAATGGATTCTCCTTTCTTGTTCACTCCCCTTATTTCGTAGATCAGGGGAAATTCGTCTTCTGAATATTCTGTTCGATATTTCTCCAGAACCATATCGCGATGGTCAGGGTGAACAAAATCCAAGAACACTTTGCCTTTCAGTTCTTCATCAGTGTATCCAGACAATTCCTCAAGTGCCGTGTTATAGTCTATGAGGCGACCTTCTCTTCCAACGAAGATGCCCACAGGGTCTTGTATGCTTTCGAACAAGCCCCTAAACCTTTCCTCAGACTCTCTTAGCAACTCCTCGCTTTTCTTGCGTTCAGTCACATCTCTTATACTTATTTGCACTCCAGCAACGTTGTTTTCCTTTACCGTGGCACGCGCATAGTATTCCCCAATAATCTTTCCTGTAGGGACGACTAGTTCGATTTCATTCTTGGCAGGCTCTCCTTGAGTTACCTTTGAGAAATCCCTCATGACTGCCGGCCAGTATTCCTTGGAAACAAAATCGAGAAAATTCTTTCCGACCAAATCCTCTTTCCTGTAGCCAAGACGTAACACGGAATTGTTTACTGCTGTAATGCTTCCTTTCAAGTCCAATGTAAGTATCGCGTCCATAGCGTTTTCAAACAAGTCCCTGTATTCCTCCTCGGATTGTCTCAAAGCCTCTTCTGTTTTCTCGGTTTTAGCCAGTTCTGTTATGGAGTGGGACAGTTCCGTGTAAACAGTCTCAGTTTCTCCTGTTTTGTTAAGGTACTGGTTGGCTCCCAGGTTAAGCGCTTTTATTGCGACTTCCTCTCTGCCCTTTCCAGTGAAAATGATGAAGGGGGTCTTGTTTCCATTTTCTCTTAGCTCTTTCAGAAATTCCAGACCGTCTTTCCCAGGCATCTGATAATCCGAAACGACCGCGTCATACCGTTCCTTCTCAAGCTTCGACAACGCTTCCTCAACTGAATTTGCGGTGTCCACATGGAATGGACCCTGCATTTCCAAACATTGCTTCGCAACCTTCAGCAAAGCAGGCTCATCGTCAACATGCAAGACACGAATCTTCGACTTCTCCGTGGAATCGACAACTATCTCTGCATGTGACTGAACAACAGAATCAACCATGCAAATCACGCTTCATACTAGCCACTACACGCGCCTCACGTCACGTTGTCTTGAAGGTCTTTCTTTCGATTAAACACTTATGAACACAGAATCAATATCAAAAGTAACCCCCCCAAAAAAAACGACACAAACACTAGCGCGGCCCACTCAGCACTTTGCTGTTCATGGAATCGAGGAATATGGAAATTTGCTTCGCGCGCGTAGCAAGGTCTAGCTGCAGATTCTCTTGGCTATGCGCAGAGCTAGAAGTGTGATCCACCTTGAAGGTTTATCTTTCTGTCCAAAGTCGAAATCAGACCAGGCTTTGACGATTGATTCAGGGGTAAACCTTCCTTTACTGTCTTGTTTTGAGAGAAGTAGGTCTACCATTTCTGATTCTTGGAGCCTTTGCTTGGTGTACTCAAACTGAGATAGAACATCCAGAAACTTCAAGATCTTGTAGTCTGTGAAAGGGTATTTCAGCTTCTCCCAATCAGTTCCAACTTGGCTATCATGGCCAGCGTATTTTATCTTCCCCCTGTTTTCCCAGCATCCGAAAAGAAAATCAACTCCTCTCCGGACAACTTCACTGTTTCGAAGTCTGGGATTTTGAGCCAATGCTCCAAGCACAAACATCGTGGCCATTGCGCAGCTCGGCTCCTTTTCGCGTGGTCCACCAACCTGACCTGTGTTCTTACACCACCATCCACCGTCATGTCTTTGCCTTCCTAGAAGCCAATCATAGGCTCTCTGCACTCTTCGATCCGAGAGAAGCCCGAGCTTTGCCATAGACTCTGTGAGAATCGCTGTGTGGCAATCGTAAGGAAGTCTAGGATCAAACCCGAGGAACGCACCGCGCTCCTGTTGGATACTGAAAACATACTCAGTCGCTCTAGCTAGTTCTTCGTCCTCGACTCTCAACCCGAAGTCTCCTAGAATCCCTAAGACCCAAAAAGTCGTATCCTTCTTGGGCCACCAAGTGTGAATATCCTTCGGAACACCCCAGTAACCCCTTAGATTTCGCTTATCTAGAATTTTCCTGATGAGTTTGTGTTCAAGAACACCTTTTCGCGCAACTAAAACTTTCCCGTCGCCTTTCTCTGTATCCAGAAGATCAGTCAAAGTGCGGTAAGTGACCCATGGTTCGCCACTAAACAACCAATCTGCGAGGTCTTTTTCTAGGCATGTTTCCCAATGATCCATAACATTCATTTCCCGATGCAGTTCTTTTAACCAATTCGGTGTACTCCTTGCCAAGCTGTTGCCAGCTGTCGCTGTGGCCAATTGCTGATCACAAACACGCAGAAGAATGAGGGGTCGTCACAGATGAGAGTTAAATCTAAAGGTGCGCGCTCAAGAAGGATTCTCCTCTTGGAATCTGATCCAGGGAACTCTCTTTCTTATCTGCATCCTCTTGCTTGTGCTAACAGAAGATCAGCGCAAGAGAGTGCTTCCAAGTCCTCTTCTTTTACACCGAGTTTCATGCAAAGATCGGCAAGGAGTGATCTGCTTTTCTCGATTTCGCTGGCTTCATCGGGTGTTGGTTGTTCAAGTCCTATGAAATTCCCCAACCGAGTTACTTGATCCAAGTGTACGTTGGTTTCTTTCAGAATGTAGATTTCTCTAATCTTTTCCACAATAACCTTGGTGGGAAGGAATTTAGTTAGCAATTCCTTTGCTATGTCTCCCGGTTGGGCTTGAATTAACATAACATAGCTCTTCTTGATATGCGGTATGTTGGGTCTTTCGTAAAAAATGATGGCCGCACTGGCTTGCCCCTCAGTTTCTCTGATCTTGAGATTACCTTTAGGAACCCGAAAGCAGGTGTCAATTTGGTGAAAACTACCTGAGCATTGCGCACCCGATTGCAGCAAATTACTTCTGACGCCTTCCAGTCCGTTTAATCTTGCCTTCAGTTCTATGAGCAACATTTCATCCTTCACAACGACAAAAAGTAAACCGGCTGTCAACCTATAAAGACTGTCGCTGATGCATCACACCTATTGCAACAGAACGCGCGCGCTAGTATTTTCTTCCCAAGTCGGCACTTTTTTCTTAGCACCTCAAAACGAGGGTCAGTCTCGTGCAATCACGAGGAACTGAAAAAGCATTGAGTTAGAACTCGAAGCTATCTTCAAGACGAATAAGAATGAAAACATTAAAGGAACTGAAGCTCCAAACATCTAACGATGAGGCTTCAGTTATGAAGACGATAGCACCGGTTTTCAGTGCAAGAAAGAGGGAGCTACTGAGCGAAGATAGAACATAGCTCCATACATCTTAATATCTTCGTTTGGCCCCTTTGTCATCTAAGGAAGAAGATATCCCGAGCGTTCGCGCTGGGGGAATAGTGTTGGAAGTACAACATGTGTGCTTCAATGAGTTCCCCGATGAATGCATAGGATGCCCAGAGTACAGCGAAACAAGGCAGGATCAGGCAACGCAACTCATGTTGCTGGCAGGGATGGGTGTGATGTACCCGCCGCTATACGGGAAAAAAGTCGTCAAAGAATGCAAGCTATATCGCAAGCGCAAAGTTGAATATCTGAGATAGCAAGAAGCTCGGCGCAAGCTTGTAAAAGCAGCCATGGCCTAGACGAAGTTGACCGCTGAAACAAAGTTATCGGGGAAAAGGCATCATTTCTACGTTGCTCCTTGGATTACGCTAAAGGTACCAAAATGCATGCCTAGGTGAATTATCATGGGCGTACGCGTCTCTAAACGGCCGAAGTCTATTTCTTAAATTTTCCCGCAAACGCTTGGGCTTTCTTTAAATCCTCTTCGTTTGGTCCGTCTTTGCTTATTCCACCCACGATAGGAGCTAAAATGAAAGTGTCATAGCGCGCGCACTGCAAAACGATGAAAGACAACGCAGCAAAGTTCTTTGACGTTTTCCATCGGTCTTGAGGCTACGACAACTTAGAGGCGACACTTGCTCTGTGTGTGGAATAGAGGATACTTCCATAGCACCTTACTAGATTCAGTGCCGAAATAGTTGTAGGGAAGAAGATATCGCGAATAGGATTAGGGAGTTCGGGAGATCACCAAAACATATATTCTTCAAGGTCTTCACCGCTTGAATCTATAATTGACCGTCAATTTCTCTTTTCAGTCTTTCAAAGAACTGCGCCATATACTCCAATCTTTCTCTTGCAATTGCTCTTGCTTTTTGAGTATGCAGTTTATCTGGGATGTGTTTGAATTTTGTTTCGAACTCGAGGTTTGAGGCGTGCTTTGATGGATCTATGATTCTGCCGTCAGGCTTGCCGCCAGCAAGGTTTTCTTTGATGTACTTGTCTACTGGAGTGTCCAAATGGATTTTCTGGCCACATTCTCCTCCAATCGAGTATGATCTTGCAATTCCTGTTGCTCCCAAAACGTCCAGTTTGTCAGCGTCAGACAGAATCTTTGCTTCTATTGTTTTTGCCGTGTTTCCTCCTCTGAATCTGTGGGCTGCGATGCAATGTTTGATATGCTCTATTTTTTCTTCTGGATAACCCAGCTCTTTCAGGATTTTGCCGCTCATCTCAGCCCCGAGAGCAGCATGGTCTACACTCAGCAGATAGGTATGTCCATGTTTGTCTTCTTTAGTCCTGGCGATGTCATGAAGCAAGGCCGCGGTTTTCAGGACGTCCATATCAACATCAAGTTCATAGCTTGCCAATTCTAGGCACAAGTTGTAGACTCTCATCACATGATTGATGTCGTGTGCGGGACTTGCTACGTCCATTTCCTTCTCAACAATCGTCCTCAATTGGCGATACTTCTCTTCCATAGTTGGTTATGTAAAGGCCCGAGTTCTTAAACTTGAACACAGTCGCGGGCTCCTCTGCGCATGCGTGGAGAGAAAATTTAACTGCTAATAGAACGTATGAAAACCATGGAGACAGAGCAAATGGAAGACCACAGACAGCTTGCACGTCAAATAGTTTCTGGATGCTTGAACATTAGAGAGGGCGAAAACGTTTGGATTCATGGTTGGGATCATACGACTGAAATTGCTTCCGAAATAGCCTTTGCTTGTCGGGAAAAAGGAGCCCACCCATTCATTACTTTCACCACGGAGGACTACTGGACGCGTTCACTACTAGAAATCCCGAAAAGACTGTTGGAGATTTTGCCTGCACATCAAGCTGCTGCCTTGGAACAGACTGATGCCTTCATTTTTCTGCTGGGTCCGAAGAACCCCGTGGATTGGGACAAAATTCCTTCGGAAAAACAGGAACTTGCTAACCTTTGGTTTCTAGAGTCAAACAAGTACATGGACGCATGGCGAAAGATTGCTCATGAACACTCCATTCGCATGCTAGGCGTCGAATATTGCTTGGCTACGAAAGAACGGGCGCAGGCTTTGGGTTTGGATCATAAAAGATGGAAGGGGGTCATGCTGGCCGGTTGTCTTATCAATCAGCAGGAAATCGCCCGAACGATCTCTAGGGTGGCCGAATTCGTTAAGAAGGGTCGAGATGTAAGTGTTGAGACGTCCTTTGGCACAAAACTCAAGTTCAAGTTGACTGGGCGTGAACCTATTTCAGGAGACAGCGTGGTGAACAAGGAAGATGGAGCCAAAGGAACCTTGAAGTTCTTGCCTTCAGGCTTTGTGGAAGTTGCAGCAGACGAAACCAGCGCAAAGGGAGCTGTAGTCTATGATGCTGTGATTTCGGTTAGGGGAGGTAAAAAGATTAGGGATTTAACCCTGCATTTCAAGCAGGGAGAAGTCGTTAGTTACGAGGCGCAATCTGGGATTTCTGAGTTTGAAAACTATCTTAAGTCATGTGAGGGCGACGCCGCCAAGTTTGCATTCTTCGGGCTGGGACTGAATGCTGGCTTGAAACATGGCTTCACTCAAGATGACAAAGTTTTGGGCGGCGTTACAATCGGGATCGGCGGCAACGAAGATAAGGGAGGAGAAAACCGAACGCCAGGAAATCGTCATTGGTGGGCTTCAATGACGAAAGCAACCGTCAAGATTGATGGCAAAACGCTAGTCAAGAATGGTGCATTGCAGCTATAGATTGCACCTCAATAACCGATTTTCCCCGTTTTCCTTCGAGTTCTCCACATCAAGAGTAAGCGCGCGTTTTTTTGCCTTTTACTAACAAACTCGGGACAAAATCCTTTCCACGACGCCATCTTACCAGCGCTCGGTTAAAACCCAACCCCTACACAACGGTTCGAAGACAAACCCTCAAGCGTGGTCTGTTACAGTTAATTCTAAGAGATCGCATATAGTTTAATGATAGAAGGAGGCCAATAATGTGTATGACATCATTATTGTTGGCGGTGGACCCGCAGGTTTAGCCGCTGCCATCCATTCTTCGGGTTTCGGCTTGCACACGCTCCTTATGGAGGAAGACGAGGCAGCAGGTGGAATTGCAACTAGAGCGCGTGGAGTAAGCAACTATCCGGGCTTTCGGAGCAAGATTTCCGGACTGAAACTCATGGAGAAAATGGCACATCAAGCAGAGAAGGAGGGTGCAGAGCTCCACACTTCGGAGGAGGTTGTCAAGCTTTCTCTTCACCGAAAAGAAAAAGCCGTGGAAACTGAACGGGGAACGTATGAATGCAAGGCTTTGATTCTATCGACCGGGGATGGAATGAAAGGCATAGGTATGAAATGGGAGACTTGGCTCGGTGGCGGTGTTGCTTACTGTGCAGAATGCAGCGCGCCTTTTCTTAAGGGAAAGGACATAATCGTCGTTGGCAATGTCAAAGAAGCTGTTAAGGAAGCTTTGCAATTGACCACAATAGCCAAGAATGTAAGATTGGTCAACCATGCTAACATGATTGACATTGACGAACAGATGAAAGAGCAACTGAAAAGCGCGCGCGCTTTACACAGAGCAGCCTAGCATCGTTTATGCAAGATTCTGAACTATTCCTCAACGCCTCCAAAGTCGAACTGGAAGGAAAAACTCTAGACCCCAACTTGCAGAACCAAATAAGAAATGCCGCAAAGGGATGCTTCACAGTCGAAGGCTTTCTGGGCACCGACACAACCCAACAAGCATCACTAGCCGCTGACGTACACACCGATCTATACAAAGGAAGAGTCTTGGAAGAAGCGCTCGGAAACTTCAACATACTAGTCGTTGTCTACGCAGATACAAACGGCACACTCCACTCCGCCGCAGGACCAGTGTTCAACTACTACGAATTCACCATGCCCGTGAACAATAGGCTCACAGACGAAGATTGGCGCACAATGCTCTCAACAAATCAAACACCACAGCCACCAGAATGGACCGACAACTTTGCACGATAACACTCTTTCGCACCAGCCACATCCAATTATCTATCCTTTTTCCAGAGAGACTCGTCATCTGCCAAAGCGTCTAGGCTTCAGTCCCTAGTCTCCACGTTGACAGCCGCAACCCTCAGCGAATGATTCCGCACTATTCAACCCTAACCGCCGCAAAAGCAAGAGACGCTGAAAACTACAAACATCCACCACGGACAACCTAGGAATCTGAACGCGGTTCCCCCTCTGCAACACAGCCTTGAAACTCACCGACTCAGTCCACGACAACGATTCGCACCTTTCCCATACGATTCGCGCCTTTTCAGTACGATTCATGCCTGAATGTGCCGAATCCAGACGTGGACTAACCATGACTCAAAGCTTGTCACTGAAAAGAAGCTTAAAACACCCTTTCCAAAAAACAAAAGAAACAGAACCCTTTCTCTCACGTCGTTCAGGAAGCGAGAGCACGCTGCCCAAACTGAAAATGCAGTTACTTAAGGCTTATAAAGAGTATATAAGCAATTCAGTAGTAAGAAGTGGGATTCCATGCCGAAGAGCAAAGCCATAATAAAAATCGAGAACGTCGTCGCCTCCGCCACTCTAAACCAGAAAGTTGACCTGAACGCCGTTGTGAAGAGTTATCCGGGAGTTGAATACCGCCCAGAACAATTTCCAGGCCTAGTGTTCAGGCTCAAGAGGCCCAAGACGGCGACGCTGATCTTCAACTCTGGAAAGATGGTCTGCACGGGGGCAAAGTCGGAGAAGGAATCACGCAGAGCCGTCATGAAAGTGGTCAAGGAGTTAAAGAAGGGCGGAATAATAATTATCAGCAAACCGGAGCTGAAGATTCAGAACATAGTCGCCTCAGCCAGCCTAGGGGGAATGATAGACCTGGAAAAAGCCGCGTACACACTCGGAAAGACGATGTACGAACCTGAACAGTTTCCCGGTTTGATTTACAGGATGGACGAGCCCAAGGTCGTCATACTGCTGTTTGCAAGCGGGAAACTTGTCTGCACCGGAGCCAAGAAAGAACAAGATGTCTTTGACGCAGTGCACAAGCTTCACAAGATACTCGAGGATCAAGAACTAATATTCTACGAACAACCTCTCTAAACCTGAACTCACTTTTTTTGTCCCGTCTTAATCTGTCTCAGAATGGTTCTAAGCTGTTCTTCGTCTATCGTCCCCAGCTCATGCAGTGTGTTAGCTATTTCAGTGATGTTGAGCAACGCGTGAACTCTCATTCCGCTCTTCGCCAGTCTCTCTTTTCCGCCTTCTTGACGATCTAGAAGCACAACCGCGTCCGTCACCAACCCGCCCTCAGCAACGATGGTCTTCGCCGCCTTCTGCAATGACAAGCCAGTAGTAACAAGGTCATCAACCAAGAGTATGTGGTCTCCGGGCGCGATGACTCCTTCTATTCTTCTCTCTCTTCCATGACGACGCACCCCCTTGCGTATGTACAGGAACGGCTTCTTCAGGTCATACGCAATCAAGGCAGCGAACGGTATGCCCGCAACCGGAATAGCCGCAACCCTCTCAAAGCTCTTTGTTCCGACCTTGTTTTTTATAAAATCCGCATAGACGCTGCATACCTCCCGAAAAGCATCAGGAAAACTCGGGACTATCCGAAGATCTATGTAGTACGGACTCATCTTTCCACTCGAAAGCCTAAAGGCTCCGAACTTGAACGCTCCTATACGGTCAAGAATCTTGCAGATTTCAATCTTCACAGATTCACTGGCCTTTTGGTTCGGCAACATTTCACTTCCTCTTCGAAACCTGATATATCTTTCCAGTTTCAGGAATCAAACAGGTCATCCTCGGCATCTCCTTCTTCACAAGCTCAGCAAATTTCCTCTGATCCACCACTGACCCAGTGTGATAAGGGACAGCAACCTTCGGCTTGGTCAACCTTGCAATCTCAAAGCCGGTTTCCGGCGAAGTCCCAGGCGCGATCCCCACAGTACAGAAAACAAGGTCCAGTTTCTCCCTTTCACCAAGCGTGGCCATTTCAGGAAACGGCAGACTGTCCGCCGTATGAAAGACTTTGATATCGTCCTCGCTCGCGATTATGAAGGAGACTGGCGTAGTTGCAGGAGGATGATTGCAGCTTTCGACCTTCACCGAGACCGAGTCAAACTTGACTTCTGAACCAGGCCTGACCTCAACCAGTTTTTCCGGAGAAATCAAGTGGCGCAGTTTTTTCACGGAAGTCGGATCGGCAACGACGACGCACTGCGTTGATTTCTGAAGCTCTGAAATCAGGGATGGGTCCATGTGGTCATAATGCTCATGAGTGATCAAGACCGCATCAACACTCTTGAAGTCTCGGGGCTTAACGTCCACAGGATCAATCACCAATGTTTTTGAAGGAGTCTTAAGGGTCACTCCGGCATAGTGATTAAGCCACACGAAAAGCACTTCGTTCTTTGAAGGAGTCTTTCCAATCGACACTTTCAATCCCTCACAGTTCTTGATTATTGTACGTGGCCTCTAAAGAGGCTTATGCTGCGAGAGTTGCCTTGAGGGCTAGCGCGCGCAGATAGGTATCACTGGCTGCTTCTTTTTTTTGCTCTGACAAAACTTAATAGTTTCTGCCAGCGTGTTTCAATACTCAAGTGATGCCCCATGGTTGATGCTTGGCTTCCATACGGAAAGTCACAAGTCTGCGTAAGAATTCCAACTAGAAATTTTCTGGGTTCAATAGAGCCGAAAGAGAAGCCGGGCGTGCCGGATCCGATAGCAGAAATCGAAAGGGCCTTGAAAGAACCCTTGGGTTCAAAGAAGCTGAACGAGATTGTCAAACCGGAAAGTAGAGTGGCGATAGTCGTGGACGATGTCACTGGAACTGCGCCGAGTCAACTGATGGTCCCACCGCTACTCGACACGCTGAACAATGAAGGAATAAAGAATGAAAACGTGACGGTCATCTTTGCGTGCGGACTCGAAAGAGCTGTCAAACCTGAAGAAGCCGTTAAGCTGCTGGGCGAACACGTCTCCACTCGTGTTAGAACCGTAAGTCATGACAGCAGGGCTCAAGACCTGGCTCACGTGGGCACGACGCAGAAGCATGGAACAGAAGTCCTCCTGAACCGCTCATTCACAGAAGCAGACGTCAGAATCTTGACCGGCGACATTGGCATTCACTATTTTGCTGGCTATAGCGGCGGAAGAAAAAGCGTGCTGCCCGGAATATCAGGTGAAGAAACGGTGAAACACAATCATGCTCTCCTGCTGGATCCGAACGCGAGAACCGGAATTCTCTCGGGGAACCCTGTTCATCAAGATATGGTCGAAGCAGCAGCGATGGCAAAGGTAGACTTTGTCCTCAACGTTGTAATGAACAGCAAAAGGGAACTCGTGAAAGCATTTGCAGGAGACTTGGAGCGAGTCTTTTCCGAAGGAGTCAAGCTCTTTGACGAGATGTACCGGGTGCAGGTCGATAGGCGGGCCGACATCGTCGTAGTCAGTCCGGGAGGAGACCCGACGGATGTCAATCTTTTCCGAGCTTACCAGAGTGTCGATAATGCGTTAGAAGTTGTGAAGAGGGGAGGCGTAATAATCTTGGTAGCTGAACTGGCAGAAGGCCATGGAAACCAAGATTTCTACGAATGGATGACCAAGTTACCAGACTTGAAAGCAGTCGACAGGGAGATAAAACGCAATTTCGTCATGGGAGGATCTACGGCCTACTACTACATGAAAGCTCAGCAAAAAGCTCGCATAATCCTGGTCTCATCGATGCCCGACTACTACGCTGCAAACGTTTTCAAGCTGAAAACCGCAAGAGCTGTAAACGATGCTCTGAACGAAGCCATGAACATGGTTGGCAAGAACGGTAAAGTCTGGACCTTGCCCTACGGAGACTTCACGTTGCCAGAAGTTAAAGCAGTCGAGGATCAGGGCGTCGTAATGACAAGTTGAAAAGGAAAAGTGTTTAAGGCACTGTGAAACTTGCCTCAAGATAAAAGGAGCCTAGCAACGTGCAAGACGTCTTTGAACTGCGCAAATTCACGATGAATGACTTGGCAGGTGTTACGCACATCAATCAGATCTGTCTTCCAGAAAACTACACGGACTTTTTCTTCGTCGATTTGTATCGCAGGTTTCCTGAGACTTTCATCGTCGCCGAGGAAAACGGGAACGTTGTTGGCTATATTATGTGTCGTGTCGAGGTCGGGTTGTCAAATATTGGACTGCCAGGTCTAGTCAAGAAAGGACACGTTGTTTCGGTTGCGGTCATGCCTGAATACAGACACAAGGGCATAGGAGGAACGTTGGTCACGAAGGCCATGGAAGGCATGCGGATGTACGGAGCGAAACAATGCTACTTGGAAGTCAGGGTGACAAACGAGGAAGCGGTTAGTCTATACAAGAAACTAGGGTTGGAAGTTTCCCGCTCCATTCGAGGCTACTATGCTGACGGAGAAGACGCCTACATGATGAGCAAGAAACTGTGACACAAATCGTCCGAGAGCTTGTTTTCGTGGAACGTGCATTAAGTGAATGCGAGTTCAGTTTTTTCGTTGACGTAATCTATGGTTTGAATGACGGATTTTGCTAACCCAAGCAAGGCTAACAACATTGAAATGAGTAGAAACAAGTGGATGTCAACTACGAAGTTCACACCCTGAATGGTCAAACTGAATATTCCGGTCCCGAACGCAACCATCAAGTACGCGATTATGAACAAGGCCTTGCCAGCGTTGAAAATGTGTTGAAAGATTGAGCCCGCAGTGAGCTCAGCTATGATTATCAGGACAATATAGGCCATGACGAACGTTTCAACCATCTGTTGAAAGCCAGGAACAAACTCGGAAAGCGGAGCCAAGAACTGAGACAGAAGAAAATAGACGACATAGAGGACCACTCCCTCCACTGTTGCTTTCAAAGCTCTGCGCAGAATCACACGTCTCTTTTTCAAGGTCGTGCGAGTATCAGCTGCCATAGGGAATCACCACCGGCCCATAATTGAGAAAAGACGTTTCAAAAAAAGCTTCGAAACGTCCATTTGTGGAAACGTCCGGTCCAGGAACATCAAAGTTTAAGTCTGCCGAATAAGTTGACTGCCGTGGTGCATTGAGGACGATTTTTGCTGTCCAGGTCAGGACGTTTCTGTCGTTGTAAATGCCTAGCTGGATTGTTCCGTTCAGGTCGAAGGAAGCGTGGTTCTCAAACGCCGTTGGAATAGCTACTCTGTAGAATCTCGTGGAGTTGGGGCTGATTTGCAATGTGAATTTTGGTGTTCCAAACGTGAGGTTGTACAGAGGTGGGCCCCAGGGAATAGTTAGATTCGAAGAGACCTGGAGTGAAATCAGCCCTGCGGCTTTCATCGCAACCGTCGCATGGACTTGCAGTTCCGTATCGTTGAATATGAGGTATTGGTGGGTCTGCAGCATGTCTGTGAGGTTGATTCTCATCTGATGCGTGATGTTTAAGGTTTCGGCTCTCTCTATGACCGGCATGAACGTGAACCCTTGGGCTATTGTCGAGTTTTGCATGTCTCGGATTTCGGTTGAAACGTTGAAATCGTTCAAGTTGTAATAGCCGTTGTTGACGATTTCTATTGGGAACGTAAGCACCAATTCGTTGTCTGGTGTTATCGTAGTCTCCGGTTTGCCTAGGTCTACACTCATGTTCTTCATAGAGTAGATGGCAGATATCGAGAAGATAATTAAGACAATCCAGAAGAACCATGTGGCTACAGTTATCATGCGGATAGGTACTTTCATGGTGACTCCTTGTTGACGTTTACCTCGCAGTTCTAAGCGGCCGGCCGTGACTCTTTCTTTTCTGGTTGATCTGACTGTGATGGCGTTTGTGAAACTTCTTGTGGGGGTATGACCATAAACTCTGGTTCAGAGGGTTTAGCTTCTGGTTGGCTTGACTCTTTCCGTGGTTTTTCAGTTCTCTTCTTCTGAGGTTGCAGTTCTTGCCTGGCCTCTTGTTTTTGAGCGGTCGCCACGGACGTTTCTGGAAGATGTGCGATTATCGTAATGCCCCTTATAGTCAGGAGCGAGCCTATCCAACCCATTATCCCCAAGTACATTATGCGTATGCACGTTGCTATGAGGGGGGCTAGGGCTGCGCCGAACGTTTGCACCAGGTCCTGTGAAGATATTATTGACAGGCTCTGCGTCAAGAATCCGTAGGCGCTCATGAATGTGAATATCAACAAGGCGACTCCTACGAGTAGGACGGTGATTCCTGAAAGGGCTACTTTGTCTCTGAATTGTTTGAACATGTTTCATTTCTCATGTTTAACGAACCGAAAATGAAATATTAAACCTTCCGACACGCGAAACAGAATCCAGATTCGGTATCAAAAAAATGAAACGCAAACATTGAGCAGAAAAACAGGGTTGAAACTATGGCGTTATGCCAAGTTTCTGATAGATCCTCTGCTTGCTTTCTTCAACGCTCTTCTGAATGTCCATGAACAGGTTGTTTCCATGGGAGTCTATAGCCACAGCGAGCGGACCGAATTCTTCCACTTCGAAGATCCACATTGCCTCGGGCATCCCCAGGTCGAACCATTCCACGCTCTTGACGTTCTTTATGGCTCTAGCGGCTAGCACGGCCGCTCCGCCCGTAAACGCACCGTAGACAGCACCGTATTTCGACATGGCATCTGTCGTCCGTTTTCCCATTCCGCCTTTGCCGATGACAACCCGAACCTTGAAGTCTTTTATGAACTCGTCTTCAAAGATGTCCATACGCGTGCTTGTCGTCGGTCCAGCTGCGACTGCCACCCATTTGTCCCCCTGCTTCGCTACTACTGGTCCGCAGTGGAAAACAGCTAATCCCTCAAGGTTTACAGGCACTGGTTTTCCTTCCTTGAAATATTCCAGAGCTCTCCTGTGGGCTTGATCTCTTGCGGTCACTACGGTCCCAGTCACGTAGAGTACGTCGTTGACCTTCAACTTTCTTATCTGCTCATCTGAGATTGGAGTTTTATATTTGTATACGGCCATTTCTTTTCACCTCACTTCTTCAACTTGTGTGTTAAGTACTCGACGGTTCCATCGGCCTTGATTCTTGCAGAAGCTCGTCTGGAGGCCCAACAGTTGAAGGCAACGGCCGCAGGGAAAGACGCTGGGTGTCTGTAGGCGTAGTCGATGTGTACTCCCAGAACCGTGGTTTTCCCGCCAAGTCCCATCGGCCCAATTCCCGTCATGTTTGCCGCTTCGAAGATTTCCTTTTCAAGCCTCGCAATTTCCGGGTCCTGATTATGCTCATTCAGAGGCAGTAACAGTGTTTTCTTCGCCAGTTTCATTGATATGTCTGCTCCTCCTCCCATCGCGATGCCCAATATGTTCGGCGGACATGGCTGAGCTCCAGCCCTTACTACGGCATCGACTACGAATTTTTTCAGTCCCTTTATTCCTTCACCTGGAACGATCATTCCTCCGAGGCAAACGTTTTCAGAGCCTCCACCCTTGGTCATCACGGTCATTTCTATGGCGTCGCCTGGTGCGATTTCCCAGTTCAGAGCTGGTATGTATCTCCCAGTGTTGTCTCCGCTGTTCTTTCCTGTGAACGGGTCTACCGCATTTGGCCGCAGTGGAATTTCTTTCGTGGCCTTGCGTGTTGCGTTTATCAGTGCCGCTTCAACCTTGTCCATGTCTTTCGCTTTTGCGCCTGCCTTGATATAGAAGATTATTGTGCCGGTGTCTTGGCATACTGGGGCTTGATACTTCTCAGCGAGTTTGATGTTGTCCAATATTGCTTTCAACTGCGTTTTGCCAGTTTCGCTTGTTTCTTCAGCATAGGCCTTCTTCAGCGCTTGTTTAACATCGTCCGGCAGGTAGATGACGGCTTGTTTCAGAATGTTAAATGCAACATCTTCTACGACTTTTGCCATCTCCAAAGTTTTTCCCTCTTCGTTTGCTTCTATGAAAAATCCGTGTACTTATATCTTATCTCGAACAGTCATCAAAGCCCACGGAAAATCTTGACAGAGCTCACCCTTTCAGCAGTTCACTTTAACCGATCTCTCCACGGAATAGCCCTTGCTCCAGTTCGCTTGTTTTAAATATTGCTTGTTCATCTGTTCTATCAACTGTGAGAAGGCGAGAGATTCATGGCGGAGGAAATAGAAGAGGAAAAGAGCAGTGAGGACGGGGCCAAGAAGAAGTATGAGTTTCTGGAGGATTTGCCCGGCGTCGGCCCGGCTACTGCGCAGAAACTCCGGGAGATGGGCTTTCACACGATTGAGTCCTTGGCTATGGCAACAGCCCGGGAGCTCGAACCTGCAGGCATAAGCGAGAAAAAGGCTTTTGCCATAATTGAAACTGCCCGTTCGTCTATCGGCGTCTCTTTCATTCGGGCGGACGAGTTGCTAAAGATGCGGCAGAATGTTCTGCGTTTGACTACTGGGAGTAAGGTTGTGGACAGGCTTGTCGATGGCGGACTGGAGACGCAGACGATAACCGAGTTTTATGGAGAGTATGGCACTGGAAAAAGTCAGATTTGCCACCAGCTGTGCGTGAATGTTCAGTTGCCCCCTGAACGAGGTGGACTGGGTGGTTCCGCTTTGTACGTGGATACTGAGAACACGTTCAGGACTGAAAGGATAGTTTCCATGTCAAAGCATTTGGGACTTGATCCCCTACAGGTTGTCAAGAACATTATTTACGCTGAGGCCTACACGTCTGACCATCAAATGTTCTTGCTCGACAATGCTGACGAGGTTATTAAGGCCAACAACGTGAAGCTCATAATTGTCGACTCTTTGACGGCGCATTTCAGAAGCGAGTACATAGGGCGTGAGATGCTGGCACCTAGGCAGCAGAAACTGAATAAACACATGCACAAGCTCATCGGTCTGGCTAGAGCGTTTAACGCCGTGGCGGTCGTGACGAACCAGGTTATGGCCAAGCCCGACGTGTTCTTCGGAGACGCGGTGCATCCTATCGGCGGCCACATTGTTGGACACACCAGTCACACGCGTGTCTACTTGAGGAGAGCGTCGCACGGCCCTATTCGCATAGCACGTTTGGTCTCAAGTCCGTATTTGCCTGAAGGAGAGGAAATATTTAAAGTAACGGAAAATGGGATAGAGGATACTTCCGAAGAGGAGTTAAAGAAGTCTCGTGGTCATTGAAGATGCCTATTCAATCAGCTCTGGTCACTAGGTTCTTTCAACTGCTAGTTAACCGGCAGTTCACTGAGGCAGAGCGGGAGCTGGAAAGGTTGAAACAGAAAATGCAGAAGACGGAATGGAACCGCGGCTACTTCAGAGCTTTGTACGGAATGTTTCTCTCTCGCAAGGCGAACGGAGACTCGTACGCTTTCTTCTCAAAAGTAGACATGGACGATAAGGCAGCGTTGCACAGTTATAGACGCGAGTTTTTGGACCACGTAAGAAACAGGCTTCACGGAGACTTCGACCGAGGTTTCTTCTCAGCGTGGGCTGACTGTATGCGCGTCCTCAGCAGAATCACCATTCCACACGTTGCTAGCGCTCCTGAAGCAAACGGAGTGAATGCGGGGACTGCTGAAGGAGAAGAGCTTGACACTGTCACGGCTGACAAAGGTCAAGCAACAATAGAGAACTTCCTCGAACAGGAAGAAGATTAAGCCGCGGCCACTAGCGTGTACAACAAGGCCCAGATGACTAGCCATGCGAGAATATAGATGCCTATCCCGGCTGTAAGGATTTTCTGGGGCTTCGACACCTTTGTGCCAAACCTGGACTTTAACACGTAGTATGAGGCGATGTAGACTATAATCGCAATTGACGCGCTGTTGAAGAAGGATTGTACGGGTTCTGTTTGCCTAACCTCAAGGTCATCTCCGTACAGATCTCCAGACCCATTTACAGCTCTGAAAACAATTTCGCAGCTCTTTGCACCGCTCGGGGCAGTGAAAGTAGCTCCCTCCAGTTGCCATCCTGAATAGTTGGCCACAGGTAAGGCAACATTGTCATCAATTTCTGCTGAGCCTGTAAACCAACTGATTGTTAACTGGAATTGGCCATTGACAGCTTGCCCGTAAAAGAACCCATCTATGTGGTACACGTTTCCACCGTATATTTGCCCAACCTGTCCTGTCCAACTCGCGGTAGCGTTAGTAACGTCAATTCTTAGGCTTCTGGACCCTGTTCTGGCATAAGTCGTGCTCCATTCCGTTCCATTCGCGGAAGAGGACCAATTTTGTGGTGCTGTTGCTCCAGCGTTTGCTACTTCGACTGATGGGTTGAGCACCAAGTTTGTGTTCACAGCCCCTGCTATTACCAAGAAGCCCACAGCCAAGAAGGCTGCTAGAACGCCAAAGCCAAGTCTCAGCCAGTAGACGGTTTCTAACGGTTTCATGTTTTTCCACGTCTCTCAAATCTGCATTATGAACGGGATCTTTTGGCTTGCATCTTACGTTTAGGTATCAACTTTTTCATTCGAGATATTGATGAGTGGTTTTTGCTTTGTCTAGGTTCCTCTTTAGATGCCGTTATTAGAGTCTAAATATGTGAACTTTAAACCTTTCCTTTCCTCGCAACTTTTGCTCTGGAAAAACAGCCATCGTCAGAGAATCTTGTCAGCCCACGTCAAAGTTGTATATTTATACAATTAAAGACCATTAGAATCTTGCTGTGATTCACGTTGCTCAAGAAGGAGTTTACGAGCTTTGACGTTGCCGCAACCGTACGCGAGTTGAAAGAACATATCCTGGGTTCACACGTCAACAATGTTTACCAGTTAGACCCAAAGACTCTGACGCTAAAGTTGCATAAGGTTGACCATCCACCGTTTCAGTTGGTCTTGAAAGCTGGCAGACGCCTCCATTTGACTGTCTATTCACAGGAGAAGCCGCCCCGGCCAACAGCATTTTGCATGGCTTTGAGAGGGCACCTGCGGAACGCTCGCTTGGGGAGCGTCGAGCAGTACGAGTTTGAAAGAGTAGTCATCTTGTCGTTTAAGACGAGTAGAGGCGATTTGAGAATGGTTCTTGAATTCTTCGGCGATGGCAACGTTATCCTCGTAGGCAAGGACAACAAGATACTGCAGGCTCTAACCTACAAACGCATGCGAGATAGAAACATACTGCGCGGAGAAGCTTTTCAATTCGCGCCCTCAGGTGGAAAAAACCCCTTAAGGATCAGTCTTGAAGAATTGTCCAGCGGGCTTAAGGCTTCCGGCAATGTTGAGGTGGTCAGGGCGCTGGCACGTCTTCTGGGCATAGGTGGCGAATATTCAGAAGAGGCCTTGGTCAGAGCCGGCATAGAAAAGATCAGGAGTTGTGATAGGCTGAGCTTGGACGAGGTTGCAGCCATTTACGGCAGCTTGCAGGGTTTGCTCTCACAGGTCACAACCGGCGCATTAGAGCCCTGTGTTGTTTTGGGCGAGAATGGCGGGTTGGTTGACGTAGTCCCGTTCAAGCTCAGGATGTATGAACGCGAAGGCATTCAACTTCAGAGTTATGAAAGTTTCAATGAAGCTCTGGACGAGTTTTACACCCGAGTCTCAGTTGTCGAGGAGGCCACGGCTGGAATAGAGGTTGACAGGCTGAAGAGCGAAGCTGAAAGGCTTAAACGCATGATTGCTGAACAGGAAAAACTCTTGACTGAGGGTGAGGCAAAGGCTGAGCTGGACAGACGAACCGGCGACACAGTCTACGCCCACATCCACGAACTGCAAGCATTATTCGACGAGTTACTGACCGGCAGACAGAGTGGTAAAGATTTGAAGGCGGTCGTCGCACGGATCTGCGCCGAAAAACAGAAGAGTCTGATGCCTAGCGCGATTTTCGAATCCATTGACAACAGGGGTTTAACTGTCACCGTCAGCGTTGACGGTTTGAGATTCGAATTGCATCCGCACAAAACCTTGTTTGAGAACGCAAGCGAGTTTTATGAGCGGGCGAAGCAGACCAAGCAGAAGATGAAAGGAGCGAGAAACGCGTTAGAAGATTCTCGCAAACAATTGGCAAGTGTTGAAGCAAAGATACGAGACGCAGAAGCATTGGAGCATGGTAAACCCGCTGAAGCGTTGGAGGAACTTACAAGACGCAAGATTAAGCCTAAGAAGTGGTTTGAAAAGTTCCGATGGTTTGTCTCTTCTGATGGATTCTTAGTGGTTGCTGGAAAAGACGCGGTTACAAACGAGGTTCTCGTGAAGAACCGCAGCAGCGACGGTGACGTTGTTTTTCACGCCGACATCGTCGGTGCACCTTTCGTTGTCGTCAAGACAGAAGCGAAGGAACCTGGCCAGCAATGCTTGAGCGAAGCAGCTGAATTTGCAGCCGCATTTTCCAGAGCATGGCGTGAAGGTTTTGGAAGCGTTGACGTCTACTGGGTCAAGCCTGAACAGCTCAACAAGGGTGGGCCCTCCGGTGAGTCGGTGGGACACGGCGCATTCGTCGTTCGCGGGCAGCGGAACTGGATGCGGGGGGTCAAGCTTGAATTGGCTGTCGGTATTCGAGTTGATGCGAATGATGCGCTTCAGTTTGTCGGCGGACCAATTGGCGCCGTAAAAGCTAGAACAGAGACATACGTCAAAATCGTGCCCGGAGACCTGCCAGGCAAGGAACTGCTGAAACTCGTCCTGAAAGTCTTGGCCAACAAGATTCCCAGAGAGCTACGAGAAAAAATAGTTAAGGCTTCCATTGAGGAGCTGAGAGAGTACGTTCCCTTCAACAAAGGCGGAATCTCCCAAGATTAGCCATGGCTGTCGATGTCGCTTCCTTTTTAAAAGGAGAACCTACAATCTGGGAGAGGCTGGCATTCTATTGAAAAGGTGACTACGATTTGGGCTTTGGCTTTTTTTGTGGTTCACCCTGCTTTCTCCTCCAGTCGATTTGCAAGGCTGTTTACATAGGAGGTGATCCGGCCGCAGGTTCCCCTACGGCCACCTTGTTACGACTTTTCCCTCCTTACGAGACCTAGATTCGACGCAGCCAAGGAA
>JBEKCD010000017.1:0-39634 GCA_050015055.1 Bathyarchaeia archaeon | reverse complement strand
TATGCAGTTGAGGCTACATTTAGCCCGTCTGGAAATTCAAGGTACACAGGAGGGTTAAAAACACACATGTGCCTCAAAACTGTCCCTAAACCCGAAAATAGGAATTATGACCATTTTAGGCCAATTTCGGAACAAGCATGCGTGCAAGCGCTGAAAACTGAAATCGTCAATCAATTACATCACTTGCTCGTCTACTTGATTTTAGCGGCACTTGTGTTAGTTATGAAAGAGTCGACCGATTCTTCGGGTTTTTTCCTTTTGCTAGAGATCCTACCGACGCGAAAGTCATAAATGTCATTATCTCGATTCTAATACGAACATCGCTGTCACAAAACCCTTGGAAAAGAGATGAGTTCAATTTGGTTAGAGTCGTATGGCATGGGCACTCATGTTTCGAACTAGAGGGAAAAAGCGTCACAATAGTGATTGATCCCTTCAAAGGAATTGGTATTCCAGAGCCCAAAGCAGCGGCTAACATCGTGCTATGTTCCCACAACCACCAAGACCACAACAACATCAAACCCGTCCTAGCAAAACAAGGAGAGACCCTGGAAAGTTTCGTCGGTTCTAAAAGAGTGAAAGGGGTACCCGTTAAGGGTGTGGCTTCCTTTCATGATGATACGGCAGGTTCCAAACGAGGAACTAACAGCATCTACTGCTTCAACTTGGACGGAGTACAGTTCTGCCACCTCGGAGACCTAGGCCATGAGCTTTCCTCCGCGGCAGTCGAGGAGATAGGAAAGGTCGATGTATTGTTTGTGCCTGTCGGAGGATACTTCACCATAGGGCCCGAAACTGCCACGAGAGTTTGCGAACAGTTGAAGCCAAAAATGATAATCCCCATGCATTACAAGATGCGCGAGCTCCCCTCCATGTTTGACCCGTTGAAGACAGTTGATGATTTCTTGGAAGCGAAAAGCAACATAGAGCGGATAAGAGGGCCTTTCCTGAGCGTCGAAGAAGGCAAATTGCCCAAAGAACCAAGGATACTCGTTCTATCCCTGAAATAGCGGAGGCCATTCGTTTTCCCACCGCCTAGGCTGCCGGGCAAGATCGCAAAGCTTTGCAGACTTGGGCATCCGCCTGCAGGACCGTACGCCTCTTCAATGCTCGTCATGCACACCGCAACATTACACCGGTTGTGGGTAAGAAAAAAGAATCGGCCAAACAACACAGCATAGCAATTCTACGAAGAAACATTACGACGCAGCATTACATCTGGCGTTACAACTGAACAGCAAAGTCAACCCTCCCTACAATCCCTGACTCATACATTGAAAATTACATCTGACATTACAAATAAACGGGCCGAGTCCACTCTGAACAGCGGTCCAGCCTGATTTTCTCCATGGTTTGTTACCGTTACACATTACATCCGACATTACAAGTAAAAAAGGGGAGCGACTTTCACGCACTTCTTCTAAAGCAAACCCCACACTCTCTCACGCGAATGTTCTGGTTCAGAGCCTGGACAGCGCGCGCCTCGACTGTGTTCAGGCTCTTAGCTTGTCTCTTGCCGCTTTCACTGCCTTTACAGTTCTGGCCAAGAGAAGCTGGGCTGCCTCCTGTGTGGGCCATCCTCCCAGACCGCAGTCAGGTCCCGTGAATGTCATCCTGTCTCCATACTTGGCCCAGGCGGTTTCAAACCTTTTTCCAATGATTCTCTCGTCTTCAACCAACTGCTCCGCGTTAGGCTTCGTAATTCCCCTGTCGTAAAGCTCTGCCACGATTGAATTTATGTCTGTCCTTGACACGCCCACGCGTACCTGCTTGTCTGCCTGGTCAAGCATGCCCTTTGACACGCTGTCAATGTTCTTAGGCGATGCTGCATACTCAATCGATAAGACATCGATGCTGCTGACACTCAGCAAGTCGGCTATTCCGGACGGCGAATGAAGATGAATCTGTCTTGTTGCTCCACTAAAGCTGAAGGCTGTCTCCCAAGTGCTCAGGATAGTTTCTCTATCTGCGAGGATGTCTTGAAAGCCAAAACTCGGCTCATCCAACGAAACCGTGACGGTCTGAACGTATTTTGAGTTGAGAATCGAGTTCTTCGCAAACCGCCTAACGTTTTCCGCGAACGCCTGAAGGATGTCCTTATGGACCGTGGACCCTATTTCTTTCAGGTATAGTTCAATCGGTCCTATGATGCACACCCTGAGCCTCACCTTCTCCCCAGTTTCTTCGCAGAGTCTCTTAGCCTCATCGTTGATCACACATACTTCTGGCAGCACAGCGCGTTCTTGACTGATGAGGTATGTGCCTTCATTCATCGAATCTCTGAGAACGTCCGCCACCTGTCTGCCCATATCATAATGCTGGGGGTAGTTAACAACGTCAAGCCCGGCCTCAACCTTCTTCATGAAAGAACCTATCACTATTCTACTGAAATTGTTCAACAGGAACTCGTCCTTCTCAAGGCGCTTTCCCTCGATTATCGCTTTTCTCGCGGCCCGATAGGCCTCTTCAAACAGTCTACTGTCGGCATACGTCGGCAATGGAAAACT
Organism: Bathyarchaeia archaeon; assembly: GCA_050015055.1. Taxonomy (GTDB): domain Archaea; phylum Thermoproteota; class Bathyarchaeia; order Bathyarchaeales; family Bathycorpusculaceae; genus JBEKCD01. The sequence continues at coordinate 37,127 of JBEKCD010000017.1, read as the reverse complement.
TCCCACATCATCAACAAGCGTTACCATGGGGACATGTTAAAACTGCAAACGATTTAAGATTATGTTAGCACCTAGCGAACATTTCCGTCCCCAACGCACGGGTCGCCAGATCGCAAATCTTGTTGTTCTCTCTGACGAGCACATTCAAGGCAGGTGATGTTGGCATTTTTCACGACAATGAGGCAGGTTTTGCGGTTGTGTATGTGTGTTGTTCTGTTCCCTCAGTAGGTTTATTACTTCGTAACATACACGATGCATGTTTTACAGCCATCAGGCCACGTGTCAAACTCTTCCATTTGCAAGCCTTGGCCCGGACGCTGGCTGGATGTGACCACATGAACGAGAGCAAGCTTCGCAAGGACAAGCGAGGTATGATAAGCGTTGAAGCAGCCCTGGTCCTGATCTCCTTCGTCATTGTCGCCGTAGCGCTCGCCTTATTAGTAGTTGACATTGGCTTGTTTGCAACACAACAGGGCAAACAGACTATTCAACAAGGCGTTTCAGGGTCAAGCACGCCACTCTTCGTAGATGGAGACACTCTCATTAGAGGAAACAATGCAGACGCGTCCAAAATAGATGCGATGATGATACCGTTAGAAACCTTAGGCGTCAGATACGTTCCGATGTCTCAAAACCTCACCCAGATAGGCTTGCAAGTGGGAAACCGCACAGCGTACGCCGACATCTACATGGGCATAAACAACACCCTGAATCCGCAGAATACGCAACTTGACACTCTCGTATCACGCGTCGGAAACAGCACGGGTGCAATGCTTTTCGTGGGCCACAGTAACGGCGACAACGCACTTGATTCCAACGAACAAGGGTACCTGATTCTCCACTTCGCAGCCCCAGATGAACCTATCAAAAACGAGCCCGTACAAATTGAAATCAAAACAGACATCGGCATACCGCTTTCAATCGATTTCACAATCCCAACACAAACAACACAAGGATGGCAAACTCTTGGCGGCTAGACCAGCGGCCCCAATCGAAGCAGACATCGTTCCTTTTACTCTCTCTCAGTTTCGGCAACACGAAGTCTTCGTGTGGCACGCAGGAGCGGCACAGAAGCAGGTTTTGAAGCCTTAGAACCCTAGGTTACTAGCCTGCTTTTCGAACATTAATCAGACGAGAACCACTGAATACCGAAAAGCGAAACAAATCTCGCGCCTAATGAATATCATAGGACACAGAAACCATTCAGATCGCATAGACCTACGTACGACTTGAAGCCCCCGAAAGCAGCGACTGTCCTCCAGCAACAGCGACCAGCAGGAAGCGGCAGAACATATCCTAGGAGGCGGATTGAGCTTTTATGTACGGCTCCCAGAAGACATCATGAAATTCAAGAATAGAAAATGACATGAAGTTTCGTCCCAATGGTGAAGAATTCAGAGTAAGAAATATAAGCGTGGATTGGCCCATGAAAACCGATCGGTGTATCGTGATGAGTATTTGGAAGCTTCGTTTGTCCATGGCCGGAACGCTTGTTCTGATAGTGGGTTTGTCAACACTGTTCTTTACGGTCATTCTAAGCCTGACCGGACTATTCGATTCCGGATATTCTGGCTTCTTGATTCTCGGCGTCTTGGTCGGAGCGTTTAACGTTGTTCAATGGCTTATCTCACCTTACATCATTGATGCGTTGTACCATGTGCGTGCCATGTCTGCAACTGAGGAGCCGAAGCTGCACGAGGTTGTTGACGACCTCAGTAGAAAGAGCAACATAAGCAAGCCGAAGCTGATGCTCGCACAGATTCCCCTTCCAAACGCTTTTGCTTACGGTTCACCAGTAGCAGGAACTCGCATAGCAGTTACGAGTGGACTTTTGAAAACACTGGACGATGGTGAAGTTGCAGCTGTCGTTGGACATGAACTTGGACATCTCAGACACAGAGACGTGCAGATCATGATGTTCGTCTCATTGCTGCCTGCCGTGGCCTACTTTGTAGGTTATTCCCTAATGCTTTCTGGCATGTTTGGAGGAAATCAAAAGAATCAAGGCAACGGCGCTGTAATAGGCATAGTTTTCATGGCTTTTTCATGGATAATGAACCTGTTTATACTCAATCTCAGCAGGCTACGCGAATACTATGCTGACAGACACAGCGCTTCAATCGTCGACGGCGGATCAGAGAAACTCTCGACGGGACTGGCAAAAATAGTTAATGTAAGCAAAAACATGGGCAGAATGGGTAGGACGAGACAGCAAACAAAGAACCTGAATGCATTCAAGGCGTTGTTCATCACAGACCCTGACCGCGCAAACGTTGACTCTGCCGAAATGTCCACGATGTCAGTAGCAGACAGTCAGAAACTGGTTCAAGAAATCTTGTCAAAGAAGCTGACAACAGCTGATAGAGTTGCGGAGGTTTTCTCGACACACCCCAACATAGTCAAGCGGCTGAAAGCCTTAACGGAACTGGCCTAACAGCCAACCTCGATACTTCCTCTTTTTCCAGTTTCGTCACGGCAAAAGCTAAAGGTCACTGGCGAACATTACTTGCACTGAACAAGGTGACTGGTATGGAGCCTTCGAAAGTCTTCTCCGAGATAGAGAAATTGAAAACAGACATGACTAGTGTCTCAATGGAGCTAATTCGCATACCAGCAGTGGCTCCAGAGAACGGTGGAGAAGGAGAATCAAAGAGGGCTGAAAAACTAATTCAGGTTCTTAATGACGTGGGATTTGACAAAATAGAACGACACGATGCAACAGATGAAAGAGTTCCTTCCAAGAAGAGACCCAACATAATCGCCTACTACTACGGCGAAAAAACCGCCGAAAAACTCTGGATAGTGACGCACTTGGACATAGTTCCGCCTGGAGAAGATTCACTATGGACCGTAACCAAACCTTTTGAGCCCTTGATCAAGGATGCCAGAGTGTACGGGCGGGGCAGCGAAGACAATTTGCAGTCAATGGTTGCCTCCATCTTCGCGGTCAAGGCACTGAAGAATCTGAAAATCAAACCGAAAAGAACAGTAGCCCTTTGCTTCGTTGCAGACGAAGAACAAGGAAGCGCGTATGGCATCCAACACTTGTTAAAGAAGCGTCTCTTCAAGGATGACGACTTGGTGGTTGTGCCTGACGGAGGAAGAGGTGACGGAAGTTTCATAGAGATCGCGGAGAAAAGCATATTGTGGTTGAAAATGCGGACGATTGGAAAGCAAACTCATGCAAGCCGCCCCGAGATGGGCCTCAATGCCAGCCGCATCGGAATGCAGTATGCCTTGGCTCTCGACAAAATCCTCCACAAAAAATATCCTGCAAAGGACAAGAGCTTCGACCCCCCGGCAAGCACCTTCGAACCGACGAAAAGGGACAGAAATGTCGACGCCGTTAACATCGTGCCAGGTGAAGACACAAACCATTTTGACTGTCGAATACTCCCACGCTACAATACGGAGGAAGTACTAAACACCATGCGCAATGTTGCAGCAGACTTTGAAAAGAAAACCGAGGCGAAAATCGAAATCGAAGTCTTGCAAAAAGCTATTGCCCCCAAACCAACAGATTCCAACGCGCGAATAGTCGTCATGCTGAAAGACGCCATAAGAAAAACCCTGAAAGTAAGACCAAAAGTTGGCGGAATAGGCGGAGGAACTTGCGCTGCCTTCTTCCGGGAGATTGACATCCCAGCCGTCGTGTGGAGCACCGTAGACGAAGTGGCGCACCAGCCAAATGAATACTCCAAAATAGAGAACCTCACAGGCGACGCCAAAGTCTTTGCGCGCTTGGCACTGCTGCAATAGAAAAAAGCATGACGGTGCCAAGTGACAACGAGTACACTCTCACGTGAACAATAAGAAAGAGGGGGCTCAACACTGCCCAACAAAAACTGACAGTAGACTGCCTTCAGATGTTTTTCGGGCAGTTGCCACGGCAAAATCGTTTTAAGCCAAGATACGGCAGATAGATACTCATTCATAGAATGGAGATGCACATTTTGAACGAGACTTCACGCATATTATCTCAGGTTTCTAAAGAGGGACGAAAGTCTCTTCTTGAAACCGAAGCGAAAGCGGTCTGCATTGAATATGGCATACCTGTCACAAAGTTCGATTTGGCAAAGACCGAAGACGAAGCTGTCAAGTTCGCAAATGCAATAGGTTTTCCAACGGTCTTGAAGATTGTGTCGCCAGACATCATCCACAAATCGGACATAGGTGGCGTCATTGTCGGTTTGAAGAACACGGATGACGTGCGCGAAGGTTACAACCGTATATTGCAGAATGTCAAGAAACACGATTCGAAAGCCAGAATTGCAGGCGTGCTGGTGCAGGAGATGGCCCCCCCTTCAACAGAGGTAATAGTGGGCGCCATCAAGGATCCGCAGTTCGGTCCTGCAATAATGTTTGGGCTAGGCGGAGTGTTCGTCGAAGTTCTGAAAGATGTGACATTCAGGGTTGCGCCTATAACTGAAGACGATGCTTGTGAGATGATAAGCGAAGTGAAGGCTTATCCACTGTTGAAAGGCTACCGAAATACGCCTCCAGCGGACATAAATGCGATAACTAAGATTCTGCTGAACACTTCAAGATTGGTTACCGATCACATGCAAATTAAAGAGCTGGACTTGAACCCCGTGATCGTCTACGAAAAAGGGGCAAAAACTGTAGATGCACGAATAATACTAGAATGAACTGGCAAACGCAAGTTTGTCGATGAGTTTTTTGACGAGTGAACGGCCGTCGAGATTATAAAACGATCTTTGAACTTCGAAACTGAAGAGTTGTGAACGAATGTCAGAGCGCAAGAAGAATGAGATAGTTGCAGAGTTAAACGAGAAGCTTTCGGCATTGAAAGACCAGGAGAACACGTCGGAGAGTGAAGCACGGAGATTTGCGGAGAAGCGCGATGAGCTTAACGGACGTATGAGAAGCCTGCGAGATGAGGTTCTGGAGCTTCGAAGTCAAAGAGACGAGCTGAACAGCAAAGTGAAGAAACTGAAGCAACGTCGAAACGAGATGACGGCTGGAATTCATGAGAAACTCGAAGAGATAAAGAAGCTCGGGGAAGAGAGCAAAATCCTAGCAAAGAGAAAGCCTTCTAAGAGTCATAAGGTTTTGCAGAAAGAGGTTGAAAGCATTGACTGGGCTATTCAGACAACTACCTTGACGTTGCAAGAGGATAAGGAATTGGTCGAAAAAGTGAAGCAATTGGAAACGCAACTGTCAATCCACCGGAAGCTTGAGCAACTTGCGAAAAGAGTCACTCAGCTGCAAACCGAGGCAAAGACAATGAAGTCTGAAAGCGAACTTCTACACAGACAATTGACCGAAAATGCTCAGAAGAGCCAAGAGACTCACAGAAAAATGCTTGAAAAAGCTGAAGAGTCAAGAGCACTCAAAACGGAAGCCGATAATATGCATAACCAGTTCCTGCATACGAAGGAAAGAGCGAGGCCCCTGCAAGAAGAAATAAAAGCCGTGTCAAATCAAATTAGACAGTTGAAGGGAGAAATACGGGAAGAAGTACAGAAGGAACGAAAGGAAAGCGAAAATGTCATCCGTGAAACACTTGAAAGGCAGGCAAAGGAGAAGTTGAAGCGCGGCGAAAAGTTGACATGGGAAGAGTTTCAACTTCTAGCAGAAAAGGGAATTACAGAGCAAGATTAAAGTGGATATTCACTAATTATAGTCACAGTACGAGATACGTATGAAGGAAAAGGAAGAAAAAGAACAAAAGAGAATCCTCATTCTGTGTGTTGATAGAGACGCGGATTTGGAAACCAAAGCTGGGATAAAAACCCCCCTTATCGGAAGAGGAGAGAATCTCGATGCCGCGGTTGCATTGGCTCTGGAGGACCCCGAGGAGCCAGACGCAAACGCCATGTTCGAAGCAATACGCGTGTACGATCGGCTGAAAACAGAGAACAACCCTAACGAAACTTTTGAAATTGCCACGCTGTCAGGTTCCGAGCTGGGAGGTGTTGGCGCAGACAGAAAAATCGTGGCAGGATTGAACGAATTATTAGAGTCTTTCTCTGCAAGTGAGGTAATCCTGGTCACAGACGGGTATTCGGATGAAGCAGTTTTGCCGCTGGTACAGTCTAGGGTACCCGTTTCGTCTGTCAGAAGAATAGTCGTTAAGCACAGCGAGTCAATTGAAGAGACCGCTGCTCTTTTGTCACGATACCTTCGAATGGTGATGGATAACCCTCGCTATTCACGCGTGGCCCTAGGGCTGCCTGGACTGCTTATCCTGATACTTGGAATTTTGTCGATTTTTGGCTGGGTTCAATATTACTTGATAGCCTTTGCACTTGTTCTAAGCGTGTTCCTGCTTGTCAAAGGGTTTGGAATTGACAAGACTGCCAAGGACCTCTACAGATGGGTGAAAGAGTATTCTCCCCCTCCGTTGAGGGTACAAATCTCAAATTTCTCCTTAGTCGCCGGTGCCTTGTGCGTTGTTCTTGGCGTGTACCTAGGAGGCGCAAGTATTCCTTCGGCTGAAATTGCGGATTGGTTGAGTAACGTGCCCCGAATCGTGGGTTTTTTTATCGGAGGTTCAGCCACCTTGCTAGTTGTCGGACTCTGCGTTCCACTCTTGGGAAGAGGCATTCGATGGTACATTGAGCGTGATGCCAGATTGTTGCGAAACGCTGCGCTGATAGTCATCGTGGGCTGGTCACAGCAGATACTCATTGCAACCTCCGAGCTGCTGATTACGCCTGAAATCGGCTATGGAAGGATCATTTTCTCCATTGTTGTGGGCATCTTGATGGGCATTGCCTCAGTGCTAGTCATATTTGCGGTTCACATATCCCAAAGAGGTTTTTTTGCGGAGACGGAAGAGCAGGCTAAAGAGTTTGGAGACTCGTGAGCGTGCAGCAAGTACAATCTTCAACGAGAACGCGGCCAAGGTGGAGAAAGTCTTAATTGAGACGCTCGAAAATTTACTAATGAGGATATCCATTCGGGCAACATTGCAACCAAACCCTGAGGTTTGAACCGTGATTAAGACATTGCTTTCTGCCATCGGCATCTACAGAATTTATGAGGGTTGGCTATGGCGTCAAGTTGAAAACGGCGAGAAGCCGGAGCATATAGCGGTAATTCTAGATGGAAACAGAAGGTGGGCCTCAGAGAACGTGCTAAGCACGTGGTTTGGTCACGAAAAAGGAGCCGAGAGGGTTGAGCAACTGCTTGACTGGTGCCTCAAACTCAATGTCAAGTCTGTGACTCTCTATGCGTTCTCCACCGAGAATTTTAGGCGTTCAGGAGCTGAGGTCGAGGAAATAATGCACATATTTGAGGAACGCCTTCGGAACCTCTTGACTGATGAGCGGATACATGGGGACAAGATACGTGTGAAAGTCATTGGCAGGGTGAATCTCTTGCCTGAAGGCATGCGGCAACTCATAGCAGAGGTCGAGAAATCGACGCAGAATTATGACAAGCATTTCTTGAACTTTGCTTTTGCCTACGGCGGAAGAGCCGAGATTGTGGATGCTGCCAAGAGAATCGCCGAGGAAGTGCATGAGGGAAAGCTGGATCCAGAAAATGTTGATGAGAAGACATTCGAACAGCATCTTTACACCTCGCACATGCCTAACCAGGATCCCGACCTGATCATTCGAACCTCAGGCGAAGCAAGGCTCAGCGGTTTCTTGCTGTGGCAGTCGGCCTACAGTGAACTCTGCTTTCTGGACGTTTACTGGCCTGATTTTCGCTCAATCGACCTGCTACGTGCGGTCAGAACCTTTGAAAAACGCAAAAGACGCTTCGGCGAGTAGCACAATCAGGCTCTCTTGCGGGCACTGACGATTGAGATAACATCTCTGTCTTTAAGTATGTAATCCTCACCCACCCTTTTCTTTTCCCTGGCTTCAATCGCGTAGATGAAGCCTTCTCCAAGTTCGGTGTGAATGATGTAGGCAAGTTGGCGTGCAGTTGTCCCGTAGGGAACAAGATAGGCGTCTGGCAGCACCCTGCCCATGTGATCTGCCAAATGCTCCAGATCCTCAACAGGGTAAACGGTGATCATGCTCAAGAGCTTGAAATAGGCCGTGTTTATCGCTTCCTGAACGCCAGTTGAGCCAAAATGGAGCAGTATCTTATCTCTTATGGCCTCCAATGCTTTCGTTTGACTTTGGCTGAGGCTTTCCGATTTGCTCACTTTGAAATTGCAGTCTCCAGGCCTGTAGTCTATCAGTTGCTTTTCGGCGGCTCTTCTCAGGGCGAGCTCCGCTTCCGCGCAACAGGGAACGACGAGACGATTCGATTCTTTCAGTCGTTCGAAATTCTTCTCGGAGGGCTGCATGTCCATTTTGTTTGCAACTATCAACATAGGCTTTGCAACTTGCCTAAGAGTGTCCACAAACCTGAAAAAGTCTTCCTCGCTCCAGAACGTGGGTTTGTCAGCGTTCAGTCCCGCTCTTCTTATTGCCTCAAAGATGTGGCTTCTTTTTATAGACAAGCCGCTCAGTCGCTCTTCAAGTATCGAAAGCAGGTCCTTGGATTCAGCCTCAACCGTTCTTGCAATCTTGGGCCAGTCCTTTTTGAGTATGTTCGCCATCCACATAGTTATTTCACGTTCGAGGAATTTCACGTCTTCCAAAGGATCGTTCTCGCCCAGCTTACATAGTCTGCCTTCGCAATCTGTCCCTCCAGACGCGTCGACTATGTGTATCAACGCATCAGCCTTTCTTATTTCGTCTAGGAACTGGTTGCCAAGACCTCTTCCTTCCCATGCGCCGGGCACAAGCCCGGCACAATCAATAAACTCCACCGGTATGAGTCTAACGCCCTCCATACATATAGAATTGGCCGGGTTATCACTAACGTTGAATTCTTCGTGCACGCAGGGCGTTCGGACGTATCCGACCCCTCTGTTCGGCTTTATAGTTGTAAACGGGTAGTTTGCTATCTCTGCGGGCGCGAGAGTCGCTGCGCTGAAGAACGTCGACTTCCCCGTGTTAGGCTTTCCAACTATACCTAACAGTTTCGAATAAGACTTCTGCACTCAACTCGCTCCTCAAAACACAAATTGCCATCTAAATCGCACCGCATTATCCATCAACCACTCTACGACGCGTCACTCTATATGGCTTACGCTATCAAGGCACACGCGCAACGATAATAAAATACCATATCAAAGGCTCAAAGGCTTGACAGACCTGAGCATCTATCCACACGCCCGTCTGTCTCTTCATGATTTGTTACCACACAACATTACCACGGTTGTTACCAACAAACACAGGGGACGACTCCGAAGGAAAGGGATTTCACAGAATTTCTCCATGATTTGTTACCAAGCAACATTGCCACGGTTGTTACCAAACAAAAGAGGGGGGTCGACTCTGAAAGATAACGCGTTTCTCCCGAACCGCAAGCTTTCCTGCGATCGGTCGCATTTCTATACGTTGCTGTTCTTTGGTGCAGTACCATCTTTGATACTGCTGGACGATTGTGAGAGGTTGTCCGCAGGTTGGACACGTATGGAGGCGGTGCAGTTGTTGCGGCGTCGGATGGATAAGCAGGGTAGAGCGCACGTATCGACAAAACCACTCCCAACAACAAAACACTATAGCACAACATTACATCTGGCGTTACAACTGAACAGCAAAGTCAACCCTATCTACAATCCCTGACTATTGCAATGAAAATTACATCTGACATTACAAATAAACGGGCCGAGTCCACTCTGAACAGTAGTCCAGCCTGATTTTCTCCATGGTTTGTTACCGTTACAGATTACATCTGACATCACAAACAAAAAAGGCGGGTCGCCAACGCAACATTGCAATCTTACAATTCAACATTACAAAAAGTGTAAATAAAAAAAGGCCGGGGGCCGACAACACAACGTGACAGCGGATCACAATTGCACATTACATCTGACCTTACAAACGAAGATAGGGGTCACTTAAGCACCTGCTTTCACCGAAGCCTGTTGTCACACTCAAGCAGCAACGTTTCGCGAGTCAGAAGCGGGATAACGCTCTTTCGTATATTGCAGAATGTCTCTTCGAGCTTCGTGCGAGACGCTCATGTTCGGCCGCTAGCGGTGAACCAACTTGCCAATGCAAGCCTCCACTATCTTGAATTCGTGCATGCTCATTTTAACTCGTGGCCATCGCACATTAATATAAAAGCCTCAGGGCTTATAGGAAGTGGGCTAAAAGCTCAAAGGACAGGAAAACATGACACTCACACTGCCGAAAGACAAGCTTGTTGAAATGTACAGGAAAATGCTTGAGATCCGCTGTTTTGAACAGAAGGTTTTCGAGCTTTACGGTCAAAATCTTGTGCCAGGCACGATACACCTCTACGCTGGAGAAGAAGCCGTGGCGGTCGGTGTATGCAGCAGCCTGCGAAAGGACGATTACATAACAAGCACACACAGAGGACATGGACACTGCATAGCGAAAGGTGCTGAGCTAAAGCGGACAATGGCAGAGATTCTGGGGAAAAAAACCGGCTATTGCAAAGGCAAGGGCGGTTCAATGCACATTGCCGATTTCAACGTGGGAATGTTAGGCGCAACGGCAGTAGTGGGAGCTGGCCTGCCGATAGCCGTGGGCGCTGGCTTGTCCGCCAAGCTGAGAAAAACGGATCAGGTCGTGGCGTGTTTCTTCGGCGAAGGAGCTTCAAACCAGGGAACATTCCACGAGAGCATAAACATGGCCTCAGCGTGGTCATTGCCCGTGATTTTTGTCTGCGAAAACAACCTTTACGCCATGGGAACGCGTCAATCAAGGATAATGAACGTCGAAAACATCGCTGACCGCGCCGTGGCCTATGGAATTCCAGGCGTGACGGTGGATGGAAATGATGTTTTGGCAGTTTTCGAAGCCTCGCAAAAGGCTGTTGACCGCGCCAGAGGCGGGAGCGGGCCAACGCTTATCGAATGCAAAACTTATCGTCACAAGGGCCATTCCAGGGTTGATCCTGCGAAATACAGGCCGAAAGAAGAGGTTGAGCAATGGTTGGCTCGGGATCCACTCAAACGATTCAAGGAGATACTGCTGCAAAATCCCGATTTTTCACAGCCTGATGTTCAGGAGATTGAAGAGAAGGTTGCTGCTGATATCGAAGATGCCGTGAAGTTCGCCGTGCAAAGTCCTTATCCAGCTCCAGAGGAAGCCTTGGAAGACGTCTACGCCTAGAGGGGGAGAATGTCGTGCGGAGGATAACCTATCGGGAAGCATTGCGTGAAGCTTTGAGAGAGGAGATGCGCCGCGATTCTTCGGTGTTCTTGCTTGGCGAGGACATTGGCAGGCACTGGGGCGGAGCCTTCAAAGTAACAGACGGTTTGGCTCAACAGTTTGGAGACGAAAGAGTCAGAGACACCCCCATATCAGAATCCGCAATAGTGGGCACGGGCGTTGGTGCTGCGATAACAGGGATGCGCCCCGTCGCGGAAATAATGTTCGGAGACCTGACCGCCCTGGCCATGGACCAGATCGCGAACCAAGCCGCAAAAATCAGGTACATGTTCGGCGGTCAAGCATCATGTCCACTCGTAATCAGAACACCGTTTGGGGCGGGTGTCAATATCGGCTCTCACCATTCACAGAGCCTAGAAGCATGGTTCATGCACATACCCGGGCTTCAAGTCGCTGTGCCCTCAACCCCGTATGCTGCTAAGGGGCTCTTGAAAACGGCCATACGCGGAAGCAATCCGGTCCTTTTCTGCGAACACAAACTGCTCTATCCAGTCGAAGGTGACGTGCCAGAAGACGAGTACACTATCCCTTTCGGAGTGGCCGAAGTCAAGATGAAGGGGTCGGACGTCACTGTTGTCGCTACCATGTACATGGTTCACAAGGCGCTTAACGCTGCTGCTGAGCTTGAAGAGGGAGGATTGAGCGTTGAGGTCATTGACCCAAGAACATTGACACCGTTGGACAAAAAAACGATAGTGAATTCAGTGAAGAAAACGGGAAGGCTAGTTATCGCGAGCGAAGACTGCAAGACTGGAGGCGTGAGCGCTGAAATCTCTTCTGTGGTGGCTGAAGAAGCCATTGATTACTTGGACGCTCCGATAAAGAGAGTAACAGGCGCAGACACGCCGATACCGTTCAGTCCGCCCTTAGAGCAGTACGTGATTCCGGACGAAAAAGCCATAATCAACGCAGTCAAGGAAGTAGTCTGAAATCGTGACCAAAGTCGTGAACCCAGACTCACATTGACGATGAAGAAGGCACGGTTGACAAATGATATAAAAAAGAGGGCGAAAGCGTTGAAAAGGGCGAACCGATTGTTGAAGTCATGTCAGAAAAGTCCACATGCTATTCGGAAGCGTCCTCGGACATACGGAGAAAAGTTCTGGTGCAAGCAGGCGTCGACGTTTCGGTCAACGCAGTCATACGCGTTATAACTGCTCCCGACGAGAGCTTCTCGGACACGGAAACGCGCCAAACAGTCGAGCCTCGAAAGGGGAAGGAGTACTCAAAAAAGGGCTCAAATCTCAAAATTGCAGTCCAAACGGTCGGAAAGTCTTAAGTGCGAAGCTGCAAAGAGACCATTGAGCCGCGATGAAAGCTGTCGTTTACTACGGTCAACAGGACATACGAATAGAAGAAATCCCCACTCCTGAAATAAACGATGACGAGATCCTCGTCCAGATGAAAGCCTGCGGAATATGCGGGTCCGACCTCATGGACTGGTACCTGAAACCACGAGTCCCCCTGGTTCTTGGGCACGAACCGGCTGGAACAGTGACGAAAAAAGGGAAAAAAGTGGAAAAGTTCAGTGTCGGCGACAGGGTTTTCGTGCACCACCACGTTGCCTGTTTAACCTGTCACTACTGCCTGCACGGAGACTACACCCTCTGCAAACAGTTCCACGAAACGAACATAAAACCCGGCGGCTTCGCCGAATACTTCAGAGTCCCAGCCGCAAACGTCCAGATAGACACGTTGAAAATCCCGGAAAAAATCTCTGATGACGAGGCGACCCTCATCGAACCCATCGCCTGCTGCATAAGAGCCATGAAGAAGTGCAACGTGCAAACGGGCGACACTGTAGCAGTTATCGGCGCCGGAGTGACAGGCCTCATCCATACTGCACTCTCAAAAATCTATGGGGCGACGAGGACAATCGTGAGCGACCTCATCGACTTTCGACTCCGACTGGCGGAACAGTATGGAGCAGACGTCACCGTCAACCCGAAAAGCAAAGATCTAGCCGAAACTGTCAGGGCAGAAACCGGCGGAAGAGGCGTGGACGTAGCCGTCGTCACCGCGCCGAACCTGGAGGCCTACAGAGCGGGCCTCAACGTCTGTCGAAAGGGCGGAAAACTCTGCCTCTTCGCACCTACAGACCCAGAAAAACACCTGCAGATAAGCCCTAAAGAACTGTTCTTCTCCGAAGTGCAGATAATCCCCTCATACTCAACATCGCACCTGGAAACAAGAACTGCCCTCCAGCTTCTGGAGACAAATAGAATTAACGCTAAGCCGCTCATAACCCATCGTTTCAGGCTCTCGCAAACGGCACAAGCCTTCAAGACAGCCCTGGGAACGAAAGAAAGCCTAAAAATCATCGTTACCAACTGAAATTGCCTCAACCCAACGCTTTGAGAACGTTGAAACTCGCACCGGCACGCTTGGCTAAAGGTTTATTAACAAACGCTTTTTGATTGTCACGAATGGAAAAAGCTAAAATCGTTGTGATTGGAGCCGGCATAGTGGGTCTGGCTGTAGCCGCAAGACTCTCGGAAAAGAACCAGGACGTTTATGTTCTTGAGAAAAACAAGAGGTTTGGACAGGAGACGAGCGGGCACAACAGCGGAGTGATCCACTCGGGTATCCATTACCCGCCTAAGTCTCTCAAGGCCGAACTCTGCGTGAGGGGCAACAGGATGCTCTACGACATCTGCGAGAAATATGAGGTTCCCCATAAGAAACTGGGCAAGCTCACAGTGGCCATTGAGGATGAAGAGATAGACGAGCTTGAAAAGCTGATGCGGCAGGGGGAAGCAAACGGCGTAGAAGAACTGAAGATGCTTGAAAAGGAAGAAGTCAAGCGGCTGGAACCCAACGTTGAAGTTGAAAAGGCGCTCTATTCGCCCTCAACAGGCATCGTTGAACCCGACGAGTTAATGATCCATTTCTATGCGGAAGTCCAGAAGCATAACGCCCTGTTCGTCCCGATGACCGAAGTCACGAGCATAAAGAAAATGGGCGACGATTATGAAATAGGCGGAGTCAGCATCGACGAAAAGTTCACGATACGAGCGGAGGCGGTCATAAACTGTGCAGGCCTCAACTCAGACAGGGTTGCTTCGATGACGGGACTGAACATCGACCAGCTCGACTATCGGTTGCACCTGTGCAAGGGGGACTATTTTAGGCTGAGCGGAAAGCCCCTTGTCAAGATGCCGGTGTACCCGGTTCCGAAGGGACCTGGACTCGGTGTCCATCTGACTCCGGACATGGCTGGCGGGGTGAGGCTGGGACCGAACGCCTATTACGTCAACGATGTAAGCTATGAAGTTGAATCGAGTGAGAAGGAGTTTCGTGAGGACGTGAAAAGGTTTCTGCCCTCCATCGTCGAACGAGAGATAAGAGCTGACTCGGCCGGCGTGAGACCGAAGCTCCAGGGTCCGGGAGAAGGGTTCAGGGATTTCGTGATAAGGCATGAAGCTGACAGAGGCTTGTTCGGGTTCATAAACTTGGTAGGCATAGAGTCTCCAGGCTTGACCGCATCTCCAGTAATCGCTGAACTCGTTTCAAGAGTATACGATGAGGAAGTAAGCAGATAAGACGTCGGCGCGTGTCTCCTGCCACACTGTAAGCCACAGTCAGCATCAAGCCTTCAGAAATTTGGCAACATCATGTGACAATGGGCTTCCCTGTTTTTTCCCGCCGGCGCGAGTTGAGTCTGAGCCTTTTGTGACGCACAGAAGATTATAAGACAATATTCTGAATATTGAGCGCAGATAAGGGTGAAGGCTAAGATGGACATTCTGTTCAGGAGACCTGGAAAGCGAAGGCGCGGTATCGTGGGCATTGAGGCTGCGATTGTGCTCATCGCTTTTGTGGTGATTGCGGCTTCTTTCGCTTATGTGGTGATTAACATGGGTTTCTTCGCGGCTCAGGAGACTAAGTCGACGATAGGTAAGGGAATTCAGGAGGCTACGAGCTCTTTGGAGATTGACGGCTTCGTCACGGGTGAGACAAACTCTTCCAACGTGGCAATAACGTATCTCGCCATACCGTTAAAACTGTCGATAGGTCAGGACGAGGTCGACTTATCAAACAGTACCGTGGTCGTTGCAGTTCAGGACGGGAACTTTTCGCTCGCAAACGTCTATGGTGGCGTGCGCACCTCAACCGTCGCGTCTGTTACTGACCTCATGGCAAGCGTGACCGGCGCGCCCAACGCGACGTGTTTCATCTACAACTTCCATTCCAGCACCGACACTGCGCTTAAACAGAACGCCAAGGCCTACATGATCATAAGCCTGGGAGACACGTACGGGCTCGTGCCCTACACTAAAGTGAACATAGAGATACGAACAAGCGTGGGCGCAGCGTTGATGATTCAGAGAGACATCCCAGGCGGGTTGGAGCCCAATAGCCTCGTGGATCTAGGCTAGCCGACCCACGCGCATCATGACCTCTAGAACCTTGACTTCGTTGCCCAGCGTGCAAGTTGGGTTTCGAATCCTTGCTTTTTAGTGCCCGATTCGTTTCTTTTGAGTAGCACTTCAAAAGATTGCATGGCGCCTAGCACCGCCAGGATGTTTGGCTGCTTCCGGCGTGTTGTTCTTTTGCTCCTTGTATTTGCGAGGCGGAGCTCTGTCCTAAGATGCCTCAATAAAACCTGATTTCTAACTGCGAGGGCGGCTGTGGGAGGGAAATCTCCATATACGTGCGCTTACAGTTTCAACTGCGTGAACTAGGATGAAGGCCGCGTTGCTTTATGGCGTGAAGGACTTGAGGGTTGAAGATGTTGAGGTGCCCAGGGTTGGTGCTGGAGAAGTTCTCGTCAAGGTCAAGGGGGCCACGACTTGTGGGACAGATCTGAAAATATTTCAGAGGGGTTACGTTGAGAAGATCATAAAGCTTCCGACGATTTTCGGGCACGAGTGGGCTGGGGAAGTGGTTGAAGTCGGTGAGGACCTTGGGTGGCCGCGGAGCGGAATGCGCGTGCGTGCGGGTAACAGTGCGCCGTGTTTACATTGTGTGATGTGTCAGAGAGGCAAGTACAATCTCTGCGAGAACATGATTTGGCTGTGGGGAGCGTACGCTGAGTACGTCAAGGTGCCGGCCCGCATGGTGTTGGTGAACATGCAGGAGGTTCCGCAAAATGTTTCCTATTTGGAGGCTGCTGTAACGGAGCCGTTGGCGTGTGTTTTGCACGGAGTTGAGGACGCAGGGGTGAAGCTCGGCGACACGGTTGCCATAATTGGGGCGGGGCCTATCGGGCTGCTGCATCTACTAACCGTCAAAAGGATGGGTGCTGAAAAGGCGATATTGATTGACCTTGTGGATGAAAGACTGGAAGCTGCGGCGAAACTCGGCGCGGACGAGACGATTAACGGCGGAAAAGAGGATGTTGTCGAAAGGGTGCGGAGCTTAACTGGCGGGTACGGTGCGGACGTGGTGATAGAGGCGATAGGGTTGGCTGCCACCTGGGAACAGGCTCTGAAGCTCGCGAGGAAGGGAGGTGTTGTCCTCGAGTTCGGCGGATGTCCTCCGGGAACCGAAATCAGGGTCAACGCTGAACAGGTTCATTATGGAGAGCTGACGGTTCTGGGCACTTTTCACACGACCCCGTTGTGCTTCAGAAGGGCGCTTGATTTCATAGCCTCGCGAACCATAGACGTGAGGCCTCTCATAACGCGCGAAATTGGGTTGGAAGATATTCGTAAGGCGTTCGACGTGCTCTCAACCTCCAAGAACGAAATAAAGATAGGGATAGTGCCCTAGAAGGGAAATAAACAAAGGGTGTTTCTCTAAGCTACATTAGGCTTACGATGACGAGTATGGCTGTGATGAGCAGGATGGAGATTAAGTCCAAGTTCGCATTGCTGTAGTAGCTCTGTCTTTTCAGATGCCTTTGATATTCACCACACGTTCACCTAGACTCTAATGAATATCTTGCACTTGTAGAGGACAAAGGCGATCAGCCATAGGGACAGAAGATACAAGAACGTGTAGATCACGGTCCCATAAAACGGGTCAACGAATGGTGAACTTAGGTAATTCAGTATAGTGGTTTTCGCCCCGGAGTCCAGCAGGTTGACGTTCATCAACCCGTTCAAAGTGTAGATTAGGATGGCGTTCATTCCCAAGACCGTGAAGACCTTGGCTGCTTTGAGGTTCTGCACTAGGAAGCAAGACAGCAAGACTAGAATACTTATTCCAGAAGATAGGACACTATAAGATGAAGAGTACAGACTCTTGTTGAGCGGTAGCCACGCGGACCATAAGACTCCAATGGCTATCAAAGCGCCGCCGTAAACGACTAAGTTTTTGAGCGGCTTCCTATTGTAGATGTATTCGCCGATAAAGGCACCGATTAGGCAAGTGCTGAAGGCTGAGACTGTGCTTAGCAGACCTTCAGGGTCATAGCCATTAGGGCCAGTGATGTATATGTGGTTGCCGAGAAGTAGCCTATCCACCGTCATGGGCAAGGTTCCAGAGAAAGAGTAGAGAACAAGTATTCCGACACAAATGGCTATTCTCCACTTTGATTTCAGGAACAGGTAAGCTAGAGACACGAAGAGGTAGCACAAGGCTAGTCTTTGTAAGACAGACATAACCCTAAAGTTTGTAAGGTCCACCGGCCAGCCGTTGTTGAGGAAGAAGCCTATGGTGAAGAGGATGAAGGCTCTGGAGGCGATGTGCTTTAGCGTCTTTCTCATGGGCTCTAGTTGCTGCCTCTTCTTGAGGGAGTATGGAATTATCAGGCCCATCGTGAAGATGAAGAACGGCATGACCAAGTCTGCTATAGTTAGACCATTCCACTCGGCGTGCTGCAAGAGGGTGAGATAAGGATTATAGCCTATATTTCCGACTATTATCATCAGAGCTACAGTTACTCCTCTGAATATGTCGAAGGCTCCTATCCTTATGCGGTACTCAGAAGGCCT
Source organism: Bathyarchaeia archaeon (assembly GCA_050015055.1). Classification (GTDB taxonomy): domain Archaea; phylum Thermoproteota; class Bathyarchaeia; order Bathyarchaeales; family Bathycorpusculaceae; genus JBEKCD01. The sequence continues at coordinate 19,066 of JBEKCD010000017.1, read as the reverse complement.
AGCCGTTCCTTTAGCCAAGTTTTCACTCGTCATCTTGGCCAACTCTGCATATAATGGAGCATTGAACTAGATAAGCCTTGCTAGGTTGCTGTCTGGCACTCATACATGAGAAAGCTCAGACTAAAAAAGAAAGAAGGATATAGATTCGCTCACATTCTCCTCAAGATACACCAAGTGCAGCCACATGACAGACAACGCGTGCACAAATTGACACAAACAATTCGATTTAGCAACGCCCTAGCGCGCTTGGCGTGCACCTAGGCGAAAGACATTCTCTCAGAAGGAATCTGGCTCCGTTGTAGTCACTGTTTGGGTTCCTTAGTGGTCAATTCTTTCCTAATGTCAATCGGCGCTTTTGCTTTGCGTCTATTTCTCAGGGCAAGTGCCATTATGCCGAACAGGATGCACCACGCTACTGCATCGTATGCGAAGTTCTGCCAGGAGAACCAACCGGTGAGAGGCGGACTGTTTGGACTAGTAGATTCCTGTTCTCCGTGCCAATTGAACGGAATGCCGTACCGGAAGTCAATCCTGCCTGCTGTGCCATGATCCCGTCCGTAAAATCCGGAGAGCAGTGTGACAAGCAAGCCTAGCACGAGAACCAGGAAGACTAGAGTTCCTTTCATTTCAGCTTCACTAGTTCAAATTTAGCAACTGAAGTTCTTATACCGTTCTGTCTTCTTCGAAATTCATAGCGCGCCATGTTTCCGTTTCTGGCTCCCGAAACGTTGGTGTCCAAAAGCGCGAGGTTGAGCTTCGAGAGAACTCCGTGACTGGCGGATGCTTCAATGTTGGCCCCCTATGTTCATTTGCAAGGTCAGTTGCAATGCCGGGTCGTATGTTGTGTTTTCGGCCCCCTCTTTTTTGTTTGTAATGTCAGATGTGATGTGTGTTGTACCGTTTTGTCGTTGACGCGTCGTTTTGTCGGTTACATCGGATGTAATATTGTTTGCTAACAGTTCTTGGAGAAGCGTTTCGGCAGTGTTTGCGGAGACTGCGGGGGGCTTTCGGTGTTTGTTTTCACTTTTTTGTGATGTCGCTTTGTGAAAAAACGACATGGAGCAGATGCGGGGTGGCGCTGTATTTGCGGGGCATTGTTCTCTTCTTTCTCGGTTCTGCGTTTGGTTTTTTCGAATGGCACTTGAATAGCCAGACTCAAGCTATGAATTGCAGATTCATAACTCTTTTCTAGCATGAGGCTTCTGATATGGTACAAGTGAGAAAATGAAAGTACATGGATACAAGCGAAGTAAACCAGGCGGAAAACACAAGATAGTGCATGTAAAGAGCTATGTGAGAAGGAAGTAGTGCGCTGGCGCTTCCTTCCATATTCTGCATGATCCCTATTCTTGAATTAAAGACAACCCTAAAGCGTGCGCTATGCGCTGAGGCAAGCTTCTGGCATGAGAGGTTAGGATAATCCGTTGGTGGAGTGTTGTATGCGCGCCTTGAGTATACTTCAATGCACCTTCCAATCTCAACTCCGTCAGGAGTACCAAGAAGAATCAAGCTCAATCCAAGCCACGTGTGCTTGCTAAGAAACAGAAAACCATATTCGTCGAACCTAAAGATTATTACAAGCGCAGTTGCAATAGAAAGCAATGATTCCAACAACAAAACCTTTTGTGTTTGCTGGTTTGTATGCATATTCCCGGGGCATTTCCCTCACCTGTGGAGTATCTGAAGGCAGAACTATTTAAGTCAGAATTGAAACTGCCCATCCTCCTGTATCAAATGTTCTGATAGAGCACGCCGGAAAAAATCAATAAAATACACGAACATTGGGGCGTGAACGGCTGTCGCTGACTAGAGCTTTTATAGCGATGCGTTCATGATATTATAGCGAAGAGCCTCATGTCTCAAGTTGAAGGCTACATTCTCAGAATTGCAACTAGGCAGTGGGTCAATCAAGTCTTCAGCATGGCGATTTATTATACGAACCTGCGCAGAAAGTGGAGGAGGGGACAGACCGTACTGTTTGTGCACAAGACCAACGTGGGTGACGCTCTGGTAGGTTATGGGCTGATAGAGAAGGCTTGTGAGAAAGACGAGCTGTGTGAACAAGACAGGTGTGAATGCGAGAAAGGGGGCTGGAAAAGAGCAATTGAATTCACATATGTGAAGCAGTTTGATAAGCCACTAGCTGTCAGAGACACGTTTCTGAAGGGTTCGAAACTTCGAGGAAGATATTTTCACGGTTTGAGACTGGACGAAGACCAGCTGAAGGCCATAGTCACCCAAGCTGAAGCCAAAAGGTAGTGACATAAACATCATGTCCGGCAGGCGTAGAGCGCGCCCTTCGACCATCGCTGCAACTCATCAATCTTTTTGGCTTCCGATGTGACGGCAGATCAAGTATGCTGGAAATTACGAGAGTCCCGCGCGTGCCAAGATGGCATGCATGGGTCTCTGAGGTGAACTCTGCTTCTGGCCTGTGATATTGCTAGTGCTGTTCTCTTGTGTGTTTTATTTAGCGCGTGCCAAGCCATTGCTAGGACGCAGTCGTTCAGTCCCAGTCGCCTGCTGGAAATGTTCCGTCGAAATGTGTAAAAGAGTTTAAATGCGGATTGTGGCTTTATGGTTGTGTCATTGCAGGGGGAGCTGCTTGGTCAAGTACGTTTTTGTTACTGGCGGGGTTCTGAGTTCGGTTGGCAAGGGGATTTTGACTTCTTCGATTGGTAAGATGCTTCAAGTGAGGGGCCTGAAAGTCACGGTTGTCAAGATTGATCCTTATGTGAACGTCGACGCTGGGACGATGAATCCTTACATGCATGGCGAAGTGTACGTTACTGATGATGGTGGCGAAACGGACCTGGACTTGGGATGGTATGAGCGTTTTCTCGATTTGGACTTGCGGAAGGAGAACAACATTACCACGGGTTTGGTCTATAAGGCGGTCATCGAGAAGGAGAGGCGTGGTGATTTTCTTGGAAGATGTGTGCAGATTGTTCCGCATGTGACTAACGAGATTAAACATCGTATACGCACAGTTGCCAAAGACTCGGGCGCTGACGTGGTCTTGACAGAGGTCGGGGGCACAGTTGGAGACATTGAAGGCCTGCCCTTCCTCGAGGCGATTCGCCAGATGCGATTGGAGGAGGGCATGGAAAACACCTTGTACGTGCACGTGGCTCTCGTGCCCATCTTGGACGTCACCCAGGAAATGAAGACGAAGCCTCTGCAACACAGCGTCAATGAATTGCGCCGCATCGGTATACAGCCGGACACGATCGTGGCTAGAAGTCCAGAAATGATAAACGCTGAAGCCCTGAGGAAAATAGCCTTGTTCGGGACGATACCCGAAAGTGCTGTCTTCTGCTCCTACAATGTTGAGTCAGTTTACAAAGTTCCCCTCATCCTCGACGAGCAAGGCATGGGCGACTTCGTTTGCAAGAGATTCGGATTTTCAGAGGGCAAGAAAGACTTCAAGGAATGGAAAGAGTTCGTTGACGCGGTCTTGAAACCGGAGCACGAAGTGAAAATCGCGCTGGTCGGCAAGTACGCCGGGTTGACTGATAGCTACGTGAGCATGGGCGAAGCCTTGCGACACGCAGGAGCCGCGTGCCACACGCGAGTCAGCGTCAGTTACTTTGAAGCCGAAAAGCTTGAACAAAATCCAAATTGCGCAGACTTGTTGAACGGATTTGACGGGATTTTCGTGCCTTACGGTTTCGGTCCTCGGGGCACCGAAGGAAAGATAATGGCCATCAGGTTCGCGAGAGAGAGCAACACTCCCTTTCTAGGGATATGCTACGGTTTTCAACTTGCCGTGATAGAATTTGCTCGACACGTGTGTAACTTGAAGGAGGCGAACAGCACCGAGATCGACCTTGACTCGCCTAACCCCGTGATTGATTTGATGCCTGAACAGCGGGGGATAGAAATCAAGGGAGCCACCATGCGGTTGGGGGCTCACAAGATAGTCGTGGAGCCCAACACTCTGGGAGGTAGGTTGTACAAGAACGGGGAGATTTATGAACGCCACCGCCACAGGTTCGAGGTCAACCTTGACTACTCGGAAACGCTTAGGAAGAACGGCTTGGTTTTCTCGGGGAAAAGCACTGATGGCAGAAGGATGGAACTCTTGGAGTTGCCTGATAGTTTCTTCTTTTTTGCCTCGCAGTTCCATGGAGAATTCAAGAGCCGGCCCGGGAGACCCGACCCTGAATACTATGGTTTCATAAAAGCTTGTTTAGACAAGAAACAGGGCAAACTCAAACCCGTGTTCGGCCAGGATATCGAGGTGCCCGCCTAAACAGAACTGCATGCGGTCATCAAGAGTTTGAGAAAAGCTTTCTGTATTCCTGCATCATGCACCTGTTCATTATCACTATTATTCCTGCTTGCCTCGCCATTTCCGCAGCTTGTTCATTGATTATTCCGAGTTGCATCCAGACCACGTAGGGCTTATCATAGCGTTCCTTGAGCTTGACCGCCTGCTCCACTATGGCAGGTGTGTCTGATGAAGGTCTGAAAACGTCAACGATCTCGACAGTCTTCTGAACGTCAGCGGGCATTTCCAAGAGGCTCTTGTAACACTTTTCACCCAGAACCTCGTCCACCGTGGGGTTCACAGGTATTATGCGGAATCCTTGGCCTTGCAGGTACTTGGCCACGCGATTACTGTCCTTAGAGGGGTCGCGAGATGCTCCCACGACCGCGACGGTTTTGTATTTGGTGAGAATTTCTTTCACATCGTCCTTTGTCATGGCTCCAGCCTCTTCGAACTCTGAAAAGCTGTTTCTGGTACTTAAAGGCTCCAGTGTCCGCATTCCATATAAGATTCAGGTCAACCTAGTTCTCGTTGAGGAACCGCTCATGAGCGAAAACGAGCCTTCGGAGGTTAAGGATTATCGTAAGCGGTTGGAAACCGCAGCGAGTTACGGTGAGGTCTGGGAGATCGTGAAGGACACCATGGAATCCGCTTTGCACAAACGCAGGAGCGGTATCATGCTTTTCTTGGACAATTTGCCTATTCAATTAGGGGCCTATTATCCCGTGGGTACGAACAACATCGTCTTGAACCGTGTTTTGGTCCAGATAGTCGAGGCCGCGGTCGAGTCCAAACGCGTGGTGAACGCTCTGGTTTACAATCTGTTGGTGCATGAATATCTGCACGCGCTGGGCGAATTCTCTGAAGTGGCTGTTAGAAACCTGGTGGTCGAGGTTGCTCGGAAATGCTTCGGCGAGGACTACATTGTCACGCAAGTTGCAGTGAAAAGCCCTTGGTCTTTGCTTAAAGGAATACCCCTAGAAGGTGTCAGTGTGCCGAAGCGATTCATGGAAATTGTTAAGGACTTTGAAAAGACGGACAAATACGTTGTGTGAAGCAATTCTCAACAGGTTGAACCATTAGCTCGCAGGATCGCAAGGCTGTCCTACAAGAAAAGAAAATTTGTCGGGTTTCTAACTTTGAGAATTCAGCAGGAACACGAATCGAGTTCCATGCATGTTGCCCCAAGCCAAAGACCAACAAGAATTTCACGTTTTCATGCGGAAGCTCCTGAGGAAATCACTTCACTTTTTCGAATCGAATTATGTAAACGAGTTGATCGTCGTCCCATCGTCCATTAGTTTCCTTCCATTTCTTCTTAAACTGGGTGAGCGTGCAACCACCTTCTCTCTTGGCATCTTCCTCATTGAAATATCTCAGCTTCTTTCTTTCCACGGAAGTGATGTGTAAGTCCGCAATGTGCGGTTCCCAGATTGCTGCATAAACCAATGCTCCGATCTTGACTTTTGGATCAGGCACTTCTGTCCTGGAAGTCTGAGTTTTTGTGCCATCGACAATGCTTTTCTTGTCTTCTGTGGTGAAGTGCAGGGTACAAGGTGATTCAGCTACTTCTTCGAATACTTCGTCAACAGATTTTTCCGGTTCCAGCAGGACTCTCTCGATGACTTGACTTCTATCTTTGACAGGGAGTCTTTTTTCCGCAAGCTTCTTTATGACCTCAACCCGCTTTTCAGGGTCTTGGATTGATCTTCCGACTCTGACGGCAGTTTGGTAATCGATTTTTCCCTCGGGCACCTCCCCCGAGATTGTTGAGGGAGCAATATACTTTTGTGCTTCTCCTGGAACGACTTCAGCCGTTCGCATCCATGTGGAAACAGCTTCAGGACTCACTCCGATCTTCTCAGCTATCGCCCTTTGTGAAGGATATTTGACTGGGCATTCTTCGAGCAAATACTTGCATACCTTTCCTTTTTCGATTGCGCTGAGTTCTTCTCTTTGCACGTTTTCTATCAGGTTCAGTTGCACAACCTCATCGTCGGTGTACTCCCGCACGACTGCTGGCACCTTTTCAAGACCGGCCTGCTGGGAAGCCCTGTAACGTCTCTCACCCAACACGACCTCAAAGTCTCCATTTACGGGTCTGACAATTATCGGTTCAAGGAGGCCAACCTCCCTAATGCTGGCAGCCAGTTCATTGAGGCGCTCTATGCTGACTTCTAGCCTAGGGTTAAGTTTGCTTGGGCGAATTTGTTTGATGTCAATTTCTCTGAAAGTTTCCATTACGGTCATCCGTCTTGACCGTTTAATCAGTGATTTTTCTATTTAAGAATTGCAAGTGCATATCTGACTAGTGTTCATGGGGCACATAGGAATCTTGTATCCATTCTTGCTTTTTGCGTGTGTTATTCTGCAGTACAGTGGGGAAGTTGGCAAGACTGTGTGTTGAGGAGGGGGGATTGGCAAACTATATGAAGATACACATTCTCATGTTTCTGTTAGCCGAGGCCTGAGGCTTTTGACTCAGCCTAAGTATGCAATAACGTGGAAGACCCTGATTCTGATACCGATAGGGCTCATAGCCTTTCTTGCGTACATATATATTTTCAGGGTTGACATCCAAGATATTGTTGCAAATGTTCAGGGCATCAACCTTGACTTCTACGCGTTGGCCACGGTAGCAGCGGTGCTCGACACGTTGTTTTTCACTTTTGCCTGGTATTCGTTGCTCAAATTTCTTAAGGTGAAAGTCTCACTGTTCAAGTCGTTTCTTTTCGTGTGGATTGGAATATTCATTGATGGCCTGATCCCTGCGGAATCAGTGAGCGGAGAAGTCGCCAAGATTTACTTGGTGAACAAGGAGCATGATGGGACTGCAGGAGCAGCTACAGCTTCAGTCGTTGCGCAGAGGCTGATTGGCATGGGCTTAAACGTTACAACCTTGTTAGTGGGCGCCTTCCTGCTGTTGGTTGAGAGCTTGCTCTACGGCATCATGCTTGCCCTGATATTGTTTTTGGTTGCTGTGATATTCGTTTTTCTTGCCCTAATCCTCCTCTTGTGCGTCAAACAGAACTGGACCTTTGGACTCGTTGGTGCAGTAACAGGGTTTGTTGAACGTGTAAGTAGGGGCCGCTGGAAGTTGTCAAGGCTTAGAGAAGAATTGGTTGAAGTCGCTAGGTCTTTTCACTCGGCAATGAGGGACTATGCGCACGCTCCGAAGACGTTGCTGACAGCTTTCGTTTTTTCGACGGCATCGTGGGCGTTCAGTCTAGCTGTGTTCTTTCTTACGTTTCTGGCCATCCCGAATGCAAAGATAAGCTGGAGTGCAATATTGGTTACCTCTGCGATTTTCGTAGCCGTAAAATCTGTACCTGTGGGTGTTCCGTTTGAAGTTGGCCTGCCAGAAATAGCCCTTTCATCGCTCTTGATGATTTTCGGTGTTCCAAGAGAAATCAGTTTCACCGCGACGATCCTGATAAGACTTCCAACGTTTTGGTTAAGATTCTTCGTAGGCTTTGGAGCCCAACAGTGGCTTGGGATAAAAGCCTTTATGACGAGAACAAAAGGCCAGACTGAGCTTCCCAAGAACTGAAAAGCCTAAATTTCACGCTTTTCCTTAATTTAGAAGGATGTGTTCATGACTGTAACCGTACAAGACGCATCAGTGAAGTGCCTGGAAAGGCTGTACGAAATCGAAAAAGAATGCTTCGTAGAAGAAGCTTTCACGAAGAAGCAGATTGCTCTGCTTCTGACAGATTACAATTCAATAAGCTTGACTGCCCGGGAAAACGGGGAGATTGTCGGATTCATCGTGGGCATGGTATATCCTGACGGAAAAGCGGTCAACGGCCATATACTCACAATAGACGTTTCACCTTCACATCGTCGGAAAGGTATCGGACAAATGCTTCTACAGGAAATGGAGAGCATCTTCGCCCAGAAGGGCGTTCAAGCCTGTCTTCTTGAGGTGAGGGAAGGCAACGTCGCAGCCATAAGCCTCTACCGCAAATTGGGGTACGAAGAGATCGGGAGGCTTGAAAACTACTATGGAAACGCTCACGGGATATACTTGAAGAAGATCCTAGCTTAGTTTCCAAAGCTTCAACTTCGTTTTCTCATCATAAACTCTCTGAGCCTCCACACCGGCAACTTCAACCATGATCAACTCGGCTGTTGCACCAACTTCTGAACCTTTCATCAGATGGCCCCCGAAGGCCTCCCCTTTCTCGTTAGAAACAACAACATGCGCATGAATCACAACTTCGCCTTTCTCGTCAACAGCAACATTACCAGTGCATGATGCTACCTCCAAAGGGCCTTCCAAACGAGTTGTCTCGTACTTGCCGTGCTTATAGTATCCAAGCGCTGCGTGCTTCACGCTTCCGATGAGAATAAAAAACCCAGCCCGAATTCCGCTTATCTCCGCTCTATTCTTTATAGATTCAAACAAGTCTTCGCCTTCAAGCAACCGCGAGAAAACCGTTTTTCCAGCTTTTCCCATCAATATCATCTCATCTTCCCCTTTTCACTGCAATTCAAGGCTTATTGGTTTCGAGCACAAACCCTAATAACTTTTCCCAAGTATATTATTGTCGTGGAGAAGCTTTGAACGGAAAGAAAAACGGCGACACCCAGAGGCTTATCAGAGCTATCGTGGTGCTGATCCGCAACACGACGTGGAGATGTGGAAAACTCGAAAGGCTAATAGTGAACAACCTCTACAGGAGGAACGTCAATTTCGGAGGTCCAGGAATGCCTGTGACAGAAATGATACAAACCTTCAAGCTGACTGGTAAGAAGAGAAACGAGTTTTTGGACGCTATAAGAAGACTGGAAAGAAGGAACATAGTAAGAGTTTTGATGATTTAGAGACTCGGCAGAGGTGCCTAGCGTTTCTCTTCGATTTCCTTTGCGCTTTCAATCCATTTGTCAGTTATTTTCGGTGAGATGTTCAGTTTTGCGGCCAAGTCTTTTGCTGACGCTTTTGCCAGGTCTTCAACGCTGGTTATTCCCAGAGCTCTGATTTGTGCGGCCCGTTTTTCTCCGATTCCCTTGACGTCAGTGAGTCCCCCTACTGGAGACTGAAGCGGCTGAACGACGGGTTTGGCCTCTTCCAATTTCACCACGTTCGTAACTATCGGCTGTGAGGGCGCGGTAGTGACTTCCTGCACTTGTTGTTGCTGTTGTTGCTGTTGTTGCTGTTGTTGCTGTTGTTGCTGTTGTTGCTGTCGTTGTGGTTGAGAAGGTGGAGGTGGAGGAACGCTGGTTGTCACTGGCGGGGCTACTGGTCTGGGCCTTTGAGTGTAGCCGAGTCCGATGAACGCGATGCCTATCACAACGGTTGTAACCACCCAAACTTGCTGTTGTTCGAACGAGTAGACGGCTGCTGCGAGTGTTACGATGAAGAATACTATTGCAACTGCGTACGATACATAATCTAGTCGCATGTTGTTTTTCTCCCCTTGCTATGTTCTGTGGAAGTGTTTAAATAATTTTCTGAATTTTAAACGTAAAAAAGGGAGAATTTGGCATGTTTGCTGCTATTTCTTGTTTCTTTCGGCTACTTCAGTAGTTTGTCTTCGGGGGGCATTGGTTTGATTAAGCCACTTTTCATCAGAACTTTGACTGATTCCCGTGCGTTTTGAATTATCGCTGTGGCTTTGTCGTAGAGTTCCTTCCTGCTCGGTTTGATCCTTGCAACTCCTTCGTCTATGGACTTCAACGCGCATGCTACTGCTTCACGTGGGAAAACTTCCCATTCTTCCATTCTTGGCAGGATGTCTTCTTCGTGCATTCCGCGTTCTTCGGCGAATTTCGCCAGTTCTTGGGCTGCTGCGATGCACATGTCATCCGTTACGGTTTTTGCTCTGACATCCAATACTCCTCTGAATATGGCTGGAAATCCAAGGCTGTTGTTAACTTGGTTAGGAAAGTCGCTTCTGCCTGTGGCTATGATGCGAGCGCCGGCTTCCTTCGCCTCCCATGGCCATATTTCAGGTATCGGGTTTGCACACGCAAAGATTATGGAATCGTCGGCCATCGTTTTTATCCATTCCTTCTTTATTGTGTCTGGTCCCGGCTTTGATGCTGCCACGACAGCATCTACGCCTTTGAAGGCCTCAGCTATCGTGCCTTTTCTGCCCTCTGCATTTGTCTTCTGAGCTAACTCAAATTTCCACGGGTCTTCGTCCTTTGTGATGTCTTTTCTTCCAGGGTAGACGGTGCCCTTGGTGTCTACCATGATTATGTTTCCGGGCTTGATTCCCCATCTTATTAGGACATATGCAGTTCTCAGGTTCGCTGAACCCACGCCGATCAAGGTTATTAACGCTTTCTTTGGGTCTTTACCCACGATTTTGAAGGAGTTCATCAGTCCTGCAAGAATCACGGTAGCGGTTCCCTGCTGATCATCGTGCCAGACTGGAATCTGAAGACGTTCTCTGGCTTTTTCGAGGACGTAAAAACATTTTGGTTTTTCTATGTCTTCTAGATTTATTCCTCCGAAAGTCGGCTGAATAAGCTCGCATGTTCTGATGATCTCTTCCTGATTCTTGGTTTTCAAGCAGATTGGAAAAGCGTCAACACCGCCTAGGTATTTAAACAGTAGGGCTTTCCCTTCCATGACGGGCAGCCCTGCTTCAGGCCCTATGTCGCCTAGGCCGAGCACACGGGTTCCGTCCGATACGATAGCCACGTAGTTCCAACGATTTGTAAGTTCAAATGACTTGTCCACGTTCGCTTGAATTTCCTTGCATGCAGCGGCTACGCCAGGAGTGTACCATATTGCAAAATCGGCCGGGCTTGACACTGCGCATTTGGGCATTATCTGCACCTTTCCTTCATAGAATCTGTGCAAGGGCGGTGACAACATTGAGGGTTTCTTTGCCTTTGCCAGTAACTCTTCCACTGTAGGTTTTCTTTCTTCCTTCTTGGTTCGAGACATTACAATCTTCTCCTTTGACGAAGGAGTTGATGTTTCGAGACATAGACCTTTAAATGTTACGGTGGGCTTGCATGGAAATGCACAGTGGCAATTGCCCTTCAATCTCACTGTTAGACAAAAAGAAAATCAAGAAAAATGAAGCTGGAAAGGTATTAAGACAAGCTGTTCTGTGTGTCTAATATCTTCTCTGTCTGTAGCCGCCGCCTCTTCTGTCCCTGTCGCGCCCGCCCCCGTATCCTCCTCTTCCGCCACCGCCGAAGCCTCTTCCACCGCCGCCTCCGAACGATCTTCTAGGCTGTTCATACACCTTGTTGGACACGTTGTTTTCAGTGTTAACTTCACCTGCGATTGCTTGCTCCGCAACTTCCAGCGTGCCATATCTGCCGACGTTTAAGCGCATGTTGCCTCTGAACAGGTTTATGTAGCCGTTCTTGACGTTCACGGTGTCTCCTTCGTTCACTTTTTCAATGTTGTCATCCCATAGAGTCAGGTAGATGCAGCCTGTTTCGTCGCCTACTAGAGCATCGCTCACTTTGTGGGGTTCGCCATCTCTTCCGGCTGTGATGTTTCTGACTTCGCTCTTGGATACAATTTTTGCCAAGACGTTCACAGCTCGAGACGAGGGACTTAGTTCGCCAACTTTAGCGTCTACAGGTTGTCTGTTTCCTGTAAAACCTTCAACTGCCAATCTTCTTCAACACCTTGCATGTTTAACGATGCAACCATAACATTATGAATACACTTAAGGCTTTTGGTGTACGAACTCAGCGACTCAGTGTCATACTTCCGAATCTTTTCGGCCTCTTGAGAGAGTGCGCTTTACGCAGTGGAAAGCTAATTATGCGGTAATTGACATCGCAGAAGAAGTGAAAATCGAATAGTGTATACCTGATATCCATCGAGACTATTCGGGACAAAACATTAATCCGTTGATAGCGTTTATCGGGTAAGGCTGTGATGGGTGAATCAAGTGCTACTGCCACTGGTTATACCTGAGTTGCTCTTTCTGGTGGTCCTTTTGGCGATAGATGGCGAACCCCTTAGATTCTTTCTTCTGCGTCGCCTCAGATTCTCATCTGACTTAGATTTGGTGCAGATAGTCACGCTTGACATATATCTCGGCGGGTTTTTCCTCTACATAATTGCGATGTTGCCACTGCACCTTTTCAGCTGGCCAATTGTTTTGGGATTTACGGTGGCGTGTTTGCTTCTTTCGATTGTCATTCATTTCAGAGCATTGGTAGGTCTTTCAAGTCTCACAAAAATTGTAACTTTCTTGAGGAAAAACAGGAAAGTATCACTTGAACTCACGGCTGTTCTGGCGATGTTCATCTTCTTTCTAGTAATCAACCTCGCTTCTGCGTCTGGCTCTGTGTTTGGAAGTGTGCACGATGAGTCTATACATTCGCTCACCGTTCAAGTCATTCTGGAAAACAAACAGGTACCTGTCACTCTGCAGCCCTATCTGGCCGAAGGAATCATATACCCACAGGCATCGCACGTAATTTTTGCTTTTGCAGCTTACATGTTGAACATGGATGCGCCTGAAGCCGTCTTCTACGTAACCATCCTCTTCAAGTCGCTCACAATACTCGGCGCCTACTTCTTGGGCAGGAAACTCTCGTCTCGCAGAGCCTACTATTTGGGTTTGAGTTTTGTTTTTACGTTTGTGTCCAGTTGGCCTTTGTTCATAACGTGGGGTGGGAACCCGTTTGTTGTTGGTCTTCCCTTGTTCCTCCTCAGCCTAGGACTGCTCTTTCCAATGGTTCGCGATAGTGGAGGAAACAGTCTGGCAGAGCTTGCGACCATTGGTCTTCTCTTGGGCTACTGTGGTGCGATAATCATTTCTTACCTCGAGACTCTAGTTGTAGCTGCTGTTATTATCGGCGTCTATTGGATTGTTCGAAAGCACAAATATCTGCGTCGACATCTATCTGAGCTCTTGGTCATTTTCTTGGTGAGCCTGCTCCCTCTGAGTCCTTTTCTTTTCAGGTTTTTCGCTTTTTATCAGTATCCTGGGCACAATATAGGCCTTCCTTCAGACTTCTCAGGATATCCCCAAGCACAATTCTACGTAACTCAAGCATTGCAGTGGATCTTCGCAAACCTGACTCCGTATGCATGGCTGAGTACGTTCGTCTTGTGCTTGGTCGCCGCTTTTGCTATACTGATTTGGAAAACCAAAGACTATAACGACGTCAAGCCCCAGGCAGCTTTTGGCTTAGCAATTTTCGCCGCTTCTGCTCTGTTATCCATCGTTTCATTCTTCCTGCCTGCAGATTTCAACGTCATTTCTTGGGGGCATCAGGGAATAATCATGATAGTCGCGATGAACATAATCATCCTTATTTTCTACGTCAAACTCAACGACCTTTGCCGTTTGCGCAGGCTCAAATCGCTTGCGAAGATTTTCTCGAAGGATGCATATTCAGGGGTGTTGCTTGCGTTCATGATCCTCTTGCTCTTAAACGTTCCATTTCTGTACACTAGGCTCGTTGCAGATCCCCAAACCCTGACCGGAGCTTACGGATTATACGCCATTACCTCTCAGGGTGACTATGACCTTATGCTTTGGATGAAAACGAATCTGACATCTGATGCCGTAGTTTTGGTCAACCCCAATGACGCGGGCCTGTTCATACCTACGGTTTCACACCAGAAAATAATCTTTCCGTGGACAGCAAGTTCATACGCACTTTCCTATCAGACATTAGCAAATCTCACCCTAGATCATGTGCTGAACGCTACAACGTATGCCTTGATGCAGAAATACAACATAACGCACATTTTTGTAGGCTCCACTGCCACGGGCTGGTGGGTCGGAGACTTCAGGTGGGACCCCTACCTGTTTTTCGGTAATCCAAACTTCAAGCTGATCGAGAACTTCGGCAACTCTTACCTCTTCAAGTTCAATTACAATCCAAATCTTGCAAATGTTGCATTCTTCGACAACCTTCAAAATGCGAACTGGTCTACTAACGGCTGGGAAGCCCACTCCGAAGGAAACGGCCAAGGAAATGTCACCACAACGGCAGATTTCAGATTGAATATTACAGCTCAAGCTGCTTACACTGTGTCGGAATGGCAGTACGCGACTTACATATCCAGAAAGATCTTCGTGTTAAACGATTCGGACGTTAGTCTCTCCTTCTACCTCAACGCGACCGAGGGCTTCAATGGAAAAGACACCTTCGCTGCCATTGTCTCGAATCTCTACGGCAACCAAACTTTCGTGTTTACAACTCCAAACGGTGTCTACGAGAACTACAACAATTCAAAATCTTTGACAGGATCTGAAGGCTTCTTCGAGTTCAAGGGCAACAGCAGCCTAAGCACTCTTTGGCGTCGAGCATATGGTTCAGCCCTACCAAATCCGTTCATTCTGGAGTTTGTGAACTGGGACTTTGACGGCAACAAAAACGTTGCTTATCTTGGCAACGTGACGGTTACAACGACGCCTAGTGGATGATTCACGTGTGAGGGCAGGATCTGTTTAAAACTAATTCATCAAATTTGTTGGTCAAACCTGCCAGAATGCTATCAACTGCTATTGATTAGCAACTTCTACTGTTCTTTGTTCGTCTGTTCGTTTATCTGCTGTTCCATCGTGTGTCCGCGGCAATAGACTTGGGCTTTTCTTACTCCGGCGACTTTCAACGCAGCGTTTTTTATGTCGGTCGCCAGTTTGAAGGCTATTGGACAGAAGGGGCTAGACGGAACGAATTCAACCTTGAAAACGCCAGGTCCTTCTTCCTTGACGTTCGTGATCATCTGCATCTCACCAAAGGTCATTCCAGTTTCAGGATCGACCACCTGGCCCACGGCTTCTCGGACCTTATCTTCCAATTCCGTCAAGTTCAAGCAACTCCATTATGGCTCCTTTGTAACAAGGAATGTTCACTGTATATAATCGTTGCGCGGATTTCCTGACGTTTCTTCCCTTTTGATGTGCATACGCCAACTCAAGGTCATCGTTCTTGGATGCGAGGCTTTAACCTCGTCCAATCGTGAAACGGCAGTGTCATGCGGTGCCGTCAAAACCACTTTCGGGTTTTTATACGCTTCCTCGCAGATTCTTCTCAGCGCGTCAACGAATCGGTCAAGTTCTTCCTTCTCGAAAGTTTCTGTGGGCTCGATCATCAATGCTTCATCGACAATGAGGGGAAAATAGGTTGTAGGCGCGTGCAGACCGAAGTCGAGCAAACGTTTCGCAAGATGCAAGGCTGAGACTCCGGTCTCGTTTTTGAGCGGTTTTGCACTGATGACGCACTCATGTTTCCGTGGTTTCTTGCCGTCATACGGGACCATCAAGCCCCTAATGTTTTCGAGTTTCTTCATTACGTAGTTCGCGTTCAGAACTGAGATTTCTGCTGCTTCCCTTAGTCCTTCAAGACCCATGCTCAATATGTAGGCGTAAGCTCTTAACAGAACTGCAACGTTTCCCTGAAAGCTTCGTATTTTTCCAATGCTGTGAGGCTTGTCATAGTCCAGGCTGTAGCGCTTTCCATCGAAGGCAATGCGTGGCACGGGCAGGAATCGGGCCAAGTCTTTTGAAACGCCCACTGGACCTGCGCCAGGTCCGCCTCCACCGTGAGGAGTGCCGAAGGTCTTGTGGATGTTCATGTGAACGATGTCAAAACCCATGTCGCCTGGCCTTGCTTTGCCTAGGAGAGGGTTAAGATTCGCACCGTCATAGTACAGAAGGCCGCCGACTTCATGAATAATTTTGGCTATTTCTTCGATGTCCTTCTCGAAGATTCCGAGAGTGTTAGGGTTTGTGAGCATCAGGCCGGCCGTTTTCTCAGACGTAACTGCCTTTAATGCTTCTAGGTCTATGCACCCGTCTCCTGCAGACGGGACGACGACAACGCTGAAGCCGGCCATGGCTGCGCTCGCCGGGTTGGTTCCATGGGCGGAGTCAGGGACGATTACTTCTGTCCTTTTTTCGCATTGTCCATCTTGTTTGAGGCATGCGTGCATCAGCATGGTGCCTAGAAACTCTCCTTGAGCACCGGCTGCTGGGTGTAAACAAACTTCAAACGTGCCTGTTATCTCGCTGAGCCAACGTTCGAGCTTGTAAAGGATTTCAAGTATGCCCTGCACGGTGCTCTCATCCTGGTACGGGTGAACCATGCTGAGCGTCGGCAGACTTGCGAGAAGCTCGTTTATCTTGGGGTTGTACTTCATGGTGCAGCTTCCAAGCGGATAGATTCCCGAATCAATTCCGTAGTTCATCTCTGACAACCGTATGAAGTGGCGTGTGACCTCTACCTCGGAGAGTTCGGGCAGATTGGGTTTCTGCGTGCGCCGCATGTTTTCAGGGAGGAGACGGTTCAAGCTGCCAACGGCCCTGCGGACTTCATCTTCAGCTTCTGGCATAGAATGTCCGCTTCGTCCCTTTTTTCCAAGCTTGAAGACTATTGGCTCGTCCCAAGTTGCCTGTTTGTACATCGTGTTCTCACCTTTCGTCCAGAACCTCTTCCAGAGCGTCTCTTAACCGTTCGATTTCTTGTCTAGAATGGATTTCCGTGACACAACAGAGCACAGTTTGACCTAGCTCTGGAAACTCTTTTGAGATTTCTCTGCCGCCGTGAACCTGATGTTGGAGGAGTTTCTTGTTGACTTCTTCTGCTGTTTGGCCAGTTTCGTCAAAGTTGACTGTGAATTCCTTAAAGTGGGGAGAGTTGAAAACGGGGGTTCTCACGCCTTTTATCCGCGAAAGCAGTTGCATCGCATAGTTGGCTTTGTACATTATTGTTTCTCCAAGCTGACGGAAGCCTTCAGGCCCGAGCAGGGCCATGTAGACCGCTGAGGCTACGGCGCATAGGGCCTCGTTGGTGCAGATGTTTGAAGTTGCCTTTTCGCGTCTGATGTGTTGTTCCCGGGTTTGCAGGGTCATGCAGAACCCCTGTCTGCTGTTGTCCTGCGTCGTCGTCAACCCGATTATTCTACCCGGCATTTGGCGGATCAGGCTCATGTCATCGCGGCAGGCCATGATTCCAAGCAACGGGCCGCCGAAGTTCATCCCGCTGCCAAGCGGCTGAGCTTCGCCGACAACGATGTCTGCCGCGTATTCGCCCGGCGGTTTAAGGATCCCAAGTGATGTCGGATCAACTCCGACGATGAAGAGTGAACCGTGAGAGTGAGCCTCCTTGCTTATATCTTCCACTTGCGATTCGACATAGCCCAGGTAGGACGGGTTTTCAACGTAAACTGCCGCGGTTTTGTCCGATATCTTGTTTTTCAAATCGTCAAGGTCCAGCTGTCCGTTTTCAGAGTTGTATCCGACCTGTCTAACCGTGATTCCTGCAGGTTCAGCGTAGGTGTGTAACGTTGCGGCTCTTTCAGGATGAATGATTCTCGGAACTAGTATCTCATTTCGTCCTTTAACCCGAGTTGCCATGCGGGCGGCTTCGCCCAGTGCCGAGGCCCAATCGTACATTGAACAGTTGGACACTTCCATGCTTGTCAGTTCACACATCAGGCTCTGATATTCAAAAAGGGCTTGCAGCATGCCTTGGGAGACCTCAGGCTGGTAGGGTGTGTAGGAGGTGAGGAATTCGCTGCGGCTCACGATCTCCTGCACGACCGCGGGCACGTAGTGGGGCCAGCATCCCGCGCCAACGAAGACAGGCATTGTGTTGCACGACTTGTTTTTCGAAAGCAATGCTTCAACGTGTTTTCTGACTTCAAACTCTGATAGTGATTTTTCTGGCAGATTCAACTGTTTTTTCAAGCGGTATTTTTCCGGCACGTCTGCGTAGAGTTCGTCTATGCTTTTTATGCCCAATTCTAGCATCATTTCCAGTTTAGTGTCAGGCACTGAATTGGGAATGTAGGGGTGACTGCGCTTTTCCAAGATTTTCACCGTTGAGAATGTACACTAACTCACGGTGGCTTCTTTAAGCTTTTTCAAGCAGCGTCGCTGCCTAGAAAGAGAAAGTAACTGCCAATTTCATGACTCAGGATCTCATTTTATAAGTCTTAAATAGGATGGTGCGCCATGTTTCTGTTGAGGAATCTGTCTTGGGATACGACTATGAGGAGTTGTTGAAGAGGGCGCGTTCCCAGTTTCCAGAGATAGGTGTGAAGAGCGAGCGTTTAGAGATTCCTAGGTTGCACTATGCGAGGATAGGAATGCGCACAGTGATTTACAATTTTAAGGAAGTTGCTGACGCTTTGGATCGTGATCCGCAGCACCTGCTGAAGTTTTTGACTGGTGAGATGGCTACGGCCGCGACCGTGCAAGAGTCAAGGGTCATTTTTCAGGGAAAGTTCTCAGAAGACACCTTTGTAAGGCTCATACACAGATACTTGGAGAGTTATGTAGTGTGTCCCGTTTGCAAGCGTCCGGACACAAAGATAGTCAAGGAAAAACGTCTATCGTTTTTGGTGTGTCAAGCGTGTGGAGCAAGATCTTCGATCAAGCAACTTTGAGAGCGTTTTCTATATTGGAAGTGTACGTGAACATCAGAAAAGTCGGCAGAAACGTGTTGCTAGCCATATGCGACGCTGAAATCTTGGGGAGGACGCTGCGGGAGGGGAAGATAGTCTTCTGCGTCAAAGAAGACTTTTACAAAGGTGCAAGAGTAGACGTCGAAGAAGCAGTGTCTATGATCGAAAACTCCAACGTCGTGAACATGGTGGGCAGAAACGTCGTAAAGAAGGCGATAGAAAAGGGTTACGTTCATCCAGAAGCAGTGCTTAACATAGAAGGGATACCGCACGCCCAAATCGTAAGACTTTAGCGCGCTACCTTGTCCCGAAATTGGTCTAAAATGGTCATAATTCCTATTTTCGGGTTTAGGGACAGTTTTGAGGCACATGTGTGTTTTTAACCCTCCTGTGTACCTTGAATTTCCAGACGGGCTAAATGTAGCCTCAACTGCATA
>JBEKCD010000016.1:0-50872 GCA_050015055.1 Bathyarchaeia archaeon | reverse complement strand
ATACTGCGTTAACACAGTAGGCGGGCTAAACCTTGACGCCGTCAGACAGTACATACGAGAAGAACAACAAGAAGCCCTACCGTAGAGCCCCGGAGCTTGCTCCGGGGGAAACTACTTCGGCTTAGACTGTGTTTGTCCTGCCCGTATTTAATCGTTGTCAAGCGCGCGCTTTTTATAAGGTTGGCTGGTCTATCGTGTTTTTGGTGGCAAAGGTTGAATCGCTATAGAATTGTTGCTGCCGTTGTTGCTGTAGCGCCCGTGATATTGCTCGGATAATTTTGTTTTCTCGTCGTTGGGAGTGAGCGAAGACGCGAAGCGGATGAGCGATAAACGGATTAGTCTGTCATTGACTAAGAAAAAGGGGGGTATATGTTATTTGCGTTTGCGGAATAGTTGTGTTCCTTCGATTGTTGTTTGGTATGTGAAACCGTGCTCTAGTAGGTCGGTGGCCTCTTTGGTGTTGGTGGCTCCTTTGACTATGTATTCCTCTTCTTCGCCTAGTGTTATTCCTCTTAGGTAGTGCATTGTTGTCTCTAGTTTTTTGTGTCTGAGGTGGCGCATTACTGCTATAGGGTCGGGTAGTTTGTAGTAGAATTGTGCTCCTGAGTAGTTTCTGAGGCTTTTTAGTGGGATTTTGTCTAGTTCGGGTTTGCATAGTTTTTTGGCTCCTCTTCTTCTTGTTTCTCTCCATACGTCACCCATTATTTTTGATGTTGGGAATGGGTGTTCTTGCGGGTTCTTGTGTAGGTATATTCTGAGCATTTCGGCTGTGCGGGCTTTGAGTTTGTATGTTCCTGATGCGTGGCCTTTACATCCTCTTAGCCTGATTATTCCCTGCTCTGCGTCTATGTCTGATTGTGTGACTTTTTCTAGTTCGTGTCCTTCTGCTCCTAGTTCTATTAAAAGTTGGAAGATTACTGTGTAGCGTTTAGTGGCGTTGTTTAGAATTATGTTGATGTTTTCGGAGCTTGGGATGAGCGGCGTCTTTTCTTCGACTTTGTAAAAGGGCTTCTCCCAAACTATTTTCTGGGCTTTGCAGTATTTGTCGTATATGTAGGCTAATTTGTTTTTACTTTCTTCGCTGAGTGGTTCTTTCGTTTTTTGGTTCTTGGCGGTAGCTATGTAGCCTTTGACTTCTTCGGGGTCGTTGATGTTGCAGTTTCTCGCTATTTCTCTAAGCTTGTAGTTTGCCTGTTTGTATGTTGTTTCTGTTCTTCCATTGTTTCTTAGGGCTGTTACGGTGTCTAGTATGGTTCGTTCTGCGTCTAGTGGGACAGGTTTTATTTGCTTCTCTAGACCAGTATCCGAGTGGGCCCGTAGTCTAGGCTGGATTAGGACGCTGGCCTGCGGAGCCGGAGATCCAGGGTTCAAATCCCTGCGGGCCCGCCAAAATCACGCGGAGCGTACCCGACTGGTGTTCAGACAAAAAAGGAATTTTCTTAAGAAACTATTTGGTATTATGGGTTGGAATGGGAACGATGCCTGAAGTCCTCATCAGAGCGGAGGGTCTGACGAAAAAGTACGACGATTTCCTGGCGGTGGACAACATAGACTTTGAAGTTTTTAAGGGTGAATGTTGTGGTTTCCTCGGGCCTAACGGCGCGGGGAAAACGACAACCATCAAGATGATTCACTGTGTCCTGCCCTTGACTTCGGGCAGCTTGGCTGTGGCAGGTATGAGCGTCTCTGAAAAGTCCAGGGAAATAAAAAAGATGATAGGCGTTGCTCCTCAGGAAGAGAACCTTGACCCGGACTTTACAACCATAACGAACCTTCTCGTGTACGCTCGATATTTTGACATCCCGAAGTCTGAGGCTCTGAAACGCGCGGAGAACTTGCTCAAGTTTTCTCAGCTGGAAGAAAAGCGAAACGTCGTCATCGACCAACTGTCAACCGGAATGAAAAGGCGGCTCATATTGGCTAGGGCGTTGATTAACGAGCCGCAGGTTCTCCTATTGGATGAGCCGACTACGGGTCTTGATCCGCAGGCCAGGCATTTGATATGGGACAAGATTAGAAGCTTGAAGAAGCAGGGCGTCACCATAATCTTAACCACGCATTACATGGATGAAGCGGCTGAGCTTTGCGACCGAACGCTCATCATGGACAGCGGCAAGATCATCGAAGAAGGCGCACCCGTCGATCTCGTTAAGAAACACGCTGGAGAGGAAGTTCTGGAAGTCGACTATGACGAAAAAGTGATGAACATGCTCAAAGAAAAATTCCCAGAGGCAAGACTTGACGTCGTGGGCGAAAGAATTCACGTGTTCACAAGTCAACCTCACGGGGTTTTCACGAGCTTTCTCGAGAGTTTTCCAACGAAGGGTGCTGCAGTTCGCGCCGCTAACCTGGAGGATGTCTTCTTGAAATTGACAGGGAGGAAACTGAGAGAGTGACGGCTTCGCAGAAATCTGAGGGTTTCGGACTGCCTGAACTGACCTATAGGGTGTGGAAGGTCTGGCGGCGAAACTTTGACGTCTTCATGAAAACCTTCAAGACGAACTTTTTCCCTCCCCTGCTCGAACCCATCTTCTATCTCGCCGCCATGGGCACCGGCTTGGGAGCGCTAATCACACAGTCAATAGAAGGCCAATCGTACATACAGTTCTTGGCGCCCGCCTTGGTGTCGATAACTATCATGTACTCCTCGTTCTTTGAGTGCACGTACGGCTCATTCGTTCGCATGTACTATCAGAGGACCTTCGACGCCATCATAGCGACGCCGATAAGCATCGAAGAGGTCATTGCAGGCGAGATACTGTGGGGCGCTACTCGAAGTCTCGTCGGTGGCGCCATAGTCTTGGGCGTCGTAGCCGCCTTCGGATTGATCTCGAGTCCTCTATTCTTGCTGGTTCTACCGGTGGCCTTCTTCGCTGGACTGATGTTCTCGGCAATCGGGCTCTGCTTCACGGCGCTGGCGCCGAACATAGATTTCTTCAATTACCCGCAGTATCTTTTCATAACTCCAATGTTCTTGCTCAGCAGCACCTTCTTTCCATTAACACTGCTTCCTCGGCCTCTTCAGATATTTGCCCAGGCGGTTCTGCCGTTGACGCACACTGTGAACTTGACCAGATGGTCGATTTTCGGCAGCGGGGAGCTATCCTTTATTCCGAGTCTCGTGTGGATAGCGGCAGTGACACCGGTCTTTTTCGTTCTGGCCATAAACCTGATGAAAAGAAGACTCATCAGATAGTGTCCGTCTCAGAGTCTCCTTTTGGCTCGTTGCATCCGTTTCGAAGGGTAGCGGCTAGGCTTCAAAGCCCCTGACAAGTTGATCTATGTCATTCCCCACGTTCTCACCCTCATAGCCGCCTTCTAGGGCGAAGAAAGTGGGCTTCTTTAGAGATCCAATCCTTTCTCCAATCGCCCTGTAACCTTTCGCCGTCAGGCCAAGTGAAGCTAAGTCTCCGTCGTGCGTGTCAAACCCTGCGGAAACACCCACGACTTCAAACCTGTCGATATCAACGGTGCCTAACGCTTTGTCGAGAGTCCTTACGTAATAGGTGTCTCCACAATCTCGTGGCAGAGGATAGTTATGGCAGTTTCCCTGGGAGACTTTGCCTGTGCCAGGATAGTTCGGGTGCCTATGCAAAGAGACGTACGTTACTTGTTTGTCGCCTTGGAAGATTTCTTGGGTTCCGTTTCCGTGATGTCCGTCGATGTCCAAGATCAGCGTGGGTTTGTCTAGGCTTTTCACGGCTATGGCTATGTTGTTGAAATAGCAGAACCCCCTGGTGGCGGCGCCTAACGCTATTCCGGTCCTTCCCGCGTGGTGGCCAGGCGGACGCATGAGCGAGAACCCCTTGATTTTTGCGGCCAGGATGGCTGCTCCGGCCGAGAGTCTTGCGTACTCGAAAATGTTGTCATAGGCCGGGGTGTCGCCGTCCTCGACCAGTCCTTTCTTGACAGCCCACAGGTACTCGTGGTCGTGTACCTTGAGCAAGTCGTCTTCTGACGCTGGTTCTGGCTTCAAGAACTCGTAGCCTTTGCCGCTCAGGATTTCATGTGCTTTCCTGACCCTTTCAGGTCCTTCAACGTGCCAGGATCCGTAGCCTAGACACTTCTCCGAAAACACGAATTTCGTTCTCATAGCTGTGCACCCATTTTCAGATAGGTTGATATTTTTCAGATTAAAATATAACCTCATCTCTTAGACTGCTGGAGAACCTTCAACAAAATGAAAAAAGCGTCACCTGTTGCAGAGAATCCTTTCGCAGTGTTCCGAAAAGAGTGTGAGGAGAGCCTGGCCTTTGCTTTCAGGAAGCTGTTTCCAGAAATCCATATCGGCAACTTGGCGATAGAGAAGCCCCCGAACCCCGAGTTTGGACAACTAGCTTCCTCATTGTGTTTTGAGCTCGCTAAGAAACTGGGAGAGAAGCCTTTAGCGCTGGCTGAACGGTTTGCCAAGGCCGTAGACCCTTCTGAGTTTTCTCTGATAAGCAGTGTTGGCGCTGCAGGAGGAGGCTACGTTAATTTTCACGTTGACTTCGCCAAGTTCTCGGCGTTGACCCTTGAATCTGCCAGAAGTTTGGACGCTGGATATGGCTTCGTCAAGACGGAGGAGCCTTTGAAAATCATCGTTGAACACACGAGCGCAAACCCTCTTCACCCTCTCACCATTGGAACGGCCAGAAACCCCGTGCTAGGCGACACCCTTTCTCGCCTCCTCAGAAACAGAGGTCACACTGTGAGCCGCCACTTCTACATTGACGACGTAGGCCGCCAGACCTCAGTCATCGCCTACGGCTACGAAAAACTGGGAAAGCCCAAACCAGAAGGCAAGCCTGACCAGTTCATCGGCAGAATCTACACTGTCACAAGTTGCCTCGTTGAAATAAACCGGCTGAAGAAGGAGCTTGAAAACGCGAAAACCGTTTCGGCCGCGGAGGAAATCGCCAAAATCACGAGGGACTTGGACGATTGGGTTTCCATCGCCGCGGAGCTGAAGGACAAGTATCCGACTCTCTTCGAGGAACTGCTGGATAGAATTGTTAAGGACAAGAATCCTGAAGAGTCTATAAAGATATTGAACAAGGCTTACGAGTTGAAGGAAGAGAAGGCCAAACAGCTAATCCGACAGGTCAGCGAGATGTGCCTGAAAGGGTTCAGGGAGACGCTGGGCAGAATCGACGTTTCATTCGACTCGTGGGACTGGGAGAGCGACTTTGTTTGGAGCGGACACGTGAACGAGGTTTTCCAGAAACTCAAACAGTCACCCTACACTCACGCTGAAGGCGGCGTCTTAGAGTTCGACGCTGAAAAGGTCGTCACGCAACAGGGGCTTTGGGCCAAACTCGGCATAAGAGAAGGCCACGAAGTTCCATCCTTGACGCTTGGTCGTGCAGACGGCACAACGCTTTACACCACAAGGGACGCGGCCTACACCTTGTGGAAGTTTGAAAGAGCTGAAAGAGTCATCAACGTTATTGGCATGGAGCAGAGTCTTGCTCAACTGCAATTGAAAATAGCCTTACACGCCCTGGGCTACGGCAAGATAGCGGACAACCTGATTCACTTCGCCTACAACTTGGTAACTCTTCCAGGCTACAAGATGTCCAGCCGAAGAGGACGCTACATAACTCTGGACGAAGTCATGGACGAAGCTGTAAGACGAGCATACGAAGAAGTTTCGAAGCGCTCACCACAACTGTCAGAAAAGGAGAAACAGGAAATCGCTGACTTTGTCGGCTTGGGCGCCGTCCGCTACGCGCTCGTCGAAGTTGACATTTCGAAACCTGTAGTTTTCACCTGGGACCGAGTGCTGAACTTCGAGAAGAACAGCGCACCCTACATTCAATACACCCACGCCAGAGCATGCAGCATCCTGAGGAAAGCCCCTGAAAAAACAGGAGAACCAGCATTCGAACTGCTGAATGAGAAGCTGGAACACGAAATAATCTTGACATTAGCCAGCTTCCCGGACACTTTCACGGAAGCAGCGGAATACCTCAAACCGAGCCTCATCGCTGACTTCGCAAATTCTTTGGCAGACAAGTTCAACACGTTTTACAACGCGTTTCCAGTGATAAGAGCCGAACCGCAGGGGTTAAGCAACGCGAGGCTTGTCCTGACAGAGGCAGTCAAGATAGTGCTTCGGAACACCCTCAACCTGATAGGCATCTTGGCCCCCGAAAAAATGTAAGACAATAAAACAGGTCGAATGCGCGAGCTGAGGACAGCTCTTTTTGCAAAAGATTAAGTATTATTGTGTGCCCATTAATTGTGAAATATTATGCAACTTTTTGTTAAATCGCAAAAAGTCGACCGGGTCATGTATACCATGCCTAATTTTGGTCACTATTGCAGTGCTGGATACAGAAGCCAAGGCACGTTAAGCAGCTATTCACTGGAGGATGAGGAAGCGCTGACAAATCTCAGGGACAAAAGCGTGAGTTTCAACTTGGTGGATCTTTCCTTGTGCCCGTTCGAGAATAGATTGAAGGCGAAGATGAGCGGAATAAACAGAACGCCAACGCTTGTCATGAATGACGGAACAAAAATTGAAGGAATCGCCAAAATCAACAAATACCTGGAAAGCTTGTCACGACCACGCTCTCAGAAACTATGACTAGCGCCACGTTGATGGGCAGGCCTGCAAAAAACCAGATTGGGCCTTGAATACTGGTCGCTCTCAAAGCCCTGTCAGAGTGCAAAAGTGTTTTATGTGGTCTAGATAGCTAAGGAAAGCGGTGAAGTGTTTTGAGCGATCTTGAAGAGTTCAGGCGCTACCGCGAAAAGATGAATCAGCGCATCCTTTCCGCTGGAAACCTTGGAATCAAGCGGTTTTTTGCTTTGGACAGTCGCGCGTACGAGAAGAGCGTCCTAGACGTGAAAACAAAGGAGATGATGGGTTTGGTCGCGTCCACTGTCTTGCGCTGCAACGATTGTATCACGTACCACGTGATCCGCTGCATTCAGGAAGGAGTCTCAGACGAAGAGCTTCTCGAAGCGTTAAACGTGGCCTTAATAGTCGGCGGTTCAATCACGATTCCGCACATAAGACGTGCAGTAGAAACACTTGACCAATGCAGAGAAAAACAGCAGAAAGGGCAACAAGTAAAACTTTAGCTCACGCACGATTCCAATAGAATTGCTGAACACTCTTTCATCCCTGTGGCAGACCTTAGCATCAAAAATCTCTTATACTGCACCCTTAATCTACAACGAGAGGTTTCAGCATGTCCAGTTCGTACTTCAAGAGGAAGGTAAAAGCCATCGACGTTAAAGAGAAGAGCGTGTCCAAGCTGTTGGCTGAAATGAGCGAAACGGCTTATCAGGGGAGAAAGCTCGGGGAAGCTGTTGACGTTTGGGAAGCGATGGTTAAGGAGAAAGATTTGGTTATTATCATGGGTTTCTCGGGTTCGATGAGCACGGCTGGCCAGTGGAAGATGGTTAATTGGCTGATAGAGAATCGTTTCATCGACGTTCTTGTTTCGACGGGAGCGAACGTTTCGGAGGACATCGTTGACGCTATGGGGCTCGGCTACTGGCAGGGCACGCACTACGCGGACGATCAGGAGCTCTTGAAGGCGGATGTTAACAGGTATTACGACGTTTATGGGAAGGAGACCGATTACAGAGAGATGGAGCTGCTCATGACGAATGGGCTTAAGACTCTTAAGAAAGGGTATCCCTACACTTCTGCTGAGCTTCTGTATGCTTTTGGCAAGTACTTGTACAAGAAGGGCGTGAAGAGCATAGTTGCAACGGCGGCCGCCCACGACGTGCCTGTGTTCTGTCCTGCCATAGCGGACAGTGCCTATGGCGAGGCTTTCTTGATGGCCAAGAACGAGGGTCACCCTATCGTGCTGGACGCGGTTAAAGAGTTTGACCAGTTCGTGGGCATAGGCGAGAAGACCAAGGAGGTGGGCGTCATCTACATAGGCGGCGGCGTGCCCAAAGACTTCACTCAACTGCTGGCCATTTCTGTCTCGCCTAAGACGATGGATGAGGGTGTTCCTGGAAGGAAGGGTCACCTGCGAAAAGGTATAAAGGAGTACTACTATCCACACCGTTACGCGATTCAGATAACAGCTGATTCGCCGCAGTGGGGAGGCTTGTCAGGCTGCACACTTGAAGAGGCTATAAGCTGGGGAAAAATCGACATAACGGGGAAAAGAGCCGTTTGCTACTGTGACGCGACGATCGCTTTGCCGCTGATAACTCACGCGCTCAACGAGAGGGTGAAGGTGAAGAGGAAAGGGCCGGATCTCTCGTGGCTCTTCAGCCACGTTCCCTAGGTTTTCCAACCCTTGCTAATAGTGAGCCTACCATTATGGGCAGTATGAGTGAAGCATCGCCCTCAATCATGATTTTGTCGGCTTTCGCGTTTATCTTTCCCCATGAAACTGCTTCTCTAGGCCTGGCGCCAGAAAGGCTGCCGTCCCATTCCACTGCCGTGCTTATGTACACGGCGTAGTTGAGGCCGTCTTTGAACTGGTTCCACCAGAGCGTGTGATGCTTCGATATTCCGCCGCCTATGAGCAGGGCGCCGGTCTTTTTTGCTGAGAAGACGATGTCGCTCAATTGTCCAGAGTCCTTCAGCAAGTTGAGCTTGAAATCGTGATCTTGCGAGAAAAGCCATGTCTGGTATCCGACTGCGCCGTCGGTGATGCCTGGCACGAAAACCGACACGTCATTCTCAGCTGCCCAGTAGAGGATGGAGCTTTCGTTGCAGATGCGCTTTCCAATCTCGCGGCACAGCTGAGCTGACGAAACCTCTCTGGCGCCTTCTTCCCATAGGCTCTGCAGTAATCCTTGCATTTTCTTCTCGATGATAAGGCCGTAGCTTTCGTTCGGAACAAGAACGTTTCCCAAGCGGTTAATGTTTTTTTCGCGCAGTTTGGCATCGCTCATGATGAATGAGCCTCTGTAGTAGTCTTTCCAGCTTCGGGCAACATCATGGTCTAGTGTTCCGCAGGTCGTTACGATAACGTCGACGAGCTTTTGTTTCACTAACTCCTTCAGAGCGCCTCGGGCTCCCGTGGCCACGAGGTTTCCCGTGAAGGAGAGAAATTTGACGCACTTCTTGTCTCTGACCATTTCTTCGAGGATTTTCACGCCCACGGCCAGTTTTCCAGCCGTGAATCCCCAGGCTTTTTCCATCTGCAGGACGAGTTCGTCCACGGACATTTTGTCGGAGAAACTGTAGTCCTCAACTGGGTTCTTCCAAATCAATGTTGTCCCTCGACAGCTTCACGATAGGTCTTGTAGATGGCTACTGCGGCGTCTTCGATTGCCTTTTTCTCCGGCTCGCTCAGCATGTCCCAGAGGTCCGGGCGGAGCGACTTTGCGATTCTGGCGGGCACCGTGACGTAAACGGGTTCAGGAGTGCTCTTCTTGAACTGGGTCTGTCTGGAGTAGCTCATCACTTTACCCGTATTCAGCACGAGTCCGCGAATTATCTCGATGAAGGAGCCGGCTGGGCCGTATCTTGTTCCGCCTAGGAAGCGTATTATTTCGCGGCTGACCTCTTTCACGTAGTTCTCGCACTTGGCCTTGTCCAGCGTCTTTGAAGTTTTTCTGAGGTATTTCTCTAGTGGTTCGCCGTTGATTCTGACGAGGCTCCAGAGGGGAACGGCGGCTTCTCCGTGTTCTCCGCCCACGTAGGCTTCGACTGTTCCTATTGGGACGTTCAGTTCTCTGCTGATTATTGTCCTGAATCTCGAGGTTTCAAGGCAGGTTCCGGTTCCGATGATTTGTCTCTTGTAGTCTGCGGCGTTGTTGGCTAGTGTGGTCATGGCGTCAACGGGGTTTGTGATGACGAAGTACCATGCTTCCGGGTTGTTTTCAAGCGTGTTTTCCACTATCGACTTCACTATTCCGGCGTTCTTCGTCGCTAGGTCTCTTCTGCTCATTTCAGGTGTTCTCGGGAAACCGGCTGCTATCACTATCAGATCCGCGTCTTTCACCTGCTTGGCGTCGTCGTATGCGTTTATTTTGATATCAAAACCGTGGCTGGCGATGGCATGGCACAATTCCTCTTTGGTCATTTCAGCAACGTTTGGAGCTTTGTCGACGAGTGAGAGTTCTGTCACGTACCTTTCGAAGATCAGGCTGAAGGCAACTTCTCCACCAACGCGGCCGGTCCCCGCAACTGCTATGTGAACCATGATGACATTTCCGAAAGCAATTATGTCTAGGGTTTAATAAAGCAATGCGTTTTCGGATGCTTAAAATCTGATGAAGTAAAGTCTTAAACATGAGTTCAATCGGGAATGTACTTGATGAGGAGTGAGAAAGAAAGCGGTGGTTTTGGCGCGCGCATAAGGTGCTTCTTGGACGAGATGAATCTAATCGACTAGGTATTCTATGATTTTTCCGTAGAGATCCGTGTTTCGGGAGTCTTCGTAGCCTGCGTAGATGCTGGGGTTGTCGTTGACTTCCACTACAACGTAGTTGCCGTTGAATTCTTTTATGTCGACTCCGTAGAGTCCGTGTCCGATGACGTCACAGGCCTTGAGCGCCACTTCCTTCAGTTTGGAGGGGGCGTTTTCTGTTTTGAGGGCGACGGTTCTTCCCCAGACGAAGGTGGGTTTGCCTCTGCGTTTGGCTCCATGCTTCCATCTGCCCTTTGGGATCATGTACTTGCACACGTACAATGTTTTCCGGTTTAGGACGCCGACTCTCCAGTCGAAGGCTGTAGGCATGAATGTTTGGACGGCGAGCATGTCGGATTTTCTGAAGTATCTTTTGGCTACGTCGCGGAAGCTTGTCTCGCATGCTACCTTTTCCACGTATTTTGAGAAGCTGGTGTACGGGGCTTTGACGACGATGGGTTTTCCGAGGGTTTCAAAAACTTCTACGAGTCGTTTGTGGTGCAAGTCCTCCTTGTTCAGGAAGACGGTTGGGATGTGGGGCACGTCGTGCTTTTCGAAGAGATCGTACAGGTGTATCTTGTTGCCGCAAATCTGTATTGACTCTGGGTCGTCGATTACTTTTTTGCCCAGCTCCCAAGCCGTCTTGGATACCACGTAGGAGGTGAAGAGTGGGTCGGTTGTGGCTCTTATGAAGACCGCGTCGTACTCTGGGATCTCGGGTATGTCTTCTCTGAAAAGGAAATTGAATTGGTGGCCCATTCTCTGTGCTGTACGTTGGAAGTTCTGGAGGGCAGTTGCTTCTCTTTGATCTGAAAAGTTGTATTTCTCGACGAAACAGGCTATCCTAGCCAACTAGGTGTTCACCCTTTCTCGACATGCGAGAAACCTCTTCACTAGCCATTTCCAAATCCGCGGGCAAAACCTCATCCATCCTCAAGGGCTGGAGCCCGCACAGGTACGCGTCTTTTCCAACCTTTTGGACATGTAACTTGCATATTGGAAGTCGAAAAACTTCGTAAACCCTCATCGAGATTTTTGCGACCTCCCCCTCCATCTCACACTTTCCAAAGACAGACTTGAACGAAACCATTTCACCCTTAAGCGGCTGGGCGCAGACAGCGAACTTATAGTTCATGCTCAGGCTCTTGACGGCCCTGTACAGTGCGCTCTCATTCTGTGCGATTCTGAAACCGTCGTAGCAGAATGGGTTGACGGCGAAAACGACGAGTGGAAACCCAAGCTCTGAAATTATCTTTTTCACCGATCCGGTGACCAGATAAGGCAAGGTTGGAATCTCGGCCTTTGAAGCTTTAAGCAGCAAAATAGGCGTTCTGCTGGCGTCAATTATGCTCTCGCTTGAGGGAATCACGCGGTTTCCCAGAACCTCCGCATGCACAGACACATAATAGCTCGTCTTCAAGTAGCGGTAGTCATTGTTAAGATTGAGAGTAAAATCTTTTATTGACGAGTTCAGGAATGCAGTCGGTTTCATTGCGTGCAAGCTTGTCGGTAACTCGATGTTTGAGACAACCAGCAACCATGTGACACCAGATGACTTACAAGTTCGGTAGTGCAGCTTACCTATTTAAGATTAACTGTAGTTAACGCCGAAGATCAAATGCGTTTTTCATATTGCGCTCTCTTTTTTTTGGAGCAGGACTGACGCACAGTTATCAGTTACGAACGTGAATCAGTGCGTCGTGGGTGCGTTTGAATTTCTTCCTGGTTTTGAAGATGATGGTGTAAGGCACTTTCTGCCATAAATCATAGTCTTTCAGGTATCCAGCTTCCAGGTAAGGAATCTTTGCGAGTTCAGCCTCACTCATTTTGTCAATAGGGTACGGCTCGGGCTCCAAGACTCGTTCGACAGCGAAACCAGCTTCACCGAACAGGTCAAAATAGTCTTGAATTGTTACTTGCTGGCCGCGGAATTCAGCCACCCCATCCTCGACCTTCCACTTCCAGACGCGTTTTCGTCGGTCAAAATAGTTGCTCACCGACCAAACTCTTCTCTTTCCCCGACGTAACGACCTTCCCCTGCCATTAATAGGATGTGTCGCAGCGAGGACAAATATTCCTGTTTTCCGCAACACCCTGAAGACTTCCTTAAAGGCTGCCCTAATATCATCTGCATATTCTACGGCGAATGAGGAGAGTACAATGTCAAAGCTTTCAGCCTTGAAGACGCCTAGGTCTTCCATGTTGCCAACGTGAAATGGAACCCTCACCTTTTCCTTCCTTGCGAGTTTCCTGGCATGCTTAATCTGTTCTTCAGAAATGTCCAGACCGACAGACCTAGCACCCCATTTAGCAAGAACTATGGCGTTTTGTCCACCGCCGCAGCCGACTTCAAGAGCATCTTTATCCCTCACTTTTCCAAGCAGCTTCAGCTCTCGCTCTCCAGCCGAAATCGGTCCGTAATGCACATCCTCAAGAGAGATTCTCGTCTTCCGCTGATAGCTTCGGGAAATGATGTTCCATCCTTTTTTTGCTGACGTTATAAATTCACCCTCGCTGAAGCAAATCTGTTACTAGGGCAACCTGGCCAATAAGAATTTAGCGTCATCCAAAAAAGCCGTTAGCGCGCAGTAGAGCTTAGATGGTTATTCCGAAGGCTTCGGCGAACTTCTCTACTTTGATGAATTCTAACACGAAGGCTCTGCCCTTGTCGGTGAGTTTGAAAACGACTTCCCCGTCTTCTTTTTCCTCTTGAATCAGTCCCAGCTCGATAAGCTGGTTGAGGTGTTTCATCAACCTGTCGTATGAGAGGTTTGCACCATAAAGAATACGTGTCGGCCCGGATTTTCCGCCGTGTTTCATTATGGAGTTTAGTATGTCGGCGTAAATGCGGGTCTTAGAGCGGTATTCCTTATGCTCTCGGGACATTTATTTTGTTCACCCTCGCCAGCATAATTAACAGGCAGACGAACCCGGTCAGCTGAGCTAACTGCCCCAGAAGCAGGAATGCTCCTGATGCACTCTTGAATCCTTCCAGTAGGAAGAACACATGGCTCAACATCATGAAGCCAAAGCCAAGAAGCACGAGTGTGGCATCACTGCCCTTCTTCAGAAGCAGGTTCATGAAGGAGTAGACTGTTACGAAGCCAAGCAACGTTATAGCCACAAGTTCAAGTTGCGGAATGAAGAACAAGTTTGCACTGAATGGAACGATGGCAGCGGCTGCAACTGCAGATGCAGTGGTACTTTGTTTTCCGAGGTCCCTCGCCTGCAGGATGTACGTAACCGCGAAGATGCTGTAGGCTATGAGCTGAGTCACGGAGTAAATCCACACGGTAAGCCTGACGAGGCCGAGCAGTTGAGCCCTCGATGCTTCATGAACTCCAAGGATAACAGCGAAGTAAGTCACGGCTATCAGTCTAAGAAAAATGCCAATGCCGAGAACCATGAACGCCGTGAATAGAAGGAAGAGTCCACGAGAACCAGACGCCCGATAACCCTTCAACGCGTAGTATCCAAGGATGAAGCTTATTAGAGAGCTCACAAACTCCATCGCAAGTGTCACTAGCCCCCAATTCACGCTCAATTTCACCTCAACACGGACGAGCATCCGGCGGTTATTTTAGGTAATGTACGAATCATCTACTATCTTAATTTTCCCCTGAAACCTCTTAGGGCACTGTAACGCGCGCGCAAATTGGTTCGCCCGAAAACTTATGAACAGCAACGACCTAGCACTTTATGATAACAGCATGTTTGCAAAATCATTATCCAACCGAACTCTAGGTGTAGTTTCACTCTTAAGTTTCTCGGCTTTTTTCATTCTTTTGACGGTGCCATACTACTACATTCTTGGTAGGCAAGCATACATTCCTAAGACAAACCCGGACTTTGGATATTTTCTCCCCAAGTCTTTGGAAGCATGGGTTTTCTTGATATTTGCTCTGTTTTTCCTTGCCCTCGCATTTGCTACTATGTCATTCTTCATACGAAGGGGGGGTCTGGTTCGCTCGCGGCATGTGCAATTTGTTGGCTGAGACTGCGCGAAATACGTCCACCGCACAACCTTATTGTGTTTGCCAAAGAAATCTTTAAGGAAATGTAGCTATCACAAATAACGCAACAGTATATGCCAGATTACTTAATAGCCCTTACTCTTAGAAAGCTTTAATTCTCTCAGGATTTTCTGTTATAAAAAACAAAAGGGTGAAATTGGTTGCCTGGCCTGTCTGGTTTGAAGTTTGCTATGGGAGCAGGCATATTCATCACGCTCTTCATATTCGCGGCTTTCCTAGCTTTGGTGCTGTTTATCATTCAAGTGTTCGTTGCTCCGTTGTCGCTGAGTCTTGACTTAGTTCTCATCGTGGCCCTTCCACTGCTCTTCGTTCTGTTTCAGTATGCTATCGGACCTTCAATCGTTAAATTTTCGACGCATTTGCAATACCTTAAGCCGGGTGAAAACCCGTGGCTCGAATCCACTGTGAAGGAACTCGCTGACAAGAGCAAGGTGCCCATGCCGCGGCTGGCCATAGTCCCGAACAACACGCCTAACGCCTTTGTTTTTGGCCGAACTGCACACTCAGCCACGCTGGCAGTCCACCAGGGGCTGCTGCAAAACTTGAACGAGGACGAAGTGAGAGGCGTAATCGGCCATGAGCTGGGGCACATAAGACACAAGGATTATGCCATTATGACGCTGCTTTCTGCGTTGCCGTTGTTGGCCTATCTTGTCGCGCGGGGAACGATGTCGGCGGCGTGGTTGGGAGGCGGTTCTTCGAACAAGAAAAACCAGGGCAGTGCCGCGGCAGCCCTCATCATCATCGCTATTATCTCTTTCGTGGTCTACTTTATCTCACAGTTGAGCGTGATGCGTCTCAGCAGACTACGGGAACACTATTCAGATGCGTATTCAGCCTACGTGACGGGCTCGCCTAGAAGCTTGGAGAGCGCGCTCACAAAGATCACGTATGGCTTGTCGCTGTCGCCGAAACCTCCCGAGGGCGTCAGAGCTTTCTACATAAGTGACCCGGTGCAGGCCAAAAAGGAAATCCATGATATCATTGATAAGAAGAGTGAGTACGACTTGGACCACGACGGCGTACTGAACGAAAAAGAGTTGGAGTTGGCCATGGAGAAAGAAGCCAAGTCTTCGTGGAAAACGGTGAACACGTGGTTCTCAACCCACCCGCCCACCTTCAAACGCATAATGCTGCTGCGCGAAATAGAACAGGAAATGCAGACTGGAAAGTACACCAGCGACCGCATCTACACACACGTGTGACAGTGTACGCCCGCAGATGCTGGCTTTTTCTTCGTCTTCTCCACCAGCAAAGTTCGCTGAATATTATTTTATATGCTCCGGCGGACAATTTACGATCGTTCCAATCAGTTCAAATGATCTCGTGTCTAGGGTGAGGTTGAAGGTTGAAGGTTAAGCTTCTTCGTTACACGGCAGATTCGGAGCTTCTTTGCGGAGTTGCGGCATCTACTACCATAAAGAGTGGGAGGCCGTCGGAAATCATCGAGAAAATGGACGCAGAAACTGCCAAGCGGAAAATCAGGCAGGTGACGGGCTACGGGCACGCGTCAGTCATTGAGCACGCGTCTTTCACGTTCAGCGTCGAGGACGTGTCAAGAGCCATGACTCATCAGCTCGTCAGGCACCGTATCGCCTCGTACACGCAGCAGAGCCAACGCTACGTGACATATGATACCCTAGAAAAGTATGCGACGCCGCCGAGCATAGCGCGAAATGCGGAAGCCAAGAAGGTTTTCGACGAGGCGCTTGAGAAAATCTCTGGGGCCTATCAGAAGCTTCTGAAGATGACGATTCCGAAAGAGGATGCGAGGTTTATCTTGCCGAACGCTGCAAAAACCAACATCATGGTAACGATGAACGCGCGGGAACTGCGACACTTCTTCAACTTACGATGTTGTGCTCGCGCGCAGTGGGAGATAAGAGAAGTCGCAACGGAAATGCTGAAGCATGCGAAGAAAGCTGCGCCCGCCCTGTTTGAGAACAGCGGGCCTTCATGCGTCGAGCTTGGACATTGTCCTGAAGGGAAAATGAAGCCGGCAGAATGCAGAGTTTTGGAGATAAAGGCAAAGTTTCGAAGCCTGTAGAAACCGTTGTGTTCAGAATCAGTGCGATGCGAATGACAGGGTTAAAGGTTCTTGCTGTAACAACGAGATATTGGAGACCTGGAGAAGACTACCTGAATGAAATAGTGAAGGCGGTCAAGGGAAAAATTGTTGATGATGATTTTGTCGTGGTGTCTGAGAAGGCAATTTCAATCGCGTTGAATAACATCGTGGATGAGAGTGAGGTTAAGCCTGGCTTGGGCGCGAGCTGGATTGCGAGTTTTTGGATGAGAACAGTTTGGGGCTATTCTCTCGGGCCGTTGTGCCATCTTCGACAGAAGCTGTTGTTGCAGCTTCGCGATTACCCATTGAAAGTGGGAAGCCGCCACAAGCAGGTTGCCTTGCATCGTGCGGGTTTGTTGCAGGCTCTAATGTTCGGTTCCGAGGGAGGCATTGACGGAAGCAACTTGCCGTACTCTTTCGTGAGCCTCCCGCTGAACGAGGCTGGTGCAGTAGCTGAGAGGATACGTCTGCTGATATGGGCGGCTTCAGGGAAGAGAGTCTTGGTAATGGTCGCGGATACTGACAAGACGTATTCGTTTAGGAACTTTCATTTTACGCCTCGGCCAAATCCTGTTAGTGGCATTCATTCTTTCGGGGGGTTTGCCGCCTATGTTGCCGGGCGGATGTTTAAGCTTGAGAGGAGGGCTACGCCTCTGGCTGTTGCTGGATGTTTCATGTCGCCGGAAGTGGCTTTGAGGGTGGCTGAGGTTGCGAATCGTGCGAGAGGTTTTGGGGCGGGCAGGACCGTTTGGGATATGGCTGAAATGTTCAAGGTTTCGTTATCTGATGTGAGTTGGGAGATGCTTGAGACAGTAAGACATAAACCTATAGTCATTGTTAGGAAAAAGCGGTGAGATGATCGTGGAAGAGGAAACTAAGAAGCTGAGCGCCTTTTTCAGGCCTCACTCGGTCGCGATTGTCGGGGCGACGAAGAAGATAAACAAGGCTGGCCACGTGATCTTCAAGAATTTCGTTGAAAACAAGATGAGGGGCATCTTCAAAGGCGAACTCTACGCGGTTAACCCCACTGAAGATTCTATAATGGGTTATAAATGCTACCCTTCGGTGACCAAAATCCCCGGTGAGGTTGAGCTAATCGTTGTTGTTGTTCCAGCTGCTGTTGTGTCAACCATAATGAAGGATGCGGCAGCCAAGAAAGTTGAAGATGCTGTCATAATCACTTCTGGCTTCGGGGAAGTTGGAAATCATGAGCTTGAGCAGCAGATAATCGACATAGCGAAAAAGGCGGGAATACGTGTTTTGGGACCAAACTGTCTCGGAGTTTACGATTCGAGAACTGGTGTGGACATGCTTTTTCTGCCTGAGACAAAGGTCTTGGCGAATGGAGACGAGGTTATTGCTACGCCGCGGCCGATTCCTGGAAACATCGCTATAGTCACTCAGAGTGGGGCTTTCGGCGTTGCGGCTCTGGATTACCTGGCTGGACGAGAGGTCGGGGTTAGCAAGTTTGTGAGTTTCGGAAACAAGGCTGACGTGAATGAGGCTGAAATGCTTCATTTCCTGTTGCACGATGACCTGACGAAGGTCATACTGTTGTATGTTGAAGACATTAAGGCTGGGCGCGAATTCATCAAGATAGCCGAGAAGGTCACGTTAAAAAAGCCCATTGTGGCTATCAAGGCCGGACGGACTGATGCGGGAGCAAGAGCTGCGTCTTCACACACTGGAGCTCTTGCCGGTTCGGACAGGATTTACAGCGCTGTTTTCGAACAGACAGGAATCTTGAGGGCGGAGGACATGGACGAGTTTTTCCACATGGGGAAAGCCTTGGCCATGCAGCCGCCTGCAGCAGGAAAAAACGTGGGAATAGTCACGGACGCCGGTGGTCCGGGCATAATGGCCGTTGACGAAAGTGAGCTGAAAGGGTTGAACGTGATACGTCTCTCTGAGAAAACAGTGGCGAAGTTTGAGAAGCTGAAGGTAGAGGGAAAACTGCCGAAGTTTGCGTCAAACCTTAACCCCGTGGATATAACGGGTTCAGGAACTGATGAGATGTTTGAATTGGCCACTAGGGTTCTTTTCCAAGACCCAGACATCTGCGGCATAATACTTCTAGGCCTCCATCAGACGCCAGCTGTGCAGGAAGACTACATCGACGAGGTGGCGAAGATGACGGCTTCATTCGACAAGCCTATCGTTGCCTGCGACATCGGAGAAACAGAAATGGCTATGCACACGCGCACCAGGTTTGACAAGCAGGGCATCCCAGCTTATTCGTCACCGGAGGATGCTGCTAGAGCAATGAGCGGTCTTGTTAGATATGGGCGTTACCTGCAGAAAAAAGGGTGCTTCGAAGAATATACCCGAAACTTTCTGCAAAGTAAACGGAAAAGGATCGGCGTCAAAACATCACCTTAACTTCGACGGGATCACAGTCTGAGAGATGAAACTTTTCCCTCAGATTCTCCGGGCCAATGATCTCTATCACGTTTTCCGGGTAGCCGGCGACTTCTGGAACTACAAGGGCGCACATAAGCTCTGTCTTGAAAGAGGCCCTGTAACACTTTCCCCTGTGGAAGCCTGCGGGGGGCAAGATATCCAAGCCGCCTTCTGCCAGCGCCCTCTTGAGTTTGACGCTTTCTATGGTAATTCTCACGTCTAGCGTTCCAGGATAGGGGACAAAACCCAGTTTTTCTTCAATCTGTTTCTTCACCCATGAAAGCTTCATGAATTGGGCCCCTTCACCTTTCCCCGAGAAAACCTTGCCCCTCAAACACAGAGTCTTCAAGAATGCTTCCTACCGTATGATGGAACCGCCGAAATAACGGGCTTAAAATTGCGGATAATGGGTCTATGTTTGTTCTTTCAGCCAAGTTGCAACTTTCTTCATGAGCTTGTTGGTGGACATGTCGACTACTGGCACAATCATTTTTTCTCGAGTCTCAATTATCGGCTGGTACTTGGGCATGAGAGAGTACCCGAGAAAAGTCCAGTAGACTCGTCCGTGTTCAACGAGCATTTTCGCCGTGGTTTCTGTTGACGCTGGAAGGGGAAAATACAGGAAAATGACGCCTTCAGCCCAGTACAGGCCTGCGGTTTTGCCGCCTGCGATGATGGAGGCAAACCTCGCTATGTCGTCAGGGGTTGGGAAGACATCTTTTTCCATCACTACGACTTCTTTGAAAGGTTCATACTTGATGACTGCTTCTCCTTCGTCCATAAAACTCACCTTTCCATTCGCTGTCTATCTGGTTTAAGTTCCCTTTTAATCTTGTCATGTTTCGGGAAAGGAAAAAACTGGCAATGCTTTGATGAATGTTGGCAGATTGGGTTGACGGATTTTCGAGGCTTTCGTGTGGGCGGAGTGGACGCGTGGGAAAAAGAAGCGCTGCACATTCACTTTCTTCAAACTGTTTGCGCTTCTTAGAAAAAGTTATAGAGCAGACGATTGTTAAACGCTTAGACTGACATACCTTAGGGGGCTGTTTGTTTTGCCAGAAATTCGAGTGGCGCTCGTGGGCGTGGGGAACTCGGCGTCAGCGCTGGTTCAAGGAGTGCAGTATTACAAGGATGCTGGGGAGAACGTGACGGTGCCGGGTTTGATGCATGTTAACTTTGGCGGATACCACGTTAGGGACGTGAAGTTTGTTACGGCTTTTGAGGTTAACAAGAACAAGATTGGAAAAGATTTGTCTGAGGCCATATTCACAGCGCCGAACTGCTGTGCCAAATTCGCGGACGTGCCGAAGCTGGGAGTGAAGGTTTTATCTGCCCCCGTCCTTGACGGTGTGGCTGAGCACATGAAAGAGGTGTTCAGCGTTTACAAAAAAGGTGAGGTCAATCCGGTGGATGTGGTTGAAGTGTTGAAGAAGTCGAGGGCGGAGATTCTCGTTAACTATCTGCCGGTTGGAAGTCATGATGCAGCGCGGTTCTATGCTCAGGCAGCATTGGACTCTGGCTGCGCTTTTATCAACTGTATGCCGGAGTTTATCGGTTCAGACTTCGGATGGGGCAAGAAGTTTGAGGAAAGGGGTCTTCCAATCGCGGGCGACGACATCAAGAGTCAGTTGGGCGCCACGATCTTGCATCGGGCGTTGGCGAAGCTTTGCATCGATAGGGGCGTGATTATAGAAGAGACTTACCAGTTGAATCTGGGCGGGGACACGGATTTCTTGAACATGACGGTTGAGGAGCGTTTGAAGACAAAGCGCATAAGCAAGACGGAGGCGGTTACGAGTCTCGTGCCGTACGATTTGCCCACGCGGATTGGGCCTTCGGACTACGTGCCTTTCTTGGGGAACAAAAAGATATGCTATCTGTGGTTGAAGGGAAGAAAGTTCGGGGACAGGCCGTTGACGGTGATGGTGAAGCTTGAGGTTGAAGACTCGCCTAACAGTGCAGGCGTCGTGATTGACATAATACGAGCAGTGAAGATAGCGCTCGACCGCAAGATAGCCGGGCAGCTTCTCAGCATATCCTCCTATGCCTTCAAACATCCGCCCATCCAGGTGCCAGATTCCATGGCAAAACAGTCTGTGGAAGAGTACATACAAGGAAAAAGAAAACGCTAGTGGCTCCGTTCATCCAGTGCGCGCAAGTGTGTAAAGAAACAAATTCAGTTACTCATGGGAGTGTAACTACTTACGGAAGCCAAGCTTGTAGCGTGCGTTGCTTGGACTTTGCCGCCGATGTAAAGAACAATGCGTTCAAGGCAGGATACAGATGCGGACTTGCGCGCTGCCTTGTCTCTTTGTTGTATGTTGAAGCGTGTTAGTGGGGCGACTCGTCTTTTCACGGGTTTCCTGCTGCTTCCCTTTTCAGGGCGGAGCGCAGTAGGCTGTTAAGCGCACGGTGGAGAAGCACGTTGTCCTGCAGAGTCGACCCCCCTACTCTCCGTTTGTGAGGTTAGTTGTGATGTTGTTTTGTGACAAACGATGTTGAAAACAGGCTGGACTCTGCTTCACGGTTGATGCGTTTCGTTTTTTTGTGTTGTCAGTTGTAATGTTGTTTTGTGAATCTTCAAGCCCTCTCTCTGTTTGTAAGGCCAGATGTAACGCTGCACTGCAACACAGCGGGGGTTAGGGCGATCTATTGCCTAACAGCCTCGTATGCGTCAATACGCCGCTCCCAACATGCTTCAACACTCGATTTAGGGACAAGCTAGCGCGCTACTTTTCATCTGTGCTTCGAAACCGAAGGCACGGGCGTTGCGCAAAAATACTGAGGAGTATTTCCACGAAATCTCTGGAAGTCTATTCTGCATATAGTACAAGAACTTGAAGAGTAGAAAATGCTTCGGTCACAAAAACTGTTAAGTAGCTCAGTCTCAGAACTTAGCGCTCATATGAACTTTGATGCAATTCTCTTGGCTGTTATTACTTGCTTCTCCACAATGTTCGGTGGGATTTTCGCAGCGCGACATCGGAAGAACATCGGAATTCTGGGAGCCTTTGCAGCTGGTGTACTGATTACAACTTCCTTGCTTGATATATTACCACAGACTTTCAAGCTCGCCCAATCTGCCAGTGTAGATCTTGAAGACGTGATGGCTCTTACGGTTGTCGGATTTCTTTTCCTCTACATCATTTCCAGAATGATAACTGAACATGTTTTCAGCCAAGATGGCGAATACGTCGAAGTCAAGCACCCTTTGGGTGGAGTCTTTGCAACATCAGAACTTTCAGTTCACAGTTTCATAGACGGCTTGGCAATTGGGTTCGGTCTTGAAGCTGACATTCACGTTGGCATCATAATTGCATTTGCGGTCATATGCCACGACTTCACTGACGGGCTGAGTACGGTCACTGTGATGCTGAATTCTGGCAACTCACTGCGAAATTCTTTGAGGATGCTGCTCTTGGACGCAGTTGCCCCAGTTCTGGGGGCAGTTGTCACACTTTTTATTCAGTTGCCGCCGTATTACATAGTGCTCCTTCTGCCTTTCTTTGCAGGCGGTTTCCTGTATCTAGGAGCGAGTGACCTTCTGCCAACAGCGCATGAGAAGAATCCTGCAACACTCACGATAATTACGTGCACCGCTGGGTTCATACTAATATTCATTCTGACTTTCATACTGACCAGAGTGCTGAACATGTAGCATTTGATTCGGGCGCGCGCGCGCCAAAATGGTGCAAAATGGTTCTGTTCGCTGGGCAACACACGCTTATCAAGCAAGTCCACAGCAAACTCGTACATGTAAGAAGGGGCTTGAGACCATTTTTGCCCATTTTAGGAACACCAATAGTTTATTACTTTGAGGTTCGTGGACAATATCCGTGGTGGATGGCGAATATGAGTGTGGTTTTTGCCTGTATTGCGCCGCATGGAGCGGAGGCTATTCCCGAATTGGCTGGGG
The DNA here is from genome assembly GCA_050015055.1 of Bathyarchaeia archaeon. Taxonomy (GTDB): domain Archaea; phylum Thermoproteota; class Bathyarchaeia; order Bathyarchaeales; family Bathycorpusculaceae; genus JBEKCD01. Next base: position 28,132 of record JBEKCD010000016.1, on the reverse strand, counting down.
ACATGTTTGAAGCTTTTGCTGAGACCCGCATGGGGATGGAACAGCTGGCAGAAGAGATGAAGCAGAATAAGCCTGACACGATCGTACTAGCCACGCCGCATAATATTCGTTTGGAGGGAACTGTAGGCGTTGTAACTGCAGAGTTTGCTGAGGGAAAGTTGGAGGCCAACGGCAACGCGATTAAACTTCGCTGTAAATGTGATCGACAGCTGGCAAGGCAGATTCTGGAAAGCGCAAGGAAGCTTGCGCTTCCTGTCGTAGGTGTCAACTATGGTGCTAGCGAAGGCGAAGCTTCTTGTATGCCTATGGATTGGGGTACACTGATACCGTTGTGGTTTCTTGTCGGGCAGGATCAAGCAGGGCCTAATGTTGTGATAGTCACGCCTTCAAGGGAAATTCCGTTGCAGAACCTTGTGCGTTTCGGGCGCGTGGTCGCCGAGGCCGCTGAGGCTTCAGGCAGGAAGATTGCTTTCGTGGCAAGCGCTGACCAAGGTCACGCTCACGATGCTAAGGGTCCATATGGCTTTCATTTGGCATCTGCGAAGTATGACGAAGAAGTTAGGAACGCTGTTCTGAAGAATGATTTAGCCCCCCTGCTCAATTTACCGCCGCAGTTTATCGAAGATGCGAAGCCTGACAGCCTCTGGCAATTGGCCATGTTGCAGGGCATTCTGAATCACACTGAAATGGTTGGGCGTCTGTTATCTTATCAGGTACCCACGTACTTCGGACTGCTTTGTGCCGTCTATTTACCAAAGAAAAATGCATAGAAGGAAAACGGGCACCGCATGAAGGGTTGTCAGGGTTTTCCTCTTTCTTCTTTTCCGATTTTGCCGCAATCGACCACGTAACATCCACTTGGTAGATTACCGCTTTTCTTTAACTCTTCGGAAGAAAGTGCTGCTGCGCGTGCTGGCGCGCTTCACGGTGGTGCGTGATGTTCTTCAGTTTTGTTCGTTTTTTCTGGTATGAATTTCAATGAGATTGAATTCACGCAATGTCTAGTGTCCTTGGGAGTGAATCCTTCACCGACAAAAACGTGGCCTAGATGCGCGCCACATCTTGCACATTGAATTTCTGTCCTGACGCCGTCAGGGTCAGGTACTCTTTTAACTGCTCCCTTTATTTCATCGTCAAAGCTGGGCCACCCACACCCGGCATCGAACTTGCTTTTTGATTGATAGAGAAGTTCGTCGCACCTTCTACAAACGTAGGTTCCGGCAGCGAAGAGGCTCTCATATTCTCCGCTGAACGGCTTCTCTGTTCCCTTGTGGACGATGACTTTCTCTTCCTCTGGGGTCAACTCATTCAGTTTCACGATTTCACTCCTCAGTCAGCGTGCAAGCGTGTATTACTCGATTTTCTCTCCGCATTTTGTGCAGAACACGGCGTTGGGCGGGCTCTTTTCTCCGCAGCTTTTGCAGGTGAGTAATTGCCCTCTTCTAGACTCTCCAAAGTCTTCTCTCACGTTTTTAACGGCTTTCTGTATCTCTTTGGCGGCCGTTTGGAACGCCTTTTCCAATTCCACACCCATTTTTGAAAACGCCTCTCTCAGGTCTTCTGTGGGGACGAAAACGCCCACTTCTACACCGTGTTTGGTCCTGAAACCACATTTGGTGCAGAAATTCGCGTCATCAGGAAGCTTTTCACCACAATTGGAACAGAAAACCATGAACATCGCCTTGGCAAACATTTGAAAAGAACAATTTAAGCATTGCTACGCCATGATCCCGCGCGCTGGGGGGAGAAACGTCATTGGTTCAGAAAAGTTATAGCGTGCGCTAGTCTTGCCATAGCTCATCATTTTAATGTCAAAGTGAGCTTTTGGAGATTGAAGTGGTAATCTACATAGGTACCATCAGCGCTCGTTGCCCGAACAACAAATGGTTCAAACTGTCCTGCAGATATCGCCGTTGATTCATTTCTTGTCACGAAAGAGTCTGTGCTTTCCGTGGCAGTATCCCAGCGCGGGCGATCTTGAGGAGGATATATTTCGAAAGTAAAGCGCGTGCTTGAAGGTGTTCTAGATCCTTTTATGAATACTTGGCCGAAAACGCCCAGCTCTCGCGCCAAGTAAGCAAGTCTGCTATCTTTTTCCGTGCGGTAGCCTGTGACGGCTCTTGTGCTTCCGTCGTCCTGTTCTTGCGCCCGCGTTATGTTAAACACCACTTCGATTCTAGCTCCTTTACTATTGGCGCTCCTAGGGTATCTGTATACGCGTATACTTTGTGCATCAAAACCATCTGAACCTGAGAGGTGTCTCAAGACTAGATCTCTAATTTCCTTATCTGAAATCTCCATAGTTTTAGCTACAAGATTTCAGCTAATATTCTTTTTTCATCAGCCAGCGCGTTACAAGCTAGCCTAGAAGTTCCAAGTTCGCTGACAGCAGAGCGCGCGCGCTATTTTTTGCCTTTGGTGTATTCTGCAGGGAGTTCAGTGTTTCGTTTCTCTTTCCTTTTTAGTTCTTTTTCTCTCTGTAATTTCATGTGCTGTTTATGATCTGTAGCTTTCTGTTTCTTACCTTTTGGCACAATTCATCCTCCTCAACACGCTAGACTTTGTTCTTACGGTTATAAAAAATGCGCGTGCCTTATGCTTGGATGGTTCTCTGCTCCTGAATTGCCCGACGTTTCTTGTCGAATAGCGCACGCTTGTTGCTAATCATTGATATATATAACTTCAGATTTATGCTAGCTTGTTTGGCGTGCGCGTCCTGGGAGAACTCAGCCGTGGGTATTTCTAAGCAAGGCCTTGAGATAAGACCCGTAAGAACACACGAGCATTTTCTCTTCAATCTCCTTAATTTCCTGTATTTCAGAAGAGCTGACGGCGTTCGCTTTCTGATGGAAGGCGGCCCCTTTGGCATGTTTGTTGTCATTCCATATGTCGTGTTATCTGAAGTATATTTCTTCAAGCAATGGAGATATTTCATCGTTCTTGGACACCGAGTTGTCGGTGTTTTAGCCCTGCGGGATGATGTCAGAACATTGTACATAAGTAGCCTGGCAGTTTCACCAGATTGCCGAAGAATCGGGATAGCCACTTACGCACTGAATCATGCAGCAGCAATTGCTTGCAAGCTTTGTAAGGAAGCTCTTGAACTTGCGGTACTGAAGAAAAATATTCCTGCTGTCAGGTTGTACGAGAGGCGCGGTTACCGAGTAGGGGAAGAAAAGAGAAGATCCTTCATTCTGAGAAAGCAAATCATGAAGCTCTGATCCAGCGTGAGGCGCGCGCTAGGTCTTGAACGTCAGAAAATAAGGTGCACTAGGGTAACTAATAGGAGTAGCTGCACAGGAAGCGCGTGCTGCAGGGAGACGAAGCAAACACAGAGTTTACAGAACCGGCGCCGGAAAAGGTAAAATAGAGGAGCTTTACATATGCGTGAAATGAATGCTTTGCCTAGGCTACCAAAGATCCTTGGTCTTCTGTTGATCTTTTTACTGCTTGTCCCCTTTGTTCTCGGAGCTGCAGCAGAAGTCGCACCTAAATACATCAACCTCTTGTTACCGATTGTTCTTCTTGTCGTCGTAGCATTTGGAATTAGTTTCTACTATAATAGCAAGCGTAAAAGGCTAGCGCGCGCTGGCCTTGTGTGTTATCTCCATTAATGATTGCTTGTCAGGACGACGAACAAATATAACGGAACAAGCGCTGTTTTCGCAGCTGTACCTAGACTTGTGCTTGTTCTTTTTCAACGGTTTCCCACATTCTGGGCAATCAACCATCTTCAAATTCCCTCGTGGATAATCAGAGAAAATGATGTAAAAATGTTATGAATCTAGGGTAGTGACGCGAACTCTGCTTCTGCTAATCGAAAAAGTAGAGAGAAAAAGATAAAACTTTACCCCCAAATCCAAATACGACGACGTAGGGTGATTGGAGAAACGATAATCCTTGCCCTTCCCTTAAAGGGGAGAGCCATGATGCACTGATTATTGCGGAAAAGTTATAGCTGAGCCGAATTGACAGCTGGAATGGGTGGTTAGATTTGCTTGAAGGCAAGAATGTGAATTTGAGGGTTATGGAGAAAGAGGATTTGCCATTGTTTGCGGAGTGGGTTAACATGCCTGAGGTCTTTGGTGAATACGTTTGGCTTCCACAAGAGTCCCGAGCAGAACTGGCGAAGAGGTATGATAACTTTGCCCCTGACACTAGGTGGTTTTTATAGAGAAAAAAGATGGAACCAGAATCGGTGCTGTAATTCACTCTCTCGTAGGGAAACTGTTGGAGATAGGTTACGTCCTAATTCCCAGTGAGAGAGGCAAAGGCTACTGCACCGAAGCTACGCAGTTAATAGTAGACTATTTGTTTCTCTCGAAAGATATTGCTCGAATACAAGCAACAACTCACGTTGGAAATGTGGATTCTCAGAAGGTTCTGGAAAGAGCTGGATTCAAGAAAGAAGGCACTTTGAGAAAGTCCAATTTAGTCAGAGGAGAATGGATAGACATGTTCATCTTCAGCATCCTGAGAGAGGAATGGAAAGAACCAAAGATACTAGCAGTCAAGGAAGTTTGACCCCATAATGCGTGGGTGGCAAAGATTCGTGACAGAGACTCGATGCCTAAAACCCAAAGATTCGTAAAGGTTTCTTTACGAAAACGCTTAACTCGTGCTGAGAAGCTTGTGTTTGCTGGTGAGACCATGGCTCAATTTTGGCGGAGATTTTGGAGACGTGAACGAGCGGGCGTCCTTGCACTAGGAATAATCTGTGTCATCCTTGGGGTTGGCCTAGTCGGGGCATTCGCATATCACGTGTCAGCAATGAACGACAAGAGTAGTACGATTTCTTTGCTGAACTCTCAGGTGGCAGATCTTCAAAAACAAACCCTATCGGCCGACTCAACGATTAATTCTTTGAACTCTCAAACAGCTGAACTTGAAAACCAGTTTGCATCAATCAATTCTATAGTCGCAGCCGACAACAGTTCTGGAACCATTTACATCAGGGCTGACGGCTCAGTAGATCCACCAACCGCACCAATTTCTACCATTGACAGTGTTACGTACACTTTCACGGATAACGTGATTAACGATTCGATTGTGGTTGAAAGGAACAACATAGTGATTGACGGGGCTGGCCACACTGTGCTTTGGGCAGGGATGGAATACTATAGTCGTTCAGATGGAATAGATTTGGCGGGAAGAAGCAACGTAACAGTAAAGAACCTGAATGTTATGAAATTTCAAGATGGGATCCGCCTCTCTTCATCCTCATACAATACCATAAGCGGAAACAAAATGACGAACAACAATGATGGTATAGACCTTGAGGGTTCTTCATACAATGTCATAAGCGGAAACAACATGACATCAAACACTGTTGGAATCTACATCGAATTTTCTTCGGGTAACATCATAAGCGGAAACAACATTGCATCAGACGACTTTTTTGGCATGGTGCTTGATTCTTCTTCAAACAACAACATTCGCGGAAACACGTTTTTCAATGACGGTTTAACGGTGCTCGACTCCTACGGTAATGTTGTAGTCGATAATGTGGTGAACGGTAAGCCCCTTGTTTATCTCGAGGACGTTTCAGACTACTCCGTTGGTGATGCTGGACAGGTCGTACTCGTAGACTGCAATCGCATAAAGGTGGAGAACCTCACCCTATCATACACAGACATCGGCTTGGAATTATGGCAAACTAACAACACTAGCATAAGCGGAAACACTATAACAAACAACAAAGATATGGGTATCGTCTTCGAGAATTCTTCATACAACAGTGTAAGCCTGAACAACATAACATCGAACAACTTGCTTGGCTTCGAGGTTGATTTTTCTTCAAACAACACCATATACCTTAACAACTTCAACAATTCCTATCAAGTTACGTGTGCCGGTTCAACGCACGCGCAGCCGCTACCGAACGTTTGGGATGATGGCACAAGCGGGAACTACTGGAGCGACTACACTGGTACAGATGCTAATAATGACGGAAGAGGCGATACACCATACGTCATCGACAGCGACAACATCGACAGGCACCCCTTGATGAAGATTTTCGATCCCATACAAGGCTCCATACCAGGCGACCTGAACAACGATGGCAAAGTAAACCTACAGGACCTAGCTATCCTCGCAAACGCCTACGGCTCCAAGCCCGGAGACGCCAACTGGAACCCTAAAGCAGACATAGACGGTAATGGAGTTGTAGATCTCACAGACCTGGTCATCCTAGCAACTCACTACGGATACCAACAATCTTAAACCCTCCCTTTTTTCTTCTTTTTCTTTTTTCACAGCTCGCGCGAATGTATGTTCGCTATGGCCCGCAATGGTTTTTGTTCTTCTCTTCGGGCCTGGTGGAATTCTGCACTCCCTACATAGTCGTGTTTTCTTTGAAGCAATCAGCCTCCGGGAATTGAAAAAAACGGAATTAAGACCACTTTTCCCGAGTTTTTGTCGGGAAAGTATTAGCATGCTACTGTTCAAAAGCGGAGCTAAACCAAATTCTGAATAGTCCTCATAAACCGTATGATGGCGTGCGCTTACGCCAATTTATCGAGAGGCGCAGCATGCGGCAGTTCGGAAAAGGAGCTTGCCGCATCGTTAGGTGCTCACGCTAGGAACTGTTCTGATGTCATTTTAGTTTTTTCTGAGGAGCTTATAGATTAAATAGTTCTAGAGTGTTTTAGATGCTAGTGTTTTGTTTGGATTCGAGAATTCGGCATTTCGTCGAGGTTAGCAAACAGGTAATCTCGGATTGTGCATTGGAAAATGGGGCTATCGTTGCAGCGAATTGCTTCAAGGAATACTTCCCAAAAGAAGCCAAGGACTACATGTATGTGTGGCCAAGAGACGCTTCTTTTACATGCGTAAGCGCCGATATTCTGCAAGTTGAGAACATGCAGGAACATTTTTTTGATTGGTGCGTTAACCGAGCAGAAGGTTTCGAGGATGGAGGGTGTCTCTGCCAGAACTATTCTGTCAACGGTCCTAAAGCCTCAGCGAATTTTCAACCCGATCAGACTGGTTCTCTCTTGTGGGCAATCTGGCACCATTTTAAAGGAAAACCGAGAAGAGCGCTGAAATACGAGAAACTTGTTAGACAGGCGGCTGATGGCCTGTGCAACAGGTGGAAAGAGAACCACTTCGACGATGTCACGAATGACTTGTGGGAGGAGAGGTTCACTTTCCCCGATTTGGAGGACAATTTTACATATTCCCTTGCAGCCTGCGTCAAAGGTCTGAGGTGTGCAAATGAAGTTTTTCCCAACAAGAAGTGGGTGGACGTTGCGGAGATGATGTTTCAGAGGCTGGAAGAACACTGTCTAGGCTTCTTTATCAGAAGCTACGGAAGACTGAACGATGAAAGAATTGACAGTTCTGCCCTTGGGCTTGTCTATCCGTTTGACCTTTTTCGGGTCGATGATCCGCGAATATCGGCCACGGTGGAGCAAATCGAAAAGAAGCTGGTTATCCGTGGTGGAGTGCACAGGTACGAGAGCGATGAATACGACGGGTGGATGCGTGGAGGCCTGCATCGAAGGAAAGGGGCGGGCGCTTGGCCGATACTCAACTTTTGGATGAGCATATACTACGCCAAAATTGGTGACAGGGAAAAGGCTCTCCAATATTACAACTGGCCGCTGGAAAGAGTTCAGGAATTCCTGCCCGAACAGATATTTGAGAACAATCTTCAAGTTTCGGTGAGACCGCTATGCTGGAGTCATGCGATGCACATCATCGCTTCGAAAGAGCTCGGTTTCATATAGCGGCTTCACTCAGGATTGAGGGCAGATCGAATCACTGAAACCGCAAAGCTTAAGCGAATTCTGCACGTTTTGTCGTACTCGACTTGGTGTTGAAGATTGGTTGACCTGCTTTTTGTTTTCAAAGTCCATCAACCTTACCGGCTTAGGGAGAATTTTTTCTGGGAAAGAAACATGTTCAGAAAAAAAACTAGGGAGGAACTGTTTGACTTCTATTTCGACAACTCAAAGAACAAGGAGATTTTCGACCGTGCGGCCAAGAAATGTTATTTTCCAGCAAACGGGATTCTGCTTGACCTAATCGACAGGTTCAAGAGAGAAAGGAAGAAAGTTAAAGTCTCATTCAGCATTTCGGGCGTCTTTCTTGAGCAATGCGAAAGTTTCAACCCTGACCTCTTGGAATCGTTTAAACAGTTAAGTGACACGGGTTGCGTCGAATTTCTAGACCAGCCCCACTATCATTCCCTTGTCGGGTTGTATCCGGTGAGAGACGAGTTCATAGAACAAGTCCGGATGCACCGCCAACTGATGAAAGACCTGTTTCACTCTGAACCTGTCGCCTTTGAGAACACGGAGTTGATTTACAACAATGCCATCGCAAAAGTCGTGGACAAAATGGGGTTCAGCGCCATGTTCACGGAGGGAGTCGACAGGATCTTGAAGGGGAGGTCGCCGAATTATGTCTACAGGGCTAAAGGCTGCGAGAGACTCAAGGTTCTTCTCAGAAACTTCAAATTGACCGATGATATTGCGTTCCGGTTTTCCGTAAGATCGTGGAGTGACTGGCCGCTCACAGCCGACAAATACGCAAACTGGTTAGCAGCCACTCAGGGACAATGCGTCACAATCTTTCCAGACTATGAAACTTTTGGAGAACACCATTGGCCCGAGACCGGCATACACGAATTTCTCAAAAATCTACCCTTGGAAATTTTCAAGCATGAAAACCTCTTCATGTCAACTCCCTCTGAAGTGTTGAGCAAACACAGGAGCGAGGGAGAAATTGACGTTGGTGAACTCGGCGGAACCATCTCCTGGGCTGACATTAACAGGGACACGAGCGGCTGGCTAGGAAACACTATGCAATGGGCCTATTACACGACAAGCAAGGAGCTTGAACCCCTGGCTAAAGAATCAGATGACAGTGAACTTCTTAGGCTGTGGCGGTATCTTCTGACGAGCGACCACTTGTACTACATGTTCTCTGCGGGAGGAGCGTCTGGCGAAGTGCACACGTACTTCAGTCCCTACAAATCTGCGACAGACGCCTTCGTGAATGCGCAAGGAGTTCTGCTCGACTTCGAATCAAAACTGCGGGACTTTGTGTGCGCCGCGAACGACCCATTCCTGTTTTACAAAGGCTCGGGAGAAGAGAATTTCACAGGGATAAAGGCATGGAGCCTCGTCGGCTTTCTCCATGCAATTCAAAGAATCGACACAAAGCTCATCGAATTTCACAACAGGAAAGGAGATATTGAAAAGTGGGCAACCCTGTCACTGCGCGACGAAGAACTGGGAAGACGACTGGAGCGCATTCGAACCTCGAAGGTTCAAGGTGAAGAACTTCGTAGAAAGTTGATAGCTGCGGTACAAACACGATTGAATGAGTTCAAGAAGCCCTTTCTTCAATGAAGAATGAAGCTTCGAACTCAGGAAAAAGCAGACAGCACTTTGACTATACCGAGTTTGGTGAGGTAATACCGGAGCCGCCGGAGATTGTCTCTGAAAGACACGATGTAACCAGAGCCCAGGAGTTTCTGAAGCAGACCATGTAGCGTTCTGACATCTATCCCCATCATGTCCGATAACTCTGCTGGTCGCTTGGCATTTTCGTCATCGAGGGCCCCAAGAATATGCATCAAAACAAGAATTCTCATTTCCGCAGGATACTCTTCGAACCTGAACAAAGGATATTTTATGTGAATTGCTTCGGGTCTGGACGTCGCCACCAATGCACTGTTATAGACTTTCATCGTTCTTTCAGCGATTGCGTTCCAATCATACTCTCTGAGAACTTTCTGGTACCCGTTCTCACGAATCCTTCTTGCGACATTAGGGTTTTTTAACACCCTCAGGATTCCCCAGGCCAACGAATCAGAGTTGTCCACGTAGACCTTAATGCCCGTCTTTTCATGCTCCACTATTTCGCCTAGCCCTCCTGTGTCCGTCACGATGACCGGCGTCTTCGCTGCCATGGCTTCCAAGGCGGTGATGCCGAATGGTTCGTAAAGCGAGGGAAAAACAGCAGCATCACTCGCTCGGTAAATCGAAATCAGCGCCTTTTCATCAACGAAACCTGCGAAGAAAACGTGATCAGCGACGCCGAAATCCCCCGCTTCCTTCGATAAGTACTCTTTCATTCCCCCTTCTCCGACGATTACAAAGTTGACCTTGGGCATTGTCGTCAACACTTTTGGCACTGCGCCAACAAGGACGTGCACTCCCTTCTCATGCACAAGCCGTCCGACGAAGGACACTACTCTCTCTCCATTCTTTGCATACAGCTGCCTAACAGACGTTGTGTCGACTTCACCGCCGAACTTGGCGGCGTTCACGCCGTTTGGAATCACATGTAGCCTGTCACTCTGTACATTGAAAGCGGACGAAACCTGATCAGCCATGTAGTTGCTGCAGCATATCACCTCGGAACTCTGGTTGACGAGGTGTCGCTCCACATCATTTATGGTTCTCTGATAATCGTTGTGGATTCCGCCTCTTCTTCCCATCTCAGTGGCATGGATCGTCGAAACCAAAGGTTTCGAAAAAGCGTGCCTAACCTTCACGGCCGCTTCCATGACGAGCCAGTCATGAGCATGAATGACGTCCACCTGTTCGTCGTTGTCGTTGACAACGTCGATGGCCCTTTCAGCCATCGCCTGATTCATCGAAAAAATCCATCCTAGGAAGCTCTGAGACGGTATCTTCGAGTTGAAGCGATGCACGCTCACTCCGCCGACTTGCTCGTTCTCTGGTGCACCTGGAAAGTCACAAGTGACAACGTGAACCGTTATGTTTCTACGGGCTAACGCCATTGAGAGACCATAGACGTGCGAGGAGATTCCACCTATGATCCTGGGAGGAAATTCCCAGCTGAGCATTAGAACACTGAGCCGGCCAGCGGTCATCAACAATCACATTGACATGCGTTGACACCTATTAAAGGACTCTTGCACAAAAGTTATTTGGTCAGTCACCTTCTTGAAAGAAACAGAGATTGATTAAGTTGAACGAGTATGAGGCTTCCTTGTCTGAACGGCTTCTAATCAGCCTGCACAATCTCTGTGCCACCAGTCGTGAAATGGCGAGAAGAAGCGAGGACTTAGCTCAGATTGTTCAGACGGACATAAATACGGTCAACCAGAGCATGGACAAGCACATTTCCGACGGATACGTGGACGCTTACTATGATAATGAGGGAAACAGAAGATTCTACCTGACAAGTAGAGGAATAATAAGAGTCTGTTCGCTTTTCAGCTGAGGAAGTGCGCGTTTCTTGCGCGTGGTAATCTTCACATGGGAGTTTCCTCCAAGAGTTGTCGGTCAACTTGCGTATTACGTGAACAGGCTTGCAGCCGAATTGGTAAAGAAAAACGTGGATGTGTACGTTGTCACGTACAACAATTCTTGGACTGGCTTTCATCAGGGCGCAGACGGCATAAAAGCGTACAGAATCTCGGACAAGGTTCAACCGCAGATAAACGTTCTGACGTGGATGCTCAGCCTGAATCAGGAAGCTGAACGTGTCACCTCAGACATCTACTACTCGATGAAACGAGAACTGAATCTCCTCGACGTACACGATTGGCACTTCATTCCAGCCGCTGTGACGCTGAAAAGAGCGCTGAGGATTCCTTTTGTTTTTTCAGTAGACAGCATCGAGCCTCACAGATCTCGCAACAGTGGCGCACCCCTAAGCTCGTCCATAAGAAGCATGGAGTCTCTGGGACTGTCTGAAGCCGCGGGCGTTCTAGTCAAATCAGAATGGATGAAGCAGGAATTGAAGACCTACTACAACACTTCAGATAATAAGGTAGAGGTAGTTTCGCCCGACGCTGAATCCTGGATAGACCGGATACTGACGGCGTATCAGAAACGATTGGAGGTAGCAGCCAGCTGAACAGAGAGCTTCGAGTCATAATGCTCTCGTGGGAGTTTCCGCCAAAAACCGTAGGCGGAATCTCCCCTCATCTGTTCAATCTGTCGCGAGAACTTGTGAAACTTGGTGTAGATACGTACATCGTAACATGCGACTTTCCTGGAGCGCCGGAACGCGAGGTAGTGAACGGCGCACACATATTGAGAGTGGATTCCTACAAAACCCCTTCTCCAGACTTTGCGACCTGGGATTCCTTGATGAATGTCAACATGCAAAAAGAGACAGCGTCTCTAATCACCAGTCTAAGCCGCCAAGTCGATATCATACACGCCCATGATTGGCTGGTCGCCAACGCAGCTCTAGGCCTCAAACACGTTTTCCGAATTCCACTCGCCGCCACGATACACTCCACCGAAATCGGCAGGAGGAACGGCCTTCACACAGACTACGAACGGATGATCCACCAAACCGAAAACTGGCTTGCTCATGAATCCTGGCGAGTTATATGCTGCAGTCACTACATGTCAGATCAAGTGAGATGGGCCTACGGCCTTCCACAGGACAGGGTGACGACTATTCCAAACGGCGTCGATGTCAGTTTGTATGAGAAGGAGTTTGACAGGGCCGAGTTCAGAAAGAGGTTTGCGTTGCCTGAAGAGAAGATTATACTTTATGTCGGCCGCTTAGTTTATGAAAAGGGCGTGCAGACTTTAATGAGCGCTATCCCGAAAATCCTGTCCAGAGTGAATGCGAAATTCGTGGTGGTCGGTGACGGGGGCATGAAGGATTCTCTGATGCGGCAAGTGGCAAACATGCGCCTTACGCACAGGATCATGTTCACAGGTTTTCTCGACGAGGACAGTCTCAGAAAGCTGTATCAAGTCGCTGATGTCTGCATCGTGCCCTCCCTGTATGAACCATTCGGCATCACGGCCCTGGAAGCGATGGCCGCAAAGACTCCATTGGTCGCATCAAACACGGGAGGTCTCTCCGAAATCGTTGAGAACGACTATACAGGAACCAAAGTTTCCACGGGGAGCGCAGATTCGGTCGCTTGGGGAGTGACAAGAGTGCTACTGGACCCGGGATACGCTAACTGGATCAAGCTCAACGCCTACCAGAAGGCATTGCAAGTCTACGATTGGGCCAAGATAGCGAAACAGACAAAGGAGTTTTATGAACAGATACTCAAAGAATACGATGGGGGTTCTTGGAAACCTACATGATTCCGCAAAGCCTTGACACTTCATTGATTTTTTCCCTAGCTTTGAGGGAGCAGACTACCGATCGATCAAGCCAGTCTTTGCTACCCCACCAAAAATCATCACTTGCCTCGGCCATGAGAAGCCAACGCCAAGCCTGGTCTAACGCGTCATTCGCCTCTGGCGGACAGTTCACCCTCCCGGCTGCTATCTTTTCTTCCGCTTCACGGAGCGATCCGCTGGCCTCGAGAATGCGCGCCCAGGTCCTTTGCCTCTCTTCACCTCCTGTCCACTTTAGGAACCTGCCGTCATCAGACGTGTCGGGGACATTCCAGCTTCCATCCTCAACGCTCACGGTGTCTTTTGGCGGATGCTCGGCGAGGTATTCGGTTATAGTTGTCAATTTGACGAATTGGAAGTCAGGATCTTTTTTCAGAAGGTAGAGAAGAGGTTCAAAGAACCATCCCCAGAACCCCGCGTTCTCTCCTGAGTGGCGGAACCATCCGTTTTCACCGTCCGTGGCTACGGTCAACAAGAACTCTCCATCGTTGTTTGCTTCGATTCCTCTCTCAATTTCGTGTTTGAGCCAAACGGGGTTGTAGCCGCTTTGTTGAGCGATGCTGATCATCCTGTCTCGGGGGATTACGATTATGCGTTGTCCATCATACTCCGCAAAGTGGGGTTTGTACAGGAGCTGATACGAGTTCTCGTTCTTGTTAGCATTGACGATGTGAGGGCCGTCAACTATCGTCCATTTCACACCGTTCTTCGCCAGCACGGGAATTACCTTGGGGCTGAACGCGAGTTCTGGAAGCCAGAATCCCTCAGGTTTCGTTCCGAAGGTTCGCTCAAAGAGACTCAGATGTTTTTCAACCTGTTTCAGCCGGTCGGCCTCCGGTATGAGTGGAAATATAGGATGAAAATAGCCGCAGCCCGTAAACTCTGCTCTTCCGAGCGTGCGCGTCTCCTTGTATCTGTCCCATAACCCGTTTAACCTTGAATCGAACCCGACGCTTGCGAGCTCGTTCATTTGCTCAATCAAACTGCCCGTGAAGTTCAGAGTAATCCTCGCATTCTCGTCTTTTCTCAGCACATCTGCGGGATACGTGTAAGGATGAAGAGTCTGGTTAAAAACGTCGCGAGCCATATCCGACTCGTACGTTGGGCCGTTCAAGTTGTAACGCGGCTGATGCATGTGCAAAACCAAAGCAAAGTGCAAAGGCTGCTTTTCCATTCTACTGCCACCCAAACTCAATTGCGAGTTGGAAGATAAAGTTATTATGGTAGATGCCCACTATCTGAGAGTCGAGGTGCTTTCTGTGCCTGAATTCTCGCAAGATGAGATTGTTGTGTTAAAAAAGATTAACGGGTTAGGGAAAGCAACGCCTGACAGTCTTGCTCGGGGACTGGGTTCACCCTACACGGCTCAGGACCTTAATGCCTACCTGAAATTGTTGGAACAGAAAATGCTTCTGAACAAGACGCAAGAAGATCCCTCCGCTTACAAACTGACTCCTCTCGGACTCATAGCGATAGGAGTGCTGCCCGAGAGCGCAAAGAAGGTTTACTCGGCACTGCCTCAGGAAAAATGCTTCCACTTCTACACGGGAGTCGGATCGGACAAGTTCACGAAAATGTCGGCTTGCAGCCTTCCAGATTTCAAGGAAAAGGCAAAGAGAGTTGACCCTAAATCGTTGGAATTTCACGTTCAGAGAGGCGACATTGCAAAATGGTGCAAGGATGTTCTGGGCGATGCAGACCTAGCCAAAGAATTTGAGCGCTTAAGAACATCAAACCTCTACGGTGAAGTGCTCAGGACCCGCATAACAGGGCTGGTAGATGCTCGCATCGAAGGACTGACTTCCGGCAGAACCCGCAGCTGACCTTGTAAATCCAGCCATGCCAACGGGTTCGCCAATGCGTATTCTGCTGCTTAGCTGGGAATATCCGCCCAAACGCTTGGGAAACGTCGCTGACCATGTGAGCACCCTGGCTCATGAGCTTGTCAGTCGAGGAAACGAGGTTGAACTGGTAGTTCTGGACGATTTGAAGCAAGGGGTGGAAGATGTTTCCGGCGTCCATGTTCACAGGGTTGCTAACCCTATCAAGACTCACCCGATGGCAAGCGTACTCAGTTATAATGTCACAGCTTCGTTGCAGATGGAAACTGAATCCTCAAACATCATTTATTTCTATAAACAACTGGGGAAGCGCATTGATCTTGTCCATGCTCACGAGTGGCTTACGGCATATCCCGCCATCGTTCTCAAACACGCTTTTCACATCCCTTTCGTGATGACCTTTCATTCAATCGAAGGGCATAGGTGTCATGACCATTTCAGCACTACCAGCTTGGCAATCAAAGAGATTGAAGACATGGGGATATGGGAATCTAAAACGGTGATCGCCAACACTGACTGGCTGAAAAAGGAGTTATTAAGATATTATGGTGAAGGCCATAATGAGAAAATAAGGGTAATCTGGCCTATTGGCTCGAACTGGGTTGATGAAGTCATTTCTGTATACAACATGGCTATAGCATGAGTGATGTGGATGCGGGTGCTTCATCTGTCATGGGAATTTCCTCCCCGAATAATAGGGGGCATTGCAGCACACGTCTTTGATCTTTCTAGGGCCCTCGCTCGCAGGGGCTTAGAAGTAAATGTTATGACGTGCAACTTTCCAGGTGCGGAGAAGTTCGAGAATATCGATGGGGTTAACGTTAATAGGTTTGAAGCGTATGCCACTGGAGACTCTTTCTTGGGATGGGCCCTTCGAATGCAGAAGAACATGGAGATCAGCAGTAGCGACCTGATCACCGGAACTGGAGGATTTGACATAATCCATGCGCACGATTGGCTTTCCGGCGTCGCGGGCATGGGACTAAAGCAACTGTACAGGAAACCCTTGATTACGACGATGCACAGCACAGAATATGGTAGGAGAACTGGAATTCACAATGATCTTCAAGCTTCGATTCATGAAATCGAGGGCTGGATCACCTCTGAATCTTGGCGGGTGATCACCTGTTCCTATTACATGCGTAGCCACGTCTCTTGGTGTTTCCACTTGCCAGAGAGCAGAATATGCGTTATACCCAACGGGGTGGACGTTACAAAATTCAGCTTCAGCTTCAATTATTGGGATGTCAGGAATCGGTTTGCGCACAGATCCGAGAGGATCTTGCTGTTCGTAGGGAGGCTCGTTCCAGAAAAAGGCTTGGATACTCTCATCAACGCGTTACCCATGATCCTTGCTGGAGGTGTGAATGTCAAACTGGTCGTGGTTGGAGAGGGTCCTCAAAAAGAAATGTATCAGGGGATGGCCAGCGATTACGGTTTGCGCGAAAAAGTATTGTTTGCGGGATACATTGACGATTGGACTTTGAGAGCCCTGTACCGCGTGGCAGACGTGACTGTGGTTCCATCGAAATTCGAGCCTTTCGGCATAGTGGCGCTGGAAGCCATGGTCGCTCATTGTCCCCTGGTGACGACTTCTACAGGTGGACTGAGTGAAATCGTAGATGATGGTGGCACAGGCTTGAAGGTTCCAATAGATGATCCTCCTGCCTTGGCAAGGGCGATTCTCAGGATTGTGAGGGACGTTGGGTTCAGAAACTATGTAGTTGAGAACGCCTATCGGAAGTGCCTGTGGAACTACAACTGGGACAAGATCGCGGAATGGACAAGTGGTGTTTACGATGCAGTTCTGAACGAGTACGCTAACGGCGCGTGGAAACCATCTGGCTGAATGTACAACGCGTCAAGTTTCTTCTCAACATTTTTCTTCCATTTTTTGATATGCAAATTTTATCATTCTTTCTCCTTGGTCGAACCAGAAGCTGCTGTTCCAGTACACGTAGCAACTCGTCTCAGCCATGAGAAGTGCTTTCAGCGCCTCCTCGCTTCTTGAGGCTTTTGTTTGCAGGTCATGAAATCTGCCACTTAGCTCTTCTATCTTCCTCTTCATCTCCAGCTGCTTGTCTCCACCGTCCCAGTGTGAATGGCTCCCTAACCATGAGCCTCCAATGCCTTGCAGTTCGATCTCGCTGTCCGGAGGATATTCTTTGAGGTACTGAGTAATGGTCATTGAGGAAACTTCGCTGTTCCGTTTTTCATTGAAAAATGGAATGAACGTGTCGGAAAAGAAATGGTTCATCATGACGTTTCCGTTCTCGCCATCAGATGCTGGAACGACTAGCGCGGGGCACTTTCTACCGGATTTTTCTGAGATGCGTGCGGCTTCGAGGCATTTGTTGTATACTCCGTTTGCATCGCATCCTGCCTGTTGATCAATAAAATTGTACTTCGGCCTGAAAATCACGGTCATCTCTCCGTCCTCGGTCCTAAGAACGTGGGGCTTGCAGAAGGTCTCAACGTGTTTTTCGTACGACAAGGTTCTCTCAGCCTTCACAGCTTCGATTGGCAGAATCAGCCAGTCGTACCCCCTGCTTTTCAACAACTTCACTAATCGACTCAGTCCTTCAGCAGCCGGAACACCCATCTCCGGCAGCCAGAATCCTTTGACCCTTTTAATCGATTCGGAACCAAAAAGCGAACAGAATAGCTTTCTCCAAAAATCAACCTGATAATCCCAGTCTTCTTCGGGAGTCACAGGAAAATAGCAGTGAGCGTACGCCGTTCCGGAAAACTCTATAGAATCAGGAAATTCATGAAGAACCTGCCTCCAGAGATCTATTATGTCTCCTATAATGTTACCATCCACGTCCTTTTGGGAATATAGTCCATTCATTTTTTCGAGATTTTCCAGGAGAACCCCGGAGAAATCGACTGCAACCCTCGGATCTTTTCCTTCACCTTCAAGATTTCTGACCCAGAAAGCAGGGTTTCTGTACGCCATCGCCATGAGTCTCCCATCCCACTGATCCCTCGAGTCATCGGACCTGAACATCTTTTCCAGATTTCCTATAATCTCATTATCCTCAGCGAACACCATCGGCTGATGCATGTGTAACCAGGGCAGGTATACGGCCTTCATATTCAAGCCAAGCTAAGTCAAGAATCCAAAATATAATGCTTTAGAAACAAATCCAGCAAACTCTGCATCAGAAATAGAAAAAGAAAGAATGAGCGGGACTAGTCACGAATAGAAGTGGAAATAGTCGATGTCGCCGCGACGGCCGCTTCCCATTAAAGCGCGCTGGGAACCTGAAGCGCTGTATGAAAGAAATTTCACCTGATGAAGGCCTAAATCTGGGTTTCCTTGTAAAGAATTCTTCACAAAAACCCCTTTAAATTTCAAGAACACAGTAATACAGCGGAGATCATCAGCCTTTGAGCGATGAAGGAACCTACTCGCTAATTTTCAAGTCTTTGAATCACCCCATTCGCAGAAAGATATTGAGGATGTTGCGAGAAGACGATTTGACCTTCTCTCAGATTCTCGAGTCTCTGTCGATGGACAGTGGTCATCTTAGTTATCATCTTGAGAGTCTAGGAGACCTCATAACGCGCTCTCCAGATGGAAAATACGGGCTGTCTAGTTTTGGACTGGCCGCAGTTAGACTGATGAGTGGAGTCGAGGAACATGATTCATCGGCGCCGACTCCAAAACGGAGGAACATTGTGAGTCTGACAGCCGCGATTTTCTCAGTTGTCCTTGTCATTGCCTTGCTAGCAACTAGCGTTTACACGCTAGGGTTGACTACACAGACATACGGTGATCGCGCTTCCGTTGGCCCAATACTAGTAGGCATAGCGCCAAATGAAACCTTCAGTTACGATGTTACTCTGGTTTACGGAAGCGGTTCAGTAATAGGGGAACCTTACGGTATTTCCATCGGGATTCCTGATACCCAGAACACTATCGCAGAATGGACAGAGTACACCTTAGCATTTGAGGTAGAAACAAACAGCTCCTATGACGTCTCACTGGCCGTTCACGATCCAGATGGAAGGATTATTAGTCCCGTTTCGTCCCGTGAAGCAGGCGGCCTTACAGGATTCCCATATTGGTTTGGCATGGAGCCTCACTTCACCAAGCCGGGCACTTACAAAATCCAGATTGAAAATGAGAAAACAGACTGGTTCCACGCAAACATGACATTAAATGTTGCATACGTGCTTTCCCAGAGACCACTTTTTGCCTGTGCTCTCGCCGGATTTATAGTGGTGCTTCTTTATCCAACTGCTCTCCTCTTAAGCTGGTTCTGGCTGAAAAAGAGCAAACCGACAGCGTCAGCGCCGCGCACGACATTCGACAAAGTTTAGGAGGATTCATTTTGTGCTGTTTTCAATCCCGTGATTTTGAATTCGTACGAGGTTTTATGTTTCCTTTCAATACGTAAATAACCCAAGGGGCAATCTTTGTTTCATTGATCCATTCATACGGTTCATCCTCTTTGGCTAACGGTTTGTAAGTCTCGACTAATTCTAGTCCAGCTCTCTTGAAAGTCTCTTGGTAATACTCATCGGTCCAAACAATATCTTCTACGGGCCTCTTGTCCTCTATGTCTGTTTGAATTATCCTCACTTTGTCTCCGCTTTTAGCGTGTTTATTCTCAGGGTAGTCCTTGGTAGAAAATGATGTCCATTCATGGACGTATATTTCTGGTGAAGAGACTACGTTTACTAACCTTCCTTCGTTGTTCAGCAGCCTTCTGATTTCTGTGAAATTCTTGACTTTCTTTTCCATCGTTGGAATATTGTCAAACGTGAATACGGAGAGTGCAAGATCGTAGGCCTTATCTTTGAACTGACTGAAGTCGCCCTCTTCAATGAGACGATAATCTCCTTTGGGATCCATTTCTCTTGCCTTTTTTATCATGTCCAGTGATATGTCCACGCCGACGACACTGAACCCGAGTTTTTGCAGAAACCTTGTGGAACGTCCCGTGCCACACCCGAAATCTATCGCCTTTCTTGCCTTAACGCTTTTAAATATGATTTCAGGCAAATCCCTGTATGCCAAGTAGTACGTGCCGGGAAACTCCAGTTTAGCGTAGGCTTCTGCACGCTTAGGATCCTCGTAAGAATTGGAGAATTCCATGATTTTATTCTTTTTTCTCGCTATTTATTCCTTCATGCTTGAATGCCCGCTAATCAGAGCATGACGCGTTTTCCTCTTTGTGATATTTTTTAGTATTGATAAGCTAGCGCGCGATCCAACAGGACCATGGCCCACGGAATCTGTAGAACGCTTGAGAGCATTGGCTTTTGCGAACAGTTAATCTTAAAGGTTGCAGTAAGAAACAATAACTGCATTACTTAGAGGTGGATGAACATGGTGAAAGTTGATGGATACGAAGTGCCTGAAGGATTATACTACACAAAAGAGTTCGAATGGCTAAAAGTCGAGGGCGACAAAGTCAGGGTGGGCGTAACAGACTATGCTCAGAAACAATTGCGAGAAATCGTCTACGCGGAACTGCCGGCTTCAGGAGGAACAATAAAACAGAATGACCCCTATGGGACGGTGGAATCTGTCAAAGCCGTTTCAGACCTCGTAGCGCCGATAAGCGGAACCATTGAGCAGGTGAACGCGGAAGTCCAGTCAAAACCCGAGTTGCTGAACGAAGACCCTTACAACAAGGGATGGCTGCTGATCGTGAAGCCTTCAAACCTCCAAGCAGAACTTTCCAATCTTATGGACTTCAACAAAGCAGTTGAATGGCATAAAGCTCTTAAAAAGTGAAGGAAGAGCAAATGCCTAAACGCATAGTAATCATCGGCGCACACGCAGCTGGTGTTGATGCAGCCTCTGCAGCCAGAAAGACGGATCGCACTGCAGAGATCACGCTGTTGACTGAAGAAAAATATCCAGGCTACTCGCGTTGCGGTCTTCCTTTCGTCATTGGCGGTCAGATACCAAACTTTAAAGATCTAATCGTTTTTCCGCAAGCCTTCTTCCAGATGATGAAGCTGGACCTCAGAACCGAAACCAAGGCTACAGCCTTAAGCACTCAGAACAAAGCAGTCGAAACCATGGACAAGAACGGCAAAGCCGAAACCGTACCGTACGACAGCCTCATCATATCTACGGGAGCAACCTCTTTCATACCGCCCATAAAGGGGAAAGAAAAACAGGGCATCTGCTCGCTTCGAACACTTGACGACGGCGAAAGAATAGCCAACGCGGTCAAGAACGGGGCAAAAACCGCGATAATCATGGGAGCCGGCCTGATAGGCCTTGAAGCAGGCATCGCCCTCCACGAGAAAGGGTTGAAAGTAACAGTTGTCGAGATGTTGCCCCAAGTCCTGCCGCAGGCCCTTGATGCTGAAATGGCAAAAATGATCCAGGAAAAGCTTGAACAAAAAGGAATAACCATCCTAACAGGTAAGACCGTGGAAGAATTTGTCGGCACCGACACCGTGACGGGCATCCTTGCAGGGGGCGAACAGATCAACGCAGACCTGTTCGTGAGCGCGTTCGGAGTGAGAGCAAACACTCAACTCGCCGCTAACGCTGGAATAACCCTGGGAGAGACAAAAGCCATAAAGACCAACGCACGGATGGAAACAAGCGCCAAAGACGTTTACGCAATAGGTGACTGCGCAGAAACGATAAACATAGCAACTCAGAGACCGTGCCTACCGCAGCTGGGCACAGTGGCCGTGAGACAGGGAAAAGTTGCGGGAACCAATGCAGCAGGCGGTTACTCGCTCTTCACAGGAGCACTAGGCTCAGCCGTTTCAAGATTGTTTGACACTGATTGCGGCTGGACGGGGCTCACTGAGGTTGCAGCGCAGAGGGCCAGACTTGAAACCGTAGCAGGCACGATTACTTCAAAGACGAAAGCTGATTACTATCCTGGGGCTCTGCCAATAAAAGTCAAGCTCGTGGTCGAGAAGGAGTCTCAAAGGATAATTGGGGCTCAAATAATCGGCGGAGAAGAAGTGACTCAGAGGATCAACGCTATATCATTGGCCATACAGAGACAAATGACTGCGAGAGATCTTGTGAAGGCAGACACTGCTTATGCGCCTCCGCTTTGCGAGACTTGGGAACCGATAGTCTTGGCGGCTGAAATGGTTTTGATGAAGCTCCGCTGAGAACCACCCATTTCTTAATAAAAAAAGTGGCCTACGTAAAGCCTTGGATTGATGAGGTTCGTGTTAGAAATTTGCGCGATTCGGGCAAATTGAAAAGCACGTGCTGTCTGCCCAATGCTTTACGGATCCCAGGTCGGAAACTTAATTAGGAGCATGAGTAAACAAAAACTCGCAATTATGGTGATAAAAATGACGGTAAAAGTAGCTATAAACGGTTTCGGAAGAATCGGGCGCCTCCTTTACAGAGCAGCTCTAGAAAGAAAAGCTGATATCGACTTCGTGGCTGTCAACGACATAACGGACGCAAAAACACTTGCGCACTTGCTGAAATATGACTCAGTTCACGGAAGATTCAATGGGGATGTACAGGCAAAAGGCAATGATCTTGTGGTGAATGGAAAACTGTTGAAGGTTCTTGCGCAGAAAGATCCGGCGCAGCTTCCTTGGAAAGACTTGGGCGTTTACTTGGCTGTGGAATCCACGGGATTTTTCACGGACAGGGAAGGTGCGTCAAAGCACCTTACGGCAGGTGCTAAGAAGGTTTTGATTTCGGCGCCGGCAACTAACCCTGATGTTACGATGGTCATTGGCGTGAATGATAAGTCGTACGATCACAAGAAACACAATTTGATTTCAAACGCTTCGTGTACAACAAACTGTGTCGGCCCTGTCACGAAAGTGCTGCATGATAACTTCGGGGTTGAAAGAGCGTTCATGATGACGGCCCACGCGTACACAAACGACCAGAGATTACAAGATCTCGTGCACAAGGATCTGAGACGTGCCAGAGCTGCCGCGGTGAACATCATTCCCACATCGACAGGGGCCGCTCGTGCAATCGGCGAGATCATGCCCGAACTCAAAGGCAAAATAGACGGAGTAGCCCTCCGAGTGCCTGTCCCAGACGTCTCAATCGTGGACTTGACAGCATCGCTGAAGAAAGAAGCAACCAAAGAAACAGTGAACGCAGCGTTCAAGACAGCTGCAGCAGGTCCTCTGAAAGGCATTCTGGAATACACGGAAGACCCAATAGTCTCATCAGACGTGCTCCACAGCACATACTCGGCAGTGTTCGACGCACAGTCAACAATGGTCATCGACAAGAACTTCGTCAAGGTGCTCGCATGGTACGACAACGAATGGGGCTTCTCATGTCGCATGGTCGACCAGATAGGAATGATCGCAAAGAAGGAAGGCTTCTAACCCGAACATAAAGAGTGAAACCAAAAAAACACTCATCGCCATTTTTTTATGTTGTCAGGAGTGGGATAACATGCCGAAGTTCCTTACGCTGGATGATGTGAAAGTCAAGGACAAGGTCGTGCTGGTAAGAGTTGACTTCAACTCGGCAATTGACCCGAAAACCCACAAGATCTTGGAAGACGCGAGAATTCGCGCCCACGCTGAAACGACGATAAAAGAGCTTTCTGAGAAGAGTGCAAAAGTCGTTATCCTGGCGCATCAGGGACGCAAGGGAGACCCAGACTTTATCCCCTTGAAGCAACACGCTGAAATCCTGGGCAAAATCCTGAAGAAACCAGTCAAGTATGTTGACGATCTTTACGGAGAAAAAGCCAAGAACGCAATTAAAAGCTTGAAGAGCGGTGAAATCCTCGTCTTGGAGAACGTGAGGACGTTTGCGGGTGAAACCAAGGACGGGACTCCGGAAGAGCATGCCAAAACAGAACTTGTTAGGAACCTTGCTCCGTTGGCGGATGTTTTCGTGAACGATGCCTTCGCAGCCGCGCACAGAGCACACGTGTCAATGGTAGGCTTTACAGCGGTGTTGCCGAGTGTTGCGGGACGTATAATGGAGCGGGAACTCCAATCGCTGGGCAAGGTGTTGGAAAACCCCGAGAAACCATGTATATTCGTACTCGGAGGCGCCAAGGCAGACGACTCCCTTGAAATATCAAAATACGTGCTGGACAAGGAAATAGCGAACTACGTGCTCACAGGAGGAGTCGTAGGTCAAGTGTTCCTAGCGGCAAAAGGCGTAGACCTGGGCAAACCAAACATGGACTACCTTGAGAAGAAAGAGCTCACGAGCTTCCTGCCCGGCATAAAGGCACTCATCCAAAAGTATCCAGACAAGATCAAGACTCCGGTTGACATGGCCGTTGAAGTGAAGGGCAAAAGAAAAGAGATATCCGTCGACGAACTGCCGACAGAATACGCAACATATGACATCGGAGCAAAAACAGTTGACGACTACGCCAAGATCATAAGAAAAGCGAAATCAATCGTCATCAGCGGGCCAATGGGAGTCTATGAAAACGAGGAATTCAGCTTTGGAACAAAGAAAATCCTTGAAGAAATTGCGAATTCAAAGGCATTCTCTCTAGCTGGAGGAGGACACACGATATCGGCTATAGAAGAATTCGGATTGACAAAGAAAATCTCATACATCAGCACAGCGGGCGGAGCATTGATAGAGTTTCTGATGGGCAAAAAGCTTCCAGGCGTCGTCGCACTGGAAAAAGCCGCGGCCAGAACAGCTTGACGTCACATACCGTTTCCAACTAGCGGGCAGTGCGCCAAAGCCCAATCTTCGAGAATTACGCCGAAATACCGACCAGTATCGGAGCTCCGATGAGATTCTCAACCGAATAAGACTGCAAAGGAACCCTCCGCAAGCGCTGCTCGTGGCATGGCGTAATTTGGCTAGTTTGTGTAGATGATAAACCAGCTGACTCCATTCATGCTCCTTTCAATCAGAAGCAAAATCAATACACTCTCTGTGTTTGAGACACAAAAAAAGTGAAGGTTGAGGATTTGTGTTGTCTAGTTTCATGAACGCGCGTAAGACTGCGTGGCGACCTAGCTGTCTTCCAGGAATCCTGTTAGGAACACAGCGTATTCGCAGGGGTGCTCATTCTTCAGTAGAGACTTGATGATTTTTATTTTGGCTTTCTTTCCGTGTGAGACTCTGGAGATGATGTAGTCCAAGGTTTTCTTTCTGAGACTGCAGAGCCATGTTTTTTGGCCTGACTTGACGAGTGTGTAGTAGGGGCATGTTTTGTACTTGAGTGTGAAGCCTCCTTCAAAGTATTCAACTTCGACCTCAACGTCGAGTTCCCTGTACATCTCCATTATCCTATCCCCAACTTCTCTAATCGTCCACGGATAGTCCTCTGGGAAAGTTTCATCAATGGGTTCCTTTATCATTTCGAAAGCTTCATCAGCACAGCTTGCCGACATTTCATCTATCAAGGCCTTCATCATTTTTTTGCGAGGTATGGATTCAAGAACCGGTTTTTCCAGCTGCTTGAGCTTGAAGCTTAGAAGGTTTTGGAAGACCGTTGTGGAGATGTCGTAGCCGAGCTCCTTGAACATGGACTCGATGAGTGCGCGCTGACTGTTCATTGCGAGCAGGTCGATCTTCTTGAAGATTATCGTGAAGTGCTCGCTGTCGACAAATCGGATTTCTGCTTCAGGCTGGGCGAATGCTGCGTTCTTGGAGATGTAGGTTTGTGCCAGTTTTCTCATTTTTTCCGTGTCGTCTCTTGCCATCATCCGTATAGCATTTGCTACGCGAACACCCATCGTGTGGTAAATCTCGTTGAATTTCTCCTTGTTGCTGTCGTACACCTTGGAAGCGAACGAGTTGAAAAGTTCGCGCGGGACTGGGATGGCGTCAAGGAACTGCTTGCCGATTGTTTGATACAGGCTGACCTCGACTATCTGGTCCATTAGGCTGGAGTCTCCTGAGCCCACGTACTGTATCGAGATGTTGGCGGTGGTTTGTTCTGCTGAAAATTTGACCAGTTTCCAGCCTCGGGTTGCGAGGAGAACGGAGAGCATGACGACGGAGAGTTTCGTCACCGATGGGGTGGTGGATTGAAACGAGACCTCCAGGGTGTTGTCGGTCTCTTGCAGTATCTTTGCTTGCTTAAACCAATTCATGTTAATGAAGGCGGACAGCAGACTTTTCACGAATTCTTTTGGTTCTTTCGGGAGCTCTCCCAAGTCTGTGGCGACTCTGACGTCTTCAAGGAATGAGCCGAAATCGGATATTGGTTCCTCAAGGTGTTTTTCAGCCCAGTTCATGAAAGCAGGTCCGACCAGCATAAGCGTGTTTCTGAAAAGCCCTGGAGTGGAGTTAAGCAGCCGCTTTTCGATTTGTTCGCTCAGGGATTCTCTGAAGTCTCTCTTCTTCATGAGGTAAAGGTCTTCTCTGGTCATTTTGATGACGATGTCTTCTCCCATGACCCGCATGTCGAATGGAATTTGCAAGCCTTCAAGGACAGTTGCTATCTGGAAGGCGGCGACCTCTGGCAGCCGCTTGAAAACTCTTGTTCTCAAGATTATGGTGTTGTCTAATTCATTGAATGATGCGATGTCGATGAGTCTGGTGAGGTTCTTTATCTCTTCCAGAATCATCATGAATTCTTTGAAGCTTGAGGGCTTTCGCCAAGCAACAGAGCCTTTCAGGATTTCGACGGTGTTCTTTGCTTCTGCTTTCTGTCCAGCGACGAAGTCTTTCATCGTCTTGTTGCCGATGGCTACTTCCAAAAGACTGTCGATGGTATGCTTGTCAATAGACATGAGGTCCAGCGCTTCTCTGAGATTTGTCTGCTCTTTCATCTTTGTCTTCACTGCACAATCGTCGCAGGAACCGACTTTTTCCACTCTGAGCAGCGTCTCTATCGCTTGTTCAAGAACGTGGCTTTTGGTACCGTACGTCTTTGCCAGTTCTTCGAGCATTTCGTCTGTCTTTCTTGTTATCGTGGTGTGGAGATGAACCGACATTCTCTCACAATTCTATGCTCTGCGCTTGTCTCTTTTAAGTCATGTTCAACAATAAGCGGGATATGTACATAGGAACCAAAAAAAAGAAACGGGGAAATGAGGTTATTTGACTGCGACGTTATGTGCCTCGGCGACTGAAACAAAGGTTTTCCGATTGCGGAATGACATTGCATCGGCAAGTCTCTTCACAGCGTTCATGTAGGCTGCTATTCGCATGTTCACCTTGTACTGTTCGGACACTGCGAAAACATCTTTGAACGCATTGACTATCGTGCTCTCCAGCTTGCTCCGCACTTCCTCCTCGGTCCAATAATAGTTCATTTGGTTCTGCACTTGTTCAAAGTAGCTGACTATGACGCCGCCTGAGTTGGCTAAGACGTCAGGGATAACGAACACTCCATTTCTGTACAGTGTTTCGTCCGCGTCTGGCGTGGTTGGTCCGTTTGCGCCTTCAGCCACGATTTTCGCCTTGATTTTGCCTGCATTTGCCCTGGTTATCTGGCTTTCCATGGCTGATGGGACAAGGATGTCACATTCCAACTCCAGCAATTCTTTGTTCGAGAGCGCTCTGCAATTCTTGTAGCCTGTAACGGAGCCCGTCTTGTTCTTGTGCTCCAGGACCTTTGCCGGGTTTAACCCATCAGGATCAAGTATCGCACCTCTAGAGTCCGAGACTGCAACTATCTTGCAACCGAGTTCACGGAGCAGCCTGGCTGAGTGAAAGCCCACGTTCCCGAATCCTTGAACCGCAACTGTTGCCCCTTGAAGCTCTATGCCTAAGTGCTTTGCCGCCTCGATTATGGTGTACATCACGCCTCGAGATGTTGCTTCGTTTCTTCCGAGTGAACCTCCCACGTCCACTGGCTTTCCCGTCACGACTCCGAAGGCGTTGTATCCCACTATCTGGCTGTATTCGTCCATTATCCATGCCATTGTTTGAGAGTCCGTGTAAACATCAGGTGCGGGTACATCTGAGCGTGGTCCGATGAATCTAGCCAATGCCCGTGTGTAGCCTCGGGTTAATCTTTCCAGTTCTCCGGGGGACATTTCTTTGGGGTTGCAGCGTATTCCACCTTTGCCGCCCCCAAGAGGAAGCCCTGTAACGGCGGTTTTCAGCGTCATCCATGCGGCCAGCGCGATGACCTCGTCCAACGTCAGGTCGGGGTGATATCTTGTACCGCCTTTTGTCGGACCTAAGACATCGTTGTATTGTACACGATAGCCCGTGAAGACTCTTATGCTTCCGTCGTCCATCGTGGTTGGAACATTAACGATGATGGTTCGCATGGGGCGCTTTAGGACTTCATGCACTCCTGGGTCTAGCTTCAACTTCTCTCCGGCGAT
>JBEKCD010000015.1:0-81290 GCA_050015055.1 Bathyarchaeia archaeon | reverse complement strand
CCATCTCCAAAGTTATCTCCACATTCTCGTAACACACGCTCAGTAAAAAGGCTTAAGTGGGGGAATTCACCGCCCGGGGCAAGCCCCGGGGTTCTCTTCCCCCACACCCGCTAAATAGACCAGCTTTCGGTGTGAGTAGGAAGTTGCTAATTGTCAACAGAGGATAGTGAGCTTATTCGGGTTCAGGGTCTAAGCGAACTTGTTTTTACAAAAGATTACGTTATTCCAATGTTTAAAGAGACAGGATACAATGACGTCAGGTATACTGGCGGGAACGAAGAACATGGTCGTGACGTCACTTTTTACGATTTTGATAGACTTGGAAATCGTGAGGACATGGCTGCTCAGGTTAAGATAGGAAATATATCGGGAGTTGATGTTATCAGAACGGTCATTAGCGAGGCAATATCAGCTTTTGAGAATCCTTTTGTTGATCCTTATAGTCACGAATCCAGAAATATCCATGTATTGTTCGTAATTACTTCGGGCAACATAACGACATACGCTCTGCAGGAGATCAACAATGGGCTCACAAGATATCCACGAATTCATTTCATGAATGGAAGACAAGTGCTCGACTTGAGAAGACAAACTCTTTCTCAATATCTCGAATATTCAAGAGCAGAGGTATTAATGAGGGAGACGGGTTTGGCAGAATTACTTCTTCAACCAGCCTTCATCGATGAGGCCGAAGAATTGTTGTTACTCTTGTTTAATGATAGAGGCGTAACAGAACTTGAAGCAATAAATGATCTGCCCAATATGCTCAGAGGGCTAGCAAGCATTCGAGCAAAGGTAGAACACCTAGATGCTCCAATGCGCTCATGCGTTCTGCATTGGTTCTCAATAAGGCTGGTAACAAAGGCATGGTATGTATATGGAAAGAAGAAGGTATTTGGTTTGAAGGAGGATCCGTTAAGTTGACCGAAGCAGAGCAAGACAAAGGTCTCACAGAGTTGGAACTTAGAGTTCTAGTAGAAAGCAGAAAGAAATCTATAAGCGAAGTAGCCGCCACTCTTAGAATTAGCCCCGCTGAAGTTTCTAGAACTCTAGAACAAGCAAATAGAAAAATATCTTCAGATTATGTCCGTTCTCTTGAAGAAACCGTGTTTCTGCCACGACCGAAGTCTTTCAGACTTGAAAAAAGAATAGGCGAGCAACAAATCGGCACAATGAAAGTCGGAAGTCAAATAGTGGAAATCTTGAGCAAAGGCATATACAGTGCCCCTTGGAACTCAATCAAAGAACTAATCAGCAATTCTTTTGACGCTGATGCGGAAAAGGTTGAAATTCAATATCTACCCGAAGAGCACAAACTAGTTGTTTTTGACACAGGACAAGGTATGGACTATGCTGATTTCGACGAACATTTCACGTTTATCGTTAGGTCACTAAAAAGAGACAAAGGGCTTCTCAGTACAATGTTCAAAAGACCCCTCATTGGAAAAATAGGGATCGGGTTTATAGCTGTCTCAGAATTATGTGATCAAGTCAGAGTTACGTCGGCGAAGGAAGGATCCGACACCTATGTTGAAGCTTTGATTGATTTTTCCAAGATAAGAAGCGATGAAGCCAAACGCAAAGAATTCTATGAAATCAGTCAGTTTACCTTAACAAACTTCAAGAAGGAAGATCTTAAACAGCACTATACAAGAATAGAATTACTCAATCTCAAGCAGCCATTTATAGACATTCTGGAAAACAAACTTCCAAACGATTCACGAATATTTCCAATAAAGCCTGCAGCATTCGAAGATGTAATGAAAGAAATAAGTTCAAAAACTATAAGCAACGTAAAAACCGAAATGGGTCCCTATTGGGAATTCGTCATTAACCTTGCCTTGGTAATACCTGTCAAATACGTTGATAATGGTCCGATCATACAGATTAATAGCGCCGATATTCCAGAGGCATGCCGTGCTGACTATGACAAAGCTGTAAACATTATTAAAGAACGCAAAGAAGCCTTGGAAAAATATAATTTTAAAGTGATATTTAATGGATTGGAATTGAAGAAACCCATACCCTCCCTAACGAAAAGGATATAATAGAAGGCAAATACGGTGATGATTTCCGACTATTTCCCATCGAAAAGACCTTTGAGGTAGTTGATCCAACAACGCTTGATACTTCAAAAATCTCTTTCAAAGGATTCTTCTATTATCAAAAGACCCGCATAATTCCTCAGCAATTGAGAGGAATTATCGTACGGATAAAGAATGTTGCAATTGGTGGCCCAAGCCTTGACTTCTGGGGACATCCTTTCACTGGCGACAATCTGTATTTTCCACAGACTTTCGGAGAAATTTACTTTGACTCTGGTTTGGAAAACGCCATGAACATAGACAGAAGCTCATTTAAGACGACGCAACACGAATATGCCGCAACAAGAAACGTCTTACACGATTTTCTACGGGCCACAGTCTTCTCCACTTCAAAGAAAATGTACGTAAGTAGGCGTTCTGTGCGAGCATCAAATGAAGACACCAGAATGGTTTCATCGAGGACAAAAGCAGTAAAAGCCAGACTCGGTGAATCTTTTGAAATTATGGAAACAAAGAAGCCTACCTCTGAACCGATACAAATAGACAAATCGCAAAAGACCATAACCCTAAACAGTCGGAGCGAGCCACTTGAAGGATTTGACAAGAAAGATCGGCTTCTTCTTGAGGATGTAGCCCTAGCAATAGAGGTTGCGGCTAGTCAGGCTAAGACCTTTTCTGAGATCAAGAAGACGTTTTGGCAAATCTTGAGAGAAATCACAAAATACAGACGAACCTGAGAACAGTCAAGAAAATAGCCTTCTACACGCTTCCACTTGACTGAGATATTTTTTAGCGCACGCTCTTTATTCATCTGTTCTTGCTCATTCGCTTCGCTTCTTCGCCTTCCAGCCGCGAGAACCCAGAACCATCCAAGCAAGTTCACGAACGACCCTGTCAGCCCCACGCCGACAAAAACCGTCACAACTCAAATGCAGCATATAATCAGCGTCGGAATCAAAAACCCTTTTACAAGAACGACAACAACAGAAGCCAAGCTTACTCTTCATAGCTACCGCTACCACTATGAACAGGTCTAGTATCCTCAACCCAAACGACTTGACCATCCTCAACCAAGTCATCAAAGCCCTCACTTTCAAAATAGGGCGAAGTCCTACTCATGACGAAATTCTTAGAACCAAAGTATCGCAAACGAACCAACTCATGCTTACATATAGGGCATAGAGCCTTACGGTTCTCAACCTTGACCTTCAGCGCACGATACGAAGCAACGCCAAACCAAGTGACGCAGTGAGGTCGCGCAACGTCCGTTCTGATGGTTGCATGGTGTAATTGGTACCATGCAGTGCCCCCAATCGTTTCACGCTCACCCTTAACCCCAAACTTGTCCTCGGCCACCTTTACCAGACACCCGAACTTCTCAAAAGCCCGATACTGTAAATCGTTGAACCCGCAACCGCAGCCCTTAACGCACTCCTTACGACAATCCCGACACCTGTAACCGCCAAGAATGAACCCAAGAACGTGAAAATGTGGTGACCAGTACCAGAAACGACCTGACTCATTCCAACGCGCACCGTGGAAGATTAGGCAGCGCGCGCGCTAACATATCTAAAGTGAGTGCGATATATGTCAAAACACAAAAGAAAAAGGAATAGCTTTCCTCCTTTACA
The DNA here is from genome assembly GCA_050015055.1 of Bathyarchaeia archaeon. Taxonomy (GTDB): domain Archaea; phylum Thermoproteota; class Bathyarchaeia; order Bathyarchaeales; family Bathycorpusculaceae; genus JBEKCD01. Next base: position 77,614 of record JBEKCD010000015.1, on the reverse strand, counting down.
GAAACGCATAATTCTAAATCTAGCAGAAAACAAACCTCAAACTATCAACGAAACAATGAAAGGAATCTCAGGCCACTACAAATCCTCATGGATTGCCTTCAATGTTTTGAAAAAGAAAGGTCTGATCAAAGACGTTACATCGAAAGACTACCGAGGCAGACACTACCCGTGTTTCTGGCTTACAGAGCGGGGCATATTCATTGTTTTGGGCGAAGGAGCAAAATCAGGAACTCTTCTAAGCAGAACACTGGAGATTTATCCAGAAAACGAAGATTTACAGTTCCTCATAGAAGCTGTGCCAATTCTTGGAAGAAACTTCTTCGACGTATTATATCTCGCAGTTTTGAACAAGGGACCGATAAAACAAACCGACGCGACTCTTTATCTTCTCGCGCAAATGATGAGAGAGCTTACTCGCGAAGAGCTAAGACAATTCATAATAGTGCTCAAAAAATATCCCCAAACACATCAACGATGGAGGGATTACGCCAAGCAAGCCTGCAAAATTCTGACAGAACTATCTGATATGCTCTAATGTGCAAGAATCAGCGTACACTTTTGTAACTGACTAAAATTCAAAACACCAACTTATTAGCGCGCGCGTCGAAAGTGCAGAATAGAAAAACGGTTAAAGCGTTCAAGCTATGCCATAATATGCAATAGAAGAGCGTTCCACAAGTTTTAATAGCGCACCCGCGCGCTCTATGGTTTATTTGGAGACAAGTGATTAAGGAGAGCATATGAAATGAAACCAATCGGACTTCTACTCTTAACACTAATGTCTTTACTCATTCTACCAACAGTTTTCCTGTTGACCTTGCAACCTGTAAAAGCTCAGACAGGCATAACGATCAACTCCGATGGCTCAATTACCCCGAACGACGGCAGAATCACGACCACAGACCAAACAACATATACGTTTACCACAGACATAACGGACTCAATTGAAATTATCGAGAGAAGCAACATAATACTCAACGGCAACGGGCACACACTTCAGGACCCTACACCGGGGTCTGATACTGGCATCTATACCTATGGGAACCCAAGCAACATCACAATCGAAAACATGAAAATAGCAAACTTTGAAAATGGCATTGATGTGGATGGCTCCTTCATCCAAGTCATAGGGAACACCTTTACTAACTGCTCGTACATAGCAATAAACGGCTACCAAGACGACCACTGCACCATTTCAAACAACAACATAGCAGAACCACCTAACGAAGATTTTGGAATATGGCTAGAAAATGCAAACAACACTGTTATCAGCAACAACACTGTCACCGGCGGACTCTGGGACGTTAACACTGCATATGGCACCTATGCCATCGAAGTGGATACACCTTTTAACAACGATCAGATTAACGGAAACTCGATTACAGGCGGCTACAGTGGCATCTACGTATTCGGATCCGACACAGATCAAAACTCAAACAACCAAATCTTCAACAACACCATCGTGAACTTCACCGAAGGCATATCTGTAACTGGAGTTTACACCATAAACAATTATTTTTACAACAACCAAGTTGTTAACAGCGGCGAATACGGAATTGAAGTAGGAACTTTCGGCGAGAGTGCAGCCTGCAACGACCAGTTCTATTCGAACACCATAACAGGAAGCGGAACAAGCGACATCGTCGTCACAGGCAGCAACGCTGCTGGCGCCGGGGAATACAATAACTTTACAAACAACAACGTGACTGGAAGCCCAGTGGGAATAGAACTATACACTGACGCCTGGGGCAATATAATAAACGGAAACTACATCGCGAACAACAACGTTGCCCTCCACCTCGAGTATAACGCCTCAAACAACATCATAATCGGAAACAAAGTTAGAAGCAACCAAGTCGCCATACAAATCGTCGGGGACATATTTCCCTGCAATAACAACACCATCTACCACAACGACTTTGTCAGCAACACGCAACAAGTAACTCAAGACCCGACGGACACATCGTTAAACGTATGGGACAACGGCTATCCTTCAGGCGGCAACTACTGGACTGACTACACAGGAATTGACCAGTATAAGGGAGCTGCTCAAAACGTAGCCGGGGTAGATGGCATTGGAGACGCACCGTACACCACAGGGATGGTAGGAACCAACAAGGATAACTACCCATTCATGACCATCGTGTACAACCAAACGGGCGTGGGTTCAGACTTCACTGGCGCAATTGTAACCGTGGACTCTGGCAGTTACACCTTAACCCAATTACCAGTTTCCTACATGTGGTCACCAACAGCGTCCCATGCATACGCGTTCCAGTCGCCGCTGACCGTAACACCAAACGTGAAGAGGTACGTCTGGATGAACAACACCGGTTTGTCCTCCTCGCAAAGCATGAGTTCAATCGTCGTGCCATACCACGGTAACATAACAGGCAACTACATAACGCAATACTACATGACCGTCAACGCAACGCCGAATGGCGCTCTTGGTGCAAGCTTCCAAGTCACCTACACACAACTTGGAGTCTTGTACACTAATCAGGTAAAAAACGCAACATGGTCAGACTGGATTGATGCGAACACAACCGTAACAGTGACTTCACCCCAACAATACGTTCCAAGCTCGTCGGGCACAAATGGCATGCGTTACAGGTTCGACTCCTTCAACCAATCCATATCCAGCGTTTACATGAACTATTCAAAACTCATAACTCTTCTGTACGTTTCCCAATACAGCCTGACAGTAAACTCTCAATACGGCACAGTCAGTAGCTTAGGGTGGGACGACAACGGCACAACCACCTACGCCTCATTAGCTGCGGGAACAGTATCAGGCGGCAACGGCATACAGTACGTTTTCACAAACTGGACCGGAGACGCCAGCGGAACGAACTACACACAAAGCAGCGCCATCGATATGAGTGGCCCTAAAAACGTAACTGCCAACTGGAAAACTCAGTACCAAATTTCCTTTGCCGTAGCACCTTCAGACTCTGGCACAACAAGCCCATCTGGGACCAACGTATGGATAGATCCTGGCTCACTTTCCATTAACGCAACACCTGCCTTAAACAATCGATTTTCTCAGTGGTCAAGCAGCACGGGTTCCATAACCTTTACGAACTCCAGTTCTAATATGACAACGGCAACTGTTAACGGTCCCGGCACGATTACTGCCAATTTCGTGAGCATTTTGCCTTCCATCACTATCTCACCCACTTCCGTAGCGTTGGATATTGGTCAGTCTCAGCTGTTTACTTCGACTGTTTCTGGTGGTACCAGTCCTTATTCGTATCAGTGGTATTTGGATGGCAGTGCTGCTTCAGGCGCAACCAGCGCAACGTGGACGTATACTCCGTCTGCTTCCGAGTCGCACACCGTTTACGTGAAAGTCACTGACAGCGTTAGTATGCAGGCCACTTCGAACACGGCAACAGTCACCGTCAACTCCGCACTTTCCGTATCAATATCACCATCTTCTGTTACTTTGAATGTTAGTCAGTCTCAACTCTTCACGCCCACTGTTTCAGGTGGCACTTCGCCCTACACCTACCAGTGGTATCTAAACGGTTCTCCCGTTTCAGGTGCTACTGACTCTACTTGGACTTTTACGCCAACATCTGCAGGGTCTTATACCGTTTATGTGAAGGTAACTGACAACGTTGGAGCGCAGGCAACGTCTAACACTGCGGCCTCGTCGATAGTACCCGAATTTTCTTCATACTTCATTCTGACACTCTTCATGATGGCAACGCTGTTGGCGGCGTTCGTTTTAAAACGGAAGCGAAACGTAAGAACATAATCAAGCTGGCCATCTTAGCGCACCGTCAAAGTCGCGGAGAAACCTGAAGAGCGCGCGCGGTGGCATAAAACTCTACCCCAAACCAAACACAAAAAACGCGCGCGATTATTTTCGTTCTAGCCAGAGTTCACGGTTTCTTTCGGACATAAGAAAAAAGCGGACACGTGCCATCTTGGTTTACGGTGCATAGAAAAATCCTAAGTAAAGAGAATTGAAAGTACTTCGTTAAATCTGGGATTCTAAAGGTGTTTATGCGCGCGCTGGATTTGAGTTGACATTGCATTTGATTATCTTGCGCGATGAGCTTCGCCTTGGGTGCATGTCAAGTCTTCCTAAGAGAACGTCTTCGTCTTAGAATGAGAATGGCGACCGCGGCTATGATGACAATCGCTATGACTATTAGGATGGGAACGATTAGGTCGAAAATCTGCACGAAACTGGAATTTAACACTAACACCGTATAATCGACAGGTTTCACATCGTAGTTCACTGAAAACACGAATGTGTAAGTCACTTTTTCATAGGGCACAGAGATTTGTGGCGCAATCACATCATAGTCAATCGATCCTCCCGAAGGGATACTCAGAGTGTCTGCACCATTGATTGTCACGTTTATGGGATAGTCATAGTAACTGAATATCCAAAAGCGAAAATATGCACCCGCGCTCACTATGTGTGCGCCTTGAATACTGACTTGTACGGGCAAAAATCCGCTAGGGTCACATTTTCCAAAGGGTTCGGTCAGAACCATGCAAAAAAAGAAGAGAGAAGACAGCAAAAAGCCCGCAACAAGGATTGAACGAGCCTTCATATTCAACCTCCTTTCTACTTATGTTTGAACATTTTCACATAATTAATTCTTTGCAACCGCGCGCTATTTTAAACCGTGCGTCCGTTTTGCTGAAAGAACGCGCATGCTATCCTAAAAGATGAAATGGGGGCGAAATTGGTTCCAAGAAGCTGAAGGAAGACTGAATAGAATCTAAAAGGTGCTTTCGCTGGCTGATGGGGTGATGATTTAAGCGCCCGCGCTTTGGCGTTAATATTTTGCTATTGTGGAGATAATGGCTTTCTTTTTGTAGCCAATCAGGCAGTGATGAACCCGTCTATACAGTGATTACTCCTAGTATCAGCAACAGTGCGGCGACAAATGCGATGATGCCCAGTATTATTCCGATTGCACCGCCGACTTTTGCCTTTTTCGATATTGCAGCGGCGCCAACGATTATCGCAGCTATTCCGAGTATGATCCCAGCGACGAATATGCCCACAATCCCAAGGATAATGCTTACCGCCGCCAAAATATTCGCTGTTGATTTGTTAGCTGCTACCGGCGGGGGCGGCGGCTGATATGTTTGAGCCGGAGGTTGATAGTAAGGCTGGGGCTGCGGTTGAGGTTGGGGTGCTACGTAAGGTTGCTGTTGCGGTTGAGGTTGGGGTGCTACGTAAGGTTGCTGTTGCGGTTGAGTAGGGGCACCGCAATTAGGGCAGTTTCTGGTCGTTGGGGATATTTCTGCTCCGCAGTATTGACAATAGCTTTTTTGTGACATTCGAAATCTTCTCAGATAACCAATATTTCCCTGTTTTGTATTTAAGGTTTCAAGATTTTGCGCCCGGCCTACGGCCGCGCTCGGGTTTAGAAGGTTGCTTAACTTCTTTAACATCTCTCTCTTTGGAATGCCTCGCTCGCTCCGCCCGCTTTTATCTTTGGGGAGAGGCTGTGGGTTGAAACTGGGGGCGCGCGCGTTCCTCTAGAACACACTATTTGTTACAATCTCCACTGATTATAGACTTTGTGGAAAGATGGTCTATAAGCAAGATTCTCTAGCCTAAGCCATGCTACACAGAAATCTTAAATCTGCATAGCTTGGAAATAGCCTAAACATGGCAGAGAAAAAGACCCAGGTTGAAGAACTGCTAGAAAGGATTTCTAAGACTGAAGAACTGCTAGAAAAAATCTCTAAGAACTTAGAAAACACAAACAAAGGAAGTGAGACTAACAAAGAAAGCGTGGGCTACACTGAGGACTCAAAAATGAGTGAACCAAAAGTCAATGAAACAAAACCAAGCGAAACTAGATCAAAGAAAATAGCTAGGAGAAGTGTTGCTGTTGCACTCGGAATAATCTGCATTGTATTGATAGCTGGTTTTGGTGGAGCAACGTTGTATACAGTAACACTGCTCAACGACAAAAACAATCAGATAGATTCATTGAACACTCAAATATCAAGTAAAAATTCTCAAATCTCTCAACTGAACACTCAAATATCAGACCAGAACAGCACGATTTCTTCCTTGAACTCTCAAATATCTCAACTAAACGCAACCGTCTTGAATCTGCAAAACCAAATTACATCTCTGAACTCAACGATTAATCTCCTGACCTCAAACCTAACAAGCGTTGCGCCCTACATTCATTCGCAACTTCTAGGATACCTACCAACGAACATAACTGCCAATAGTAGAGTAGGAGACTGGATACTGAATTGGACTCCTACGACAGACGTAAGGATTGTTAAGATCCAAGTTTGGATGGGCAATCCTGACAATGTAGTTTGGGAGGGGGACACATTCGTTACTATTGGTAAGCCAAGTGACCCTTGGAATTCAAGCTCATATTCAGGTGCCATTCAACTTCTAGTCCATTATCAGTTCGACAGTCATGCTCCAAGCCCCATACCTCACCAGCTTATGTTTGACCTCACTCCAGGCTTCAAAGTGGCTTCAGGACAAACTATAAACGTCTACAGACTTTTTGTAAATACTGAACTTTACACGGTTTACGCTGGCGATGTTCAAGTCATAATCTACTATGAAAACACTTGAGCATCACTCGCTGTACTTAGCGCGAGCGCTATCAGTATCTGCTTGTTTGACGATTCTTGGATTAGCGTAGGAGATAGTCACCATATGTGTTTCAACCTCCGAGCAAAAGCCCTATAGGATTTATCTTTTAGGGAGAGAAAGCATGCCTTCCGCGTTTCGCTCGGTGAAGGCTAGTTCGTCAAACTTAACCGTTAACGCGCTAAGCCAGGTTCATCTGATCGGATTCCTCTTTTTGCGGGGCCATTAATATATTGCTGTCAGGCCGAGACGCGCTCAATTGACCAAAAGTCTTAAAACATATCGTTTATGATTGGGTAAGTTGGAGATGTATCATGGTTTACTGCACAAAGTGTGGAGCCAAGAATCCGGACGACGCCAAGACTTGCACCCAATGTGGCGCTTCGCTGTACGCTGTTGGAGAACCAGAGCGACAGCGGGTCGGAGACGAGTGCGGGGGAAGCCGCAGAAGCGGAGAACCATATAGGCGAATGGAATATGAGTGCTTCGGCATTCCAAGAGGCGGCGCTGTCGTGGGTATGACTATAGGCGTTATCATTTTGCTCGCGGGTGTTATATACTTCATGCAGCAAGCGAACCTGATTTCCTCGAACGTCAACGTGTGGCCGTTTGCGATAATCATCTTCGGAATTCTACTCATCATTGGCGCTCTGTACGGGCTAGGCCGAAGACGCTGACACACTAGCCTTTCTTCCCGTTCTGCAAGAGAAACCGCACGTAAGACAGATTCTGTAGTGATCCCATTGTGAAATCATGACTCTGGTCATGATCCACACTAGTATCAATCCTGTTAGGTAAACGTCAACAAACACACTGCGCACGAGTTGATCGATTCCGATTAACATCAAACAGCTTCCCAAGGGAAACAGCACGTTTGCGCTCATGCGGGTCCAACCCTTGAATTTGAATTGCACCAGCCCCAATACGAGTCCCAATTGCCCCGTGAGAAGGGCTGGGAAACCGATGAGTTCGGCGCTGAGTCCGGAGAAGAAGTATAGGACTGTCAAGCTCATCGCCATGATCCCTCCGATGAGTAGTCCTGTGCACGCAGCACAATAAGAAGTGCCCTTGAACATTATCGTGTGGCTGGAAAATCTTCCGCAGTTCGGATGATGGCCTTCTGAGAAAACAGGAGAATCTGTTTGGACATCCGAGTCCTTTGGCGTCTCAATCATTTGCATTTTGTGCGCAGCTGAACACGATGTGGGAGAGACAGCGACTAGGCTTCCAACAGCACATATCAGGAAGAGGACTGAACCGACAAACGGTTTTCGCCAGAAATAGTCTCGCGTAGTCGCAGGTGGGTATGTGACCATCAGTAGAATTATTAACGATCCTAGCAACGAGCAAACGATCATGAACTTCAAGATCAGATTTCGTTCTGCACGTGCTCTCATTGAGGGGCGCCCACGAACATACTCTTGAATTGCGCTAGCAGCGATCTGCCGGCCATGTACCTGAAAACCCTTCTCTTCATCTCATTGTTAGAGAAAACTCCTTGAAGCTTCCTTTTCCACGGCCCGTAGAAGCGTCTATAGCATTCGTAGAGCTGCTCCTGAACTTGTACTCTTGACAGTGTTGCAGTGGGCATAATCGCGTGAACCATGTCGTAGTGCGACCAGTTGAAGTCTTCGATCCACCCGTTTCGCTTTGCCTCCTCAAAGAGTGCTGTTCCGGGAAACGGCGTTAGGGCACTGAACATCACAAAATCTGGGTCCAGATCGTTGGCGAACTCTGATTGGTTTCTTATGGATTTCGCAGTGTCTTTGCGTCCGCCTATTATGAACATTGCATGTGCAAAAATACCGTTATCCTTGAGGAGTTTCACGGCTTTTCTCGCATCTTCCGGCGTTATGCCTTTCCTGAATTCTTCAAGTGTCGATGATTCAGAGTTCTCCACTCCCAATAGAACCCACGTAAGCCCGGACTTTCGCAGTTTCGGCAACACTTCCCTGTTCTTGATTATATCATCACATCGAGCCTGCACAAACCAAGTTTTTTCATCGGCTGTTCCATGCCTAATTATCTCGTCTGCCAGGTCGTTGGCACGATTCCCCGCGCCGAAGTTGTCGTCTGTCAGCCATACGAATCTGCTGCCGAAGTTTCTGTGGCAAAACTCCATTTCATCTGCAATACGTTTGGGAGTTTTCAATCTCCATGTTCCCTGCCAGTGTCGCCACTGTGTGCAGAAAGAACATTCATGTGAGCACCCTCTTGAACCTTCAATCAAAGCGTATCTGCTGTCACGTCCTGCCATCATGGCAAAATGGTACTTGTCAACCGTGTCCTTGACTAGATGGTAACCCGGGAACGGCAGTTGATCTAGGTTCTCAATTAACGGTCTGGGAGGGTTGTGAACGATTTGCCCGTTATGTCTGAAAGAGATACCTTTGATTCTTGGAAAAGCGCTTTTGCCTTTTGAATTAGTCACAAGTTCAGCAAGAGTCTGTTCTCCTTCTCCACGGACAATCACGTCTATTACAGGGTATTCTTCCAGGCTTTCTTGGGCAGTGGCTGTAAAATGCTGACCACCCGTGACGGTGAGGATGTCCGGGTTCACGTTTTTGACCGTTTCAAGAGTCCTAGCGACCACGTAGGTATTGCAAGTGGCCAAAGAACTTGATGCTACGATGTCAGGATTGGACGATTCGATTCGTTTCTCCATTCGCTCCCAATCTACTTGTTCAGCGTTGCAGTCGAGGATTTCAATATCGACGTTCTTGATTTCTCTTTCCAGATACGCAGCCAGCTGAATGATTCCGTATGGCGGTGGCAGATACTCACCCATTACAAAGAAGACGTCTTTCGGCGGCTCGATGAACAGGATTTTCAAGCTGATCTTTCTCCGAAGAATGTCTGATAAGATGAGCTTTTAAATGTACTAATATGCTGATCGGTGTGCAAAGGTCGAATCACTTTCACATACTTCAAAGCCAAGAAAGTAGATATCTAAGTCTGTTCCAACTGTGAACACTGCGCGAGCTAAGACCTATGTCTTCTTTGGTTTTCTCTCTATTGACAGTAGTTTCTTAGAGCGCGCGAAAGCTTCTAGATGATTCCGACCACATGTATGACAGCACCAGTAATGAGAGAAACAGTCCATATTATGAAAGTTGGCATCATCAGCCACTTCCTTCGTGCACAGGTCATTTGCTGCAGGGGCTTGAATGCCCACGAGGCAACTACGGCTATCCCCAGGATTTCTGCTGCAGTACCTGTGGCGGCATGCATCCAGACAGTTATTGATTGGAGAATGGAAAGGTTTCCGATAGAATTAGGGTTAGTAGAAAAGGAAGGAACCATGACGATTAAGATGGTTATCGTGTGCAATACGAGAGCTAGAGTAGTCAAATAGCCATGTCTTATAAGGTTCTTCTTTTCACCTTTCCTCTTAACAAATGGAAGTCCCAGTATCAACAAGAACAGAATTACGATTTGAAGAGAGAGGACCACATTGCCAATGGGGTCAAGTGGGACTGCCATGCCACCGAAGATGGAATTGCTATTTTTAAAGGTTTGTTCAACGTGCGCTTCGCGTCCTTCTTTTTTCGTCTGACTCATTTCATCGTTTTTCAAGTGTAAGGCGTGAGGTCTTACAGCCCTCAAAAAGCTTACCGAGGACTTGTAAGATTCACCATGGTTAGCTTACATTTTAGTTTCACGCGCTTGTTGCCCGAGCGCATTAGTCTTTCTCGCTCGCACGGTGTAAAGGCTTTAATCTGTCACGCCCAAATCAGGTGTATCTGGAGCCTGGGAGATTGGATGAGATCTTAAATTTGCTGGAGAAGGCTACAAAGCGAGCACAGAAGGCCCTCGACGAGAACAAGCACTCGGCTTCTGTACAGATTGAAGCATACGAGAAGGTGTTAAAATCCAAGGAGTCTTCTGAAGCGCAAAGAGTCAAAGCGACGCTTGGGAGAATGATTGAATATGACCGGTTGGAAGGACTGTCTTCTCAACTGAGTCTCCTATACATCCTCCAGATGTTCGCCTTTAAAGTAAAGATTCTCCAAATCTCAGTGGACAATGTCAAGGAACAACTTGCAAACTCCGGATTCTTCGAGAAGACCAAGGATATCGAAGACATAAAGAAGAACATTGACAAACTGACGATACTTCTAGAAGCACAATACGAAGCCATGAAACAAATCGGAGAAAACCGCGAAGATCTGTCCTACGTCTCTTAGAACGCGCAACCACAGAACCTTAAGTGATCAACGGGTTGCATCAGTACCGCAATGAGCCTGAATGACTGCTTATGATCTCTATGTGGCTCCGTAACCCTTCTGTTTTCGCAGACGCATCCGTTTCTCAAGCAAGACCAGATGAGTCTCCTGATGTTCTTCCGATTTCAGATCTACCCCATCCAAGGTCTTTTCAAATCTGGTTTCAAACGTGCAAGCGATTGAACCAATGCCGTGTTTTAAGGCCGTTCCTACGTTGTGGGAAAATTGAGACAGGAAACCGGATGAATCAACCGCATAGATTGTGAAGCTCCAATATGGCTGGTCTGGTTCCTGTCTGGCAGAGCTAATTGACAGCGAATCCAATTCTTTCCCTTTCAGAGCGACGTAGAACGTGTGGGTCTTGCCTATCTCTTTCAGGTTTGAACAGGTGTTGTTCAGCGCCTTCCACTCGTAGACTAAGATTCCGCGAGGAAGAATCCGAGGGTTAGTTTTCAGCAGGTCCCAAGCCCTTTCGGGACTCCGCTTCAGTATCGGAGGGTGGTCTGCAAGTGTGGGAACCTGTTTGAGTTTGTAGTGCCAAGAAACGGCCACTCTGAGGATTCTTGAGAACCCAGCCATCTTGGCAAGCTTCAGAGAAGCCGCGTTTTCATCAGACGTAGTGTAACGAAGACGTTCAAGGCCCAAGTATTCAGCCTTGTTGACAATATATCGAGTGATGTCGTTTGCAAGTCCTCTCCCCCTGTATTCAGGGTGCACCCTAAGTCCCTCCATCCAACCGATTCGACCGTTTTCCACAAGCCGAAGCCTGCCCACGGCCACCACGCGTCCGTCGACTTCAACTCCATAAAAGTGGCTTTTCGGATCCTGCAACCACTCGTCAACCACAGACGAGAGGTAATCGTGCCCTTCCCAAGTATGGCTCGATATCTCCACTATATCGTTGCGATCCGCGTTTTGAAGCCTTCTAATAGTTGCCGCCATAAGCCTCGACCAGTTCTTCTCACTTGTGCTTTTATCTATTGCGTCTCTCCCAGTTCCAGCGAACACTGTTGCTGTACGCCTACAGTCACATCAGTTTAAGACGGACAAATCAAATTCTGATATGATCAACCGACACGCATGCGCCGGCGCAGTCCCGTCGGAGGACAGCAAATATGGCCCAAATCATGGAGCGATTCGTTCCTTTGTTCGCAAAGGCTTTCCCCTTGCTTGAACCCCTCCTGCCCAGATACATCACTCGCAACGTGAAAAGACGTTTAAAAAACCTGAAGGAGCGTGGCGTGATTCTTGACTACAAGGCTAAAACCAGAAGACTGGGGAAATTACATTACAAAATCGCCGTTGACGTTGATTTGACGCAGGAACAGGCGGCGGCCATAATGAAGGAACTGTCGGATCAGGCCGGGCGTACGGTGGGCAAAAGCCTCATGGAGGTGATGTTATGGCTGAAGAGAAGAAAGGTCACGTGAAAATGACGTTTGAAGTGGAGATCAACGAGGCACTTATGGACCTAATCAAAGAAAACATGAAGAGCCTGCCCCAAATGATGCAAATGTGGCAAATGAGACGAGAAGAAAAGACGAAGAGTGCATGAAAAAGCACGGTTAAAAAAGACGGGCTTACCTTTGACAGGTTGCAGACGCCGCTCTACGGTACCTTAAAGGACGTATCGCCCCGAACGATTGATGTTTTTCAGCGACGAAACGCTTTCCGGCATCTAGTCCACACGCAATGCCGCTGGGAAGCCTAAATTCATAACGCACGCACCGGGAAAACTGCTGGCCCGAGTCGAAGTAGATACAATATTTGGGGACGGAAACCCCAAAGAACCCATTTTTGACGTAGCGAATTGAGGAGAAGTCATAATGCTTGCCGTCTCATAGTCCGTTGACGGAGATGGCAAAAAACGCAGGTGTGGCCGTTAAGGGAAAACCGCTTTGCAGATGTAGAATGAACACAGGAATGCATGAGCATTGTCGTAGCGTTGTGTTGTTCCTCTAAAAGGCATCGCGTGAAATCGAAGCATGTTGGTTAATCTTTTAAGAACTTCGTCCATAGAGTGTACGTGGCGATAGTTCGTGTCGGAAACTCCGCGTGAATTTGATTTGGCTTTTTTGGAGTCTGAGCTGAAGGGCAAGACGCTTCTGGTGTACTGGTATTTGCTGCAGCGGTCCACGCATTCCGTTGGAGTGCGTGAGGTTCAACGCGCCTTAAAGTTTTCAAGTCCAAGCATCGCCGTGCACCATCTTCAGAAACTGCAGGACTTGGGATTGGTGGAGAAGAAGGGAACAGGCGAGTATGTGCTTAAGGAAGAGGTGAAAGTGGGCATCTTGAGACTTTTCACCAGAATGGGACGGTTCATGGTTCCCCGATACCTGTTCTACTCAGTCCTTTTCACCACAATGCTGGCGACGTATTTGACGCTGGCCATCATTGGCCAAATAGCGCCCAGCTTCTACGCAGTGACTTTCGGACTTGTTGCAACGCTCATTTTTTGGGTTGAAACCACTAGACTGTGGAGGGCGAGACCTGTATGAACCTTCAACATTCTGTTCTAAAACGTAGAACTAAAAGCCATGAGTCCATCAGCTACGTAAGGGGACGAACACTATGAAGAAGATTCTCCTTTACCTTCTTGCAGCAGCCGTTCTAGGCGTATTAGTCACCGTCGTCCCCCTCATCACCGTTGCACAGATAGGAATCGGAAGCAACAAACAGAACGAGCCTCAAGCAAGGTCGCTAGGTCAAGGCCTTAAACAGCTTGACGGAGGCGACGGTTCGAAAAGTTCAGAGGTGAACAACTCAGACCTAGAAGTTCTTGCAATCAGTTTCGTCATCGCACTTTTAGCCTACACTCTCGTTGGACACAGATCACCTCGCAGGTACAACATGCGGCTCGGGGTCCCGCCCTACTGAAACCAATGCAAATGGGTCCTGAAACGTAGCGCGCACAATGAAATACTCAATGCCTCAATGGGTCTTCTGCCCTAGTCGGTTTCAACTGCCGTTCATTACGGATTTATAAGTCTTCGACTCAATTGGCTACAAGCATGTTGAAGGTGGGACACAGAGGGGCCCGAGCCTACGAACCTGAAAACACGCTGCGCAGCTACAAGAAGGCCTTGGAATTGGGTGTGAACGCCGTGGAGCTTGATGTCCGAATGACAAAAGACGGCGAAATTGTCGTGATTCACGACGCTGAGGTTGACAGAACAACGAACGGCAAAGGCCTGGTCAGTCAGCTCACGTTGAAAGAGATAAAACAGCTCAACACAAAAAAAGACGAGAAGATTCCGACGCTGGAAGAAGCTCTTGATTTTCTGGACAAAAAGGTTAAGGTGCTGATAGAGCTGAAGGAAACTGGCTTCGAAGAGAAAATACTGAAGGCAGTGCAGAAGAAGGGGCTGGAAAAGAACGTGATAATCGTTTCCTTCCTTGAAGACGCTCTGAGAAAAGTCAAGGAACTGAACGAGAAAGTGGAAACAGGCTTGATATACGCGAAACACAAGAACCCCGTGAAGACGGCATCTGATTTGAAAGCAAGTTACCTGCTTCCGCTCTACAGGTTCACCCACACCGCGGACGTCCAGAAAGCTCATCAAAACGGCCTAAAAGTGATAGTGTGGACAATAAACAAGCCGGAGGAAGTCGCTGATTACGTGAAGAAAGGCGTCGACGGCATAACGAGCGACATGCCGGACATACTCGCAAAAGCTGTAGAGGAAAGAAGTTAGGCTTTTAGGTACCTGTTGAAGAAGTCCAAGGTTCTTTTCCACGCATCTTTGGCAGCTTCAGGTCTGTAGCTTTCTCGGGTGTCATTGAAGAAGGCGTGAGGTGCGCCAGGGTAAACCTTGATGTCGAACACTTTTCCGTACTTCGTCATGGCTTCTTTCAACAGGCTGATGTCAGATTCTTTGATTGCCATGTCAGCTCCCGCGTAATTGCCAAGAATTGGACATTGCACATTCTTCACCAAGTCTATGGGCGACGGGTTTCTGCCATAAAACACGACGGCCGCCGCGAGTTCTCTGTTACAACAAGCAAGCAGAAGGGAAAGCCCTCCCCCCATGCAAAAGCCGATGCTGCCGATGCGCTTCGGCTGCACGTACTCCAAGGACTGAAGATAATCGAACGCACCTTTCAAGTCTCCCATGATTCTCTCTTCAGACAGTTCTTCACGCAACTTGCGGCCCTCTTCCAAGCTTGAAATAGTCTTCCCTCCAAAAAGGTCGACAGCAAGAGCCACGTAGCCTTCACTTGCAAGTCTCCTGCTGACATCCTTAATGTGGTCCACAACTCCCCATATTTCATGGATGACAATGACAGCAGGATATCTTCCCGTGTTCTGCGGCCTTGCCAAAAAACCCGCAGTTTCCTTCGCGACGTTTCCGCCGTGAAATTCAACCATAAAAGAAGTTTCCATAATCCACTGAGCTCCTGTCCGCGTTTTTCTCTGTCTAGAACATTAATATGGCTAAATAGTTTTTCTATCTTGACACCCAAAGAACTAGTTGTCGCAGCACGATAACATCGTGGCACGATATCTCGAACGCGACACAGGGGTGCAGGGGCAACGGACTTTGATGGAAACTGACATGATTGGTGCCCGCATTGAAAATGCGGCCAGGAACGTTAAGGAAGACTATAAGAAAGCTCTTGAAACTGTTGGAACACTCAAAGAGAAGATGAACGAGTTAGAGCAAAGAATAGGTCAGAAGAAACCTGAAGAAGTGAGGGAGGACATGGCCTCCTTAAGGTCTGCGATAGACAGTCTTGAGAGACTCACAGACTCTGAAATTCTGGAAAGCAAGGCAGCGTGGAAGAAATACGAAGAATTGAAACACGATTGCGAATTACATGCTTTGGCACTTCCTCAGCTGGATGAACTGCGAATTCTGTGCAAGAGAACAGAACAACTGGCTGCAGATCTACTATGTTATTCTCTTGGGCGTCTCAGGCAGAAAAACGCTGAGAAAGGCTGAGCAAAGGGTTCGAGACCCTTTCAAGATCAAGGCGCGAGATAGCGAAATTGCCCAAGTACAAAGAACAGCTCGGTGCCATCTCTTGTTACAATGCACTTCCGATAGGACTATCTCTGGAGGTAGGCTATCCAACCCATGTGCGGCGGTTCCACGTCGATTTGCCACAAGAGGGCAATCAGCTCGCCGAAGTGATGAACGTTCTCAAAGGCCACGTGAATCAGAATGTCCTCCACTCGCACCTGCACCGGCGGCATTCCAGATCTTATGATTTCGACTCTTCTTTCGAACTCGGCAGGAGCCATCCTTGCAAGATAATTCTTGGTCTTAGTTTCGACTTCCTTTGCGCGTTTCTTGATAGAATCTATGTCCTTAAATTCGTCAGGGCTCCGCGAAACCCAATCTTTTACACGCCCGGGAATGGCGTAGTTGATCCACCTATCCTCAGCGTCAAGCGTGTGCAGAAGAATATCCCTCATGGAATCAAAGCTTGCTCCGCGGCTTTTGACAACCTCTGCCCAAGGAAGTGTGGCAAGCTGTTCCAAGTATCGATTCCTGAGTGCCTGACTATATTCTAAGAGATTCCTCGAATCCACACAGACCACCTAGTCAGTTGCTATCCGTTGAAAGAGTAATTAACAGTTTAGGCAAATGCATATGCATTAGCGTGAGCGTTCAGGCGAATGCTGATGGATGCTAGAACTGCGAAGAGGTTGTTGCGGGAGGAAATCTGGAGAGAACTCGAGGCGAAAGGTGTTGCAAGGTTTCCGCTTCCTTGTCATGGGCGAATTCCAAACTTCCGAGGCTCTGATGAGGCTGCCGATAGACTTAGAGCTTCAGCGGAGTGGATACGAGCTAGTGTGGTGTTTGTCAGTCCGGATTTTGCACAGAGAAAGGTCAGGGAGAACACGCTTTCGGACGGGAAGATACTCGTCATGGTTTCACCCAGGCTCCGTCATGGTTATGTCATGGTTCACCCCGACGACGCTAAGGGCTCAACGGTTTCTGCTTCCACGATAAAGGGAGCTTTCAATCTTGGGAAAATAATGGGCAACGAGGAAATTCCGAGACCAGATTTGGTGATAGAAGGCGCAGTTGCCGTAGACACGCAAGGAAACAGACTCGGAAAGGGAGGCGGATACGGCGACGCTGAGATAAAGACGCTTAAGACAAGGTTCGGCTCAATCCCAGTTGCTGTAACAGTTCACGATTTGCAAGTTGTGAAGGCAGTTCCTTTTGAAGATAAAGACGAGAAAATCCAGATAATAGTCACCCCGACCAGACTCATCCGCCTCACAAACTGAGCCCAAAGACAAGGTGCCAACACAAACTGTGCATTTTCTTCTCATCCCCACTCCACAACAGCCACGGATTATCTATTTTTGCAGCGTTATCTTGCCGTTCCGGTAGGTTGGAACTGTTCGCAACACGTTCAGTCTGCAGGAAAAATCTACGTCCTCCCTGAACCCCAGTTTCACCAAATGCTTCGCATGGTCCGCTTTCATCACGTCTCCGGCCAAATCAGTCTCTGCCTGCCTGAACGCCAACAGTGCCGCCTGGACTTTGTCCGAAAAGCAAACACTGCCCGCAGCAAAACCCCTTGCAATCGCTCCTGCACACAGGAAGTCTTCCAGCGAGAATCTGCCTTTCTCTCCAGCCAAAACAAATGACACTCCGATCCCTTCCTTCGCGGCAATTTCCTCAGCCTCTCGGGCTACTGCCCTAGCATTCAAGAAAGCTCCAACCAAAACCCATTTGGCTGCTTTAGATCTAGCCATAGCCGCCGTCCCGCTTGTGGTCGTCATCACCAAGCTTTTTCCTTCAACCCTCTCAGACGTAAATTCCAGAGGAGAATTTCCGAGGTCAAAACCCCTAGGCTTGTGCCCTCCTCTCTCACCTGCAAGCAGGTACTCTGGATGCTGACTGCGGAGTTCGTAAGCCTCTTTCAGAGTCACTGCCGGAACCACTGCCTCCGCACCATTCGTCAGAGCGTTCAAAATGCTTGTCCCAGACCTCAGAGCGTCGATGACAATGATCAAGTCTCCGCGGCCTACGGCTTTCCCTGCGTCTCTGGCTCGCAACTCAAGATCAGCCTGTATGACCACGCACGCACCTGCTTAACTTAGGTTAGGATAAGTCAAGAGTAACCTTTTTAAGTTATTTCGAATAGCACGCGTGAGAGACATGCCCGCAAGAGCGCGCCCGTTTTTAAGTACGTTATATGAATATAAGATTCATCAAGAGGGAGGCAAAAGCCTAGTTGAGGATAGTAGACTTCGATGCCCTACCGCATGAAATGTGGAGCCAAGTACAACTTCTCGACCTGTCGGCTGGATGGGGCATGGTAGATCTGAAGGCCATGCTGATGGCAACGAAACTTGGTTATCCCAGCGCAGACTACTTCGGCGTGTTCGCGGTCGAAAAGGGTGAAGTTCTATCAACGGTCCGCGTGACGAGAATCCCCTACACCCTGCCCAACCGCAGGAAAGAGGATGTTTCTGCTATCGGGGGAGTGATTACAAGGCAGGACCATTCGGGACAGGGTCTAGCTCGTAAACTCTTGAAAGAAGTGCACAGAAGGGAGAAAGCTGACGGGAGCCGGTTTTCGTTGCTGTGGACGGGCCGAAACAACATAGCGCATCATCTGTACGCATCCCTCGGCTACGTCGACATCCACACACCGGAACTCGCGATGGTCAAATGCATGCGTAAGCCCGACATTCCATCCAATCAGTATTCGTTAGAGAAAGCGAGAAACCGCGACGCGAAAACCATCGAGCAGATCCATTCTGACGCAACAAAGAATCGCGTCGGCTTCACGCCCAGAGTACCTGGCCTTCTGGGCATTATTTTCAAACTCGGGTGGGTCAGGCCAGAGCTGTTCCGCCTGATTCTTCACGATAACAAGATAATCGGCTATTGCGAGCTTCAGAAGTCCCACGGCTGGACACGATCCTCCGAAATCGTCGTTGCTGGCGACAAGGCTGAGGATGAACAAGTCATTCCGCTGCTGGAAAGAGAAGCAGGGAACGGTTGGCTTGTACTTGGAAGCACTTTCGTACGTGACAACTATGTTGCGCTGAAATCACGCGGCTACAGCATAGCGAGCTTCGCTTACATCACCTTGATGGCCCTGTCACTGGATGGAACGAAGTCGCAGGATACCGCCCGATTGCTCGGTGCTGAAGATGCAGGATTCGTGTGCCACCGACTCGATTCTTTTTGACGCAGTCGTCCTAGATGGAGAAAAGTGTGCTCACCCGCGCGAATCAGAAGACGATTTCCCACAAGAAGCCCAGCGCACGTTAGGTCTTAAGCGTCGAAAATAAGGTGTGTTAGGGTGACTAATAGTAGTAGTTGCTAAGAAAACAAGAATAACTACTACTGGTAGTTTACCGTATCTAGTCTTAAATTTTCCTTTTCCAACGTATAGCACATGCAGATTTACTTGTCTTCGAGCTGTGGGATTCGCTGAGTCAGCTCGACCCAGTTTTCGGCAACGATCTTTCTTATTAGCGGTTTGAGACCTGCAAAAACCTGTGGCGGCATTAGAGTCATCCAACCTTTCGTAACCACGACTCGGTCTTCAAGGTCGAGTAAAGGAAAGAGCCATTGAACTAGGGTGGGAAATCTGTTAGGGGGCACTTTTTTTGACATTAGGCCAACAATGGAGGCCTGCTCGCTCTCTGTTATTCGCTTTCTTAGTATCGGGTATAGATGAGCATCTTCTTTGTCTAGATGAATTCTTAAGTGTGAAGCTAGGACGGCTGTCGCCCTCGCTGTTGTTAGAGGATCAGGTGTTTTTCGCATTGCTTCCAGTCCACTGACCATAGTGTCGAGTTCACGGTGATCCATTAGGTAAGCCTCTGCCACCAGAGGGGCCAGGTTGTCAACAGCGGGGAAAACCGCCGCCTCTTCGCCCCTAGCGTGATAGTCCAGAACCTCGTTCATAATATGAAGTCGATCCAACACGGCAGTCAGATCACCATCACTACGTGCTATTTTGAAGACTGAATCGTCAATCTGGGAAATATCACGACGGAATGCATTATGAATAGAAAGCACTATGTCAAGCGGTCCCGACAAAGACTCACATCCAAACCTGAAAAGTTACGCCGGCTATATTAAAGATATGTTGCTATAGTTCCGCAGTCAGAAAAATCGTATCTATCTTGGTTTTAACGCGCGCCCTTCCTTCTCACCCTCACTCCGTGTGCGTGTGTGTCTCCTCTCCCTGTGGTTCCGTCCCCGTGACCCCCTGTCCGTGGCCCTCTTCATCGTGTGAGAGAGTGTCCGTCCGTGTGTGTGGGCGAGTGAGCGAGTAAGAGAGACCGAGTGTCCAAGAGAGAGTGCGAGTGCGTGCTGTAGGATAAAACTTTACTCCCAAACCCCAAACCCAATTACGCTCTCTATCAACCATTTACACTCTAACTAGTACACACTCCTACACACTCACTCACACACACTCAGCGCGCGCAAACAAACATGTTACACTTTCCCATTCTTTCAACATTGCTCAAAAGTCACTAAAACTCTAAAATTGTTACAAAAGGATCGTGTTATCGAATTTGGCGCGCGTTAGAGCGCGGGTGCGCTAATATACATCTTTCAAGAAGGGTTAATCGGTATCGACCAGGTAGTCACTCAGATGCGTATTGTGAAAGAATCTGGCAATCACCTGAGACGGAAAGTTCAGATTGCCCAGCTCATGTTTATTGTGTGTGTTGTTGCACTGGCGGTTCTGATCTTGATTTCGATTCCAAAAATGCCTCTCTATTTTAACGCGGGCGCGTATGAAGGAGCACGAGCGTTGGGCATGGTTTTTCCTGCGGGGGGCATGTTTTATTTTCTGAGAATGTATCGAAGTTACAGAGTTGGCTTTGAAGGGGAAGAAAAGGTTACTTCACTTCTTCAGAGTTCGCTTAACGATTACTATTTCTTAGTCAACGATGTAGTCTATTCTGACAGTTTGGGGAAGAAGCGTAACATTGACCACGTTCTCTTGGGGCCCAATGCCGTATTCGCGATAGAAACCAAGAACTGGACGCGCCTTTATTTCGATCCAACCGATCAAGCCCAGCGAAATGCCCAGGTGGTTTGGCAGACTATTGTGGACTCAAAAGTTCTTGGCGACAGGAAGTTTTGGGTTCAAGGCGTTGTGGTTTTCTTGAATTTCCTTGGAGTGCCAGACTTGAGTACTGAAAAGGTTAAGGTCTTAGGTTTCAACGATTTGGTTGGTTTCATCAAGGGCTATGGACGGGACAGGTTCTCTCTGCAAGAACTGGAGGCAATGGGAAAGATTTTGTCAAAGCCCACGAGCTGACAGAACACGCTACGAGTAGCCGAACCCTTCTTTTTCTCTTTTCATTTTCACTTGGCGCGTGCAGCATAGCTCGCGGTTTATATCCCCCTTTAGATATCTCCCTATTTTTCCATCAATTTTCCATATACTCGGCATGGAGCGTGGTATAGTAACTACTTTAGCATGTACTAAGTACAAACTGCAAGTGACAGAAACGAGAATTTTATGAGACACTTAAACGATTTGTTTGTGACGATAAGAGATGAGCGGCAGAAGAACCACAAAAGCGGAACTGGCACAACTAGAAGCCTTAACTAAGGAAGGGCTGACAGCCAGAGACATAGCTCAAAAACTCAACAGATCTCCGGCAGCCATAAGAAACCTACGCTACAAGAAACAGCTAGTCATCAGAGCACAAGACGAAACCAAAGCCTTGTTTCAGCAAAGAGACTATCTGAGAAATATGCTGAGGACCCTGCAAGGACAGAAAACCGCGGTGGCCCACGAAGTCGACGTTCTTAAGAAAGAGAAACAGAAACTTGAAGGAATCATCGCATGGGACAAACTGCTTCTAGAGCAGATCTTATGCGGAGCTCTGGTGAACTTGAAGCAGCAGAAACCTGACCTGTCCACAATATCCGATCAAGAACAGATAGCTAAGCCAGTAGGACAAATTCTTAGAATGATAATGAGCTGGGCATCTTAATGCGCGCGCTAGATTGTTTCGATTTTCTTGGGTCTTAGATTTACTGTGGAGCCTGCCTGGACCTCGATTTTGGTGTCAACCAGCAGATAGTAGTCGAACACCTTTTTGATTCGTCGCGGAGCAAGCCCAGTGCTGAATATTTTGTACATTTTGATGAGTTGGGGCTGAATTCGAAGAATATCCGTCAGCGTCACCAGGCCAAGCAGTTCGCCTTTCTTTATGATCGGCATCTTCTTAATGTTCCTCTTGAACATCAGACTGGATGCATCTCCAACCTGGACATCAGGCTCCACAGATATCAAGGGCGTCGACATAACTTCCTCAACCTTAATTCTCTTGAGATCTTGAGACATGGCCAGAATTCTCTTCAGAAGATCTCGCTCCGTGAGGATGCCTATAGGCTTACTGTTCTCGGTAACTATCAAGCACCCTATCTCATGGTCATTCATCAGTTTAACGGCTTCCTCAAGTGTCGAGTCTCTCCCAGTCGTTATAACTTCCTTCACCATGATATCGCGCATCTTGATTGACATAACCAGTTACCCTGAAGGTTCTATAATCGAAAGGAAGTTAAACATTGTGAAGTCACTATCAGCATCTGAACTTCAAGTCCGCGCGCGCCGTTGTATCGGTTCCCCATTGAGAGACCCGAGCGCGCACGCATTTCACGCATGTTGATTCGTCCTTGGTCACTCCAAGCCTTGTCGCTAGGTATCTGCGGAAGAATCAGCTTTGCCTTTTCGCGCGCGAACACGTAACCAAGCGCGCGCTTTTCTTTCTCATATTATTAACAAGTTTCCATTCCCAAGCACGTACTTTCCATTTATCTCTTCCACTCCACTCACTAACATCAAAACTCTTTGTACACAAGTTGCATCTTACCCCTATCTGGCCTAAACTGGTTTCATACTTGATTCTTTTGGTTTAGCCATCAGTTCTTTAGGAATGTCGATAGCCCTGACAACATTTTGAGCGTTTATCATATAGACAGGCGATCCCTCAGGACCATGCTTCTTAAGTCTCTTGATTCCAACAAGAACTAATTTTATCTTAAGAATCGTCCCATCCTTAAGCTTATAGACGCGCGCGAAAGTAATTTGTTTTTCGTCAGGGCGTGTGTGTTTGTGTGTTTTTTATTTGTTTGTTTTTTTAGAGAGAGATCATTCAAAAGAAATGTTCAGTTTGCGGAAAAGTCTTTACGACATTAGATAACAAAAACAAATATTGCAGTGCCCAATGCGCTAAAAAAGCAAATAAGAAAAAATAAAGACGTCTCAAGAAAGATACAGCCATCCTACGATAGATTCTTGAAAAGGAATTGACGCGACCGCATACTCGATTCCGATGCTACCTATATACCTACCTTATTTCTTGACCCAAGTCAAAAGTCGCACTAGCGCGTGCTTGTCTTTCCGAGGATGCGTTCTAGTCGTCGTTTGTGAGCCTCGCGTGTGGTAAGCGGGTAGATTTCTCTTTCGGTATAGAAGAACAGTGGATCTTCGCCTATTATGCTTGCCAACTCTTCATCTGAACTCGCGTTAACAATCAAAGCATCGCCCTGATGGCCAATCAGATGATATGAAACCTCGATAGTCTTCTTCCTCTCCAATTCATCAAGATACTTGAAGTGTGCTGGGAGCAGCTTGGCCCAAACATCCACGGGGGGTTGTCTCACTTTTGCAATTATCAGGAACTTCATTTCAGATCGTTTTTTCATTGCTGTGTCGACAATATAAATGACTTTTGGAAAGCTGCGACGTGCTATGAACGATTCCAACAGGTGTCATGAAGGCCAAACGCTAGCGTTAAAGCAAAGATCAGCAGTATCTTTTGAGATAGGGTTGGAGATGAGTTTTTGAAGAAAACCAAGATTGTCTGCACCATTGGTCCGGCCAGCCTTTCCAAGGGGACGCTTCTGAAGATGCATCATGCGGGAATGAACGGTGCGAGAATAAACACGGCTTATGGAACGATTGACAAGTATAAAGAGGTGATTAGGACCGTTCGCGAAGTCGCAGATATCCCTGTAATCGTTGACATTAAAGGGCCTGAGATAAGGCTCAAAATGAGGGGCAACAGAATTGTCAATAGAGGAGACGTTTTCGAAGCTGGCTTCAAAGGCGAGGCTGTCAGCTTCACCAAGAACTTCTATGACAAAGTGGACGTCGCTGACAATATCTTAGTTGACAACGGAAAGTTGAGGTTGAAGGTCGCTGAAAAAAAGAAAGGCGCCTTGAAACTAGTCGCCCTGACTTCTGGCGAGCTGGATGACGGAAAGGGAGTTAACATCCCGTACAAGAAACTCACAGTGCCAACGCTGTCAGGCAGAGACCGCGAGATAGCGACTCTGGCAAAAGAAGAAGACGTTGAATTCATAGCTCTCTCTTTTGCAAGAAACGCCACGGACGTGAAAAACCTCAGGAAAGAGGCTCACGGGTTCAAGGGTGCGGTTATCGCAAAGATAGAGAACTTCGAAGGCGTCAACAACTTCAATGAAATCCTGGACGCTGCAGACGGAATCATGGTGGCCAGAGGCGACTTAGGCGTTGAAATTGAACCCGAAAAAGTTCCCCTCGTCCAGAAATCGATAATCAGACAATGCAATCAGAGAGGAAAGGCCGTCGTGACCGCGACAGAAATGCTCGAATCAATGATGCACAGCCCGATCCCGACCAGAGCCGAAGTCAGTGACGTGGCCAACGCGATATTGGACGGTACAGAAGTCACGATGCTTTCAGGCGAGACAGCAGTGGGACAATACCCGGTAGAAGCCGTTTCAATGATGTCCAGAATCGCACTTGAGACCGAAAAGGCAATAGAAAACCACGTCGAAGACGAGGGCTTCATCAACATCTCAGACACCATAAGCAGGGCAATTCAGAGAATATGCCAAGAAATGCCCGTAACCAAAGTCGCTACCCTGACCAGATCGGGCTACACCGCAAGAATGATCTCAAGATTCAAGATACCTCAGCCAATAATAGCCGTGACACCCGACGCACGAGTCAAGAGACAACTCGAACTGGCATTCGGCGTCTCCCCAGTCTGCATAGACTACCGTGAGAAGAACGACCGAATTCTGACGGTCGCAAACCGGCTTCACACAGCAGGCCTCGTCAACGACGAGGACACGATACTCTTCACCGCCGCCTTCAGAACATCCAGAAAGCACGCGAGCAACCTCATCGAGATACACAAACTAAAAGAACTCACACAACCTGAAAACGAATGATCTCCTTTTACAAACGCACCGCAGACTCAAGTTGATCTTTGGCGACCACACAACCTCAACCACTTGGCCATTTTTACTGCACGCTCATTCATTGATGAAACGAGGACAATTCTTATAAATCCATGCGCAATGTACGATGAGAGGGTATTGCGATGCCGATTTCCGACACGCGAAAGTGGAAAGTCAAAAAGTCTGCAGACGAAATCCTGAAAATACTAAGCAACAAGCTGGCTGAGAAGAAGGCAACGATCCTAGAAGCCAGCCCGAGAAGAATAGAAGCCACAATAGGCTCCGAAGCGAAAACACGCGTGCTTGGAGGAATTTTCGTATCCAAAGAAACACTTCCTGTAAAGATAACCATGCAGATGAATGAAACCGCCGGAGAATCAGAAATAGACGCAACAATCCAAGACAACATGGGCTTCGGGCTCAGGACCGGCATGACTGGCAAATACAAGGACTACATACAGAGTCTATTTAACGAAATGGCTGCAGCCCTCCAAGTC
The DNA here is from genome assembly GCA_050015055.1 of Bathyarchaeia archaeon. Lineage (GTDB taxonomy): Archaea > Thermoproteota > Bathyarchaeia > Bathyarchaeales > Bathycorpusculaceae > JBEKCD01. The sequence goes on along the minus strand of JBEKCD010000015.1, from coordinate 52,095 downwards.
GAGAGATAACACCGAGCAACGTGGGGACCCAAAGAGGACCGAGGTGCGCGCTAGGCTCTCTGAAAAGTCCGAGTGATGTTCTCCAGTTTTTCGCCTAGGACTTCGATGTCATCAATGTTGCCGAGGCCTTTCTCGTGGGCTCTGCGAATATGGCTTATTTCGTGTGGGTCAAACCCCATGAGTCTGGAAGCGGTTGCGTCCGTCGCGACGGGGTCTTTTCCGGCTATTATCAAGTCCATCTTAACAGGTTTTCCGTCGGAGGGACCACGCCCCTCCATCCCTACAAAGCCGTCGATCACAGTTAACGATGATTTGAGCACAGTGTTAATGTCCACGATGACTTTGCTTATGCCCCTCATGTGGTATTTTCCTTTCAGCTTGTCTGGCAGAAGACCGAACATGTTCTTCATTCCCAAAGTGACCTTCGTAGCCATGTGAGTCTTGAGTTTAGCCGCACTTATGATGGCAGATTCGGTGACGATGCGAGGAACGGTCACGTTGTTCAGTGTTTCACCGTGAAGAACGTCTAATTTGACTCTGTCTTTGATGTGTCTCAGGTTGAGACATTCAACGCCGTTGCGTTGGGCCATTTCTCTCATGCCTGTTGCTTCAAAGGCCTTGTCAGCGCTGGTCACAGTAGCATCTGATTCAACAACGTATATCTTGACATTCAGATTCTTGAGCCTCTCTATGATGGCTTCAACCACTATTGGGTCTGTAGTCGCCCCAGTGTCCCATGTCTTGACCGTTATGAAGTTGACTTTTATGAGGACGGTGCTCCAGCCTGAAAGGGCATTCTCATAGTTCACCAAGTCCAATGCTTTGAAGACAGGCTCGTGACCTCTTTCGCCTTTAACGATAGCAACTTTCGAAGCCAACTGTACCACATGCCCTGCTTCTTATGATGACCAGAGCAGAAAAGCGAGTGGATAATAAAGGTTGAGAGGCAAAGCTCAAGTCCTATTTGGAATGGGTCATGTGCACGTTCTTGATCAGAATGTACGGAGCCAGTGAAGGTGGGTCTGCTTCGCCCCACCAGTGTACGTGTTGTCTCTCCTTTGAAACGGCGGAGATGTTGCCAAGCATTGTTAGAACGTTGTCGCTTAGACGCAGATCCTTCAAAGACTGCCCGACTTCGCCTTTTTCAATCATGAAGATGCCGTCTCTGGGTATGGTTGAGAAGTCACCCTTTACAGAATTCTGGAAACGCGTGTACCAAGTGTTGGTCAGGTATAGCCCTCTCTTCACGTTCGCGAAGAGCTCATCCTTGCTTGCTTCCCCAGCCTCCATTTCGATGTTCCACGGCGTCGGATAGACTATGCCCGCATTCCCTGTCGTCTTGGTCTTGAACATTTTTGCGGTGGAAGCATTGTGAAGATACGTTTTGAGGACGCCGTGATCGATGAACGTGTTCATTTCCGTGGGAACACCCTCGTCATCGAAAACTCTGTTGGACATGGAATACGCCGCGGGATTGTCTTTCAGCGTGATTGTTTCAGGCGCTACTTTCTTGCCGAGTTTATCAACGAAAACAGACATTTGCACGAGCACGGCATAGGCTGAAACCATCCCTCCCCACTGTCCAAGCAACGAACCGTGAATCAGTGGGTCAAAAATTACGTCATAAACGCCTTCGTCCCCAACTTTCGGACCTCTGGCCAACTTGGCTATCTCGCCGGCCTTTGCACCCGCACGGGCAGGCTTGAAGTCTTTCAGGGTTGAACAGCATTCTACTCCGTGGCCTGAGGCCTCTCTTTCTGAGAAAGCCCTGATTGAAAGCTCAATCGCTGATCTGCTGTCAACACCAACGGGGCCTTCGGAAGAAGCTAAATAGACGTCTTCGAATTTCGTGAAGAGTATGCCTCCGCTGTCAACCTTTCCTCCAGCTTGTTTCTTGGCGGCTTCTATCGCCTCAAAAACGTACTCTGTCGGTTTCTCCAAATCTTCAAGCTTCCCATCTGCCTTGCCCTTTGTGTAACGGAAACTGCCCTGTGCAAAGCCTCCGAACGTCGGGTTCTCCTGAGAAATCTTTGCGAGCTTCAGTAACTGGTTGATGCTCGCGTCAACGCCATCGAAGTTGTGTATCGTTGTGGCTACTACACGTTTCTTCCAAGCTAGGACCACATCGGTTGAATAGTCATTCCAAGCGACAGTGATGTCAACCTGATTGTTACTGAAACGAACCTGTCGATACTTGCCAACAGTCGTTTTCGCGATGACTTGGTCTGCCCCAAGGGTCTTCGCTTTCTTCACGATATCTTCGGTTTTACTGAGCATGTCGGTCATTTCACAAACACTCTCCTAAGTCTTAGGCACGGACCGCCAGTGTACACTGGAACCCCCTGAGAGGGATCCCCCTTTCCACAAGTAGCCGCGTCAAACTCTACCTTCTTTGAAACCGCATCAACAGCCGTCCAAAACTTTAGAGTAGTCGTTTCAATCACGGGTCTCGCCACAGGATCTGTGAGTTCACCGTTCTCTATCTGATACGCCTCTCTGCCCACGTAACGTTGGTTGAAACGCTTGTCATCAATGTTCCATTCAGTGAAAGATTTCATGTAAACACCGTCCTTGACGTCTTCGATCAACTCTTCCTCGGTTAATTCACCTGGAAGAACAAACGTGTTCGCCATGCGAACTATCGCTTCTCTATCGTAGTTGATTGATCTGGAAGAACCGTTACTCTTGACACCGAGCTTGGCCGCTGATTCCCTGTTTTGCAGGAACTCATTTATGAGACCTTCCTTGTACAGAAACCTGCGTCTAGCCTTTACCCCTTCATCATCGTATGGGTAATAGCCGTAGCTGTGCTCGACGGTCGGATCATCCACAACGGTAACGGCCTTGCTGCCTATCCTCGTGCCAAGCCAGTATGGCCCTCCTGTGTAGATGAAGGATCTGCCGGCTTGACTCATTTCTCGTCCTAGGATTCTGTCAGCCTCCATCGGATGGCCGCAGGATTCGTGTGCCGCTATTCCAGTGACTTCCGAGCCGCACACTAGGTCCATGTTTCTCGGTTTCACGGTTTTTGCCTTTGTGATGACGTCTTTGAGAACCTTCGCGTCGTGAACCATTTTTTCAGGCATCTTCCATTTGCTGAAGGCTTCCCAGCCGCCGCTGTACCCGAACTGTTCGTACGCTTGTTCGGTTTTTCCCTGTTCGGCAACCGTTATGAAGATGAAGACGCCTATCTTCGGAACGTACGAGGAAATTCGTGAGCCCTCTGAATTGGCAATGTATTTGGTTATCAGGTTTATCGAGCAGGATGTCACGGTTGCGGGAATCTTCACTTTTGAAGCTGCCAGAGCTTTGTTGACTTCTGCAAGTGTGGATATTCTCTCTTCAGGGGGAACGTTTTCAATCTTCTTTTTCTGGTCAACAACCCACTTCGTCTTGACGCCCTTTTCTTCCTTGAAAACGAGCTTCTCTTTTCGGTTTGCACTCTTGGCGTACTTGAAAGCAATGTTCACAACCGTCCTAGCTTCTTCCTTCGTCCATTTGTTCGTGGATGCAAAACCGATGCCGCCGTCCGCCATGATTCGCACGTTAAATCCGCTGTCAACGGCTGAAACATACGCCTCCACGACGCCGTTCCTCAACATAAGTCCGTCTTGAACCTGACTGTGTGCCCTAACTTCAGCATATTCAACCTTCTTGCTCCGCGCACACTCCAGGGCAAAATCAGCAATTTCTTCGTCCATGTTCCTTCAACCTTTGAAGGTAATTTGTTAGAGTAGCGCATAAAAGCTTTTCAGAGCCGAACCAAAGAAAGAATGGCCCTTCGCTGTCAGTTTTGACTCTTCAGCGCCCTTTCCAATGCGTCTATTACATTCTGTTTTCCCATAGCGAGAATGTACGGGCCTAGCCTCGGGCCCTGAGATACACCCAGCAGTATCGTGTATATCATCTTGAAGAATCTTGCAGGTTGAAGGCCGCAGTTTTTGGCAGCGTTGAACACGGCGTTTTGGATTTTTTCGGCATCGTCTTCGACTTTCAGCACTTTAACCAGTTCTTTCACAGCGTCTCTCTCTTCCCTGTCGAGGTTGACTGAGGCTTCCTTGATCTGCTGAAAATCTGTTGCCCAGTTTGACGTGTATTGAATCCGTTTTCTCGCGTTGTCATCAAGCTTTTGATCTCGCTGCAGATAACCGTAGCTTCGAAGCTTTTCGGTCAAGTACTGTTCTTCACTGCCCTTGGGGGCAACCTTCGCCAAGTATGTCAACAAGTTGTAGGGCGCGTGAAAGCCCGGTTTCGTGGGAAACTTCATGGCGTAGCAATACTCGTACAAGCCTCGAAGCTTGGCCAGTTCCTTCTCGTCTTTCACTTCTTTTTTTCCGAAGTAGACATCTTCCAGCTCGTCGAGTTCGTCCATGTAGGTGGGAATGTCAACCACGTCCAGCGCACGAGCCCCGACGAACCTCTTCAGAAGCAACAGCATGAGCGATTGGGGAGAGCCATACCTGAACCAGGTTTGCGGCGTCAGCAGGAGCCCAGCGCTCTTGGAAAATCTTTTGCCGCTTTTGGCGAGGAACAACTCGTACTGTGCGTGAACAGGCGGTTCCCACTTTAGCACTTCCCGGCATATGCGATCGTTCACGCGCACTGAGTCAGCTACGTCTTTTCCGAAAGCCTCGAACCTGATGTCCAGAGCCTTCCAACGCACGGCAAACTCGCCCTTCCAGCTGAGCTTGCCTAAGCCTTTTCTGTAATCTACTTCGCCCTTGTGTCCACAGCCTTCAAGCCAGCGTCCTTTCACTTCCATTCCTTCGCAGTTGTAAAGGATCTTGTTCTCTTCCGCCACAAACTTGTAGGCTTTTGTAGTGTAGATGCGGCCGCAGTTCTCGCAAACCGCGAAGTAGGGCAGCGCTTCGAGAAACTTTTCCTGTCCAGTCTCCTCGTTGAGTATTTCACCAATCTTTCTGGCGTTCAGAAGTATGGTTCTGATTTCCTCGTTGAACAGGCCCGTTCGATAGGCTTCCGCTCCAGACATGAACTTGTATTCTATTCCACACTTGTCCAACGCTTCCATGAGAAGCATGGCCATGTGTTCACCATAGCTGCTATGGCACTTGTAAGTGTCCGGAATGTCAGTCACAGGGTACCCCAAATACTGCCCAAGAGATTCAGGCATTCCAGTAGGAACCTTCCTCAGCCCATCCTTATCATCAGCAAAAGCGATGAGCTCCGAAGGAAAATCCTGCTCCCTCAAGGCCAAGGTTACGCCGAAGGACCGGGCTGCATCGCTCAGGTTGCCGATGTGTGGAAGACCTGATGCGGCGATGCCCATTTCCGTCCTGATCAACCCTAAGCCTCTGCCGAGCTTCCGTTCCCTAGCAACCACCTTGGCAGCCATCTTGTCATACCATGTGCCGTGACCGATTATTTCCTCGCTCATACCAAGCCTAGCCTCTGCATGGAGTAGTGAGACGAAAATAAAAAGTGTTTAGAAAAATGGGGGTTTACTTTCTTCGAAAAGCAGCAGCTATCGCAAGACCGCCGAGCACAAGCAGAATCACGGCTAGGCTGTAGATACCGTTGTACGTGTAAAGGAACCATGCGCCGCCGACGGCGATTAGAAGTAGACCCCAGCCGAAATAGCTGAATGCGCCCCGCCCGTATTTTTCAGGGTTTGAACTTTGCATGACTGCCAAGACCATCAGCCAGATGCCGAACAGCGAGATAATAGTTGGTAGGATATAGTAGTCGGTCAACAGTTTTGCAGCGTAGAGCAGAATAGAAACAACGATGATTACGAATATAGCGCCTATTGTCAGCAAATTCCTGTCTGCCATTTTAGCCATATTTTAGCCCCCTTTGGTCCATTAGATTTTCGCGCCGCACTCCGGACAGAACTTCGAATTAGAAGGTATAGACTTTCCGCATTTCGGACAGCTCATTGTCTGGCTTGATGGTGGAGTTATTGTTGTTCCACATTCTGGACAGAACTTTGAGGTAGCCGGGACGTGCGTGCCGCATTTTGGACATATCACTAGGGCTGCAGCTGGGGCTTGCACTGGGCCTGTGGGCGTCATAACTTGCGGAATGAGCACCATGCCGGCTCCTAAGCCTGCTCCAGATGACTTCCCAAGGGATTCTGCGGCGCTCTTGACCGTTTCCATCCGTAGCACTTCACTTGCGCCAGTTCCGCCGGTTCTAAGCCAGAAAAGCCTCTCACGGTACTCGGGGGTCGTGTCTATTCCTTCAAAACGAAGGTCGGTGAGCTCTAGGCCTACCCGTTTGAAGTAATCCAGGATAGCGTTCTTCACGATCACTGCTGTTTGGTCGAGCTTTGTGAACACGGTCAGCAGGTCATAGTGTGAGAGTTCGTTGATTATCTTCTCGTTTAGGAACCCTCGCAGATAGTTGTTCACGCCTTCTGTGGAGTACGCCTGTTGTCCACCCACGACTTCGTTCACAAACAGTTGCGCGTCCTCGACTTTGAAATAGAATGTGCCGTGTACTTGCAGTGGCGCAAGCTCGGTGGTCTGAGCCTGTGTGCCGTATTTGCCGGCGAAGACTTTGGTTGAGATGATTATTACTGCTGCCTTGAACGGCTTATCCTTGAAGCCCGCGATGCGGGTAAACAATCTTGTCAAGAGCGGAAGATTCAACGTTGTCAGCGTGTGTCTTCCCGCGTTGAAAACGTCGTATGCCTTGCCGTCTCTGAAGAACACTGCAACCTCGTATTCGTGGACGATCAGCTGAGCGCCCCACGTTATGTCTTCACTTGGATATTTCCACAGGATGTCGTCTGGTCCTGGGTTTGTCCATTCTATGACTTGTGGCATTTCAACTCACTCCCATTATTACCTCTTCTCTTTTGCTGAGAGTTTCATCAAACGTTTCCAGCGTGTCGGTTAGGTTCTGCACGCGGTCTTTTACGTTGTCGAAGTTCTGTTTGGAAACTTCGGTTTTGAAAACGTCAACTTCATTTGCTATGCTGTTCACCTGATCAACTAGCTGATTGTCAAAGTCAGTCATCCTGTCAAGAGCCGCCTCTTGAACCTTGACAGCATCAAAAAAGCCCGAGTATCCGTAAGAAGCATGATTTATTCTTTCTGTCACTCGGTCAAATTTGGCGACAAGTCTGTCCATGTCTGTCAGAACGTCCAACTGGCGACGGTCAGACATCTTTTGAAAAATGGTTTTGAAGTTGCTTCTCGCCAGTGCCAGTTTCTGGGATAGATGGTTACGAATAAGCTTGTCAGATTCCCTGCGAAGTTCTTTCTCCTTGTAACCGCGAAACCCTGGAAGATCTGCAGCAAGTCGCTCTGAGAGACGCATCTGCTTCTTCGCTGTTGCATAAACATCGTCTTTCTCACTCAAGATTTAATTCCTCACAACTTCAGTTTCGTCTGTATACATGAATTAGTGTCGCTTTTAAAGTTTATTCGCCATTATCCAGAATATCAAAACCCGCCTGAAGGAATGTCGCCCCTTATTTCGGTCCCTGTTGCACCGTCGATCAGCAGTTGATAACCCTTGCCCTTGTACTCATACTTGATAAACCATATGGGCGAATGCAGATAGACCACTTGATGCACATTCATTTCGGTTTTTATTTCGATGATTTTATCGACATCCTGCTGGATGAGAAAGCGATGGTTCTCTTCGATCTGTTGTTTTGCAAGCTGAACCGCGTCGTCCTTGTCAACTTCACTGTTCAAAACCTTGGCAAAAGCCTCGATTTTCCTGAAGTCAAACGGGATCTTTCCCGCTAGCGGAACCTCATAGTCCCTCGTTGGAAACTCTGTTGCTTTCCGCGCTAAAAGAAGCCAATTGTACTCCTTCTCCATCTCTCCCTCCTTGGTGACGGCCGGGGTGATGCGCTCAAAAATCCCTTTGTAACTGCTCGTTGCCTTCACGGAGACCACCCAGAAGGGAAGGTACGTCAGGTTTTTTTCTTGAATTTTCGATTTTTTCGCGAGGTCTGAGGGTTTTAGAAAGCCTTCGCGCATCCATTCCTTGATTGGTTCTTCTATTTGTGTCGGGTCAAACTTGTTGAGCAGCATCGAATGTTCAAACGTGAACGCCTGGCCGGTTTCGACGACAACTGTGTAGCCGCAGTACTTGCATGTTGCTATTATTTCGCCGGGTTGAAATTGTATTGGTGCCCCGCAGTGGGAACATTTAATCTCATCGACTACGCTCATAGATTTCACGCCTTCTGCTTTTCTCTCTTCAGAATCTCTTTCGAAACGATGACGCCTGATGCTGAAGCTTGGATGAGCCCTCTTGTGACGCCGGCTCCATCCCCGATGGTGAACAGGTTGTGTATCTTGGTTTCCAAACAGGGGCTCAGGTGCAGCCTTGACGAGTAGAACTTCACTTCAACGCCGTAGAGCAACGTGTCCCTTGAGTGGAGACCAGGAATCATCTTGTCCAACGCTTGAAGCATCTCCCGTATGTCTGCCAGGTAGCGATAGGGCAGGACGAAGCTCAGGTCGCCGGGCGTAGCGTTCTTCAGGGTTGGAGTCACGACGCTTCGGGCAATCCGCTCAGGCGTGGATCTTCTTCCAGACTCCAAGTCGCCTAAACGCTGTACGATAACGCCGCCGCTGAGAAGGTTGCAAAGCCTTGCAACGTATTTTCCGTAGGCTATCGGCTCCTTGAAGGGCTCCGTGAACGATGTGCTCACAAGAATGGCGAAGTTTGTGTTATGAGTCTTCCGTTCCGCGTAGCTTTGACCGTTGACCGTCAAGACTCCATCGTAAGACTCTGTTATGACCTCACCGTAAGGTGCAACACAGAACGTGCGGACCTGATCGTCAAAAGACTTCGAATAGTAAATGAGCTTGGGCTCGTAGAGAACGCTCGTAATCTCCTCCATGACAGATGCTAGGGTCTCAACTCTTATTCCGACGTCAACAGGGTTGTTAAACGTCTTTAGGCCTAGGGCTTGAGCTTCCGTTTGAAGCCACTCGGCGCCGATTCTTCCAGGCGCCACGATGACGTATTTGCCGAGGTATTTCTCGCCGTTTACGGTTTCGACCCCTTCAACGACGCCGTTCTTCACAATCAACCCTTTCACGTCGCTTCTCGGCTTGAACTCAACCTTGCCGTTCAATTCTTGCCGCATCTTTCGAAGAGTCTCGGCGCACCTTTCCGTGCCCATGTGGCGAATCTTCTGGCGGACGAGTTTCAAACCTGCCAACGATGCTTTCCGTTCAAACCCCTCTACCTTTTCATCTTCTGCTCCGTAGGTGTGCTCAGTCGCCCCGAACTTCAAGTAGACCGAGTCCGCGTAGTTCACGAGTTCTTTAAGCTCTTCGGGCGATACGTACTGGTTGAGCCATCCGCCCACTTCTGGAGACAACGTGAGCTTTCCATCACTGAACGCTCCTGCACCTCCCCAACCGGACAAAACCGTGCACGGATTGCAGTTCACACACTCGAAGCCTCGGCTTGCTGGGCATTTTCGCTGATTTATATCCTGTCCCCTGTCCAGCATCATAACGCGCATGCTGGTTTTCTCTGCAAGCTCCAGAGCAGAGAATATCCCCGCAGGCCCAGCTCCCACAATTATTACATCATATTTCAACGGGCTTATCCCCTGAAACCCAGAACTACATGTAGCAACTAGGATATATTTCTAGCCCAGCAGGTCGGCGCGTCGTGACCACAGAAACAAAAAGCGCCCAGAGGCTCAACCTTCTCTGTCAGTATTGTCTCACTCCGACTCTGTTATGCTTAAATGTGGGAACCGAAAATAACTAAGTAAAAAGTGGGAGCTGATAGAATGGTTAATTTGTGGCGAGACATTCCGTGCGGTCCGGATCCTCCACATAAGGTCTATGCGGTTGTCGAGGTGCCGAACGGAAGCACCAACAAGTACAAGTATGATTGCAAGGCTGGTTTTTTCAAGCTTGACAGAGCCTTGTATTCTTCCCTTTATTACCTTGGTGACTATGGCATAATTCCTCGCTCATGGTCATTGGACGGAGAGCCTCTGGACATTCTTGTGTTGACCACGAAACCTACTTTCACCGGTTGCGTGATCACGGCGCGTCCTATCGGGGTTCTGACCACGGAGGATGAGAACGGACAGGACGACAAGATCCTCGGAGTGCCTGTCGACGACCCCAGGTTTGATGAGATTCAAGACATAGGTGACATTGCAAAACACTTGAAGACAGAGATTGCAGACTTCTTTGTGAACTACAAGAGGCTTGAACCGAAGAAGTGGGTTAAGGTTAAGGAGTGGAAGGACGCGAAAGCCGCGGAAAAAATGATACTCGCCTCGTTTCAACTGTACAAAGAAGAATTCCATACTACCTAGTCTAAGAAATTGGCAGATCGCGTTCTTTTCTGGCGCGTGTGCTTAGGTGCGTGTATTTCCGCTCCGTTGCGCGCCGACGTTCGGAAGCTGTTACCAAAAAATACTTAGACTTCTGCTTACAATCTGGAAGGAAGACTATTCGCTCGCGGCGGGTGAACATGATGTCTAAGGTCAAACTGCAGTCCCAACTCACGCTTTTCGATGTCACAAACCTCGTTGTCGGAGCAATCATCGGCGCAGACATTTACGTGGCCTCTCAGTTCGGAGCAAGGTATCTCGGCCCCTTCTCACTTGTTGTCTGGGTCATCGCAGGAGCCATGGCCATCGTCATTGCGCTGTGCTTTGCCCAGTGCGCATCTCTGCTTCCGAAGGTTGGTGGGCCGTACGCTTACGCAAAAGAGGCTTGGGGACCGTTTTTAGGTTTTATCGTCGGCTGGTCCCTTTGGCTTGCCGAGTGGGTGTCGCTGGCCGTTTTTCCCGTTGCCTTTGTACAATACTTGACTTTTTTCCTGCCCAACATGGGCATAATCCTCCAAATCATCATCAAAGGGCTCTTTGTGCTGTTTCTCATAGCGTCAAACATTTTTGGAGTTAGAGCAGCCGGAAGAATGAACGACGTCCTTACCATAGTTAAACTCGCTCCGCTGATTCTTTTCGCTGCAATCGGTCTGTTGTTCGTCATTGTCCATCCCGCTATTGCGGCCTCTAATTTCTCCCCGTTATTGCCGAATGGCCTTGGAAGTTTCGGACTCGCTCTCGTCCTGATTTTCTGGGCGTACGCAGGCTTCGAAATCTCGACCATCCCGGCTGAAGAGATAAAGGATGCAAAGAAAACTATCCCAAGGGCTATCGTTCTTGGCATTGCCATCGTGACAGTGTTCTATCTAGTAACGAACGTTTTGCTTTTCGCAGTCAGACCAGCAGCACAATTGATGAACGACAATGCGCCTATGGTTGCTGCAACTCAAACAGCCTTGAGTTGGAACCATCCATTGCTTCTTGTTGGAGTGGCAATCGTCGGAATCGGTGCCTTGATTTCAGTGGCAGGTTCTGACGAGTCGGGAATGATAGGAACTTCGAGGCTTGGATACGCGCTGGCTGCTGACGGCCTGTTTCCAAGCGTCTTCGCCAAGATTCACCCGAAATTTAAGACGCCTTACCTTGGAATAATCATCCAAGCCGTCACGGCGCTGATAGCCGCAGTTTACGGTAGTCTAGCCATCTTGATAGCAACTTCTGTTTTTCTGTTGGGAGTAGCTTACTTGGCCACGGCCCTATCGGTCTTCTGGCTGCGCAAGAAGTGCCCGGGAACGCAGTCTCGTTGGGAGGCAACTCCTGTCATTCCTATTTTGGGAATCATCTTCTCCGTCGTCCTAATCGTTCTGTGTGGAATTGGCCAAATTCTAACAGGAATAGTGATGCTTGCCGTTGGAATCCCAATTTACATCAAGTATTCTCCCAAGAAAGAACTGACCGATCTCAAGAACGCACTGATATCCAGAGAAGCCATCCTTGAAAGGGCCTACAGACAAGAAAACACTTTCCTCGCTCACGCGTTGCGCCATGTGAAGAGAGCATACAGGAGAATCACAGGCAAAAAAGAAACTTGGCAGGCAAACGACAAAGACTGAAATATCGTGCGAGATTAGGCGCGCACTTCGAAAGCTATGGTGAGGGCTACTCTCGTTTGTGTGGGACGAGGCAGAGGAACTTCAGTTTTTTCTTGCTGTTGTTTTTGAATTGATGCTGCTCGTTCGGAGGGACGAAAACGGCGTCGCCTGCCTTGAACTTTTTCTCTTCTTTACCGCCTACTATGAGTCCTTCGCCTTCCAGGATGAAGACTTCATGCTCCCAAGGATGATTATGGAGGGGGCTGTGTCCTCCGGGCTCTACTTCGAACAGTCTCATGGCGAAGTTGGGCGCTCCCATTTCTCTTGTGATAAGCCACCGCACGTTCACTTTTGAGGCTCCTTCATCCGCTTCTTTCGCTTCAACATCTTTGTACGGAACTACTTTCATTCAATCCACCTTCCATAACAGAAAATGATGAACACGCTTTTTCTGGTTTAGCAGGGTTAATCCTTTATTGCTTCAAGCAGGCTCATTACGTTCCACAGTTTGACCCGAGTGTAGGGTGGCATGTTCGGATCCTGCAGGATCTCGTCCATGAGTGATACGGCGTTCGCGGCTCTGACGGCAGGCGTAAACTCTTTCGATTGTAAGGCATCCATCGAGTCTTTAGCGGATCTTCTGATGTTTCTCGGCGTGGTGTTGTCTTCGGAGACTGCTCCCAGCACGGCTAACGCCTGTTTTATGCGCTCCTCATATTCCTCCATTTTCTTCTTTCTAACCATTCTGCCACCTCACGAAGTTCGTGATAACCTTGTTATATAAGCTGAGATACCTATTTACTTTGGGGTTTTAAAACTTGTCTGAAAAACCAAGCGAAGAGCCGCCTATCAAACGCATGGCCGATCTCCTGCGCCAAGGCTCAACACTAACAGAGCTAGCCTGCCCAGCGTGTGCTTCGCCGCTGTTCAGACTGAAGAACGGTGAACTGTGGTGTGAAAGGTGCAAGAAAAAGGTCATAGTCGTGAAGGAAGGAGAGGAAGAAACAAAAGCCACAGGATCCATCGCTCTGGCAAGCCTGGAAGCAACACTTCTTACCAAGGTTCAAGCAGTGCAGAATAAGATGGAGCAGGAGGAGAAACCTGAAGAACTGCAAAAGCTGAACACTGTGCTAGCTGGGCTTCTGGATAACCTTGAAAGAATAAGAAAGGCAAAGAAGATGTAGGCGTCTCCTTGCAATGCTCGGATTTTACACAAACTTCCCCCAGAACATTCACAAGGCGGAAACTTTCTCTGCTTCAATATCGAACAAGAAGCTGCAGCAAACGGTGGTAGAGACCTTGCACAGGCTGAATAGCGAAACCCTCAGTCTGGAAGAGGTTGCTGAGCCATCAATTCCGGGGTGCAACGTCATTTTTGAGGTTGGAGTAGCTGAAGACAACGACTTCAACTATCTGGATGGTGAAGAAAGAAAAAGGCTGCTGGGAGCCTTGAACAAGAAACCATTTCAGGTCATGGATTTTCTCTGCGTGATCCGCTATCGCAGGATGGTAGAAGAAAAGAAGAATCGGATGAGGTTTGACTATTACATGCTGCGCTTGCTTTTTGGTGAAAGCCTCGTGGAGATTCAGGTTTCGCATGAAAAAGGGATAAGACACACCTCGCCTGAAGACCTCGTCAAACTCGTGGTGAACAGAGTCAACGGGGCATTCTCAAAGAAAGTGTTAAGGCCTTCTGAAGCTGTCTAGATGTCTTTTCCCAGAAACCTCTGAACGACGGTGGCAAGGTCCATGGCGACTTCGCCCTTGGATTTGTTTCCGTCCACTCGGACCAGTTCGCCTTTTTCAACGAATTTCACGTAGACTTCACGCACTTTCCTCTGTGTTTCCAAGTTCTCCATAACCGATTTCCTAGGCTTCAACCTCTGAACAACGGTTTCAGGTTCCACGTCGATGAAGACTGCCAAATCAGGGCGAACCGCGTGCTCGTTTATCCTTTCAATCCATTCCAACGCGAGCCCAGTCGCACCTTGATAGGCCAGGGAAGAGTAGACGTAACGGTCAGAAACAACTATTCGCCCCCCTTTCAGGGCCGGCAAAACAGTGTTTTCAACGTGTTCAAAACGGTCTGCCGCAAACAGTAACGCCTCAACCACGCCTGAACCACGCTTCTCGCCGTGCAACCAGTGTTTCTTGATGAACCTGCCTATCCTCCCACTACTGGGTTCAGCCGTGTAAACCGCATCACAGCTTCTCCTCAACCCTCTCACAAGCAGCTTTGCCTGCGTAGTCTTCCCACACCCGTCTAACCCTTCGACGCAGATGAAAACCCCCTTGGAAACCACCCTTTTCCACCCTAAGCTTTAGGCACTGTAAGAAGAGGAATATTAAGTCTATTTTTGTGCCTCTCAGCGAACCATCAAAACAGCTACTTCATGACATGGCTACTCAGATAGCGCACAAACTGAACAGCACAAGAACGCTGTTCAGCCCTATTGCACTCAAACACCGAAACCAGGAACGCGCATGCACGTCAAGACTTTTGTGGCTTTTGCACATCGGTTTTTTCGTGATTGGCAAGCAGGTAGCCGCCGAACCCTGCTCCCCACATGAGAATCGGATAGACGATCATGCGTTCCATTCCGCCTACGCCCAAGCCAAGATATATTTGAGCTCCGAAGAGGCCCAAGGCTCCAAGAGCCATCAAGCCCAGAATCACGGCGATGACTGAAAAGGGCCGCTTCAGCAACCTGTATGATGCTATAGAGGACAATCCGCCGAACAGGAACGCGATTAACGAAACGATCGGATGCGCGTTTCCGCTGTTCTCCGTAAAAACGCCGACGCCCATGGCTCCTATCGCGGTCAGAATCAGCAGCAGGGTCAGAAGCTTGAAGTTGAAAGCTCGCCGAACGAAGTAGGCTCCGATGAGTATCAACAAGCCCATGAGGAAGACTGAAGAGTTGAAAATCAATGCGGAAGGTCCCACGCCCAGGTCACTTATGTAATTCGCAGAAATGCTGTAGCCCGCGTAGCGTGCTTCGGCAACAACCATTCCTATGACAAACTGTGAAGCTGCAACGAAAAAGAGTGCGCCAGCCACTTTCCCAGCAGCATACTTCATAGTATAAACCTGCATCTGTCTGGGTTCTTAAAACTTGCCGTCGGGCACATTTTGCAAGGCCTGTGTTAGACATTATAAGAACGAAGATGCATGTAGTAGCTGTCCAAAAGCAGGGAGTTTGCAGATGGCCAGGAACTACTGGGGCGAGATAAAAGATCCCGTGCACGGTTACGTGTACATAACGGAAGAGGAGAAAGCCCTCATCGATTCTTATCCCGTCCAGAGACTGCATAGGCTGCGTCAGCTTGCGGGCGCAGAGTACGTTTATCCTGGGGCAAACCACACGCGTTTTGAACATTCAATCGGCGTGATGTACCTGGCCAGCAGAGTAGCTGAAAACCCCAACATTTCACAGTACATCAACGAGGACGAGGCTGAAATGGTCAGGATTGCAGGCTTGCTTCATGACGTGGGACACGGTCCCTTCTCACACGTTTTCGAACAACTGCTTGAAAAGGAGCTCAATCAGACGCACGAGGACGTTACTCTGTGGCTGGTCAAGAACAGTGAACTGAAAGACAAGCTGAAGAGGATGGGGTTTAAGCCTGAGGATGTTGGAAAACTGGCCGTCGGCAGACTTCACGTGCCCGGGAAGGCTTTTCTGGACCAGATAATAAGCAGCGCCGTCGACGTGGACAAGCTGGACTTCATAGTGCGCGACACGTACCACACCGGCGCGGAGTACGGTTTCATCGATGTTTCCAGGCTGATCCACACACTGGACGTGTTGGAAGGCAACCTGGCGGTTGATCTAGGCGCTCTGTCAGCCCTGGAATCTATGATTATAGCTCGGATAGAATCCTTCAGGAGTATATACTTTCACCGCGTTGGGAGAGCAGCGCAGATCATGCTCGCGACTGCGATGGAAAAGGCAAACGGCGAACTGGGACTGACGAGTTTCAAGACTCCGGAAGAATACTTGGCGATGGACGATTACACCGTTTGGACGATGCTTAAGAACTGCAAAAAATCATGCAGGATCATAAGGGATCTTGAGAGGCGAAAGATGCTGAAATGCGCTTATGAAAGAACATTCTACGAGAAGGACACGATGGTTTCGAACATTTTCAGCCGTGAAGCCAACAGAACGCAACTGCAAGCCGACATTGCAAGAGAAGCAAAGGTCGAGACAGAAACAGTGTTCATCGACGTGCCCACCGTTCCATCCGTTCCGAATCATCACGCAGTTCTATTGGAAAGCATGGAAATCCCAGTGTTCTACAAGACGGCGAAAGGCGAAAACATTCCGCAGCGGCTGAGCGAAATTTCCAGAATATTCGAAACCCTCAAGGGTTTCATAAACATACTGCGCGTCTACGCGGAAGAGGAAAACCGTGAAAAAGTCAGCGCAGCGGCCTCAAAGATTCTGGGCAGAATCCCTTCGTCAGCAACAGTGTCCTACTGAAGCGTGCCAGAATGCAAGTTCTAACGTTGAAGGGCAGAAAAATCGTGGAAGGAACCTGCACGGCAGAGGCCCTTGTGAGCGCGAAGCCTATCAGCTTTTTGGGCGGAGTTGACCCGGCTGACGGAAAAATAATCGAAAAGAAGCATGACCTCTGCGGCACGTGTATCAAAGACAAGGTTCTGGTCTTCCCGCACGGTCACGGCTCCACAGTAGGTAGCTACGTACTGTATTCCTTGTCCAAGAGGGGCTTGGCGCCCGCGGCAATCATCAACCAGACAGCCGACCCTGTCGTCGTAGTCGGCGCGATAATAGCTAACATTCCGATGATCGACCAGGTTGACATTGAAAAAATCAGGACGGGCGACACAGTTGAAGTTGACGGTTGCAAAGGCGTTGCGAGAATCTTGAAACGCAAGGAGAGCTGAAACGCGTGCACCTGACGCGAGAGGAAGAGCGCATCTACGATGGCGAGTGCGGATGGGCAAACCAAACCTGCATCAGAATACTCGTGCGTCTGGGCGAGCTGTTTGGCGCAGAAAAACTCATACTGATAGACTCGGCACATGTTTCAGGAGTTTCATACAAAACGTTGGGCGACGCCCCAATCGAGTTTTTGAGAGCCCTGGCCGATGCTGGCGCGAGGGTGAAAGTCAGGACCACTTTGAACCCGCAGAGTCTCGACTCGCATTACCTTGGAAAGAAACTGCAAAAGGATCTCCAAGAGCCCCAACTGGATATTCTGAGGCAGTTTGAAAGAATGGGTCTGACCCAGTCTCTGACGTGCACACCGTATTATTTGCAGAGGCCAAAGCGGGGTTTGCATCACGCTTGGGCCGAATCCTCAGCCGTGGTTTATGCCAATTCAGTCTTGGGCGCGTGGACAAACCGTGAAGGCGGACCCAGCGCCCTCGCAGCCGCGATAATTGGAAAAACACCAGATTACGGAATTCACAGAACGGAAAACCGACGACCAAACGTCACAGTGAAAGTTGAAACCAAACTGCGAAACGAAACAGAACTCGGAGCACTAGGAATCTTTCTGGGCAAAACCCTAGGAGACAAAATCCCCGCAATCAAAGGCTTGCCAAACACCTCAAGAGACAGACTGAAACAGCTCTGCGCCGCCATCGCAACAACAGGAATGACAAACATGTTCCACCTCGACTCCACCCCGAGAACAGGGGAAACCGAAAAAATAGGTGTGGACTCTCATCAGATCAAACAAACAATCGAAGAACTGTCCACAGCTTCAGCCAGTCAGCCTGATCTCGTGTTTCTGGGATGCCCACACTGTTCGCTGAACGAGATGAAACGCATCGCCCGCCTCGTTGAAGGAAAGAGAGTCAGGGCTGGAACGGAGTTTTGGGTTTGCACCTCCTGTCACATCAGACAAATGGCCCGCGACCACGTGAAGAAAATAGAAAAGGCTGGAGGACACGTGCTCGATGGCGTCTGCACAGTCGTCTCATGGACCGAAAGACTTGGAATAAAAACAATAATGACGAACTCGGCAAAAACAGCCTACTACGCACCAACACTGAACAAGGCCGAACCCCTGCTCGCGCCACTACAGGACTGTCTAAAATCAGCGCTCATAGGATAAGGTTTATTCGAACGAAGACCTACTCAGCTTGATGCCTCCAGGCGGCAGGGCTCCGGTAGTATAGCTCGGTTAAGTATTCCGGCCTTTCGAGCCGGAGACCCGGGTCCAAATCCCGGCCGGAGCACCAAACTTCTAGTTCGGTTCTCTCGCGTATTTTTCTAGGGGTACAAGCCCGATGCCCGCGAATCGGAGAGACATCTACGAATATGACAGGATTTTCAAATGAACCATCGAGCGCCTCCTGTTGGAGCATGTTGTGTGCGAGGAAAACAAACAGGACTAAACAAGAGACTGTACACGCATCTTCTCAGACATACTAGGGCGACAGAACTGGCCTCTATCCTTACAGAAGTCCAGTTGAAAGAGCTACTCGGCCAGGTCCAGGGATCGGACATGCCTTCTGTTTATGTCCACCTCTCTGGCAGGGATGTAGACAATGCACTTCTCAAAGCACACGGATTGACACAAAACAAGAGGAGGCTAAAACAAGAATAGAGTTCACATCAGCCATATGTCCGAGATGCAAACAAAAAGTAGCCCCCTGAAACTCAGTTTTGCTCCAGTTGTGATATGATACTCAACATGAAGACTGCGATAAGACTAGAAGATTAAAGAGCGAAAGCAGACCAAATAATGGGACATACTGATGAAAGACGAGGGAGTTAGGAAACTCCTTGCAAGGAAGATCGATGAGCTTTATGTCTCTTCTCAGCATTGTTCCACATCCCAAATAGCTCCCTAGCCCAATACGACAAAAAGAAGTGACTATTCTTTTCCTTTGCTTCGTTACGCCTAGGAACGTTTTTCAACTGGGCTCACTGAGAGAAAAATACTTGAGACAAAGTGTTGTTGATGATATCAGCATGAGTAAGCACAAGGTTATGACAAGTTCCTGCGCTTTTCCTCGTCTCATTGGCAGTTCAGATGACACAAGATTAAATAGTAATTGCAGTAAAACAAAGAGAGGGAGAAAGAATGGAAATTTCAGAACTCCTTTTAGCGCTGCTGAGTATTTGTCCTGAGGGCATAGATGGCAGAACGGCAATTCAAAAACTGGGCTACCTTGCTTCGGTCAGTATGAAAATGGATGCAGGCTACTATGCCGATCTCTACGGTCCCTATAGCGCATTGGTTGCGTCTCAATTGCAGACTCTTGTCGAACTCGACTTTGTTGTGGAAAGAGCCCGTCAAACTGTTCGAAACAGGACAATGTACAATTATAATCTGACTGGGGACGGCCAGTCGTTTGCCGTGAGAATACAAAGGAGATTCCCAAGTGAATATTTCATTATTAGACGAGTAGTTAGAAAGTGCAGCCAGATAGTGCACTGCAATTTCCTGTCTCTTTCTTGGGCGGCGAAAGTGCATTTTGTGCTGAAGCAGAATGATAGGGCGATGACTTACGATGAGGCTATAAAAGCAAGCAAATCGTTCGGTTGGGAACTTCAGGAAGATCAAGTACAGGCAGGAGTCAAACTGTTGACGTCGCTTAAGCTAATCGAAACTAATGTTCAAAGAGTTGAAAAATAACTAGAAGGATGTTTTTTGCCGTTAGACTTTGAGTCAAAGCTTATCCGGTGTCCCTTATACGGCTTTGTTGGAATAAGCAAGAAAGAAGACGCTCTCCTAGATACTGTTGCAGTTCAAAGACTGTCAAGAGTAAAACAGCTTGCCCACACCTACATCGTTTATCCTAGCGCAGTACATACCAGACTTGAACATTCTCTGGGGACGCTCTATCTTGCTGGTCGCGTTTGTGATCAGCTAAAAATACCACCACGGCGTAAGGAAGCCATCAGGACTGCTGCATTACTTCATGATACTGGTCAAGGACCCTTTTCACACATTTGGGAGGAACCAATGAGGTGGGTTAATGGGGAGAAATTCTCTCACGAGGACATAACAAAACTGATAGTACGATTCGATCCTGAAATTGGAAAGATTCTTGACGACTCCAAAGAAGAAGTTCTGAGCGTTTTGGACAGTGAATCGCTTGATTCTGATATTGTTTCTAGCAGTCTAGATGTCGACAAGTTGGATTATCTGAGACGCGATTCCTACCATACTGGCGTAACGTATGGTCTTTTCGACATAGAACGCGTAATCAGAACTATGTGCAGAATCTCGGAGGATGGAAGAGAGTATTTGGCTGTGCAAGAGAAAGGAAAAGATGCTTTGGAAAGCTACCGGCTTGCTAGGTATGCAATGCATATGCAGGTTTATGAGCATCACACTAGGTTGATTGCGGATGACATGTTTCTGAGAGCAACAAAATTAGCATTTGAGGATGGTTCGCTGTGCAAAGAGAATTTGAAAGCCGAAAGCGACCCCGTTCAATTTATTGGAAACTTCAAATCGCTCGACGACTTCTCCATTCAACATCAAATAATGGAACATTCTGTAGGACCTGCAAAAGATCTTCTCCAAGACATTCGTTGTCGAAAACTGTTGAAGAGAGCCCTCGTTGCCCACCTTACAAAGGAAGGTGTCGAAAACCCAATAATTAGGAAAAGGATAGGAGAGATGAACAGGAAACAGATTGCGACTGTTGAAAAAAAGATTGCAGAAGAAGTGGGTGTGGATCCTGCCTATATCATAGTTCACGTTCAAAGTGTCAAGATTAAGCTCTACGAGCGTTTTGAGGAAACACTTGGGGAGAGAGAAAAACCCATCTATGTACTGAGAAAAAACGGGTCATTCTTCTCCTTTGATGAAGAATCTCCTATTTCAGCTTCGTTAGCCCCTGTTCGAACACTCTACGTGTTTTGCCCAGAGAAAAATGTAAAAGAAACCAAAGAAGCATCCGAAAGTATTTTCAAGGTCGAAAGTTGCTTCTAGTAGCGTTCATGAATACGTCTCTTTTCTTGATGCATTGGAACATCCAAAGTCTTGGCGTCAGCCAGTAGCAGCATGCCCGGCCCTAATATGCAATCTTGTCACTGCCAGACACATAATGACAATGACAAGAACTCCAATTAAACTTGAAAGCCCCTTTGCGAAGAAGCTTATAGTCTTTTGTCGAGAACCCGTTGTTCAACAGTGCGCGCGCCCCTTGTCGGATAGAAAAACGCCGTCATTGCAGTAAGCAATTCTGCCAACAGATGTCTTTATGCTGGTATAGTAGCTTTCTGCCTGCTCCTTAAAAGATTCCTTATTGAAGACCGAGACAGACACTAAGTAGTTCTAGTCTTCTGTCATTTGCGGCTTTGGATGGAGTTTACACGATCCACATGAGTTTAGGATAGGTTGCTCAGCATCTTCTTCCTTCTTTGGCAACAAGTTCATTCAAAGGCTGCCAATTGCGCGTTCTTCTAGTATGAGGTGGGAGAGTATGACATCGCTCGAAATATTTTCCAAGGAAGACCGCAGTGTTACGATTAGCATAGCCAGAAACATATTCTTCCCCAATCTCATCGCAAATAAGACCGACTAAGGTGTCTCTAGTCACTTTTGCCACGATGGAAGCCAAACCGACATGTGTATATTTGATGTCTGCATACTTTTCATATACTGTTTTTAAGTTGAAACTCTCTGAGAAAAAGTGATAATCATGCTTATGCAACTTTTGCAGGACCTTATTTCTGCTCGTTTGTCCAAGTTGATGCAGATATATAGCTTCAGTTGTTTGCCAATCTAGCTCGTTCAGAATTTCCGCTACGCCATGAATTTCCAAATCATACATGGTAATTCCCTGCAGATAAGCACTGTCAATTTGACCTGCAGGAAAAACCCTGATCTCAAACTTCTCAACAAATTGTTTGGCCTTTTGCCACACCAGTTCGCGTCTCCACCTGCTTCGTTTACAGCCACCGAAGAGCTTGCTATCTTTGACACCGAGTTCTCGTAGAAGATTCAAATGCATTGCTTTGACACGCACTCCGGCGACTACCAAAGGGCCGAATACTGGACCAAGACCCGCCTCGTCAACTCCAATTAGTGATTGTCTTTTGTTTATCATAATCTCAGAGCACTGACATTGCGGTTATAGTTATTGAGCTGAGTATAGATATTTCGGCACTTCCTGCAACAGCTTACTTCTTGCGTTCTGAAGCTTTTTCTTTCCTGCCTCTATTTCATCAAGATCCCCAGATGACTCCTCGGCTATTCTGATACACGCTTCCAAGAATTCGAAGTCAAGTCTGCGGAATCTACCTAGAAACTTCTTGAGTCGGGATCTCTCCTTTTCAGATGAGGCTTCACCTCTACATCTTCCCTGAATAGTGTAGACAACGTCTAATGCGCCCTTTTCCCATTCTTGATACGCATCGAATACTTTCTGCACTAGAGGGTCAAGGAACACATATGAATAAGACAAACTGTTCACGTCAAACTTCGGACCAATTATCTTCTTGACCTTCAGCATTTCTTCTAACTTTGTGCCAGGCTCGACTCTGACTTTCTTCATGTCACGCGCATCATGATCTATCAGATCAGTATTTCGGATAAATTCCAAATTCTCCTTCAAATCTCTGAATGTCATCTCGGGGTCAAACATGATGAACCCAACGTCAATCTCAAGATTCAATTCCCTCAAGATTGAAACTGCTTCAATGTTCTTTTCAGCTGTCTCTCTCTTCCTATACCTGCTGATTTGACTTCTGGCGCCAGACTCAATTCCCACGAATACTTCCCTAAGACCTGCTTCTTTCAATCTTTTAAGCAATGCAACACAGCTTTCGGCAGATATGGTTTTGTCACCAACAATTCCACTGGTAGGCAAGTTAATATAGAAATTCAGTTTGTCGTCTATTCTGCCCTCTTCCTTTGCAGATATTATCCTATCAGCAATCTCCAAGGCCCTCTTAGGGTCAGAACCTACAAAATCTTCATCAGTGTAGTATGGGCTTCTTGCCCCTGCACGAGAGAGTTCTTCTAATTCCTCTAGTACTCTACTGATCTGGAAGGGTCTCCATGCTGCGACTCCATATTTGGCTGAGATGGCACAAAAACTGCAATGTCCCCAAGGACATCCTCTGCTGGCCTCAACCCGTACAATGCCTCGTCTTTTAATAATTAACGGAAGAAAATCCCGGGATGGTTTGACGGTTTTTTCCAAGTTTACAACCTTTCGGGTGGTTTCCTTTATATCACCTCTACTCATTAGGGCTAGATTAGGAACATCTGATTCGCACAGCACTTCCTTTATCTCTCGGGCGTTCCGTGAAGGCAGATCCATCAGAGTCTTGACTATTTTAACAATGGCATCCTCTCCTTCTCCACGCACACAAACGATGTCCCTGTAATCGTCCAGAATCTCCCTGTAAGCAAATGTGCCTAGGAGGTTCCCTAACAAAACTAAGGGTCCTTCGCCATCAGGATATTTAGCCGAATATATCAAATCCAGAATTGCTTTTGTCCTTTTTAACGAATAAAGACTTGCAGATATCCCGATCAAAGAGGAACCCAGAAGTATGCTAGGTTGCGGTAGAACCCCGCCGCTCAGCTGCAAGTACTCCAGACGGACTTTCACGAGCGGCGAGAAATAATGGCGCAAGGTTGCGCCCAATACTTCAATACCCAATGGTTCATTTAATTCGTCCCTAGGACTGCCCATGTCCACCAGAACTATGTTCATCATGAGAAAACTTCCTGAAGTCATTAAACTCTTATCTAGCAAATTATATAAATGAAGCGAAGAGACCAAAAACATGACTTGCATCGGCAAGACCATAATCGTAAACTACGATATTTCGAACGAACTTACACCGAGAGCCATCATCAGAACCCTTGGCAGTAATTCTGACCAGTTGATCGGGCTCCTTGCGGGCAGTCATCTTGATTGGAAGATTCTGCCAGAAAAGTATTGCATTGGATATCATGGCCTTCAAAGAGATCATTCATACACTGCTTGTCCTCAACAAACCCTTCTGGATTCCGGAACTCAGTGCAAGGCATGCAAAACAATGGATACTCTGTTACCATGCGTGATATGCAATGGCAGCAAATGCATGGCATGTGAAACAGTTAAAGAGTTTTGTTCAAGCACAGAAACATCAATCTATCTCGCTGCCTTTGGCAATGATTTGAAGATTGGGGTATCAAACAAAGATAGATTGATGAAACGTTGGCTGGAACAAGGTGCCGATTATGGTGTTGAAATAGGAATTGCCGCCAATTCCAGACTTGCAAGAATCATAGAAGCAGAGATATCCAAAAGGTTTTCAGTCCCAAAATCAATGAGACTGCAAATGAAAATGAATGAAATATTAGGAAGCCATTCGCCACTCATTTTGACCAAACTTGGTAAGTTGATTGGAAGTGTTTCAGAATGGCTCAATTCCTGCTACCCCGAATGTAGGACTGAAAATGGAAGAATTACAGATCTTAGACGCTTCTACAATCTGTCTATTGAATCTACACCTTTTGCATTCATTTCACTTAAGGAATTTAAGATTTCAGGGAGATTTCTAGGCATGAAAGGTTCTCTTTTTTTCTTTGAGGATAACACGGTCTATTTCCTAGATTTCCGTCGCCTCAGAGGACGAAGAATCTCTTTCGAGGAAACTTCAAAGCGTCAGCCGAAGTTGACGGATTGGGCTTCGAGTTGATTAGTTGTTCTGTGAGTCTCTAGAGACGCATTTGGCAGAGACGCTCTGTCACGATAATTACGTGAATCTTAGATAGATCTTACAATCATTTGAAGGAGTAGCGTAATGCTTGTACCGCGCGCGTTGGAATATGAAAGTTTCGGCGCGCGCTGAAGTCTTTGTCGCCTTGCTAATTTTGTTCTCCATGTGAAAATTCGTCATCTGCAACGATACTGGCGCGTAAAGGGACGTGAACCGTTCGCTGAGTTTTGTTCGATGTTCATAACGACTGACCTATAGCGACCCTAACCTGTCGCGAGTCGATTGCAAATTCTTCAGCAATGCTTGGCTACTGGGAAAAACTCTTACCCCGACACGTAAGAAATTGAGCTTCATTTGAAGATAAGCAATGGTTATCATCAGTATCAGGAATTTGCCGACTTCGCTATTTCTCTTGCTCATTTTATGATTCTACCATTCTGAAACGGCGTCGCAACCTATTTAAGAATCACGATTATATCACGACGATGGTTCGGGGCACAAATTATGAAAAGTAAGATACGATTGATTTTAGGCGTTGTTCTTCTCGCCATTTTCATTACAACGTTATGCACACGGTTCGGCGCCGCTGCCACGACAGGATGGAGCCAGACGTACGGAGGTTCTGGAGACGATGAAGCATATTCCCTAGTCCAGACAAGCGACGGAGGCTACGCGTTAGCCGGATTCACAAACTCCAGCGGAGCGGGCAGCTACGATTTCTGGTTAATCAAGACCAACTCTTCCGGAAACATGCAGTGGAACCAAACCTACGGTAGGACAGGGGACGATGAAGCCTACTCAGTCATTCAAACCAACGACACGGGATACGCAGTAGCCGGGACCACGGATTCTTACGGTGCCGGTGAAACCGGCGCCTGGCTTGTCAAAACAGACTCTTCCGGAAACACGCAGTGGAGCCAAACCTACGGAGGAGTAGCACAAGACGGCGCATACTCCGTAATCCAAACCAGCGACGGAGGCTACGCGTTAGCTGGGTTCACTGATTCCTACGGGGCAGGCAGCTTCGACTTCTGGCTAGTTAAGACAGACTCTCATGGAAATATGATGTGGAACCAGACTTACGGTGGGACAGGGGACGATGAAGCCGAATGCGTGATCCAAACCAGCGACGGAGGCTACGCCCTAGCAGGATACACAAACTCTTTCGGCGCTGGCAGCTACGACTTCTGGCTCGTCAAGACCAACTCTTCCGGAAGCATGATGTGGAACCAGACTTACGGAGGCTCAGGAGACGATGAAGCCACGTGCGTGATTCAGACCAGCACCGGCTACGCCCTAACCGGATACACCAACTCCACTGGAGCAGGCGACGACGATTTCTGGCTGGTCACCACCGACTCCTCTGGAACCTCACAGTGGAGCCAAACCTACGGAGGAGCATACGACGAAATAGCAAACGCGTTAGTTCAAACCAGCGACGGAGGCTACGCACTAGGAGGCCTAACCGGATCGTACGGCGCCGGTGACATTGACTACTGGCTTGTCAAGACCACATCTACGGGAACCATGCAGTGGAGCCAAACCTACGGAGGCTCAGACGACGATGAAGCGTACTCCCTGGTCCAGACAAGCGACGGAGGCTACGCGTTAGCCGGATTCACAGCTTCTTACGGCGCCGGCAGCTACGACGCCTTTCTAGTCAAAACCGACTCCTCAGGAAACAGCGTGATGCCACAGTCGTCACCATTCTCCATCCCATACTCCACCATAGCGATAGTAGTGGTGATTATAGCGGTCATAGCAATAGCGGTGGTATTCATAACCCGTAGCAGGCGTTCCGGATCCGACACAAGCAGCGGTCAACAGTATACACCCCCAAGTCCCGAAGTGAAACCGCCGCCATAAGAGACGCATTCGGCTCAGCGCGCGAACCGTTCTCTAGAATTTTCCCACCCCAGACTATCGTATCTCGCCTTCAAGTAGGCCTGCCGGACCTAACCACTCTGACTTTGTACCGCGGGCAACACCACCTAGTCCCTGACTCATACATTGAAAATTACATCTGACATTACAAGTAAACAGGCCGAGTCCACTCTGAACAGCCTTCCAGCCTGATTTTCTCCATGGTTTGTTACATTTACAGATTACATCTGACATTACAAGTAAAAAAAGGCAGCGACTTTGCAGGGCTATGGTGCAAGCGCGCGCTATGTCTAGTTGCTCAGGAGAAAAGTTATAGTCCAGCTTGGCTCTGTTACGAATAGATGTAGAAGGCAATTTGTCTGGGTAAATATCTGGTTGTAGACCGAATCGAATTCGTCGTAACCTACCTCTGCAACTCAAGCTGTAGCCACTGCCAACAAAGTGAAGAAGAGAAAGCGAAGTTTCCAGGTCATGTTGACAAGGACAAGGCTGTCGAGATTGTCAGAAAGGTCGGACAAGCGTATGCTCCAAAATCTATAATGACGTTTGGCGGAGAGCCTCTGCTCTATCCTGAGATCGTCTGCGCAATCCACGAACAAGCAAAGAAAATGGGTATTCCTGTTCGAGACGTCATCACGAACGGTTTCTGGTCGACAAGAGCAGAAAAGATCCGGGAAATCGCCCAGAACCTCGCGAAATCCGGGGTTACTGAAGTTTCAATCTCGGTTGACTGCTTTCATCAACAATTCACTCCGCTCAAGACCGTTAAGAAGACCGCAAATTCACTCATAGCAGCAGGAATCGAGCGCGTAAGCTGGAACCCTTGTTGGGTCGTGTCTAAGGATCATGACAACAAGTACAATCGCAGAACCAAAACAATCCTGCAGAAACTCCGCAACTTGCAGGTGGAAGAGAGCGGAGGAAACAGCGTGCAGCCCAAAGGAAGAGCCCGCGCATCTCTAACAGAATTCCTTCCGCCGAAAACGCCGATGCCGAAGGGAAGATGCGGCGAGATGCCCTATACGGAAAAGCTTGATTCAGTCAAAACAATTTCCATAGAACCAGACGGAAGAGTTGCTGTCTGCGAGAATTTTCACATCGGAAACGCGTTCAAATCTGACATCATTGACATCCTAGAGAACTATGACCCGTTCAAAATTTCTGAATCCAAATCAATAGTCGAAAAAGGCATGGACGGACTGATAAAATGGGCAAAGAAGAGAGGCATCGAGCCAAGGCCTGAGGGATATTACAACATCTGTCACATGTGCACCGATCTTCGAGAAAGAGCAAGCACTGCACGTTCGAATTCTTCACCTCACCGGTCACCAGCGGGAAAAGATTAAACGTTGGCCCTTCTGCTTTCCATTACTGTTAGAACGTTTCGTCTCCAGGTCGCGTGCGCTTCATGGTTTATAATTCTTGCCTGCAGTCCAAGCTTTTGCTTCAGGTTCACCAAGCGCGTAGTATTGCCGGTCGTTCAGTGATAATAGGAATGGTCTGGTCTTTCTGAGGTCAACAGCCTCATCTGTCATGTACTTTTTTTCTGTGTACGTGGATACGATTTCTCCGATGAACATCTCGTGTGAGCCATCATCTATAACCTTGTCCAGGCTACATTCGACATTCACCGGACACTTCGTTATCATAGGGGCAGTCTTCAACTTGCCATAAAACACGTCAAAGACCCTAGATTTGTCTACCTTGGATCCTGAGAACAGCCCACAATAATCAGTAGCTTCTATCATATCCTCTGAAGGTACACAGACGCTAAACGTTTTGTTCTCTTTTACACCTTGATTCGTGTAGTGAGCCTTATTCAGCGCAACAGCCACCTTCAGCGGTGTATGCGCCGCAACCGTAAACCACGCAACAGCCAAGAAATTTGCCTTCCCCTTAACCTTTGCCCCAACCAAAACCACAGGCATCGGATATGACGGAACCTTAGCCCCCAAATCGATTTTGTCCCCCATTTCTTTTCTCATCCTAACATTAGACATCTTATGGCCACCCAACAAACACTAAAGCGCGCACGTTATCTGGGCGGAAGGTCACTGGCGTATCCAGTTGAAGGAGGCGCTTGGAACCTGTCTACATTCTCCCTGATGACTGCGTAGGCTTTTTCTGCGTCCGCGTTGGGTAGGTCGTTCAAAGACAGCGGTTCTCCTCCGAACCTCAGCGTCAGCTTGATGGTTGACCGCATTATTCCCTTGTCCAACACTACGTTTGCGACGTCCCTGTAATTATAATCGGTGTAATCCTTCTTCAACCCAAGCGCGTGCGGGTGCCGCAGAATTATCCGCTCATTCGTAATGACCACAGAGTCGATGTTGATCTTAGGATGATAGATCTTCTGCGGAATGTACAACTCAACCTTCTCGTCTGGGCCAAGTAGGTTTTTCAAATCATCAGGGGCAGACATAACTATCAACCAACTATACGAGATTCTAACGATATTTGCCTTTTGGCTCGACCCCCCGAGTCTAGAAAAGCGGCTTGTGCTCACGTGCGCACGCTGACCTCTGCCGTTAAGGATTGGTTGAACACTCACTAAACCATTTCTGATGCTAGTGAGCGCGACCTAGTTTAAGCTGGAAAAACATGAATCCATTCCTAAGCAATAGTAGCCCAAGATAGCGCGCACTTGCCGAACTCAAAACTCAAATACAAGCTCTACCCTATCGAGTAGTCTTCTTGGTTGAAGGTGGAAATCAATGGCTGGAAATGTAGTGTCAGACTATAATGCGCTGATGGAGAAAGCCAAGGAACTTGCTATTTTGATGTCAGCGGAATCCATGATTAGCTGGGATATGGAGACGATGATGCCCCCGAAGGGTATCAACCTGCGCAGTCAACAACTCTCCTTGCTCAGCGTATTGGAGCACAAGATGAGCACTGACCCGGCGATTGGAGCACTACTGCAGAAGATTAAGCGAAGCCCAGAGCACGACAAGCTTGATCAGGTGCAGAAGAGAAACGTTTACCTCATACAGAAACGCTACGACGAACAGACGAAGCTTCCAGAAGAACTCGTTGCAGCGATTGCAAAACAGCAGGCTTTGTCCATTGACACGTGGAAGAAGGCGAAAGCGGCCAAGAACTATGCCATGTTCAGACCAGAGCTTGAGAAACTCGTTGAACTGGAGAAGAAGGCCGCGGACATTTTGATGAAGGTAAAAGAGACGGCAACACCCTACGATGCGATGATAGACATCTTCGAACCCAAGATGACCGCCAAAGCAATTACCAAAATCTTCGATGAACTCAGAGAAGGGCTGGTTAAGGTTCTGAAGAAATGCGAAACTGCGCCGAAACAGCCGGATCTAAGCGTTCTGAAACACAAGGTCCCCATAGACGCGCAACACAAAATCGCCGTGGCGCTTGCCGAGGCCGTCGGCTACGATGTGACATCAAAACGAGCAGGAGGAAGAATCGACCCCACCGAACACCCCTTCACAACAGGCTACTACGACGATGTTAGAATAACAACGCACTATTACGAGGATCTCTTCGCATCCTCAATCTTCTCTGTCTTGCACGAAGCAGGACACGCCATGTACGAACAGAACCTCAAGCAAGAATGGATGTACCAGCCTGTCGGCAGCGGCGTTTCAAGCGGTTTCCACGAGTCACAATCCCGTTTCGTCGAAAACGTCGTGGGCCGATCCCGCGAGTTCTGGACCTACTTCCTGCCAAAGCTCAAAGAAGCCGGCGGCAGCACGCTCTCAGGCTTGAACCTAGACAAGTTTGTCCACGCAATAAACCAGGTCAAACCCTCAAAAATCCGCGTTGAAGCAGACGAAGTCACCTACGGACTGCACATAATCATAAGGTTCAACATCGAACGCGACCTCTTCGCCGACAAAATAACAGTCAAGGAACTCCCAGAAACATGGAACCAAAAGTACAAAGAATACCTAGGCCTAAAAATCGAAAACGACTCGGAAGGCGTAATGCAAGACACACACTGGGCCAGCGGCCTGTACGGCTATTTCCCAAGCTACGCACTGGGCAACATCTACGACGGACAATTACTCACAACAATGGAGAAGACTCAGCCAGACTGGCGAAAACAACTCACGAAAGGCAACTTCAACGAAGCAAAAGCCTGGCTAATCAAAAACATTCACAGCCAAGGAAACCTCTACGACCCCCCCGACCTAATCAAGAAAATCACAGGAACAGAAATAAACGTAAAACCATACCTGGGCTACCTGAACATGAAATTCTCCGAACTCTACGGTTTCTGATCAGACACACTCTTTGCCCGATGCCAAAACACCCTCAACAACACGTACGCCACGATTCCGCCGAAAAACAAGTAAACCCCAGCCCAGCCGACGATATTATTATAATAGTTTGCCCCATACAAGAACAAGATGATTCCTAGGATAACAACGAGCAAACACGCGAGCCCCTTCCATTCCACAAGACCAGCTCCGCAAACCGGTTTTAACCCTCTTACAATATCTCAAAGTATATAGACTTAGCGATAACACACCCATGTCCACATCAAAACAACGGCCGACAGCACACAAGTCCGCCTGTTCAACTATAGCACAGTTGAGCCCCAGACAGTTCACCCACCCTCCTCAGCGCACCTACAGACAACGTCACCAGCATGCCGAAAAAGCTTCCATCACCTAGCGTGGCTCGACACTTAAATGCTGAACTACCCGCTCATTTGAGCTTTTTCCGGAATGCTTCCGACAGTCTTATATACCACCTATACATCCAAATAGCGTGTGTGATGAGCAAATGTCGGAACACAATGTTAGGAAGCCTGAAACAAGGGAAGAGTTTGTCGACATGCTCCTAGAAGCTGCGAAGAAGGCTGCCGAAGACCGCGGTGTCCCAAAGGTCAAACCGACAAAACCTACAGTTCTCGGAACAGCTGAAGTCTTGAACATACACAGGGACACCCTTTATGCTTGGCTCAAGGAGTTTAATGTTGATTTCAAAGAGATATCAGACAGTCTTCCGACAGACATCGTGTCGACATATGGAGACGCAACAGGGAAAGTCTATTTGATTGGAGAAGCACTTGTCGGAGAAGGGAACGAAGTTGCACACATCGATCTTCTGATAGGTGACAAATACGGGCCCGTTGGAGACGCATTTGCGCAAGGCATGTGCAGCCTTTCGGCAGGGCACACCCCGCTCTTGGCGGTCATACGTCCCAACCTTCCGCCCAAACCGCACACACTTCTCGTGCCTAAAGTCACCACGAAGAACATGGAGGATGTGAACAAGATCTTCGGCCCCGCTCAGGCTGCTGTGGCGAAGGCTGTTGCAGACGCAGTGGAAGACGGGATAATTCCAACCGACAAGATCGATGATTGGGTCATCGTGTGCAGCGTCTTTGTTCATCCGGCAGCAACCGATTTTCGAAAGATCTACCATTACAATTACGGAGCCACGAAGCTGGCCTTGAAACGAGCCCTGACGAAGTATCCGCCGCTGGAGAAGATCCTCTACGACAAGGACAGAGGCAAACATCCGATAATGGGGTTCAAGGTGCCGCGTTTATGGAGACCGCCGTACCTGCAGATTTCACTCGACAACCCCGATTTGGACAGTGCAAAAAGGATCATAGCTCTGCTGCCTGGAAGCGACAGGATAATCATCGAAGTGGGCACCCCGCTCATCAAGAGATACGGAACAAAAGTGATAAACGAACTCAGAGAAACGGCCAAGAGCATGTTCTTCGTTGCAGATCTGAAAACATTGGACGTTGGAAAAGTCGAAGTTGACCTCGCCTACGACGAAACCGCGGACGCTGTAGTAGCCTCTGGACTTGCACCGGCTGAAACCCTCGACGCGTTCATCCACGAAGCAAAAAGACTGGCAACTTACGGAGTCGTGGACATGCTCAACGTCGAAGACCCCCTCAAGAAGCTCAAATCTCTCAAAGAATTTCCAGACATAGTAGTCCTGCACAGAGGAATAGACCAGGAAACCGGAAGAACGCACGGAATGGAGATCATTCCAGAAATACGTCAAACCTTCAAGGACAAGAAATTCCTCATCGCCGTAGCAGGCGGAATAGTGCCAGAAACAGCCCAGGAAGCGTTGCAGAAAGGCGCAGATATAATCATCGTCGGACGATACATAACCCAGTCAAAGGACGTTGAACGCGCAGTCAGAGACTTCCTGGAAGCAACACCAGAAATGCGAGAAGACATCGATCTGTTCAGAGTCCATGTCGAATAAGCATCTGTCCGCTTTTTCTTCTCCTGCCTATGCGAACATCTTGAAGAAGACGAAGGCAGCGAAGAATATTGCACCGGCCACAACAAAAACCTGAAGGAAACCCGAAGCCTGAGCGATGAAAGGGCCAATAAACGAGCCGAAAGCTCCTCCCAGCCCTATCAGAACATTGATCAGACCCGCTTTGCCTGCCGGTATAAGCTCCATAGACAGAGCAAGAATGCTCACCATAAAGACCGCAAAGAGAAATCCCATAACGACCAGAATTCCGGTAGTCAACACAACGTTAAAAGATGACAGACTCAAGGCGGCGAGAAGTACGAAGGCAAGCAGGCTTCGAAACAGCACTAGTCTGGCTACGTGGGCTTTTCCAGTTGACTCCTGCGCCCTTTTTCCAGCCAATACGTAGCCCCCTATAGCCCCCCCGGAACTGAGCACGAAAATCGCGAAGACGAAGCCAGCCGGGGCGATGCTGTCCACAAACACGGGCATCGGAGTAAACAGTATGCTCGTGGCAAGCGAGAAAAGCACCAGCCCGAAGCAGAAGGCTGTGACGTTCTCTCTTTTCAATTTCTCATCCAAACCTATACCGTCCATCATTCTAGAAGCTACAAAAACACCGTGAGACGCGAAGCCCACAGTCTTCTCAATGCTCACCAAGCTTCTCTCAAAAATCATGGGGGGGTCCACCACGAATATAGCGGAAAGAACGAATGCCACGAAGTTCAGTCCTGCAACAAGATAAAGCGTGCTCGTTGGGCCGAACCCGTAGAATGAAGCGAAGAAGCCTAACACTAAGCCTATCATTGATCCAACTTCCGTGAGTCCTTCGTAAAAGGCGAAGTTCCTCTCCCAGTCTTGATGTGAATACAGTTCAGAGATGAGAACATTTTTCGGAGCTTCATGGGCAACGTGAAAAATCGACATTACAGCGTAGAGCACAATAAGCAAAGGCATGTACGTCGTGAAAGTGAAGAGATATATCATGACGGTCGAGCCGAGCAACGCAAGGAGAATATAACGTTTGTAGTGTCGCGTCTTGTCGCATAAATATCCCCAGACGAACGAAGCAGGGATGGCCGCGAAAAGGGCGATAGCGGTGATGACTCCAACATAGAATAATCCGTTCTTGGAGTCGATTATGAGTAAGTACAGCGGCAGGAAAATGGACAGTAATGCGAAGGCCATTTCGTGGAAGAAGAACCCCAGCCGCCACATAGCCAGAAAACCTCGTCAAAGTAAGATTAAAACTTTTACCCTAAGCGCGCGCGCTTGATTTTCAATTCTCTGATGGTGAGGATACAAGAGGCTATCAGAAAGGGAGACGCGAACAGAGCTGGGAAGAGCGGCAAAAAAAACATGATTGGGTAAGAAGGTGAAAAGTAGTATCCCATGACTGCGCTGAGTATTCCAATCAGAGCGAAAACTCTTTCAGGCTTTAAGTTCATGCCTAGGTTTCTGCCGAGTATTCTGAGACTGTTGTTCTCAACACACGTGTACAAGGCCCAGAGTGCCAAAGGAACCAGTCAGGCCAGTTCCTCAGCCCCGTAAAACACCAGCAGCCACTGCCCAAGCCCCAGAAACGGGTAAACAACTATGAATGCGCCGCAGCCCAACAGCGCGTATCTCGTGCTACGAAAGCCCAGCAACTTCCATCCGTTTGCGCGCTTCACCACCGCATAAACGTAAAAAACTGGGGTGACGTACAAAACTGGGCCGAGGTATAAAACTGGGGATAAAACTGGGCTGACCAGGAAGCCCCAATACAACAAGAAAACCATGCTCATGCTTGCCACCAAACAGACGATTGAAACGATGGAAAGTGTGAAGCCAGCTCTCAAATCGCTCAAGGCCCTGTCTGCCTTCTCCACGTCGGTTGCCTGCATTTCAATCACACCTCAAGTTGCAACAACGTCAATCCTATCACAGGCCATAACCTTGAGCTAGTTCCAAGTAATAGCTAAGACTTACAAAACCATGGACTAGCGCGCGCTTCTGCCAGTTTTCTCGATTATTGACCGTGAACTATTAGGCTCTTGACTTTATCTATTTTTTCGCATAATCCTTGATTGCCACAAAAGACATGCTCAGTGAGAGCGCACGCCTGGGCAACCCCTCGTCAAGATTTCCTCATCAACAACGCGCCTAGGTTGTTGAGCAACTTGAAGTGTTCACGGGTTTTTTCGTGGGCTTGTTGCACAGTGATCTTGGAAAATTCTATTGTATCGTTTGGTTTGGCCTGTCCAAGCAAGGAAACGTCCGGAGTAGTCGCCACAGCAATTTTCGGATAACCTCCTGTCGTCTGGGCGTCCCGCATTATTACGATGGGCTTCCCATCTCTTGGAACCTGAACTGCGCCAGGCAACAGAGCATCTGAAACAATATCCGCCTTTCCCTTGTGCTCTATTATCGGGCCTTCAAGCCTGTATCCCATGCGGTCCGCTTCCAACGTAACCTTGTAAGGGTTTGAAAGGAAACTGCTTATCCCCTTTTCCGTGAACATGTCTGCTTGCGGCCCCAAAACAACGTCCACCTCGTAATCCCCTGTGAATTGTGGTTGCAGCTTCTCAGGCGTTGAGTAGTCAACTTTGAGAAGAGGAGCATCGAAGCCCTCGATTGCATCGCCAGTCTTCAGCTGCCTGCCTTCTATTCCTCCAAACCCGCCGCGCACAAACGTGGATCTGCTTCCAAGGACCAAGGACGTGTTTATTCCTCCTCTGATTGAGAGGTATGATCGGCAGCCGCTTTCCATTCTTCCAAAAGAGACAACGTCACCCTCGCATATCTCCAACGTCTGCCACATCGGAACACTACTACCGTTGATTTTAGGGGAAGCGGTTCCGCCAGTTATGGCGATTTGTGTTCTTCTCAGTGCTTGCAGTTCTGGCCCTATGAGAGTTGTTTCAACACATGCATCGTTACGGTTGTTTCCAACGAGGACATCGGCTACAACTGAAGAGAACACGTCCATCGCGCCGGAAATTGGAACACCGTACCTGAGATAGTGATACCTCCCCGTGTCTTGAACCGTCGTGAACATTCCATGTTTTAGCACCTGAAAAACTTTCAAGCTACCTTACCCCTCGGAGGAAGGCATGTGTACGCCTTTCGGAGTGGACTTTCTGATGGTTTTGAACTCTTCTTCCGAAATCGGTTCAAACTTGACAATGTCCCCTGGTTCTAGAAGCGCCGGCGGTTGACGCAGTGAATCGAACAGTTCCAAGGGTGTTCTGCCTATTATTTGCCATCCGCCGGGCGCCTCGCAAGGGTATATACCCGTTTGTTTTTCCGCTATGCCCACTGAGCCAGCTGGCACCTTGAGACGAGGTGTTTCTAGACGTGGCGTTGCGATCTCATCCGGAACCGCTCCTAGATAAGGAAAGCCAGCGACGAACCCGATCATGTAGACCCTGAACTCTTTTCCAGAGTGCAGTTTAACAACTTGCTCTTCATTTAAACCATGATATCGTGCAACTTGATCAAGGTCAGGTCCGTATTCTCCTCCGTAAACAACCGGAACTGTGATTTTTCTACTCCCCACTTCCGCTGTCGACTCAGTCGCTTTTTCTTCTGTTTCCTTGATGCGAAACACAAGTTGCTCGTAAGTCGTTTTCAACGGGTCGTAGCGGACGAGTAATGATCGATAAGTTGGGACAAGTTCTTCGACTCCCTGGACTTCAGCCTTCAGAATTGCTTCGTCTAACGCGATGACTTTCCGATTCAGCTCCAAACTTATAGCGTCGCCGAACTCGATGAGTACGGCACTGTCACCGAAAGGCAAGTATCTCGTAGACGCGTATGATCCCGCTTTCATAGGTGAAGCCTAGCTAGATGAAGCTTCTCACTGGCTTAACTTCAATGCCCGCTTGGATAAGCCCCTTCTTCAATGTTTCCACCAATGTTACGGCTTCGGGCGTATCGCCATGCACGCAAATCGTGTCCACCTCACCCAAATTGACAACTTCACCGCTGGAAGCCAAAACTGTCCTTTCAATAACTGCTTTAACCGCTCTTTCGACAACCTTCCTCGGTTCTTTAACGATCGCGTCCGGCTGTCTTCTTGAGACAAGCCTTCCATCAGCGTCGTAGGCCCTGTCGGCGAAAAATTCGTGTGCAACACATAATCCAGCGTCAACCGCAACTCTGGCCAACACAGACTTGGGAGGCGCAAGAACTATCAATTTGTCGTCAAACGCTCTAACAGCCCCCACAACGCCTTTAGATGTATCTTCATCTTCTGCAGCCGTATTGTACAGTGCCCCATGAGGCTTCACATGCTGCAGACTGACACCAGCCGCCTTCACAAAACCTTGAAGCGCACCTATTTGATAGATTGTGCAATTCATGACCTCTTCGGAACTCAGCTGCATTTCTCGCCTTCCGAAGCCTAAGAGGTCCGGATAGCCCGGATGAGCCCCGACGGCAACTCTGTGCTTTTTCGCCAAGTTAACTGTTTGCGCCATTGTCATCGGGTCGCCAGCATGAAATCCACACGCTATGTTTGCAGAGGTTATGCAGGGCATTATTCCCGCATCATTTCCAACCCTGAATGCCCCGTAACCCTCGCCTAAATCACAGTTTATATCAATTTGAAGCTTCAAACAATCTCCCAAATAAAAGATTGTTCAAGACTAAAAAAGGTATTCTCCTGTCTGCTAGGACATTTACGTGGAAGCATCGGCCCAGCAAGGCTAAAAGATCTCTGACTCTTTGTCTTCAGCTCTGCCAATTCACATGAAACCCCTCTTGCAGAGTCAACGCTCAAATCAGGGTCCTGTCAAGTCTAAGGGTGAATCTTCTCCTGTTAATGTCGAGCGATATTACCACGGAATCCAAGAGCGCGCGCGACTAATCTAGCATGTTTACCTTTTGAAAAAGCTTATCTCCAAGCTTCACACAAATGGAGGTCAATTGAAGATGCGGATAATGCCAGAGAAAGACGTGATTTTAGAGATTGATCATCCACATTTCGTCATCAGGCTTTATGAAGATTTGCTAAAAATAGATATGAAGGGAAGCTTCAGAGGTAAAGTTGAGGAAGCCCTTGAAAACACCCCGATTCTCAAAGAAACGATAGGCGGCATCTTTGGCTTGTTTGTCCCGCTGCACGTTCGCCTAAGCGACATAGACTCGGCGCGAATAGAAAAGACAGGAAAAGTGAAAATAGTTCTTCCGCGGCGCAGAGATATAACCATTCCAATCGAAGCGAAAGAGGCAAAAAGGCTTGTAGACAAGCTGAATGAGTTAGTACCAGTAGCAAAGCAAAGAGAATTAGAGCGTATCATTAGTGAGCACAAGCTTCAGAAAGTTGCAGAAGAGGAATTCGAAGGCGCTAAAACAATGGCAACGCTCGCGAGTTCGAAATTCCCAGCGTTGATGGAAGAAGAGAAAGAAGCAGAAAAGGAAATAGAAAGGAAAAGTGAAGAAAACACAGACTGAAGCACGCGCTTTTATTGTGGCCTTAAAAGTGCCTTGACAGCGTGCGCCAATTCAGGGTTCTGGTCTATCATCGGACAGCGCGCACGAGCGTGTTTACCAAAAGAAAAATCATTATTCAGCGCACGCGCTAAATATATTAATCAGCAGGTATTCATAGTTAAATGAGAGGTGTCACAAGTGGTAGACAAAAAGGTCGCGCTATCCATGACCTATATTGTTGTGTGGGCCTTCATTCTATTCATATTCATACTTCCATTGACGGGTGGTGTCGTTTCTCTTCCATTTATCCCCATTGGGCCAGAAGCCTTTACAGGCATCACCCTGTGGCAAGAGATCGGCATAATACTATTCTTTGCTCCCTGCAGTTTTCCATTGTTGATAATGACCATGTTCTATGCAATAGCCAACTTCTGAGATTAGCCTTTCCCAGAGCGCGCTAAGTTCATCACCCGACTTGCAAC
The DNA here is from genome assembly GCA_050015055.1 of Bathyarchaeia archaeon. Lineage (GTDB taxonomy): Archaea > Thermoproteota > Bathyarchaeia > Bathyarchaeales > Bathycorpusculaceae > JBEKCD01. The sequence continues at coordinate 13,553 of JBEKCD010000015.1, read as the reverse complement.
AGGGAGACCAGTCACCCGATAATGAAGCAGGACCCAATTCACCAATTCTTTATAGAGAGATGTAGGGGATAAACCGTCATCTCTTTGAGATTTTTTATGTTTGGCTAACTAGAACAGATGAAACCAAACGAACCCTAGAAAACCTTTTTTCTATCTAATCGCCACAACTCCATTGCCAATTGCACCCTGAAGCGATTTGGACAGTCGTAAGTCCCCCCTTGAGTGAAGTGATTGCGGGTAGTGGATTCTGGCCAGAGTTGTAGGCATGGCTTAACATCCTTGTTCTGTTAGTAGAGAAATATTGCAAGCTCGCATTGCCTGCATCTTCGAGCTTGGACTCTCGGGATTGTCCGTTTCCACATGGAATCAATGTCTCCGAAGACTATTGTTGCCACTTGTGTTCCTTTGTATCCCAGTGAATACCATCTCGAACATGTATGAAACCTTGCTCCATTTCTCACCACATTTAGGGCACTTATTGACTTAGCTCATCCTTGAACCCCTAGTTTGTCTTCTGTTGCTGTGCAGATTAAGGATTTCTATCTTTTGAAGGATGGTTGGTTGTTGCGTTTTCTCTAGGTTCTGTCTAACTGTGGCTTGTTTTCCTACCTTTCTTTTTGCAGACTATGACTGCAAGCAGCGTTGTTACCATGAATAATGCAAGTATAAGGAATGATGGAAACTCTGGAATCGTGTATTGAGTGATAAGCGGATAATGGTCAACATTGTTTGCATCTATGACATATGGTGTGTCGCCTATCCCGTCATGGTTAGCGTCTGTTCCTTTGTAGTCACTCCAGTAATTTCCGCCAGAAGGATAGCCATTATCCCAAATATCCGCTGAGTCGCTAGTGGAATAAACTTGGACGTTATTGTTGACAAAGTGGTTATGGAAAATGCTGTTGCTCGAAGAAGAGTAAAGCCCGACGCCCTCCTCGTTGTTTGCTGTTATGTTGTTTCCAGAAATGCTGTTATAGTTTGAAGAGGAGTCAAGCCCGACGCCATATCCGTTGTTTGCTATGTTGTTTCCAGAAATACTGCTGTTTGAAGAAGAGTAAAGCCCGACGCCATACACGTTGTTTGCTGTTAGGTTGTTTCCAGAAATACTGCTGTTTGAAGAAGAGTCAAGGCGGATACCATTCCAGTTGTTCGCTATTATGTTGTTTCCGCTAATACTGTCGTCTGAAGAAGAGTCAAGGTGGATACCATACGAGTTGTTTGCTGTTATGTTGTTCCCGCTTACACTGTTGTTCGAAGAAGAACCGAGAGTGATGCCATCGCCGTTGTTTGCTGTTACGTTGTTTCCGCTCACACTGTTGTGCAAAGAATAATCGAGCCCGATGCCCCCGCCGTTGTTTGCTACGTTGTTTCTGCTAACACTGTTGTTTAAAGAACAATAAAGATAGATGCCATTGCCGTTGTTTGCTGTTACGTTGTTTCCGCTAACACTGTTGTTTAAAGAATAATCGAGTCTGACGCCACGCCCGTTGTTTGCCGTAACGTTGTTGCCAGACAAAACACTATTAGAAGTAGAGTTGAGCCCAATGCCATCATAGTTGTTTGCCGTAACGTTGTTGCCAGACAAAGTGCTGTCAGAGGAAGAGTAGAGATAAAAGCCATAGGTGAAGTTTTTTACCGTCAGGTTCCCTACGGTCACGTTGCTCCTGCTCGTAAGCGTTATTCCGTTCCCACTTCCGCTTCCCGTCACGGTGTAGCCTGCCCCGTTCAAAACAATGTTGTCTCTCTCAATCACAATTCCGTCGGCATCGGCGGTGATTTTGCCAGTTAAGGTGTATGTAATGTTGTCTGCGGCGTAAATAGGGGCTGTGGGCGGGTATATTGAGCCGTTAGCCCTTATGTAAATGGTTCCACCATCAGCCTTGACTACTTGAATCAATCCCATTATTGACGATACGGAAAGCAAACACAGAATTGTAAGCGAAGCAAAAACAGCTCTGTTCATCTTTGTCACTTCCATACATGGTTTATGGATTGATTGAATCAGTTCTTATGAATTGTGGAAGAATCTTCAATTGAAATCGTGACTATGAGAAAACGAAAGTTGCCAAATCATATTCTGATTTCTTCCAGTGCTTCTCTGCTAATCATGGTTTTTTGCGGAATATTCGTTTTCTCTCCGAGTTTACAGATATACAGGTCTTCGTTTAAGCTGGGTCTCCAATTTCCTTCTTTGTCGTACAATCCTAAGTCTTGAATCTTTAGCGACAAAGCATCAATCTTGGAAAAACCGCTTTGATAGAGCGTTAGCAAAAGTGCTCTGTCTCTTGCCGTCTTGCATAAACGGTAGAGCAATCGACAGTCTTCGTTTGAAGGTGCCCATTCACGAATTATCTTGTCTTTTTCGCTTACTTCGGCGTCTAGTTCTCTTCTAGCATATTTGAGGTTCAGATAGTGTCTTGAAAAAAGGCTTTCCATCGTTCTGAGATACGTCTTGATGCTGTTGTATTTGAGATGCTGAGATTCTAGGTAGTGCATAAATTCGATGCCCAGAGCCTCAAACCACCTCTGCGTTTGGGGGTCTTGGTTTGAAGGTCTTTTCTCCGTTGCTCTGATTTCGCTAGGAGTCTTGAAACTCGTGTGTTCTCTCACGAGCTTCAAGAATTTAGGAAAATCGTTTCGATAGTTGCTGATTGTTCTCTCATTGCCAATCGATTTGAACCACTCAGAAACGGCTTAATCTGTATCGATTATTTTCCTAAGTTCGAGGAGTTCTTTCGTTGGTTTCTTCATTTCTAATTCCTCTTATTCTCTCCGATTTTTTTACAGAGTTTACGGTCAAGACGTGAAATCTCCAATCAGAGAGAGAACAGTCAAACACGCAATTCTTAATAGAGAGATGCCCAACTTTCATAACACTGCCGGAGAGTTTAGCGATAATGGCAAAGTTCAAGGTGATCGTTTCAGATCCTGAAGCTGGAACGTCCAAAGCGGTGGAGCTTGAAGAGGCACGTGCTGCTCCGCTCATTGGAAGGAGAATAGGCGAAGTGGTAGACGGTTCAATAATCGAACTGCCAGGACACAAAGCCCAAATTATGGGAGGCTCAGACAAGGACGGATTCCCTATGAGACCGAGCGTCCACGGCGGCGTCCGCCGAAGAATTGTTCTAAGCGGAGGAGTCGGGTTCAACCCGACCAACGAGGGGGCCAGGCAACGCAAAACAGTCCGTGGCAACGTGATAACGGACGAAATCGTTCAGATAAACATGAAAATCACGGAAAAACCAAAACAGACTAAGGAAACTAAGAAACCAAAAGAAAAGAAAGAAGAAAAAGCAGCGCCCCAGAAAGAAGAACAAACGACAAAGCCAGCCACAGCTCAACAGCAACCCGGCGCCACGCCAAAAAGCTAACATCCGCACGCGATAATTATCATTCGAAAAGTTCTTTTCACACGGTTCAACATTTATGATAAAAAGAAGAGAAGAGATTAAGCCCAAGATTAAAATGGAAGTTTGCATTCAATACCTATCTGTAGAATGAGCCCAAGAGCGTAGGGCTTTCAATTTCCTTTCTCCTCTACGCTCTTGGTTTCATTCTCTCTAATGTTTGCACGCGCTTTTCACCTTGAAATCACGAAAATTTATCTGCGCCACTCGGGGAGGTTTTCCTACAATCTTCATGATTGCGCCTTGTTTTACACTTTCTGGCGCAAAGCTGCTTCCTACTGTGTGAACAAACTCTCTGTCTCCCTCTTTACGTTGTGTAACATTTATTAACTCGCACATTTTATTCCTTCAATAATTCGTAAACATTTATGGGAAAAAACAGACAATGAGCAACGAAAAATCCACGGTCCTACCGCGTCAACCCGAAATCAACATCGGAACCATGGGCCACGTTGACCATGGCAAAACAACACTAGTGCAAGCCCTAACAGGCGTCTGGGCCTCAAGACACAGCGAGGAACTCAAAAGAGGCATAACAATCAAGCTGGGCTACGCCGACATGCCAGTATACAAGTGCCCAAAGTGCGAACCGCCCAAAAACTACACGACAAAACCGGTCTGCCCCGCCTGCAGCTCCAAAGCAGTTTTCGAAAGAGCAGTCAGCTTCGTCGACGCGCCAGGACACGAAGCCCTCATGGCTACCATGCTTTCGGGAGCAGCAATCATGGACGGAGCCATACTCGTCATAGCCGCAGACGAACCATGCCCCCAACCGCAAACAAGAGAACACCTAGCCGCAGCCAACGTCATCGGCATAAAAAACATCATAATAGTCCAGAACAAAATCGACATCGTCGACGAGAAAAGAGCACACCAAAGCTACAATGAGATCGAAACCTTCGTCAAAGGAACAGTCGCCGAAGACGCCCCGATAATACCAATCTCGGCACAGAGAGGAGTAAACATAGACATCCTCCTCCAAGCCATGGAAGAACTCATGCCGACACCCAAAAGAGACGAGACAAAACCTCCATTCATGTACGTCGTCCGCTCATTCGACATCAACAAGCCAGGCACCACCATCGACAACCTCGAAGGCGGAATTGTCGGAGGCACGATACTCGAGGGGAAACTCAAAATCGGAGACGAACTCGAAATCCGCCCCGGCATAGCAGCCGAAGGAAAGAACACGTACACGCCGCTGCACAGCGAAATCGTCAGTCTACAAGCCGGAGGAAAAAAAGTCGAAGAAGCCCACTGCGGAGGTCTAGTAGGCGTAGGCACGCTCCTGGACCCTTCATACTCGAAAGCAGACGGACTGACAGGAAACATCGCCGGAAAAACAGACATGCTCCCACCGAACCTCACAGAACTGACACTAGAAACACAAATCCTCGACCGCGCCGTCGGAACAAAAGAACTCATGAAAATAGAAGAAATAGCCATGAACGAAACCCTGCTCCTGCACGTAGGCGCAGCCATAACCGTGGGAAAAGTGGCCTCAATAAGAAAAGACACCGTACTAATCAAACTCACCCGCCCAGTCTGCGCACAAACCGCCTCAAGAGTCGCACTGAGCAGAAAAATCGCAGGCAGATGGAGACTCATAGGCTACGGAACGATACACTAGCATGACAATGAAATCCGAACCAGCCAGAAAAACCATAAGAGTGATTCTAGACTCAAACGCACTGTTCGTTCCAATTCAGCTGAAGATAGACATTTTCCAAGAGTTGAAAACTCTGCTTAACAGAAACTTTGAGCTTGTACTTCTCAAACCGATTCAACAAGAGTTAAAAAGACTTGCGAGGGAAGGCTCTCCGCAAACGCGGAAAAAAGCGTTATGTGCTCTGAAGCTTGCTGAGGAATGCAGGATAGTCGACGTGAAAGAAGACGCAGCTTCTCCGGACGACATAATCTTTCAAACTGCTAGCAGATGGAGCTGTCCAGTTTTCACCAACGACAGCGAGCTCAGAGAGAAGCTAAGAAATATAAATGTGCCAGTCATTTATGTGAGGCAAAAGTCACGTCTAGAAATTGACGGGAGGCTATAACCCCTGTTTAAACTTATAACCTTAGAAGACACAATTCGAATTCCGCCTGATACATTCGGAAACCCGCTTGAGGCGGTTGGACATCAACAAGTCAAAGCAAAGTACGAAGGAAACGTCGACGAAGAACTGGGCTACGTCATCGCCGTAATCGACGTAAAAGTCAGCCCCATAGGAAAAATAATCCCAGGCGACGGCGCCACCTTTCACAAAGTCAACTTTTCATTGTTAACATTCTACCCCAAGATTCAAGAAGTCGTAGAAGGCGAAGTTGTGGAAATCGCAGATTTCGGCGCTTTCGTCCGCATCGGTCCCATCGACGCCCTGCTTCACGTTTCCCAGCTAATGGATGACTTCATCTCATACGACGAGAAACAAGGCGTCCTACTGGGCAAAGAGTCACGGCGAAAACTCATGAGCGGCGACCAAGTTCGAGTCCGCATTACGGCAGTTTCACTCGGCAAAGCAGGAAGCTCCGGAAAAATAGGCGTAACAGCCAGACAGCCCTTCCTAGGCAAACTGGATTGGATAGAATACGAACTGCAGAAAATCAAAGAGGCAACGGAGAAGAAGCCCGAACAGAAGCAGGAAGCAACAGCCCCGAAGAAAGGTGAAACCAAATGAGCGAAAAAGCCTGCGCCACCTGTCTCTACTCTTCTGATTTTTTGGTTTTCATCTTTTTGGTTTTGCGTTTCTTGGTTGTTCATTTTTCTTTCTCCTATTAGTTACTTCTCCCTCTTTCTGTTAAGAGTTTTGGGAGTTCTATTTCCGCCCAGAGTTGGCCGTATAGGACTTCCTCTGGGCTTCTGTTTACTATCTCTCTTCTGAGAGTGGGGATGTGTTCGCATTTTTCGTTTTGGCATGTCATTTACATCAACCAACCTAGTTTCCTCTTTTGTTGTTTTGTGGACGAGGCGACAATATGCCTTTATTTTGAGATGCTTGTGCTTTCTTGCCTTTCCTCTTTTCAAGGTGCATGGAGATGCTTTCTAGCTAATGAGGGAAAGGCTTATGTTGCCGAGGACTTTGGTCTGTGGTTTCTCTAGCAATTTTTCAGGATTGCGATTTGTTGATTGGTATTTTGTCTCAGTGAAAAATTGCGGGCTTTCTGTTTTGTGTTTATTTCTGAGTTTCTATTTTGGTTTGTTGTTTGTGTTTTTGCGTTTTTGCTGTTGATTATTCTTATATTTGGATTTGGTGTGTGTTGTGTTTAACTGCGTTCAACTGCTTAGCAAGACAGGCGTATATAGTCTGTCTTTGGGTGTGCTCGCTTTTCTCTGACTTGCGTGTTGAAGCACGTGTTTTGGCGGACGGAGTTGTCGCAAGTGGAGAGGCGCTGTAAGTATCATCCAGCTAAGCGATGTTGGCATGGTTCTTGTTCTTTGATAGCTGAGGATGGCTCGGTTTCTGTGTGTCCTTTGTTTCGTGGTGGTGATTTTTTTGCTCGCCGTAGGGTCGGTGTTGTGTTGCGTCCTTTGTTTTCTAAGCATAGTAAGGGGGGTTCTCAGAGTTGAATGCGCCTGATTTTCTTGATTTGCCTCCGAGTAATGTGAATCATGGTTATGCCTCTGGTAGTTACCGTCGTCCTGTTACTGTATCGTCTTCTCCTCAGGTTGATAAATCGGGGGATTTGCAACAGTTTTTGGTTCGGTTTGCGTTGAATGCTCAACTTGGTTTGAGCAAGGTTTCTCGTAAGTATTTGATGCCTCCAATTCGGCATGATGGGCATGATAATTTTCATCAGTCTGGTCGTGATAGGGTTACTCGTCCTGATGGGGTGCATAAGTGTGGGGCTTTCAAGCGTTTTGTTGTGTGTGATGATGTCGAGGCGCATGAAGGTGTTACTTTTAATGGAGAGGATTGTTCGCATAAGATTGTGGTTTTGCCTCAAGTTCATTCTTGCAATAGTCGGGGGTGTCCTGTGTGTCATATTCGTGGGTATTCTATTAGGCTGGCGTTGTCTATTAAAGCGAAGTTGGATACTGCGGCTGAGGTTTATCAGAACAAGGTTGAGGCTTTGGTGGTTTCTCCTCCTGAACGTGATAGGGAGTTGCCTATGGATGTGCTTGAGCCGTATATGGAGAGGAAGCTGGTTAGGTTGGGGGTTTCAGGTGTTACTATGCGTCATGGTCGTCGGTATAGCGAGGTGCATGGTGACTTGTTTTGGTCTCCTCATTGGCATTGTATCGTGTTGATAAATGGTGGTTTTGATGTGTGTCGGGATTGTTCTAACTATGAGGTTGCGAGGGATAAGATATGTGATGCTAGTTTGTGCCGTGTGTGTAAGGGTTTTATGGGTCGTGTTTTGCGTGAGTGCGAGCGTGATGGTTGGATTGTTAAGGTGTTGAAGCCTAGGAAGAGTCCTGATTATGGGGCTTCTTATGTTTTGTCGCACGTTACGTTTAATGCTAATGTGAGGCGTGACTATGTTGTTCGGTATTTTGGTCTTTGCGCTAACAAGCGTTTGAAGAGTAAACCTGTGGAGAAGCGGGTTACTTGTCCTGCGTGTGGTTCTGTTGCTAAGAAGATGGTTTTTAACTATGCTTGTGATGGTCGGGATAAGATTGTTACTGACGTGGCTAGTCCGTTGTTTAAGTCTGTGGTGTTGATGGCTGAACTTGATGAGTCTGGTCGTCCTTATTTTTTGGATTGTTCTCATTCTGTTGATGAGGGTGGTTAGTCGTGGGTAGCGATAGCTCTGGTTCCGATGTTGTTCGGTGTCCTTTTTGGCGTGGTGCGGGTAATTTTACGGTTGAGTTTTGTGATAATTTTGTTAATGGTGTTCCTGCGTGTATTGTTGCTGACTTCTATCCTGATATAGACCCTTGGGAGTTGGGTGAAGAGGAAAGGTTAGACTATGTGTTGGGTGAGGGGAAGTTTGCTGTTGAGGTATGTAGGCATTTTATTAGAAGTGAGAGTGCGAAAGCGGAACGGTTCTTTAAGGGTTAGCTGAGTAAGTTTGTGAGTTGTTATAGTTTTTTTCTAAGGTGGTTGTCTGTTTCGGTTTGTTGCGTAGAGTGCGTATAAGTTTGTGTGGTCTGCGTCTATCGTTTGTATGTAGTGTTTTTTTTTTCCTTTTTGATTAGAGATTCCTTGTCGTCCTTAGTCAAGAAGTCTAATATTTGAAGTACGAATGAAAATGTTGCAATACCAAGCAAAATGAAAATAACCCATGTTTGAGAACTGATTAACGGAGTGAATGCTATGTCGTTATGAAAATTCCTGAGGACAGTGACGAAAGGCACAGTTTGATTTTGCATTTCGACATCTTGAATTTGGAAAGAGACTTTTAGATATACTGGAATGCTAAAACTATCCAACGGCACTGTTCCTATTCTTGTATAATTGGGAGTATCAGAAAAAGGAACTTGAACCCACGTTGAATTGTTGATTGAATAATAGACTGTCAAGTTTTCAATGTATTTGGCGTATGGGTTAGTTAAAGATACAGAAACATCTGCAGAGGGGAAGAAATAGCTTGGGCCTCGTGTGTCAATGTTGCTTGACGAATAACACGGACTGGTATTTTCAATGACAAAAGGAGTGGAACTGGTTAATCCGCTCTCTCCAATCAAAAAAATTACAAGAAGAAGTATGGTAGTAATGACGGCGGACAGTAGAAAGACCTTGATTTTCCTTTTCATACAATCCCCCCAACTGTTTTGATTGTCTTATCTTTCTTTCAAAGCTTTCTCTAATCTGTGTGTGTGATTGTTTTGGTTTATTGTGTATTATATTGTGCATTATTATGTGTGAAGGGAGAGATTTGGGCTGCCTTACCTGTTGGGATTTTGGCGAGTAGGTCTTTGTAGCTTTGTGCTACTGCGTGGTGTGCTGTTGGTGGGATGTCTTTGGTTTCGATTATTTTGATGGTTCGTGTTTTTGTTTCGCGTTGTTATGGTTGTTTTGCCGTATGGGTTTGCCTTCTCTGTGCGTGTTGTGTCTGTTTGTTATTTATTGTTTGTTTCGGGTTTGGAGCGCGAGGCGGATGCCGAGCGCGACTTGTGGTTTAAGCATTGATGACATACTGAATAAAAAGGAGGGGTTTTAGTTGTGTTTGCGTTTTTTGGATGGTTTCCTTCCGTCTGTATGGCGTGCGTGTGTGCTGTCTTTGGTTTCTGTGACTTTGTATGAGTTTTTTGTTTTTGTGATTTCGTATTCGGGTGGTATGTCTCTTGGGTCTATTATTTTCATTGGATAGGCTGTGCCTTTATCGATTATTATTGTGTATTCGGGTTCTCGTTTGTTCATTGTTTGTTGCCTTCTTGGCTGATTATAAAAAGAGAGGTTGTTGCTATTTGGGTTTTCTGAATAGCATTGTTCCGTCTGGTGTTGTTAGTTGGTACGTGAAGTCTTGTGCTAGGAGTTGTTTGGCTCGTTCTTTGTCTGTTGTTCCTTCGACTATCCATTCTCCGCTTGTTCCTGCGAGTAGGTGCATGTATTTTTGTGTTGTGTCTAGTCGTTTGTGGCCCATGATTTGTCTGACGATTTCGGCGTTTTGTATCCTGCGGAGTAGGGTTGTGACGTAGGCGTGTCTTATGTCGTAGAGTCTTATGTTTAGGTATTGTGGGTCTGCTAGTGTTCTTGCCATTCGTTTTTTGAGTCGTATGAAGTGTTCTCCGTATCTTTCGGGTGTGCCTTTGAAGAGTATTTCGTCGGGTTTTAGTTGGTTTTTGGTTATGTATGTCTGTAGTCTTGTCGTGAGTGATGCTGGTATTTTGAGTGCTGGTCTTGCGTTGCAGCCTTTTGCGCTGCGGGGTGTGATTGTGTTTTGGTCTTGGTGTATGTCTCTGGTTCTTAGGCCTTTGTTTCCGACGATTTCGCATGGTCGGAGTCCTGTTCTGTATGAGATGTCTAGTTTTAGGCTTAGTGTTGTGTGTGCTGCGCTAATCATGGTTTCGATTCTTGCGTTTGTCGGTGGCTGTATTGCTATTGGTTGTTTTATGTAGTGTGGTCGTTCCCATGTGAGTTTATAATATTTGACATAGTGCATGTAGCTGCTGCATAAGTGGTCTTTGTAGTTGTTGCTTGCTGGCTGTCCGTTTTGTTTGGTGAATCGTGCGATGGCGATTTCTACTTTTTCGGGGTTGTTGAGGTCTGCGCGTATTGCTAGTGCTTTTAGGTGTTTGCGTGTTAGCGTTAGTGAGGTTGGGGCTTTTCCTTTTCCCTCAAGTTTGAGTAATACGGCTTGGATGCTTGGAATAGCTTTTAAGTAGGTTTGTTCCTGTTGCTGTGTGAGTTGTATGGTCTTGGGTTTCAGTGTTTGGAAGTGGCAAGGAGTGCCGTTGGAATGAGCGAGAAAGCCTGCGCCACCTGCCACTCTCTCACGAGACAAAACATTTGCCCAAAATGTAGAACAGCAACCCTAAGCGACGATTACGGTGGGCTGGTGATAATTTTCGACCCAGAGAACTCGGCAATTGCAAAAGCCATGGGGATCAAAGAGAAAGGACGCTACGCCTTAAAGGTTAGATAAGATGCCCATTAAATACAACTTGACGCCGGGACTGCGCGTAAAACTCAAGCAACCGCTGGGCACACTCATTCGAGGCTCATTCACTGAAACAACAAAGAGATTCAGTGAGATGGTGAACGAGGAGCAGCCATCCAGCATAATCGCCGTCGGAGACACTGTCTCAAAAAACCTCGCCAAGAACCATATTCTTGCGAAATTGTCAATAATAGACAACAAATGTATGAGAAAAAATGTACAGCCGACACCGCTTGCGACTGAAAAGACCTTCCACGTAAAAAATCCGCGAGGAACGATAACGGAAGAAGCGATTGTAGCAGTTCAGGAAGCTTTGCAGAGCAGTCAGCATACCAAGATAGTTGTCGAAGGCGAAGAAGACTTGCTGACGCTAATCGCCATCATGAATGCACCGCAAGACTCGTTCGTCCTGTACGGTCAACCGCACGAAGGGATCGTCGTCGTCAAAGTCACACAGGGCAAGAAGACAGAGATATCAGAACTCCTTAAAGCCATGGAAAAAGGTTCGAAAAACTAAATAAGAAGGCATCGTATCAAGTCAACACCGCACGAGGAAAACTCATGGAAATCAAGATAATATCACAGAAGGAAAACCCGCTGCTGAAAAGGAAGGAAGTGCAATTTGATGTGGAACACGACACGGGAAGCACGCCGCCCAGACTGGAAGTAAGAAGAGCAGTGGCCACTGCCCTGAAGTCGAATGTTGATTTGGTTTTCATAAAGAAATTCGAGACAAAGACGGGTACACACACGGCGGCAGGAACCGCAAACCTCTACGAATCCGTTGAACAAGCAAAACTCATTGAACCTGGATACATCGTGAAAAGGAACATACCGCCTGAAAAGCCCAAAGAAGAAGCAAAGGAGCAGAAGTAAACCATGTCCAAGAAAGCCGAAAAGAAAGAAGCGCCAAAGAAGGAGGAACCGAAGAAGGGAGAAGAGTCCAAGAAAGGAGAAGCGCCCAAGAAAGAGACTAAGAAGGCAGCAGTAGAAGCGCCCGTGCAAGCGCCGAAAGAAGAGGCAAAGCCGGCGAAGGCTGAAAAGGCACCGACACCCGAGAAAAAGAAGAAAAAAGAGAAGGGTGTTTTCAAGCTGTACAAGGTTGAGAACGAGAAGGTTACGAGGCTTCGTCCCACATGCGAACGTTGTGGACCGGGCTACTTCATGGCGGATCATGGCAACAGGTACACGTGTGGACACTGTGGGTTTACAAAGTACAAGCCTGCCAAGGAATGAACAGCTTTAAATCAACCGAAGGCTTGAATGTTCCCGCTGATGAGTAAGATGATCCGCGTAAACGTTTCCATATCGAATGTTTCTGCAGAACGTTTTCTGGACTTCAGGAAACCCATGCCTCCCGTACAGATAAACACCAACCTTAACCTGACAGGCATGGAGAAGAAGCCAGACGATTCACTTGAAGTCCCATTTGTGCTCACAATTAACTACAACCCTTCAGTGGCACAGATAAACCTGAAAGGAAAGGCCTACGTGATAGGCGACAAGGACGAAGTTGACAAAATATACAAGGAGTACGAAGATAAGAAACCTCCTCCGCCAATCATAGTACAATCAGTGTCAAACGTCGCGTTCATCGAATCCGTGCTAATTTCCAGAACGCTAAACATTCCGCCGCCTATCCCATTGCCACAGATACCTGAAACCAAACCAGCCGAAAAACCGTCTGGCAGAGACTACAGCGCTTGATCGAATAGAAGGATAAGAGATTAGGTTATTTCAGCGGCACGTACATCGAAGAACGCGAGGCTCCGATGCCCGGGGTTCCATGCCTGACAGGCTTATTCGTGACCGCGAACTCCCCCAAGTAGTGTCCAATCATGTCCGGCTTCATCTCCACCTGAACGAATTCCTTTCCGTTATGCACGTGTATCGCAATGCCCACCATTTCAGGGAGGATAATCATGTTTCTAACGTGTGTCTTGACGGTTGGGCTGCCTCCCTTTCTTAGTTCTTCCATCGACCTCCTCACTTTTTCAAGAAGTATTCTCTGTTCCGGCTGCAGGCCGCGATGCAGGCTTCTCCTTTGCCTTGAAGGAAGCAGATTAATGAACTCGTCCATTGACATGCTTTGCAGCTGATTGAGCGTCAACCCGCGATACGTGAATTCCTTCGGCATTCTTCTTCACCTGATCCGCAGTTCTTAATGCTATAAACCTTCTGCTTGTCTACTCATCTTTTCTTTATCACGTGCACTCTTTGCTTTCCTTCCCGTTCCTCTAGCCGCAATCAGCCCGACCTTCTGGCCTGGTGGAGCACCGTGAGAAGTTGTGGTCACTTTCCGCGCGCTTCTCTTGCTACTGCCGTAAGGATGCACAGCAGCAACCATTTTTCTACCGCTCGTCCTCGGATACTTGCGCCCTCGTGCCCTCATTAAATGGAATTTTGCACCAGCCTTAAGAAAAGGTTTATCTGTCCTGCCAGACGCCGAAACTATGCCAATTGTCGCTCTACAGTGGTCAGCAAGGTATTTTGCTCTTCCAGACGGAAGCTTCACCATAGTTCCCTGCGGAGTATGGTTCACCACCGTTGCGTATGCTCCTGAAGATCGCGAGAGTTTGCCACCGTCTCCCGGGCGCAGTTCAA
>JBEKCD010000014.1:0-111612 GCA_050015055.1 Bathyarchaeia archaeon | reverse complement strand
CCAGGTCTGAAGAACGAATTGCACGTCAGCACCCTTGCGAGCCTCCACTAGGCTTTCGCCTAGCTTCGCCCTGCCCAGGGCTAGATCGCCCGGTTTCTAGTCTCAAAGCCGTGACTCCGGGCCCTTTCAGACTCCGCACCTCGCCACCAAAAGGTGGTTGCGTGCATGTTGGTTTCCCTTCGCCTTCAGGCTTCGCACCTTTAGGCTTGCCACAGCCATGAACTCCCCGGCCCGTGTTTATAGACGGAGTATGCAACCCTGGTCCCCCTTTCTTGTACTACCGCCTCACGACGGCCTCCTTTGAAAGGGATCTACCCTTCCGGGCTGCACACGTCTGTAACCGTCTGGTTTCAGGCACTTTGCACCCCCCTTCCGGGGTACTTTTCATCTTTCCGTCACCGTACTAGTGCGCTATCGGTCTTGAGTTGTATTTAGTCTTGGAAGTTGGTGACTCCCAATTTCCCGCACCCAAGCCAGGGTACGGTACTCCGGGACTCCAGCTCAACTTCTTCCAGCTTATCCTTACGGGGCTTTCACCCTCTATGGCAGGCCTTTCCAGGCCACTTCAGTTTTGCCGGTGAGAAGGAAGCCAGGCCCTTAACCCCACATCTCCCACAGGTTTCCCTGAAGGATTCAGTTTGGACTTTTCCCTCTTCGCTCGCTGCTAATGATGCTTCAATTCGGGGGGTTCCCCCTCCTAAAAAGGAGTATCACGGTTCCGAAGAACCATGATGGGAAGTCCCATTGAGGAATCCCTGGTTCTAAGGCTGCATGCGCTTACCCAGGGCTCTTTCGCGGCTTGCCGCGCCCTTCATCAGCACTCAAGCCAAGCCATTCTCCAGACGGCGTAGCATATCGGACCTTACGGCAGTGTCTGTATAACGTATCGGTGAAACTTATTTATGTGCAGGTATTACGGGTCTATGCACGGTGTCATCGTGAGCGACTGCTCTGCTCACTGTCACCCTTCACTCCACACCAGTCGATGGGGAGCTGCATCTCTTTTATGGCTTCAAGTAACTAGCCAAACTATTCCAGAAGCAGGTTTCGCACATATAAGGATTACGTCGTATGTGATAAGAGCCTTCAATGAGATTTTTTTGCTCTGGCGTTTTTGTTTTTGATGATGCGACGCGATAATCAATGCGCGCGCACTGGCCATTGCCATAGAAGTCGATGTGCGCGCAGTCATCATGTGGAGCGCGCGCTGCGGAAGGAACATCATATCAACTGAATGGAGCGCACGCTAACCTTAAATCAAGCCTCAATAATCAAAATAGGAATGAAAACAGTGATGCCTCGATAGCTCAGTCGGTAGAGCAACAGCCTTGTAAGCTGTAGGTCGCGGGTTCAATTCCCGCCCGAGGCTCCTTTAATTGATCTAAGCCTTTATTGTTTTGATCCTGATCAATGGTAATTGTGGTTTGTACGATCTCTTGTACGATCCTAAGTTTTTGATCAACATAAGCCTTAGAATTCTGGTGCCATACATACTTAGAGGTTTTAGTCTCTGTATCTATTACCTGATGTCTCACTCTGGCATAATTCCCCAAGATTTGTAATGATCCTACCTGATGGCATTGTTCACATTCGATCTTTGTCATTCTTTCACTCTCCCTTAGTTTATCCAGAGGACAAGGACCTCTTAGGAGAATATTAAGACCCCTAACGCTCCATTAATACATCAGATATAAGAAATTCTTAGTAAGATATGAGACAGGTCTAATCTAAGAGAGTATTAGCCTCTTTAACCTAGGAAAAGATTGATCTAAGGTTTAAGATCTCAGTATGCTTTTCTGTGCTTTATCTCCTCACTATTAGATCTGGAATTATGCTCTAAAAGACCATAGTTTTGGCTAGAGATAACGTGTCTCAAAACGGAGCACCAATTGATGTGCGGAAAAGTTATAGGTGAACCCAAAGTGACTGTATGGACTGGTGAGTTGGGTTGCTTGAAGGAAAGACTGTGAATCTGAAAGTGATAGAGAAAGAGGATTTGCCGATATTAGTTGAATGGAATAGCAAACCAGAATTTTGGGGAGAATTAGGAGAGGGGGCACAGCCATCAAAAGGAGACATTGAGAAATGGTATGACAAAATGCTTGCTGAGGGCGGAAAAGGGTTCTTCATAGAGAAGAAGGATGGAACTAAAGTGGGTTATATTGACCACTCTCTCAGGGGAAATATGTTGGAAATAGGCTATGTTCTGATTCCAAACGAGAGGAGAAAAGGCTACTGCACCGAAGCAGCAAAAATAATGGTCGATTATCTGTTTCTTTCAAAGGACATTATACGGGTCCAAGCCCATACTCCTATTAGAAATGTAGCTTCTCAGAAGGTTCTGGACAAAGTGGGATTTAGCAAAGAAGGAACATTGAGGAAATCTTCGTTCATTAGAGGAGAATGGACAAATGACTACATCTACAGCATTCTCAGAGAAGAATGGAAAGAACCAAAAATACTAACAAAAACCGAGAAGAAGTAGAAAGATTGTTTCTGTTATTAACATAATGAGCTATTATTGAGCTTCTTCCCATCTGTCATCTTCCTTTTCTTATCAGTAGTTATCCTCTTTCCTATCAAGCCTTTCCTATCTTCCCTATCCTTTCTGTTAGAGTCCACTGAAAAGGTTGATCAATGTTGCCAAGGCTGTACAATGGATAATTCCCATAACATCATCTCATTAAGCTGATGTCCTATCAGGTTTGTGACTCCCAGATCTTATTAATGATTATATGAGAGGAGGATCAGAACATAAGATATACTGAGCTTTATCCTTGGTGTACTTGTACCCTAAAAAAGGAAAGGATTAGTAGCGCGCGCGCGCTAAGTTTACCGTGCCTTAGGCCTTAGCCTTCTCTCCATCCCTGACCCATCTTGGCCTAGAAGAAAGTGCAGTCCGCTCTTCATAATAGCCTCTTGTATCGAGATTCTTGGGTTGTCTAATGTTTACACAGTCCTGATGGACATACCAGGTACAGTATTGTACAACTCCAGGTAAATGGATTTCACCATGAGCCTCAATACAGACATCTTTGGGAGATATAGGCTTGTTACATTTTTCACAGGTCTCTCTTACCCCATCGACTAGCTTGAAATTAGCAGTAGATTCTCTATCCATTCTAAATCACTTCAAATTTATCGTGGTTGGCCTTCCTAATATCCCATGTCCTAATCTTGATCTTCCTGGACAATGATGGAGATATCGTATAGTTTAAGATAGCTCCATCAACTTCCAGAACTTTAACCATTCTAAGGTCTCCATGAATATTTCTTGTGTCTGTGCTTAGGTATGTCAAAGTAAGATAGTCCATCTCCACTGTTCTGGAGTTTAATCATCTTGGCTAGACATTCATCCATCTTCTTCTCTTCAATTTCATTCAACTGGTTCACCCAACCTTCTAGCCTTAGAGAAATAAGATTGTCTCCAGTTGAAGGAGAATTCATGCCTGAACATAGTTGTATTAGGCTAGCTTGAAAGTTCTCCTTGAATACCTGTAAACTATGGAACCTATCCCAGATCTTACACACTTCCCTGTTGTAGCAATTCCAACATCCAAGAAGCCTGGATGTATATTTGTGAACTGGCTTAGTCTGGGGGATGTCCATGAATTTTGTGAGTAAAACGGAGCCTCTAGTATCGCTGAAAAGAGGTAGTATTAGTTTGTAGAGGCAATGTTTGATATATTTAGCTAGAGTATTACTATTATTAATTACACCTGTACGGATGGTGTTACTATTCTTCATTCTGGATATGTATGCCTTGAACCCCGATGTAGATTGAACCGTGATACCTCTTATTCTCAATAATAGTCTCTGTCTATGACTTAGGACATCTGGATTATTGATAACAATGATGTCACACTTCTTATGTAGAAACTCTTCTTCAAACCATTTATTACATATCCTAGAGCCAGATCTAAACTTACATTCTACTCGGAGGATCCTACCATTAGGTAGAATAACTTTAATGTCATAGTCCTCTCTGTTGTTGCCATGTTTCAGGAAGTCATAGAAGTTTGTACTCCCACCTTCAAATTCTATATCTATACTACTTAGGAAACTCTGTATCTCTAGCTGATAGTTGTGTCCTTTGTGGAGTGGTACTTCACCTTTCATAATGTTATACTTTAGAGCATAGTCTTCAGTGGATATAGGACAGTGCTTATTAAGAACGCTAGTACAAGTCTTATCTGGGATAGAAGGGTAATTATTCATATTCAATCAACTCCTGTCTTCCAATGTTGGATCCTCTTCTATCCTACTCCTGTTCTAATCCTGATCAATCCTTTCAAGATAGATGCTGTTATCTTCAAGTCTATAGTGTACTTTGATAGGGTAATTGTGTGACTTTGACACCTGACCCAGAGTAGCTACAAAAGCTCTAGCCTTGCCTGTTATTAGATCCTGATTGAGTTTTGCTATTCTAAGTTTGGACTTTAGGAACTCTTCAAGAATAGTCCTGCTCTTTGACCTCACAGCGTATTTGGGTACTTCCTTTACCTCTTCAAACATTGACATATAGAACACCTAGTGGAAATTAGTGGCCTTGGCATAACGAAGCACCATTTCCACAGCATTATCCAGGATGCCTTTGGTAGGGTTGCTCAATTCATGTTTGCTCCTAATGTTGGATAGACTTTGGAGAGATGATAGAGAAACTGGAGTCTTGTTAGCATTAGTTATTTCAAGAAGCTGCCGTTTAAGATCAACATTCTCTTTCTGGAGACTTATTATAACTTGAAGTAGATCTTCATATTGTTCAGTCATAGTAATCTCCTGCCCTCAGATACTTGTCTATTTCATTTTGAACGTTCCTTAGAAGATATTCTTCTTCCAGACGATTGAGCAATTCTAAGCCAGACTTCTTGAGATGGTAACGCAGATGCCTTGGAGATCCAATATTGGCTATGTATCCCTTGTACCCAAGATTGGACAGTGACTTGAACAGTTGTTTAGATGTAATCTTTGGGACCAGATACCTCTTCAGTGTTTTAATGTCTGGATCTGGATACTTGGTCAGACATCGGAGGACATCCACTGTAATTTCATGCCTGGTCATTTGTGCATACCCTCCCTTGATAGTCGATCTGCAATCTTTAACAGAATTTCATCTAATTGCTGTCTATCACTAAGTTCAACTGGCTTCTGTTGGACTCTAATATCCCTAGCTAACTTTACTTTCTGATCTCTCAGTTCTCTAAACCTCTGCAAGCCCTCACTGAGCATCTTGTCGAACTTTGTAACTTCCCTATTAGATCCATAGGGATTTTCATGCACGGTCTTGATGTTTTCAGCTAATTGTTGAAAGACATCATCTCTTTGTATTCTAGGGTCATGTTCATTCAATGCCAACTTCTTACAGTCTGGATTAGGATACTTGGCTGGAGTTGTAGTGTCAATGCCTTCTAAGAATTTAGTAACTTTCTCCAGGTTGCTTTCCAAAAGTTGTTTTATTGTTGGATCACGGATAATGGGAATGGCTAACTTTAGAACCTCAACTATCTTATGAAGAACTGGAATCTGTTGATCCTCATAGGTTGATAACTTAGCTATTTCATCCATGTCTATGCTGTTGCTGGTAACATTGAATACTGTATCAGGATCTGTCTGATGGTCCAAGAAGAAGATCAAAGTTTTCAGGTAACCTTGCAGTTCCTCTTCAGATAGAGCATGTAGGATCTGTTCCTGTTCCAAATCTATTTCATCACTCATACTTCACACCTTCTACTTTATAGTTATATAATAACAAGCGCACTACTTAAAGCTATTCCCCTTTGAATACTATAAAGGAACATATCTATGTACTTGTCCATATAGAATAGACATTATAGTATCTTATGAGCATAGACTAGACCATCATTAGAAGTCCTGGAATTATTTCTTCCATAGTCCAAACAAAGGAGACTATTAGACTTTACAGTAATCGTGATCTAAATGGAATTAAAGAAAAACTTAGCGTTAGAAAACGGATCCTCAGACAGGGGAGTAAACAAGAGTAGAATAATCAAAGGAATGGCTGATCATTGTCTGACTAGCTTTCAACATTATGTCGAAAGTGCAGAACAAAATGGATAATAACGGAGTTTCCGTCAGTAAATTGATATTGCTCTCACAGCAATTATTTCAGATTTTAGGTCAACGTCACCTAGAGTCCCAAATACTTTCACGTTTCTCTTCTTCATTGTGGAGAATTCATCTTTGCCGAATTCGGTGATATGATTTGGTGAGAGTCTGATACGAATCATTACTTCCTCACCACCCCATTTCTGTAATGGTGTCCTGATGGAATTAAGTGGATGACTGAAGCTAAGGACAGCATTTCCACCTGCTTCCATAGTAATGCCACAGTCCACATGCATTAGCACAAATTTCCCTTTTGAAGACTCAATTTCCTTCATTTTCTTGTCTATCTGTTCTGCTTTATTGGCATGGAGGTATTCTTCTTTAAAAGCTGGAGGCAATTTTGCAGTTCCAGCTGCCCTTTCTAAATCAGAGCACTTTCTCATGAATTCTTCATCGGCTCTGTTGTCATATCGGAACTGGTCAATTCCAAACTCTACCGAGTTTGAAGCCACGAGATGCTTTAGCAAAGCATCGTGACGACCTTCTGGGCTTTCAACTATCTCTATCTGTTTTTTTTCTCTTTCCAAACCTCTCTTAGCATAAGAGGGTTCTGCAATGGATAGGTTTGCTTTTATGCCCTTTTCAGTCTCCTTCACTGTCTCTCTTTCAATTCCAGTTGTCTTCTCTGAAGCAGCAATCTGTGCATACAATGAATTCACAACGTCTCTGTCAAAGTACAGAAAGAGTTTAGGTGTGACCAAGAAATTGGTAGCATTTTTCAAAGCTGATTCCTCTAAAGCTTGTTGAGTTGTTTCTTTAGCTGCATTGGCAAATCCTAGGGCAATTCCTTCACTTACTGATGCTTCAAATCTGTCGGATCTAAGATAGTGCCGCCAAAATAATACACCAAAGACACTACTGACTGTAAATCCAATTAGGAGAGGGAGGATATATTCAAGAAATACATCCATCGCAGACATTCAACACTCAGGATAAGCATACACTCTCAGCTTCAAAAGCCTTTTGTTTCTGATTAACAAGTATCGTGACAGGAATCTTAAATCTGCAAAGCAACAATAGACAAACTAGGATTAGTTACCTAATCTCCCTTGGTGATTTTTTCAATATGCTTCCACATTTTCGGAATAGTACTGCTGAACAAACTGTGCCATTGCTTATTCTGGTTAAGTTCTTTAGCAAACTTTAATGAAAGCCAAATCGAAGTCGTTGCCATTATCATAAGAGTAAGCTGTATCACTTGTTCAAATCTTTTTTTGTCGTATTCCCCAAGCACAGCTTTCAGTTTGTCTCTCTCTACTTTGGTAAAAAGGATAGTGCTCTTGAAACTTGAATGAATGCACTCAGACATTTTTTGATATAGAGAATTACTTGAGTAGCTAACCTTTTCTCTAACGAATTTGGGAGCGAATCTCTTTCCTTTGAACCAGAGTTTTGCTTCGTCTTCATTTTCTGAAAGATAATGCATGAGAAGATGATTCTCATAAGCTATTCTCAACAATGCCATAGTTACATCATAATAACCTTCCAAAGAATTACTGACAGCACATCGCATAATTCTGAAAATCCGATAGGAGATTCTGTAAGATGCCCCTTCACTATAAGATAACCGTTTATAATAATCCTTGCTCAGTATGTTGAAGGTCTTTAGGAATAGCTCTGAATTGGCTTCAATGAAACCTAATTCAGTACCGAAATCCTTAACACTCTTCTTTCTTGTTTTTTCTTCGTCTTCTCCCAAAAGCAAGAGATTTTCATATTGCATGCGAGACCACTTTTCGAAACTAACGTGAAACGCACTTTTAACAATAGCCCAAGAGACAAAGAAATTGGTAAAAGCTATAGCTGAAGAAGAATATTAGAGAAATCTTAAATCTGCACAGCAACAGAAGATAAACTAGAGGTTCAAAAACGAGTGAAATTATGAGCTAAGGTTTCGGTCTTAAATAGTATACTGTAAGAAGCCCCACAAAAACTGCAACCGCACCACCAAAAGCATAGTCCTTTGATATTCCAACATAGGTTACAAGCACATAGGCTGAAATAATACATCCAACTAGAAATGATGAGACCATCATTGCATCCTTTACAATTCTATGTAGATTCAGGTAGTTCTTAATCCTACTGCGAACTCCGAGTGTCTTCGGTTCTGTTGTCGGTAAACTTGACATCTGAGTGTTTATGGAAACAATGTCTTCAAGCTTCAGATTCCGAGACATCTGAAGAAAATTATATATGACCTGTTCGATTTTTCCAAGTTCCTCTTCGTTTCCATCCTTCAATTTAGAGATAATTCTGTACTGAAGGTCTTTTTTCAGTTGATTGAGAGGATACGCATAGGAATCTCGGACAAGTTTGAACATTCCGATTGTCCATCTTTTGTTGATACAGGATAAGAAATCTTCTGCGTACTTTGCTGCCTCCTTTTGGTACTCTCTCTTCAATTCATTCGTTCTGGCTTTCGAACGCTTTTCCAAGCTTTCATGTATTAAATGGCAGTAGAAAATCGCCCATTCGTTATCCTGAACAACATATGTCATTGCTCTTTTCCTTTCCAAATAAGCGCAAAGAAGCCAAATCGAGCTAGTTATGATAATAACAGGCAATACCTGCGTTCCTGAATAACCAAGCAGGCTCAAGATAACTAAAGGTATCGAAACAGGGATGACAAACCAACTGAGGTAGTTTGCAAAGAAATGAAGCTTGCGTTCATACCCGAGGAATTTCTTGACTCTTCCCTCAAGCTCTTTGTCGATTGAGTTCTCTGTCAATTCTTGCCACTCTTGAAGACCTTTTAGGTTTAATCGCCATTTAAAAGTTTACATTACATAGAAGTCAAGATTGAGACGGAAAAGATACATTCACAGAAATCCTAAATCTGTACAGCAACAGAAGCCAAACTCTTGGAAATCACTCTCTTCTCTTTCTAAATTCTTCATTTCAATTATGGATATTTCTCATTTAGAGGTATTGATTCGGTGGTATTCCATATTTCATCGAAGAATTGTAGAGCTGACTTAACCAAGTCTGGATGATTGGTTTTTATTCCAGCATCAAGTCTCTCTTTTCCGATACATTCAGTATTGAAATCAAAAGAACCAATGATCAACAATCCAAGGATCTTAGGGAGGAAATCTGGATTGTGAGCAACAAGAAATCTTGCGTGTATTCGATTATTGACTTTAACGTCTACACCTGTCTTACAAAGTTTTCTTAGCACACCCAAATTCTTCATTTCTCTGTGATTTTTAGGATCAAGCTCTTGACAAATCAACCGAACATTGTGACCTTGCCTCTTTGAAAATTGTTCCAGTTGCTCTCTAATAGTCTCGGAGAAATAGCCTGTGATACAAACTCTATTACAAGTTTCATTTACCAAGTTATCGCACAAATGATCAGCAAAGTCCTTGAAGCTATCTCTGTTGATGAAGCTAATCCTGAATTGTCCCCAGTCGCCTTGAAGATCTACAATCTTTTTCCTAAACTCCTCATATGCCATCTTATTCACTTCCATGCTATCACTTTCCAGTTACCGTATAGGTTTTGTGTTCCTTCAGAATGATAAGTCATTCTAGCATGTAAGTATCATACTATAGACTTATATCAGGTAGATCTACTGGATAAGAGCCAGAAAACAAGAGATCAGCAAATCTACCTTTGTACTGTTAACCTCTGCTTACATTTGCTTAGCTCATTAGTGCCAATAATCAATCATGGATCGTCCTGGATGATCCTTCATGCAGATAGAAGGACTATATTCTTAGTCTTTGTAAGGAAAAGGGTATCTAGGATACATTCTTAGAAGAGGAAAAGTCCTGGAAGATCTTTGTCTAACTGGCTATCAACATTATGTCTAAAGGGTAGAACAGAAAAGTGAGATACTAATGTTCCTTGCTTGTCTTATCCTAAATGCGTACTAAACTCTTGCTGACTTTGTAAATTACCGACTCCATCATAATACGTCACAGATATCGTAAAATTGTCTGACATTGTTCCTCCAATTGAAAGGTATGCAGAATGAGAAGTGTAAGAACCACCCACTATAGCAAGAACTTCCGATTGAATAAACATCCCCATAGAGAATGTTGCTTCTCCCTTTTCTGCTATGGTGGTGTTAGCAATATAACAGTATTTTGGTAGGTCAAAGTATTCAACTGGGGTTGTCGTATAAGGAGTCCCGTCTGAATAATGATAAGTGACCGAAAGGCTCATGCTCCTAAGGAGAGCTGTTCTTGACCCTTCATTTACTAAAGTCCCATCCACTGTCAGAAAACTCCCACCTTCCAACCCACTCCCAACAAAAGTCCAATTTTGATTAGATTGTGGGTCTACCAATATACTCATGTTTGCTCTCATGTTAGCAACCTGCAATTCATATAATTCTTGAGACAGGTTGTTTTGTGCTTGAACTAAGTTGTTTTGTTCTTGAGATAGAGAATTTTGGCGTAAGGAAAAGTATGCAGTTAAACCAACAGAACTAAATGCTACTAAGAGACTAAATATTGAGATAATTATTGGAATTTTGTCTTTGTTTTCCAAGAGATTCAACTCAAAAGACCGAGTTTGAACCTTGCTTAAATCCATTACTATATTGGTCAGAGCTGAGAACGTTAAAGACAGAAATCTTAAATCTGCACAGCAAACGAAGACAAACTAAGGAATGAGAATTTGAACTACAGAGACGAGTTATCAGGTGCAGAAAAGCCAATTTGGGATAAAGCATGTGCCCTTTTTGAAAAGATGCTTGACAATTTCAATTCGAAAAATCTACTTAGGAAGGGGATGATACGAATTGACAGAACTCGATTAGCTCAGATTTGGGAAAATAGCAATAACTTCGGAATTGCTTTCAATGACATGATTAGGAAGTTTAGTAATGAGAAAAGCACTTTGGCTTTCATTAAAGGTGCTGATTTAACTCAGACATCGGCGACCTATGTTTTCCTGTCTCAATTAATAGGAACAGCACTTATCAGCTTTGAATCAGTCTTTAGAACTTCATTGCTTTTCTTTTTGGAAGAGGAAAAAGGCATAACAAAAACAATGGCACTTGGACAATTGCTTCGTCAAATTGAGAAAATCTCTCCTGAAATTGGAGCATGTCTTAGAGAGATGGTCGATACAAAGATAAGAAATGCATTGGCACATGGTACTTTTTGGTTCAAGAGTGGTGGTAAAGTATGTTTGGCTACAAACAGCTATCTCGAAGAAGTTGAAGAAATGCCATTGCATGAATTCTGGATTGAGATTAAAAAGATGAACCTTATTGCCATCGCTCTTACCGAAGTTCTAGGAAAGAAGATGGATGCAAACTATTTTAGGCTTTGATACGGTGCTTCCTCTATACTTTATCTCATGCCGTACGGAAGGCTATAGTCAAGCTGAGAGAGGAATATGAAAAAGGGAGAAGAAAGGGAAACCTGAGGGTTTGCCTCATCAGT
Source organism: Bathyarchaeia archaeon (assembly GCA_050015055.1). GTDB lineage: Archaea > Thermoproteota > Bathyarchaeia > Bathyarchaeales > Bathycorpusculaceae > JBEKCD01. The sequence continues at coordinate 100,087 of JBEKCD010000014.1, read as the reverse complement.
CAATTAGCTATTTTTATAGGTCTTCGTGACCTTAGGAATAATGATAATTATGCCAATATTTGTTGAATGGGATTGGCAGGCGAAAACAAAGACTTTTCTGGTAATATTCCATTTTCACGATGATTTTTCAAGACCAAATCTCAGAATGAAAAAGTTTGCTGGAAACCCAAGTGAAATAGTAATAACTACGCCAACAGGCAACATTGTCAATCCTGTTAGAGCATGGACAACATGGGCACCTTCTCATCCAGAATTAGGGCTACTAATGGAACTACTAAGCTATGCAAATGTGATAAATGGTCTAAAAGAAGCTGAAAAAAGAAAGCTGAAGATCGAGTTGCAGGGCAGAAAGTCAATCTATGAGGGAGGAGTTACAGATGAAGCTGTCTTAGATTTCGTGGTTGATGCTGACCAGATCAAGAAGAGAATAGGCTTGGATAAGAAAACCGTTGTTTATGAAAATGAAACGTATGGGACGTTGCACTTTTGTGTTGAGTTATGCTCAGAGTACATTGACTATCTCAAGGAAATATTGAAACCATATCTTAAGGAATAGGGAAGACAGGGAAACTTGGATACGTGATAGGTTTACATCCTAAATAGAGAGCATAGTATCTGTCGATCTGCTGTTGCTAACTACCTTCGAACTGTAATTCTGAAATAGTCAAAGTCTGCAAAGAAAGTGCCACTGTGGTATGCAGTGATTATATCAATCCCAACTTGGAGCTGGTTGCCCATTGCAAATGTTACATCAGCTACATGATGCCATAAGATCCCATTTGAACTGTAGTAGCCCGAGAAAACATTGCCTCTTTTCACAAGTTTGAGATAAGTGGGATTGACACTTGATTGAAGTACTATCTTTGTTTCTCCAGGAATCGGAAAGTTTCCTCCTATAGTTCCACAGAAGAATATTTGCTGCTCTACTGGGCCACCGATTGTTCTTGACATTCTGTCTAATCTCAGATAGTTCGCAGAATCCTTCCATACTAGTAGTCCTGCTCCTTCATCATTTTCATTCATAATTGAAGATATCTTTGTTTCAATAATGAAGTCACTAGAGAGAGTCTGGAGAATCCGAGGTGCATTCACATTAATTGTACCAAGCAAGTCACGATCTGGAGGTGATGTGGTAGTTATCCTTAGCCAACCTCGATGAGCAGTTAAGCTGAAAGTTGAGCCACCCGCTGGATCAATGACATTCCATCTTGGATTGAGTACTTTACGATTAAAGTTGTCTGAGAAAGGCACGTTGGCTTTTAATTGCCCGCAAGCGCTAGCTGGCTGAATGTTGAATGTTAACATTGAGATGCTCATTACGACAAGTATCACCATTGTTATAGAAACTATTTTCTTCATTCTATTTCGCCTCCTTTCAGTTTCTTTCTTTCTTTCTTTGATCTGACCCCTATCTCTGCTTTTCTTAAGACCTTGGGGGGTCTTTGAAGGGAAAAACATAGGGGTAGAGGAAAGATCAAGTGATCCTAAGTTTCTGTACAATCTACTCATTCCAGCAATATAGTTTTTCTTGAGGGTAGAGAGGATCAATATCACTTAGGATCACTGAGGCTAAGATTATCAGAATTTCTTTAAGAAGAGGTAGGACACCGATTAAGACTGACTAAGCCTGATGGATGTTAAAAGTTGTACAAAAAAAGAGAAAAGAGGTTTATTCCTCTTCCACTGTTAGAGGCTTGAAATGTTGATCGCTAAGTTTCTGGAGATATAACTTTTTATTGTCTGTCCTCACTCTCATTCCTACAGTGTTCTTCCATTCTATAAACTTAGGATAGCTTACGATAGTCTTTTCTTCTCCCTTGATCTGTCTCTTAGTCTCTTTGGTTATGCTAAAGTCAACTCCATTGATCTTGGCTAATGCTTGAATACATTTCTCCAGACTGGGATAGACACTTTTCAGAGGTAGGTTTAGCTTGTTTAGGTTGATCTCATAAGATCCCTTAGGCAATATTGCAATAGCTGAGACTATCTTAGCATATCTTCCAGAACCTGATCTCTGAGTCATTTCTCCAAGATCTTCCTTTCTCTTAGTGAAAAACTCAGAGATATCTTCCTCATGTTCCTCTGCTGTCTCTTTCGGTTTATTCTTATCTTTCACCATTCTTATCACCATCCTTTAGGTTTCTCTGATCTAGCTTAGAGGCTATTAGTAAATATATAAAGTACATAGACACTGATTAGGTTTGTACAAGATAGATAAAAAAGTTAGGATACTGAGGTTAGAAGATCCCTCAGTATTGGTAGGATCTGATCAGATAGGTTTGTCATATCCATTTTTAGGTAGTGATTAAGGAATACTGATCCGCTGTTTATTCTACCTTGAATTAAGTCTATGATCTCCGACATTATGCCTTTATTCCTAAGATATGTAGCAAATAGGGATCTTAGAGGTTTTAGTTCTAAATTCATTCTATTCTTCGCTAGGTGTTTTCTGATGACATTATAGGAAACAGCCTTAGAGTTTACTATCTCATTTATCAGCTCTCTACTCACAATTGAGATGTAGACATTCTTAGTATGCCTTAGATTCTCTGAATATTGGTAGTGTTTAAGGATCTGCTGTTTATCATCATAGTATTCATTTAGCCTATTCTGTTTAGCTAACTCGATAATCTTAGAGAAAGATCTTTTAGCCTCTGACATCCTTAAACCACTGAGTAAGACAAACCTAACAAATAGTTTCTCATTATCAGGTAACACTGTTTGTGTCTTCTTATACCATTCAATAACATCTTTATGGTTGCCATTTACGATCTTTAGGAAACTATCAAATCCGTTTCTAGATGCCCAATGTATGCCATTATTCTTAATGCTTTTAGTAAAGTTGTCATAAGATCCTAAGAATTTACTGAGACTGATTAAAGCCTTTAAGACGTTACCTCTATTAGAAGTCTTTAGAGTAGAGATCTTTGAGGGATCTGAGTAATATTCTAAGAATCTTAAGGCTGTATTGTATTGCATATTTGCATATTGGTGACAGTACTTAGAGGCTAAGTATTCCTTGAACTTGATCAGATCTATTGTACAACTAGAGCCTTGTAAGCTGTAGGTCGCGGGTTCAATTCCCGCCCGAGGCTCTTCTCGAGAGCTATGTTTGCTTCGTGCAATGCTGCCAGACATTGGCTTCCGTGGCTCATGCTGAGAACCAAACCCTTGCTTTTGACTGCTTGATCCGCAATTTTTTCGAGGCTCAAACGGTTGAAGATGCGCGCTAGAAATTCTAGTTGGGGGAGATTTGGGAGGGGAGTTGTTATTAGCACGCGCGGCATAAATAGGAAGGAGAATAGAGTACGTCGCGACTTAGACGGCGCTGGACTCTGGGGAGTTAATGGAAGAATCCGGGTTGTGACCTGTGATGCGGGAGTTTGTTCTCTATTCACGTTTAGGAAGAACCGATTCGAGCTTTGCAAACCTGCACGACGCGGGCAGATTGGACATAGTGTACGAGTGTGTGGTTGCAAGCCTGTTTCTCTCTCACGCCATCCGAAAAAACGTCGTTTTCAATGCTCTATTGAGCGGCCCGCCAACACCGCCGCTGCGTCTAAGAATAGAAGGGGCAACACTTCATGATGTCCGCACGGATCAGCAAACGTGGGAGGGAATCTTGAGAAAGGTTTTGGGAGGCCAAACTCATCCAGGCATAACAGCGGACAGAACGAGCTTCGAAGCCCTGCTGAAAATCAAGGCTAAAGCTTCTCGAACGGCTATTTACGTTCTTGAAGAAAAGGGGAGAAACATCTCTGAGATTGAATTAGAGGACAACGCTGTGTTCGTTCTTGGCGACCATATTGGTCTGCCGAAGACCGTCGAAAACTTTGCCCTACGCTACGCTGAAAAGATCAGTCTTGGAAAACAGCCTTACCTGGCAGCTTCGTGCATAACAATTCTGAACTACTTAATGGACAGCAAGACGGGTCGTGGAATAAACACCTGATTGGCTTTCGTTTCCAACTTTGAAAGTTAGGTCTCCAGACGAACATAGTTTACGGTGCTTCTTGAACTTTCAATCCTTATTCAGACGTAGCAAGCCTTTAATCCCGTGTTCTCGTCGTTTTAGAAAGGAGTAATCAAGTATGACTGAACGCAAACACAAACGTGGATCTGAAGACATCGCCGAGTTAGACGAAGATGCAGGCATTCTTCTAGAACCGACACAGATTGAGCTCGGTTCAGGGTACACGTTGGCAGTCAGTTATGATGAGAATGAAAGGCCCGTGGTTGACATTAAGACTTATGGACAGGTTGACCTTGCGCGGTTGCGAAGAGAAATCGAGGGAGTCTTTCCAAACGCTCAAATCCGGCAAAAGGAACAATCGCACACGGTGATAGTGGCAAAGAAGAACAAGAGAAAACTCCGCGGAGCAAGGAAACGATCCCGTTAAAGGTTATCGCCCAAGAATCTGATTTGAGAAGTGAGAGCGGAATAAAAGCAATCTCCCCCAAATATAAATTCTCTCTGAAAAACTCCAAAACTCAACGTGAAGCCTGCGCGTAGTCAACAAACTGCAGCCAGCGTGACTCTTCTCGGTTCACTCATTGGATGATAAATACCGGAGCCTATGACAAGCGTGTCTGGGATCGTTGCAGGACCGCAAGTCACCTATTTGATCTAAACTACAGCTGAGGCAGCCGCACCAACGTATCTAAAATTCGAAGAAGCCCTAAAGCGATAAGATCCACCGAAACTACGTTTTGAAATGTTCGTATCCTTTCGGCTCTATTATACGTTTCTTGCCATCCGTCTCGAACAGAACACTTTTTTTGGTTGTCACTTTCCCTATTTGCAAAAGCCTTCCTCTCACTTGCCTCACTGCTTTTTCCGCTGCACTCCAAAGGCTTGGCTTCACGGTTAGAACAATCTCGTACTCTTCCCCACCGTAAAGAGCTAACTTTACTGGGTCGATGTTGTTGTCCCCGGCAAACCTCTCCGCTTCGCGGGCAATGGGCAACTTGTCAACCGTAAAACCGACGTTACTGACCCTTGCAACCTCGTGCAAGCTCCAAGCCAAACCATCGCTTGAATCAATCGCTGCTGAAACAGCCCCCGTCCGCCTGAGCGCCAAACCTTCTCTCAACCGTGCATGCGGCAGCAGAACTGACTCGACCAGAACCTGGCGCAGCTTCTTCGGAACGTCAAGGTCGTGGAGCAGGATTTTGAGGCCAGCGGAAGTTTTGCCGAAAAAACCCGTAACGGCCAGAAAGTCTCCCGGTCTTGCGCCACTTCTCAGTATCACTTCACTTTTTGCCGCTGTTCCAAAGAGTGAAAGACTGATAACAAGGTCTGAAGCCTCACCGGTATCACCGCCGATAACATATGCACCGTATTCGCGTGCCCCAGCGTTCAATCCTTCGGCAAGCTCTTCAACATTCTTTTCTCCCATCCCTTTCGGCAGTCCAAGAGAAACGAGCATCGCCTTCGGCTTGACGCCTTTTGCTGCAAAATCGCTGATGTTCATGACAACCGCTTTCCTGGCGGCCTGCCACAGTGTCATGCCGGGCGGAACATCCGTCTTGGATACCAACATATCGGTCTTCAGAATCGCGAGGTTACCGTTCCCAATGTCGCATGCTGAAACGTCATCGCCGAAGGGTACGGGCATTTTGGGCATTAAGTCTAGATGGCTTTGAATTATTTGTATAATCTTCCTTTCGCCCAATTTCTCGGTTCTCTTCAATGAAGCCCTCCAAGTCACTCGTTTTGCCATCATCTCTGAGCCATCTTCCAAATCATGCCGCAATGGCATTTCAGTTGCACGAGATGCTACTAGTGTAGCATCTATAGGTAAAAATATTTCTCATACTGGCCCCGTTCGAGAATTCGAAAGCTTGGGCAAGAATGGTTATCCCGTATCATTTCTTGATGGTTCATGAGGATTTGTTGTTTCCGAACATCTTAAAAACCAGCGTACCCTTCACTAGTCAGCGGCACGCGCCTCGGTAGCTCAGCTCGGTAGAGCGGCTGCCTCGTAAGCAGCAGGCCCCGGGTTCAAAGCCCGGCCGAGGCTTTTTGAGTTACTGCCCATTTGAACAGTGATTGTAAATACTCACCTCTAATTCACAACCTTATTATCCCCTGTAGGAACCAAATCTTGGTTAAGGGCAAGTTGAGCGAAACGCTGAGTGAAATGCATGGGTAGGATTCAGATTAGCGATGATGCTCTTTACACGAGAGAACTGTTGAAGAAGATAGTTAAGGAAACCAAGCATGAAGTGGTTGCTGAAGCAGCGACTGGGGATGAAGCAATCGACTTGTACAGGAAGGTTAAGCCTGATCTGGTGCTCTTGGACATAGTGATGCCGGCCGGAAAAAGCGCTCTAAACGGGATGGAGGCCTTGAAGCGAATTCTGGAAGAGGATCCCTCAGCGAACGTTGTTATCTGTAGTGCTCTTGAGCAGCAGGTGCTGATAGAGGAAGCCTTGAGATTGGGGGCAAAGGATTTCATCGCGAAGCCTATCATGCCTGAGCGGATATTGGAAGCGCTGTCCAAGTATTGCTGAACATTTTTGAAATACTAATTGTGTTTTCATAAGACGTTAATTGTTCAATCTGTCAAGTTTTACTGTCTTGTGTCCAGGCGCGTACGTGTGATTAGATCCATGGTTGAGCCGCAAACAATATCGGCATACCTTGGGCTGAAAAGCCGAACCTGTTCAAAGAAGGGTACGGAAGAGGCACCGGATACGGACTTTACTTGATCAAAAAGATGATGGAAGTCTACGGCTGGACAATTCAAGAAACTGGTGAACCGGGCAGAGGAGCTCAGTTCACTATTACAATACCCAAGACAAACGAAAAGGGAAAGGAAAACTATCAAATCGACTGACGCCCCCCAGAGCAATCCATCGGTCGCTCGTCTGGGTTTTTCTAATTGACAGTGAATTGAAACTTCGAATTGTACATGCCTATTCTCGAGTTGGAGCCTTGTGTATTCTTGTTGTGCATATGAACAGCAATATTTATTAAATATTACGATTAGAGATATTTATAAGAGAACAGTATAGGAGGGTTAGCCTTGTCACCTTTCCACATTCACCACCACACTGAGAAACTGAAGTGCCCTTACAGTGGGTGTGGGAAGGAGTTCGAAAGACCGACGATTCTGACAGATTCTTCCACGATGCCTAGACAGACGTTTTATGCCTGTCCCCACTGCATGTCGAAGATAGACATCAAGACTGAAAATCTGAAGGTCGTCGGTATAAAAGCAATCGAGTACGGCAAGGTCTTTGATTCACCCGCAAAGTGTGCGCACTACACTAGCTTCCTGAATGCGATGTCATACGACATGGCTATCCCTGACGACTGTCTGGTGTGCCCAAAAATCCTGCAATGCGGAATAAAGAAAAAATGGGCTACTAGGCAGTAGAACGAACAGCAGGCAAAAACGGCGACTGCCTTTACCTAATCAGGTCATACTGATGCGCACCATTCGGGGATCATGAATCTCAGGTGATTCGACAAGGCGGAGCAGAAGCGCTCATCCGATTTCTCATGCTGCTACAAAGTGCATAAACCGAAATTCACCGACTGTCAATCTTCTAGAGTCTGCTAGTGAGCTAGGATTTTCCAATCGGATGTTTCTGAACTCGTGGCGACGGAGCGTTCAGCTTGTCTTCTGCGTCCGTTCGATTCGAGAGAGGAAGACTTTGGGAGAAGATTATATTATGTGAACTGCAAATAAGAGAGATAGGAAACAGTAGAGGACCGGGATTGAGAGGCGTGAGTTGCCCTTTGTGTAATTTGGATCTGGAAAAGGAGAAGAAGTATTACGAAGACAGGTCGTTTGTCGTCTTAAGAACGAAGACGGAGAAGGGACACAGAGAACGTATAATGATAATTTTCAAGAGACATGAGCACACGTTGCCTCAGAGGGCGTATGAGCATGCCTTGGGCATACTTGCCAACATTGGAAAGGAAGTTTTCAGTTACACTCCCAAATTTGTGATTATGGACACCACGTTTGCTACGATAAATGATCATTGGCATTTGGTTGCTAGTGACCTTAACCCAAAGAGTGAAGACTTCAATCAGATTTTGGTACTAGATGGATTAAGGTCATAGACAACACGGTGATCGGTGAAAGCGAAATCTAGCACACGCCGCGCAACAGTTTGCTCGGATGGCTGCTCCCTAGTACCCATATCGTAAACGGTATTATCCCTGCTTGCGAGCTTATGGAGAGCGTGCCTTTTAGCCAATCTACCAGTTCAGTGAGTCTGTGTCAAATGCTTTTCGATTTGCTTCACGTGTGCATCCGAGGCCTGGTTAAGGTTTTTATGACTGATGCATTATCATCGATAGGGACCCCAAACCCAGTTGAAGGGGCTGTCGGCTAGTTTGGTCTAGGCTTGGAGACTTGGGCTCTCTAGACCCCGGTTCAAATCCGGGCAGCCCCACCATTTTGGGTTCAGAACCGTTGCTGCGCGCGGTTTCGCTTCCTGAATGACGTGAGAGAAAGAGTTGTGTTCTTTGTTTTTTGGAAAGGGTGTTTTGGGCTTCTTTTCAGTGGCAAGCTTTAAGTCAGGCTCGGTCCACGTCTGGGATCGGCTGGGGAAGGCATGAATCGTACGGGAAAGGTGTGAATCGTACGGGAAAGGTGTGAATCGTTGCCTCTGACTGAGTCTGTGAGTTTCAAAGCCATGTTGCAGAGGGGGAACCGTGTTCAAATTCCCAGGTTGTTTCGTTGGCAGTACAAGATGGAGGCCTATCAGATGTTGAGAGTCGACATCAGGATTGCGGGTTCTTTCGGCGACGAGAGGTCTCTCGCGAGGATGACGAAAGACGGCCGCCTGACAATTCCAAAATTGACTTTTAGCAAGTTCTGGGTCATGAGTCGGGCGCCGAGCGGTAGTGTCGTTAGGTTATTCCTTGGCTTTTAACTCTTGACCAATGTTCTAGGCTTTAGCAAATTTGTGGCCAAGCATCCAGTAGCTTCTGTCATTCATCACAAATAGAAGGGGCTGTGCCTTGCTGAAATCGACAATTCCATCCGTAAGAATTGTCTCATCACAATATGTAGCGATTATCTGTCCCATGAAAACATCGTGATTTGGAAAATCAACGGCTTTGATGAGACGACACTCCATGTTAATGGGGGCATTCCTCAATCATCGGTGCCGTCTTCAATTTCCCGTAGAACGTTTTGAAAAGCGATGCTTTATCTATGTTCTTTCCAGACATTAGGCCACAATAATCAGTCTCTTTCACTATCTTTGCCGAGGGAATGTTTACACTGAATGTTCCATTTTCCTTGATGCCAGCGTTGGTATAGTGCGCTTTGCTCATGCTCAGGGAGACAGTGCCGGGGTCCATGATCCCCACGTGTGCTATTGTGATGTAGTTAGGTTTTCCATTCACCAAGGCTCCAGCAAGTGTAGTGGGCATTGGATACAAGCAATTCTTTGCTCCAACTTCTGTCCTCATCTTTCAACCTCGACCAAATGTTTTGCCTACATATCGTACGCTGAATATATTTGTGCCCCCAATCATCTAGCTCGCGCCTCAATCAACATGCACTTCTTGTGATTCATAGTAACCTCTGTTCTCTCCTGCCTAGCGCGATTCTGTGTTCCCGAGTTCGGTTTTCGAGTATAGTGAGGCTGAGGAGCGTTCCTGTGTTGTGTTGTTTGTGTGTGCGCAACGGGTGTAGGCCCCTCTATTTGGAGCCAAATATGATTTGTCGGGTTTGGGTGTGCGGTGGCACGCATGTTTGTTCCTGAACTGGTGCAAGATAGTTTCATTCTTCTTTTGCCCATTTCGGCCTAATATGGGCTTGTTTGATGGACAAATCTTTGCAATATTGAGGGATTGCAAATCAGGGGAGCCCCGGCGGACACCACAGAATGCAGTTTTCCACACCCAAACCCCCTAAGAGGGGGAATAGGCACCATTTCTCACCATTTCAGCAACGCGCATGCGAGCAAAAATTTAATTCCATATGCTGAGTATCTTGATGTGGTGATTATGTTGAGCATGGGAAGTAATAAGAAAAAACCAATGACTAAGAAGGAAAGAGAAGAGAAAAGAAGAAAGCACAAAGAGAAACGCTTAAACAAGTAGTCTCAGTCGTTGGCCGCGCACTAGGCCAACCTTTCTTCAAGCTCTCACTTTCTTCAGATCTCACGAAATATGAGTAAAGGTTATTTGAAACTGGAAGCCTCCTCTGCCTGGAGGGTGTTCATGTCTCTTGTTGATGTTCTTCTCAGCAGAAGAAGCATAAGGCGTTATGAGCAAAAAGAGATTTCAAGAGATGTTCTTGACAAGATTCTTGAGGCTGGCAGGCAAGCTCCATCAGCGGCTAATAGGCAACCGTGGCACTTCATAGTGGTGACTGATTCTGAAATCAAGAGGGAATTTTCTAGAGGGATGTTCAACAGATTCATCAAGGACGCTCCTGTTTGCATTGTAGGATGTGCCCATAAGGATATAGTTGCTGGAAAATGGTCAGTTGTCGATACAACTATCGCATTGGAGAACATGGTTATTGCTGCTTGGGCTTTAGGAATAGGTTCTTGTTGGATAGGAGACTTCAGTGAAGAAAAAGTCAAGAAACTCCTCGGCATTCCCGCAAGTTGGAATGTTGTCGCTCTTCTTTCATTTGGATATCCTGCTGAAAAACCGCAACCCAGGAAAAAGAAGCCTTCGAAGAAATAACGAGCTTCGACAGGTTTCGTGAAGCTTAGCGCGCGAGGCGCTCTGAAGACACTACTCTGATCCTGTTTTCCTATCTCGCGGTCCTTTTAAGGCACGCACTCTGAGCTCGTAGCCTGACTCTCTCAGGCACTTTGGTTCGGTGCGCGTCGATGCGGGTGCAGTTAAGTTCATAAATCTCCTCTGGCTATGTGGGACAATTCGTGTTTTAAGACCTCTCCAAGCTTATGATAAAGGTTTTCTCTGATCAGTATGATGTAATCAGCGTCAGCAGATTCATCTGCGTTATATACGCATGCATCAACACCTCGGGTTGTGAGCACTCTTCCCCATTCTTCTATCTCTCTTCTTTCATCATCTGCACACTTCATCAGCTCTATGACATGGTCAAAATCACTATCTTTCAGCTGAAACGCTGCTACTTTGGGGAAGGGCTCCTTTGTCAGCAAATTCCATGCAGACATAATCGTATTTCTCGGGATCATCCTGGCTTTGACGTTGGTTCCTTCAATTGTAATCATGACGGACGCTACCTGATACCTGTTTTGATGCCATAACAGAAGTATTAAATACTGACTTTCTAAAAACTAAATCATATGCCAACCAAAGTCTGCAGCCAACCTAAAAAAGCTGATACCATCCAATCTGCAGACACAACCCCGATGGAAATGAGTTTTGATATCCTCGAATGGCTTGAAAGTGAACGCCTAGAGCACGAAAAACGAATGCAATGGCTAGGATGCGCCTCCGAGTTAGTAGAAAAACTCCCGAAGCCTCGTGATGAAAGCAATGTAAGCAAGCCGTCCGCGTCAAAGTAGTGACAGAGTGTCAAGTTCTGTAAATCCCAGCCGAGACAAAAATCGGGTCATTCAAGTGCCATCTTATCCATCCTAAGGCAGCTACAGCAATCACTATCACTCCGGAAGCAAGAGATACAGCTAATTCCTGCCAGAAGTCAAAGCTGCTCTCAAAGAATATACGCGTTTGAGCCTTTCATCTGGTCACATCGTCATTTAGGCGTGATTGTTATCCTAACGCAGTGACGCGAGATGACAAAAAAAGCAGGGGCGTGGGTGGGTCAAAATGGATCATGTGACAGCGGATGCTGAGGCAGTAAGTATTGATGGACGCTTTGTCTTCTGATTTGGACCGGATACTTAGTTAGACAATGTTTTTCGCGTGTGTCGGAACTAGACTGTGACGGGGATGACGGTTCGTTCATCTTCAATCGAAATCGCTAGGGATGATTCTCTGAGTTCTTCAATACGATTCTCGACAGTTTTGCAAACGTTTGTTCGAAGGTTATTATCATTTGAAGGAGAAAGTCTTCCCAGTTTTCCTGCAAGTTTTGAGTCGCCAAGAGTGTTTTCGACCCAATTTTGAAAGTCTTTTCTTTGAAGATGAAACACCAGGCTTTCCGATTTGACAATCTTAATCTTATTAAGAAAGTCGGAAAGGTTTCTGGCAAATTCGCCCGTTGGTTTTCCAACAGCCTCGTAGAAGTAGAAGGCTTCTTGGTCTTTTACCGTTCTCAAAGCTCGCAGAGTTTCTGCGTCGACTTCTGGATTCTGCCTTTTTCCGTCTTTCGCACTTTTCTTAGGAATAGCAGCTTTTCTCATTCTTGATTCACCATCAAGTTATTCCGTAACCTGCATCTTGAGACTTAATAAGCGTTACTAGCAAAGTGTAGAACCCCTAAACAGTGCGTTGCCTGTGCATGTAATCCCTAGCGCACATGATTCCAGAATTGCTTGTTAATTCCTGGTTAGCGGGGTTTTCAAGTACGTTGAGCTTGAGAAACCTGATTTTTCCTCTAGACTCCTCTGCAATCTCCTCAAAGATTGGATCGAGGCTTGAACACCAAGGACAAGGGTTGTGCCAAAAATAGACGACCGTCAAGACCGCAGACCTGAAAACCTCTTCTGTCCAATCATTCGCATTTAAGTTTGAAAGGTCTCCGGCGCACGCGGTTTGACAGAATTTTGCTTGCCAGACGAAACTCGCCCTTCTCAGTGCCTTATGCGAATTCGCTGAGCGATGTACGCGATTATTATGATGCAGGCAGCTATGGTTGTAACAGTTGAAATGCGGGCTATTAGGGAGTTTCTCGTCGTTAAGAATGCGATTGAAACCGCTGCGAGAATGATGCCGAAGTAGAAGCTCGCTCTGCTTCTTGTGAATCCTTTAATTTCCGTTGAAATTGCTCTTGAGTATCGCATGAACAAGATGACAGTAGAAACAAAGGCGATGAAAATGACGACTATCGTGTAGGTAATTCCTGTCGTGTAGTTTCCAAACGTGAGCAGGAGACCAACTTCGTCCCCGATAAGTCCGCCACCGGCACCGTAAAGGACTGCTGCCAGTCTAACGATTCGTTCTTCATCATAGCTGATCCCAAGCCAACCGCCAACGGCTAGCAGTATTATGCCATACCAGAAGTGGTGAATGTGAAAACCAGCGCCTCTTAAAACTACGCCGCTGATTGTTGTGAATACCCTTGCAATCACGAAAGAGGCAATGAAGGAAATCAAAGCTAGCAAACTGAGACTTACTCGTCCCGCCGGCTTCTCTTTTGAGGTTATTTTCAATGCACACTCCATTATCTACTCTGAGCATATCAGCGGTCGTTCAGACAGGATGGACTATGTAGTACTTGCATTGAATGTTGAGGCAAAGCCAGCCTAGAAAGTCTGGAATTTGTCTCTTGAAGCGCCGCATATTGGGCATTTGTCCGGTGCGTTTCCTTCAACTGTGTAGCCGCAGACACTGCATATTTGGATGGACCCCAATGTGACGTCTTTGCCTTGGTCCACGGCTTGTTTGGCTTTTTTATAAAGGCTGGCGTGGATTTTTTCAGCCTCCAATGCCCACGTGAAGCTCGTCTCTGCAGCTTTTTCTTCCTGAAATTGGGCAACAGCCTTGTAGACTGGGTACATCTCGTTTATCTCGAAGGTTTCGCCGTCGATGCCTGCTTGAAGATCTTCTGAAGTGTTTCTGGCGCCAAAGACTGCAGCTGAAACTGTTTGTGCCCCTCCTTTGGTTAGTATGTTTCTGAAATGGCTTCCTGCGTGAATTCTCTCTGCAATGGATATTGCATTGAACAGCCTTGCCACGTTGGGCCAACTTGATTTCTCAGCTCTTTCTGCAAAGATCTTGTACCTAATGTGGGCTTGACTTTCGCCAGCAAACGCGCTTCGAAGATTGGTTTCAGTCATCTCTTTGACCATTCATGATCACATCTCGACATTGTCCAACATCTACTCCAGATTTGATCGAACACATATATCTTTATTTTGCACATTTCAATAGGCGCCGACCGATTAGACAGGTCTGTCCTGGGGCATGCTGCTCAGGGTCGCTTCGAAGAACTGTTTAAAGCCCCTGCGAAAGACGGTGATCCTTACTTCTTCTCCAACTTTTTTCTGATGAATCTGCATGAGTAGGTCTTCAATGCTTCCGATATCGGTGCCGTCTATTTGCAGGATTATGTCTCCCATTATTATTCCGGCTCTTTGTGCTGGGCTTCCGTCTGTGACCTTTGTTATGAGAACCCCGCGCTCCAATGGCAAATCGTAGTAGCGAGAAACCTCTTCGGTTAGGCCTAGACCTATTATTCCTAGCCAAGGTCTGATTGAGATTCCCTCTTGTATCATTTCGCTCGTGCATTTCTTTGCAGAATTTATGGGTATGGCAAACCCGATTCCTTGAGCATAAGGGATTATCGCCGTGTTTATGGCAACGACTTTTCCTTCAAGATCAATCAACGGGCCTCCGCTGTTTCCAGGATTTATCGCTGCATCAGTCTGAACGAGGTTTTCCACCAACCCCCTTTGAGACTCTATAGTCCTGTTCGTCGCGCTTATCACTCCAGAAGTCACGCTTGGACCGCCAGCCAACCCGAATGGATTTCCAATTGCGTAAACTCTTTGGCCAACCCTCAGCTTGTCTGAGTCTCCCAACTCAGCAGCTATGAGACCCTGTTTCCTCACTTTCACAACGGCTGTATCGTGTACGGCGCAGGCACTGACTGTTGCTCCTTCCAGGATCTCACCGTTCCATAATGTCACAGCTATTTTGTGTGCTCCGCCCACGACGTGGTTGTTGGTTAAAATGTGGCCTTTTGGGTCAATTATCGTTCCAGAACCCATGCCCTCAACTGGGGCTGCTTGATAGAAAACATGTCGAACGAATTTAATCGTGCTTATGTTCACGACGCTCTTGCTCGCATTATCGAGAATGTCAAGGACGGCCTTTTCGTCAAACGAAGACACTCCAATCTACCTCTCAGCTTCTTCAGATACTGCTGTGCAGAACCTGCACTCTTCTAACTTGATCGTTGGGTCTGATTTTTGGCAGAACGTGCACATGAGATTCGTCTTTCTTACGGCTATGCATGCTTGACAGAAGAGTTGAAGCAGTTCGGCACTTTGACGTTTTCTATCCAACAGCAGAATCACCATGCCATCAATGAACGGTCGTATTTCTTCTATGTCGTCAACCTTTATTGCATGTCCCCTGACCTTTCGGGAGTACTTGCTCACCGCAGACTGCGACATGCCAAGAATTTCCGCCACCTGATCCTGCTTCAAGCCCTGCTCTTCCATGAGCTCCTTTGCGATTAATGCTTTGACAGCTGGTATAACAGATCTTACTGCAACCTCGCATGGAAGTATCAAATGGAATTCACCGTTTGACTTATTCAGGTTGGAAAAGTATTTAAACATGACGTATGTCATACTAATTATGACGTATGTCATGACAGGTTCAAACTGGCTCAAACTCTCTTTTTTTGAGCGATTTGACCCTTTCTCCAAACCTGTCGTGACATACGCTTGAAGGTCCTAAAGGATGGAAGACAGAAACACTATAACCTTGTTACACGGGGCAGATAAACAGACAAGCCTAGCAGATTTGCTAACAGCTACGGAGAAAACTTGCAAGAATTGTAAACCATTGTCTCCCTTCACGTGTATTTCCGGATGCAAGAACTGGAAGCTCAAGAACGAGCTCAGAAAACTGCACGAAAAAACAAGGAGCCCCAACTTCATGACGAACCTGCTGAACACCCTGAAAAACAAGAGACGATTGCAGCTTCTGGAAATAATCTCAGAGGAGCCTCACTCAATGACACAGCTCCAGCAGGAACTACGAAAACTGGGCTTCAACCACAGCCAGCAAACAATAGGTCAAGAATACCTGAACCCACTGATAACAGTCGGACTTGCAGATGAATATCAAAACCTATACCATTCGACCCTATTCGGCCGCAGAATCAGCGATCTGACGAAGGATTTCCATGATCTCGAAGGCTTCTTGTCACCACACTCTGAATGCTACGAAGAGATAGCTTTGGACGCGCTCATGAAAGGGCCACGGACCCATGAAGGGTTAAAGGCAATAATTCCTGAGAAAAGCCTAGCCCGCGTTCTTAGTCGTCTGCAGAAAGCAGCATTAGCCGAAACAAACACCGAGAAAGACTACATCTTCTTCTTTACAACAAGAAGAAGCCCAGACAAGTCAGACTTCTCTCCAACTGAAAGAAAGGTTTACGAGAGAATTTCAAAAGAGGGAATTTCCGCCCGCTCCCTCGCAAGAGAAGCTGGAATCTCGCTCAGAAGAACGTACAAGTACCTGCGGAAGCTGAAAGGAAAGAAATTGGTCTTCACCAGAAAGAGATCAGCCTCCTACTCAACGACTGCCAAGGGCCTCAAAGTGGGCGCAATGCTGGAAGCGGTGCACAGATTGGCTGTCGAGGCCTTCACGGCAACAGCGCATCTTGTGGAAGACGGACAAGCAATCGAACTGTAGACGCGCAACGTTGAGCCAGCTGGAAAAAAAAGGAAAGATGAACAAATCGTTCCTTTGACAACAATACAACCCTTCATGCAGAACGATTTCTTCCTTGAAGATTCATCGGGTTCTCGCGCGAAATGACAACTGCATAGACTACCAGAGGGCAACTTGGTCAAAAGCGGCTCACTGGAGAACCGAAGGCCAAACAGTAAAACTTAAGGAAGTTAGAAACGTTACTGTCTCTTATGCCCGGGCAGTGGAGCAGAGAGTGAAGAGCCCTTGAAGGTTAACATAATCTCACTGACTTGTTGTGCAGGTTGCGTCTCTTCTTTCTTAAACGCTGGTGAAGCCTTGCTTGAAATCCTCTCAGGAGATTTCGAAATCGTGTACTCTCCCACATTTGTCGATTTAAAAGAAGTTCCAAACGTCGATTTGGCAATAGTCGAAGGTGGAATCAGAACGAAAGATGATGAAAACCTAATCAGAGAGGTTAGAGCCAAGTCCAGAATACTCGTTGCTCTCGGAATCTGCGCTACCCACGGTGGAATAACGAGCTTGGGCAACATGTTTTCTCTCAGGAAGCTTCTGGAAAAAGAATACTCTCTACTCGAGAAAACACAGCTTCCAGAACTGGAAGACCTAATGTATCCAATATGCAATTTCGTCGACGTTGACTATTACATTCCCGGATGCCCACCCATGCCTCTCCTGATTGTTCATACGCTCAAGAGCATCGTAAGCGGCAGACAACCGCTACGCCACCAGAGCGTCGTGTGCACCGAGTGCCACAGAAAGATAATCCCTGCAAAGCTTGACAGGCTTTATGGAATCTACGAAAAAGAATCCGATCCAGTGCTATGCCTAGTAAGCCAAGGTTTCGTGTGCCTAGGTTCTCTCACCCGTGAGGGGTGCGGAGCCCCATGCCCCAGAGCCGGGTTCACATGCTTCGGCTGCCGAGGCCCGCCCGATTCAATGATGTACAGGTCGAGAGACATGTACGCATTTCTCATCCAGGTGATAGCGAGCAGAACTGGGATTCCACCTGAAACCGTGAAAGAAGAGCTTTACAGGAACCCATTCATATTCCACACGTTCATTTTCTCAAAGTTCGAACGTTCCAAGGCGAGGGAAAAAGTGATTTGAGCAGCAAACGAGAGATAACCATCTCACCGACGACAAGGATTGAAGGGCACGGAAAAGTAACGATAACACTTGACGAAACCGGCAACGTGTCAGACGCTTACTTCTACGCAACGGAGATCCGCGGCTTCGACTATTTCTTGAGAGGAATGGAGGCAGACAGATTGCCCTTCATAATCTCTAGGATATGCGGCGTGTGCTCCACAGCCCACGTAATTGCGTCAGTTGAAGCGATAGAGAGCATATACCACACTGAGATAACGGAAACCGCCAGAAAACTACGCGAACTCTTGCTGATGGGGCAGGTGATAAGTAACCACTCATTGGTCATCTATTTCTTGACCCTCCCGGATTTCTATTTTCCAATAGAAGAAGACTCTTCAAAAAGAAACATATTCCAAATCATGAAAGAGAGACCTGACATAGGCAGAAAAGCCATTACGCTGAGAAGCCTTGGTGCCAGAATTCTAGACGTCATCGGAAAACGCGAAGTCCACATTCTCTCGGTAATTCCAGGCGGCCTCATCAATCCTCTACGCGAAAAAGAGCGAGAAGTGCTACTCCAAGAGACGCAAAGCGCTTGGGAAGTCGCAAAAGAAGCACTGAATCTCGGCAAAGAACTTTTTGAGAAGAACTGGAACGACTTCAAGAAAGCTGGAGATTACAAGACCTACTACATGGCCTTGACCAGGAACGACGCTCTCGAATTCTACAACAGCAAGATTCGCGTCATCGATCCAGAAGGCAATACTAAGTCGGAATTTGCAGCGGAGGATTACATGGAATTCCTCGAAGAGAAAAGCTACGCGTGGACCTATGCAAAATTCGCCTACCTAAAAGCCCTAGGATGGCCAAAAGGAATCGTTCAAGTCGGCTCGACGGCCAGAATGAACGTGAACTCAAGAGCCACAACAGAAGTTGCGAACAGAGAACTGGAAGAGTTCAGGAGGAAATTCGGAAGCCCAACACACGCAACCCTACTCTTCGACTACGCCCGTCTCATAGACCTCATCTACGCTTGTGAAAGAGCACAGGAGCTTCTAAGGGACAAAGACCTGACGCGCACAGACACGAGAGTCAAAGTAGAACCCAGAGGCGGCAGAGGCGTTGGCGTGGTTGAAGCGCCTAGAGGCACGCTTGCCCACGAGTACGTGCTCACGGAAGAAGGAAGGCTAAAACAGATGAAACTGGTGATACCGACTCAAATAAACAATGAGGCCATTAATCTCAACGTGAAAGACGCGGCAATAGAATTCATACACAACGGCGAGATAAAGCCTGGACTTTTGAACAGGATAGAAATGGTGATACGAGCATACGACCCATGCATAAAATGCGCCACCAGACAAGCTAATGGAAGAGTGCAAGTGGAAATCAGAAACAGCAGAGGCAAGCTGCTGAAAACGATTTAGGCTAGTTCAAACAAGAATCTCAATGGCTTGACTTGGACAGTTGACCTGACACGTTCTGCACATCGTGCAGCTTTCAGCATTCACAACTTTCGGTTTGAGCGTCTTATCGAAACTAAACACCGAAAAAGGACACAGTTCCACGCATATCTTCTCCTTTTCTTTGGCGCACTTAGCATAGTCTATCTTTATCTTGACCATATAATCTGCCTTTTGTTGAATGGACCCTCAAGACCTATTAAACCTTCCTCGTTCAGCTTGAAATACGACCAAGCAGTCCTGGGCGCATGAACGAGAACTGACAAGCCGGCGCGTGCAACTTGTCTCCTGCATACTTTGATGAATTAAGTAACCTTACGATCCTGTGCCGCGCCCCAAGGCTGAAGCAGCTTCTGATATTCTGGATTGACTTGCTTGTACTTTGACTGAACCAAAGAGCCAATTCTCTGCCAATCATCCGCCACTCTCGACCAAAGGTCACTCTTGGTAAGCTTGTCCACGTAGCCTTTCATGGAAGATTTGCGCAAGATCATGCCTTTGCGCCAGTCTACATCCACGAGTCCCGTGCGTCGCATATGATGGAGATTGCGGATAACCTGGTCAGAATCGATCGGATAGGCCAGGATTGACTTGAGGTCGTCAAGCAGTGAACCTTCTGAAATCTCGCTTTCGGGCCGTAAGCATATTACTGCCACCATGTTTTGAGTCAGCCTTACTGTCGGAGTTAGTAATGGCGGACCTTTAGCAGGGACTAGGATTTGCTCCAAACGCTCGGCATATCGTCTGTAAAACAGTCTCTTCAGAGATTCAACCATTGTAAAGTAGACTGTGACGAAGACGGCCAGGAACAGAAAGAACCCGATTGGCAGAGCTATGAACTCGAACAATTTGCCTAATGGCGTGAAGGGCAGCAAAATGGCAACGGCAACCACTCCCAGGCTACTCACCAGCAGAGGTTTACTGGGCATACTCTTGAAGAAGGGCGACTTCCTCGTTCTTATGGCAAATATCACTAACGTTTGCGTACACAAAGACTCAATGAACCATGCCGTTTGAAAAAGCGGTCCATTATTCCACGCGTTGAAAACGTAGAGCATTATGAAAAAGGTTAAAAAGTCGAAAATCGAGCTTATCGGTCCAAAAAAAACCATGAAATTTCTGACGTAAGAGATGTCCAACCTCTTCGGCTTCTCAATGTATTCTGCGTCCACATTATCTGTTGGGATAGCCAACTCAGACAGATCGTACAGAAGGTTGTTCAGAAGTATTTGTATAGGCAGCATTGGATACTGAAAATTCGTTACACTCCCTATGAACAAAGATGCACCAGCGGCGCTGAACATGTTTCCGAAGTTGGAGCTGATTCCCATCAGGACATACTTTATTGTGTTACCAAAAGTTTTTCTTCCTTCCAAAACACCCTCTTCAAGCACCGTCAGATCCTTGTGCAACAATATTATGTCTGCTGTTTCCTTGGCCACATCTACCGCATTTTCAACCGATATGCTCACATCTGAAACCCTCATTGAAGGGGCATCGTTTATTCCGTCACCAAGAAAACCTACGACATGCCCATTGCTTTTCAGTGCAGTGATTATTCTGTCTTTTTGAGATGGCGTCACTCTTGCAAAAATGTTGGCAGTCTCAACAACTCTCGCAAGTGCATCATCATTCATCTTCGCTACATCGACTCCGAGGACAACTCCTTTAACCTCGAAACCCAACTGTTCGCAGACTTTTCTTGTGACTAGCTCGTTGTCGCCAGTGAGAACTTTGAGCTCTATGCTGCTCTTTCTGAACAGCTCGAGGGAGTCTTTAGCAGTTTCTTTAGGAGGGTCCAAGAACGCCACAAAACCTAGGAAAACCATTTCACTTTCATCATTAATGGAATATACTGTTCTCTCTTCTTTGACCTTCTTGTACGCAACTCCTAGAACCCTGTAGCCGTCGGCGCTCAAATCATAGTATTTCTGTTCAATCCTTCTCTCCGTTTCAGCAGTCAAATCATATATTTTTTCGGAAAGCTCGTAGTATGAACAGACTTTGAATATTTCCTCCGGTGCTCCCTTGGTTATAAAAAATCGTTCCCTCTCGCGCTCAGCGACGACTGAAACCCGCCTTCTCACAAAGTCAAAAGGAACTTCGTCTATCTTTTCGTAGTCTTCCACATGGACCTCTTCATGTTCAAGAATTGCCTCATCTAAGGGGTTCTTAAGTCCGGTCTCAAAATGGCTGTTCAAAAAAGTGTACAGCAAGACTTTCGCGTTGTCATTTCCTTCCAGGTCAACATGCACCATGAGTCGGACTTTGTTTTCGGTCAACGTTCCCGTCTTGTCCGTACATAGCACATCCATGTTGCCGAAGTTTTGAATTGACGCCAACTCTTTCACTATGACCCCTCTTTTCGACATTGCCAAGGCGCCCTTCGACAGGTTGACCGAAAGAATAACCGGCAGAAGTTCAGGCGTTAAACCCACGGCCAGTGAAACTGAAAAAAGCAATGCGTCCAAAATGCCGCGGGTATTAGGCGCAGTATAAGCCTTTACGAAAAAAACAAAAACCACAAGTAGAAAAGTTATCTGCATGATCAAATATCCGAATCTTCTTAGCCCCTTTTCAAACTCGGTTTCAGGTCTTCTCTCGACAAGTTTCTTAACAATCTTGCCGTAGTCCGTAGAGCTACCGGTCTTCACGACAACAGCTGCTGCCGATCCACTCACCACGGAGGTCCCCATGAAAAGATAATTGTTCCATTCATTGATGCTGCACGCCTCCTGCGCGGTCAAAGCCGAAGGAGTCTTCTCTAGTGGAAACGATTCACCGGTCAAGGCTGATTGATCCACGAAAAAGTCCTTTGCACTTATCAGTCTTCCATCTGCAGGCACAATGTCGCCTGCGGAAAGGGTCACAACATCTCCTGGAACTACATCTGAAAGCTTAATTTCCCTGCTAACGTTATCTCTAACGACTGTGGCAGTTGTGGCGACCTTTTCCTTCAGTTCATCTGCCGCCTTTTCAGCCTTAGATTCCTGAAAGAACATTAGAACAACGCCTATTAGCACTATCATGAGAATTATCGTCGCTTCAACCCGGTCTCCCAATAAGCCTGTCAGTACACCCGCAAATAACAGAATCAGCATGAGCGGGTTTTTGAAACTTAAGAGAAACTTTACGACAGCAGTGGTTCTTTTCTTCTTAGCAACCTCATTGTAGCCATAGATTTTCAGGGATTCCAGTGCTTGACTCGATGTTAGACCTGAACGAGAGGTATTCAGACTTGCAAGAACGTCGTCAATGGGCACGCAGAGAATATCGTCAGGGCTTGCCGTTTGAGCCCAGCCAACTGGTTTCTCCAAATTCTTGTTCTCTTCTGAATTAGCGGCCACCATCTAATCTCACGTCCAAAACCACCAGCTTTCTAAAGGCTGGGCTTCTGCTCTTGCTTTAGAAGCTGAGTGAACACCTATCTCTTATAATCGTTTCGACCATAGCCTCAGTGCGCCAAGGGAAACTAGCTAAAAACATGTGAGGATAAAAGTTTAAAAGCGTTAGGAACCATAAGTCAGCACTTGGTTTGTAATCTTCTCACTGTTCTCACACGCGTGTACGCTTAGGAGTTAGTTTACCTGAAATCTGAGGACTCGGTGGTCTTGAAGAACAAGACGAGAAAAGAAAGGGACGTTTTGGGAGAGGTTGAAATTCCAAAGAACGCGTATTGGGGGATATCCACTCAGAGAGCAGTCCAGTATTTTCAGATAAGCACAAGAAGATTTCCAGCGTCCTTCATTCGCGCCCTTGCAGAAGTCAAGAAGGCTTGCGTTAAAGCAAACCTGCAACTGGGCAATATTGACGAGAAGAAGAGCCGAGCGATTCTTACGGCCATAGAAGAGGTGTTAGAAGGAAAGCATACAGAGCAGTTTCCACTTGATGTTTTTCAAACCGGTTCCGGAACGCAATTCAACATCAACATGAACGAAGTACTGTCAAATAGGGCGAACGAAATCTTGGGGTAACCGTTGGGAAAAAAGTCTCCAGTTCACCCTAATGACCACGTGAACAAGAGCCAGTCTTCCAACGACGTGATTCCTACTGCCATGCACCTTTCTACCCTTGAGCTTCTTGATTCGGACCTGTTTCCAGCCTTGGAAAGCTTAGGGAAGAGCCTCAGGAGAAAGATCCGCGAGTTTGGAGGCATAGTCAAGGTGGGCAGAACCCATCTTCAAGACGCGGTTCCCATCCGCCTGTCGACGGAGTTCGAGGTCTACGAAAGACAAGTTGCAGCGAACCGAAGGCGACTGAAGAATGCTCGTGCAGAGTTGTGTTACGTTCCCATCGGCGGAACAGCGGTTGGAACGGGCATCGACGCTGACAAGAATTTCGGCAAAGTGGCGGTTTCCTGCCTAAGGGAAATCACAGGGTTTCCCTTCAGGCTGAACCCTGTCAAGGCTGAAGGCATAGCATCGCACAGTTCTATAGTGGAGACGAGCGGAGCTTTGCGTCTCCTGGCCCTTTCGGTTCTGAAGATGGCGAATGACATCCGTTGGATGGGAAACGGCCCCAACGCAGGGTTAGGTGAACTATCGCTCCCTTCAAATGAACTTGGCTCTTCAATAATGCCTGGAAAAGTCAACCCCACGCAAGCTGAAGCAGTGATACAAGTCTGCTTGCAAGCCATCGGAAATGATGTTACGGTTTCTCTTGCAGAAGGGTTCGGAAGCGTGCTCGACTTAAACGTGGCCAAGCCCTTGATGATCGCCAACCTTCTTGATTCAATTGAGCTCCTAGCAAATGGAATCAACTCTTTCGTCAGATACTGTTTGAACGGTTTGAAGGCAAACGTAGACCACATCAATTCTCAGCTGGAAAAGAATCTTATGGTCGTGACAAACCTTGTTCCTCTCATCGGCTATGATAAGGCCTCCGAAATTGCACGAAAAGCAAACAGAAATGGCAAGACGATAAAAGAGATAATACTAGAAATGGGATTGAAGATTGACGGAAATTTAGACGAACTGCTTGATCCCAGGAGGATGGCCTGACACAAAGATAAACGTGCGCCCCCTCTCGCGCACAGGCCTTGACAGAAAGGTGAGTATTGTGATCGTTTTCTTTCCTTAGGCGGTCTTCTATCCTCCTGGTGCGCCGTGGAATGGAACGTCCTTCCAGAGCATGTCCCACCAGTCTGCCTCAGTTATGGTTTCTCCCTTAACGAGGATTTCCAGCACGTTTTTCAGAAGTTCGTGGTGTCTTTTCTCATCTGACAGTATTGCTTCTAAGAGAAGTCTAACCTTCTTGTCTTTTACGCTTGGCAGCGTCTTGCCTATTTTTTGGATGAGTTCAGCTTCCATCTGTATGTGTTTCTCGACCAAATCCTTCTGTTTGTCCAAGTTCTCTTGTGTCAAAGCTTTCGACACCGTTGTCAAAAGCATCACGGCTGAAGAGTACATTTCCGCGTGTTTCACCGAGTCCAACGATACCCCCTTTAACACGCCCTTGACAGTCGGATTTCCAATCTCCGGTAAAGACTTATTCAACGATTCCACAATCTTGTTTTCAACTTTGATTTGATCTTTTAGAAACCGGACGAGTTCATCCTTTGAGCTCAGAATATTTGCCTCCTTTCTCTAAGAACATGCTAGGCTGTGTGAATAAGTCTTTCGGCGATTCTTTTCCCAAGTTCTTTGCATTTCTCGATGCTCGCTTGATCTGGCTCGTACTTGATTGGAAGCGGCGGTTCCGTGACGTTCATTTCGAACTTGTTTCTCATGATTTCGATAATCAGCTTAGCTGCTTCACCGCTCCAGCCGTAAGACCCAAATGCTGCTCCAACCTTCCCTTTCAGATTGATATTTTTCACGGCCACCTCCTCGAAGAAAGTCTTGAAACTGACGGGCATGTCATGATGATAAGTTGCGGCGCCCACTAGTATAGCGTCAAAACCAGCCAGTTCCTCAGGAGAGATGTAATAGTTCAGCTCAACGTCAACCCCTTGAACTGATCTTGCCCCCTCAGTCACGGCTTTGGCCATTTTCTCGGTGTTTCCAGTTCGGCTGTAGTAAAGAACAAGGATCTTCGGCATCGATCATCACCATGGTACGAAGCTAACGTAATCAACTAATAAGAGGATTTCTCTTCGAAGCGCCCACATGTTGAGGCGTACGCATTCACATGCATGGAAAGTGAGTCCGGATGTGCCCAAGAGTATAGGAGTGTATGCCGTGGAGCCGGGAATGGGAGTTTACCCCCAACCAGTGAAGACATCACTAGCACACCTCTTTTCCCAACAACGGGTTGGTTTTGCGATCAATCGACGACGTTTCCGCTGCAAAACGAATATTGATCACCAGCACGTTGAAAGATGTATGAAGCTTCGAATGAATGCAGCGGAGAGGGAACTCTGCAATCAGCGAATAAGCACGCGTTGCTAACCTGGCTTCAAATATCTGGAATTGATATTTCCGTCAATTCACCCTATTTTCAATATTGGCTTTAAAGAAGTTGGCTATCCCCATCATCTTGAGACGCCAGTTTGAAGTTTATGGACGAGAAAATAGAACAGAGAATATGGGAAAAACAACATCGCTCTGTAGCGCGCTGAGAGGATATTCCATTGTCGGAATCTTGCTTTTAAGCTGAAAAACGAAAGAGCCAAAGAAGGGTGCCAAGATGTCCAGCAGAGATATCCAAGAAAAAACCATTGTAATCGTTTCGGCCATTGCAATCACTGCTGTGGTCATATTGGAAGTCCTGAGCAAGCTGATACATTAGCGCGTGCTACCGATGTTAGCCAAAGAAAGAGAGACACTGAACGCTCGTTTCACTGGCCGGATGACCATTTGTCGATTCTCCACCGGGACGGCTTGATAAGTTCAAAGCTATAAGTTTGATTGGTAGGGGCAAGCCCGCTCTCGGCTATTCGCAGCGATGCCACGATGTAGGCGGAATTCTGAACCATACTTCCTGGCAACGTGAAGTTTGCCTTAACCGTCATGTTCATCGTTTCAGCGTGCCAACCTGACTGTCGCAGTCCACCGAGCACAGTGCTGTTGAAGCTCTCCATCGTTCCATACGATTCCTGCAGCGCCGTAGACATCAATCCCCACGTGGCATTAGCATCGTAATGGTCCAACGCTTGAACGAAGGACCTCACAGCCTCTTCCGACTCCGTTACAGAGGCACTCAAATACTCCCAGAAAACCACGCCGAACACCGCCAGAATCACCACCGCCATCAAAACCAACCCTAAGAAAACCTTCCTATCCGAAAACCGCAACCCAGCGGTCATCCCCCGCATCTTCTCCCCCTGTATGGAGCCCACTCTCAATGCTTAATGTCTTTTGGTTGGCGCATACCGTATAACCAAATCTCGAATTTGCCGTCTTTCACCGCGCGTGCTAGAGACTGATGGTGAGATGGTAGAGAACTGATGGTATAGAATAAGTCTGTAGAACGCTCCTTTCTCAGTAATAAGAGCCGGGGATGGGAGTTGAACCCATATATAGCGGCTCTGCAGGCCGCCGCCTGAACGGTTCGGCCACCCCGGCAACTTACATATCTTTTTGGCCTCCGATAAATAGGTTGTCAGCCGTTTTCAATCTTCTTTCGTATCTCTCTATAAACGCTCAGGGCCGATTCTTCGTCCTTTGCGTTCTTTATCAGCATCCTTCCCCCAGTGAATAGGCTTATTTCGAAGCTCTTGTAGTCGAACACTATCGCAAGCTTGGATTTTACTCGTACATTATAGTGGCGTCTGATCGTCTCATAGACTTGAGTGAGGTCCCTTTTTAACGGTCTATCTGGGTTTACGTTGATTGTGTTTCGTCCACACAGCCATACGAGCCTTTTCTTCGTCTCACCCGATATTTCCTTGCCTTGACACGTGGGACAACCGTCTCTTGAGTAGATGTCTATGGTCGTGAAGTACATATCGCTGAAGTCGCATATCATCAGCTTGCCCTTCAAGGCGGAGCCCATCCCGGCAAGAACCTTTATGGTTTCCATCGCCTGCATAGTTCCAATTATGCCCGCCGTAGCCCCGAGCACACCTCGAACGTCGCACGTCGACAAGAAATCGTCTTCCACGTCTGGCAGGATGCATTCAAGGCAGGGGGTGTCGGGAGAAACGAAAACAGACAGGTTTCCTTCGAGTCCTACTGCTGCTCCGAAAACGTATGGAATCCCAAGCCTTACGCAAGAACGGTTGATGAGGTATCTCGTTTGCATGCTGTCTAGGCCATCGACGACGCAGTCGACGCCCGCGAGCAGCTTTTCAACGTTGCTCGCATTTAAATTCTCCGAAACTGCCTCAACCTTAGCGAACGGGTTAGTTTTCTGCAACCTTCTGGCAGCAACCTCGACCTTCGGAAAGTGCAAATCGTCAGGCGTGTACAGTACTTGTCTATGAAGATTGCTGACTTCAACCGTGTCCTGATCGATTAGACGCAGACGTCCAACTCCTGCTAGTGCCAGGTACAACGATGATATCGAACCTAAACCCCCAAGTCCAACGACCGCGACTTTTGATTGCGCAAGTTTTTTCTGTCCGCTACGGCCGAGTTCTTTCAGAACAATTTGCCGCGCGTAATACTCCAAGTATCCGATTGACTCGTGTTCTTTAGCCATGACACAGGCTCCCCCGTCTATTTCTGCTGTCAACTAGTCTTATATCTACCTTTTTTCAGGAACTGTCTCTCATAGATTTCTCTGACCTTCTGTATCGTGTCGACGTTCTCTGGGGCTTTATCCTCTCTTTTGCGGGTTATTCTGGCAAACCGCAACGCCATACCGCACTCATACTTCGGGCTTTTCTGAATCTCGTTGTAGGCAACTTCAACGACCACCCTTGGAAGGACAACGATTCTTCCACGCTCTCTTCTTACTGCCAGTTGCTTGAGTCGATTTGTCGTTTCGATGATTTCGGCGTCAGTCAGTCCCTTGAAGGTTTTTCCAACAGGAAGAAATTCGCCTGTCTCCACATCGCGTGCTGCCAGATAATAATCTGACAACCATTCGTGCCTACGGCCATAACCATACTCAGCTGCAACGATGGCCAAGTCCAGAGTTTCAAGAACCGGTTTAATCTTAAGCCAATTTTTTCCCCGCATACCAGGCGTGTACCCACTGTTAATCCTCTTGGCCATAAGCCCCTCATGCCCCTCGCTCATAGCCTGCTCCAAAAATCGCTGAGCCTCCTCAACCTTGTCCGTCACCATCTGCACCGTCAAAGGTATCTGCCCAGCATGCTCAGCAAGCAATAACCTTCTCTGCGTGTAAGGCGCTGATATGAGGCTCATCCCATCAAGAAACAGAATATCGAACAGGAAAAGCCTCACAGGAATCTTTGCCACCATGTCCTGCACAGAATGAACTCTCCTGAACCTGCGCATGAGATACTGAAAAGGAATTGGACAACCTGAATTGTCGACGGCTATCGCTTCGCCCTCGATAATTGCCTCCTTCCCCTTGATATTCATCTTGACCAACCCCACAACCTCAGGCAGACTTTCAGTAACATCCGTCAACCTTCGGCTGAAAATCCTCACCTCATCGCCCGACTTGTGAATCTGAACTCGGGCCCCGTCGTACTTGAACTCAAAAGCCGTCGCGCCGCCGTGCTCGACCAAGGCTTCCTCAACACCGTCTGCCATCTGTGCAAGCATAAGGTTGACGGGCCTGAAGACTTCGAAGCCAAGCGTGGCCAATCCATCCACTCCTTGAGTCTTAACAATCGAGGCGACTTCACCAATATCGCCCACAATCATCGTTGCTTCTTGGACCACCTTCAAGGGAGTCTCAAAAGCCTTGGAAACTGCTTGTTCCATCAGCCCTCCGTGAAAACCCGTTCGCATCTCACCTATGAGAACCTTTACCAAGTATTTGGCTTCAACAGACGAACACCGGCTCAGCAAGGCCGCTATCAACCTCTCTTTTCTCTCCCTAGAACCGTAACCCACTGTTTCAGCTATAGCTTTCAGACTGCGCCTGACCTCCAATAATGTTAATGCTTCCTCGAAGAGCACAGCTTGCCGTTTGACTTTGCTGTTCTCAAAAACCGTTTTTGTCGCTGAACCGATGTCTCCGGATTTACGGAAGGCCTCTTCGAAAATGTTCCATTCAACCCCTGTTGTTCGCTCTATAATCTCGCTCAACGTGGCCCAGCTGACATCAAGAGTTTGCGGACTCCATTTTGGAAAAGGCCTTCCCAATAGCATCGAAACAGCAGGCTCAATCTCTTTGAACTCCAGATGCTCTAGGAATTCTGAGACAACATCTATCATAAAAAGACGCTTTCTCGTAGCTTCCAGTTTTTCACCCAACTCTGCCAAAGCCCTAAAACTGGTAGACATAAATTCAGCCTTAATGTCAAACTCAATCTCCAGATTTGCGCCACTGAAGAGATAAGCCTTAATCGATCACGCGGAAAAAGTGCGATGGATTACTGACTCTTGGGACCTAGAAAGAAGCTTCCAGCTTCCCTTTAACCTCTTTTATCTTCTTCTCCAGTTCCTTAACCTTAGCCTTCTTGTCCATGGCCTTGTAACTGTCTCTTGCATATTCTAGCGCGCTGACCCCGAACCTGTCAAATCCCTTCTGGAAAGACAAATCAGCCGACTTCGTGAAGAGCTCAGCGGCCTTCTCATAATTCTTGAGTGCAAACGCGCATTCACCAGCCTTATAGCACATCGATGTGGAATCAAAAAAGTTCTGTACCTTGTAATACAATTCAGTAGTCTTCTCAAAGATTTCCATAGCCTCCTTGTACTTGCCACCTTCAAAGAGTGTATTTGCTTGCTTATGCAATCTAACGGGATCTTCTCTGATCTTGTCCTCACTCATGAGGGTCAACTCCAAACTTCGCTACCTAACATCGCGAGACCTGCATTTAGGCTTTCCCATTTCAGATTGCCCGCAGAATCTTCAAGCTCACATGTTTCAGCAACAATTCTGCGAAAACCTAAAGACAGCATGACGATCATTATACTACTCTAGCAGGGTTTAGCATGAAATCACAAGATTCCTCAAGATTCGTCCAACTCGCAATCGCTGCTGTTTTCGCCGCTCTCACATGTGTAACGACGCTGGTTCTCACGCTTGGCGTTCCTGCAACAGGCGGATATTTCAATGTGGGTGAAATAGTAATCTACATCGCTGCACTGCTTTTCGGCCCGCGCGTGGGTGCCTTTGCAGGTGGCGTCGGCGCATCAATATCAGACATGATTGTAGCTGCTCAATTCGCACCTGGAACGTTGATCGTAAAGGGTTGCGAGGGAGCTATCGTGGGACTCTTGAACAGAACCTTCAGGAAGACCTCAAAATCCCATTGGAGAATGTTCACAGTGTTTCTGGGAGTAATTGTGGGTATGTTGCTTGCAGTGACGGGCTCCCTCTATTATGGGCAAATCCAACTATACCTTGGCCAGCCTCCACCATCATCGCCCAACTTCGTTGTCTCCGTTCCCTTCCCAGTGTGGTATCTCGCCGGAGCTGTTGCTGCCCTGCTCATCGTGTACATGGGGTTCAAAGCTCAACAGGAAACAGGCCAAGCGATTCTTTCAATAATGATCGGGGGATTAGAGATGGTTGCTGGATACTTCCTCTACGAACGACTCGTACTTGGCGACGCGACTGCCGCAGTCGAAATTCCAGTAAACCTGGGTCAAATGATGATAGGTCTAATTGTCGCATTGCCAATCGTGAGAATCGTCCTGAGAAGTCTTCCACAGCTTAGGGCTCAGACAACAGCAACTGGTTGAGAAGGGCTCAAAATGGAACTGCCACCTGGGAAAATCCCCCTGGATCTGTTGAAAGAAGTAGTGTTCAAGAACCTGGGTTTCAGGCGTGACGAAGTTGTTTTAGGCCCTTCAGCAGGGATAGATGGCACAGTTATCAACATTGGTAGCAAATTCCTGATTGCTTCCATGGACCCCATAACTGGAGCAACAGAGCGCATCGGCTGGCTTGCCGTGAACATCAACGCCAATGATATTGCCACTTTCGGCGTCGAGCCTGCATTCTTCCTCTCATGCATTCTGCTTCCTGAAAATGCCCATGAGAAAATCGTTGAAACCATTAGCGTTCAAATGAGTCGAGCTGCAAGAGAACTACGAATCGCCATCGTCGGAGGACACTGCGAGACAACTCCAGGACTAGAAAACCCGATAGTAGTAGGCTGTATGATAGGCATAACAGAAAAGGGAAAATACGTAACTGCCGGAGGAGCTAAACCCAACGACAAACTGATTTTAACCAAGAGTGCAGCAATCGAAGGCACTGCTATTCTTGCGTCGGATCGAGAAAAGCAGCTGAAAAAAGCACTGAGTGCTACAACGATAAAAAGTGCAAAACAATTTTACAGGCAAATCAGCGTCGTGAAAGACGCGATAACAGCCTTTGAAACGGGAGGGGTACATGCTATGCATGATCCAACAGAGGGAGGCGTCACCGGAGCAGTACATGAGATAGCAGACGCTTCAAACCTAGGCGTGAGAGTCTTCAGTGAAAAGATAAGAGTGGAACCCGAAACTGCGAGGATATGCGATTTCTATCGAATAGACCCCCTTCAACTAATAGCCTCAGGCAGCCTGCTAATTGCTGCCGAACCGGCATTCGCCGAAAAGATTGTGGAGACGTTGAAGAAAAACATGATTCACGCAGAAACTATAGGAGAGTTTCTTCCTTCGCCAGAAAAGCGACTGATAGTACGTGAAAATGGGAAGACAGGGGTTCTGGTGAGACCTGTGGCTGACCAGCTTTGGCAGGCCTTAAGACGCTCTCCGACCCCCTAGCCTGACATGCTGTATCAATTTACCAGTTTGCACTTATGTGACACGATTTGATACATGACGATGCTTGTGTAGAATCCGTATGAAAGCAGAAGTGAAGGGTGGCGAACAGCGAACTTGATATCACTTACAATGAAGCCGATGTTCTGTCTGATGGTCCATACAGCATTCGGTCGAAAGTGAAAGCAGTACGGTTCATAGACCCCGATTACTTTATAGCCTTTTTCACAAATCCATGATTTGATGTACGCGTCCTCGTAAGTATGTAAGTGAAAGGGCACTTGGATGCCTTCAACGGCTTTGCGTCGAACCAACAAATCGTGTGTCCCACCTCTCTTTTCAAATATTTTCAATGTAACCCTTTCAAAAAGCTTCAGAATCTTCATTTTTCTCAGTACGGACCAGATTTCGATTCCCCAAATCGCGCCTATGTCATCTTTTATCAGTTTTTCCGCATTAGCAAACCAGTTCTCGGACAGAATGACATCGCTGTCGACAAACATGAACCAATCACTCTTCACCTCATTCATTGCTTTCTGTCTGGCGCTACCGCGGGTTCCCTTGTCCTGAACAAAAATGACATTCCCATGCTTCTCCTGAAACTCCTTCACTATCTGCAGGGTACCGTCATCGGAGTAACCATCAACAACAATCAGGCTGTTGACGGGCACGTTTCTGTAAACAGAATCGATACACTTCCTCAACAGTCTCTCACTATTCTTCGTGAGTATCACAACGTCCACAGGCTTCATCATGGTCACTCTCTCGCCGTTCGAGGGCATTCTTAGGCCTAAGTTGAAACAAACCATTCTGAATCGCTCATAGAATAAATGCTTATCTCAAGATACGATCCGATTGGCTCCTCAACCAGCACAACTTGCTTGGCAAGGCCTACTACCGCTTTCGCAATTCTGCTCACTGTTTGTTTAATGATTTATTAGAAACTTATATAAAACAAGTTGAAACCATGATTCAATAGGTACGTGCGTTCGCTGATGACGACGATGGAGAAAGCCAGAGGCATTATCGTCCGTTCATTAACCCCCAACAGACCTTATCACGCTCAATGGATGCTCACAAGGAGATGCAACTACCGCTGCAGAGGATGCAACGTTTGGCAGGAACAGGACGCAGCAGGACTGTCAACCAGAGAAATCAAGAAAGGATTAGACGTCCTCAAAGAACTTGGCGTCGTGGAAATTGTGCTTTCTGGTGGAAACCCTCTTCTGAGGGAAGACATCGGTGAGATAATAGAGTATTCTTCACGATTGTTCATTACAACGGTGTACGACAATGGAAGCATGGCCGCCCAGAAGATTGATGCACTGCGCCACGCTGACTTCGTCGCAATTTCTATAGACAGCTTGGACCCTAGAAAAAATGACTACATCAGAGGCGTTCCAGGCGCATTAAAGAAAGCGATGCAAGCAGTTGAAAAATTGAGCGAAGAGGGAATTCGTGTAGGCGTGGCACCAACCATTTCCCAGCTCAATCTGTACGAAATAACTGATATGACCAACTACTTTCTGGCAAAGAAAATCCCAGTGTGGTACAGCCTCTACTCTTTCGATCCGTCGGAAAAACGAGATCAATTATTCAAGATTGGAAAACAAAACGACGAATTTGTGATAACAGACAGAAAAGCCATGGTTAACCTGTGCGACTCTCTCGGCGCGCTCAAAAGGAAAAACGGTCAGATTCTCATCACAAACAGAATACTCGAAGCCGTAAAAACCCTCTACTCGGAGAATAAAAGGACATGGAGATGTCACGCGCTTCAAAACTTCTTCATGATAGACAACCTTGGCAGGGTTGCCGGTTGCCATCTTAACGATCCAGTAGCATTCATTGATGACCTCCCCGATCTCTGGAACAGCGACAAATTCGAAGGCCTAAGACATCTCTACGGCAACTGTACACGATGCACATATCTCTGTTACATTTTTTATTCTCTCCACGGAACGGTTGTGGGCAACCTGCAAGCAGCGGCCGACAGATGGAGAAGCGCAACACTATTCTTGAAGAAGAAACCAGTGCAGAATTCTTGATTTAGCAGGACGGAAATGATGTTCCCGGCCTTCTAAATAGCAGCCAAATCCACCCCAGTCTCCTCACTCTCTCAGAAGAAACCCGACCTCTTCGAAAACTGAATATCAAGTGCGAAATACAAAAAAAGGCTTGCGCAAGGAGATTATGCTGCACAAGCTATATATAGAGATTCAAAACAGAGACAACTTCCGAGATGCGGAGGACGTTTTTAGAGCTTCGTGACCTTGAACATTCTGTAGAAGAGAAGCCCGATGCCGAAATTCTTCAGAAATTGCGCCAAGCGATTGAACTTGAAGACATCGAGTGACACAACCAAGCTTCGACATGAAGAAGCACTTTGAGAGTAAAGAAATTCGCAGCACATCGGTTTCCGTTACCAGAATAAATTGTCTCCCAGCGCGCGCTGGGCGGACCAAAGTCGAGTCTTTTTTGTCGTCAATCGCAACTGGTGCATGAACCAAAACTCCTACGAGTCACGTTTTTCCCTTCTTTTTCCAGCAAGTAACGTTTTGTGCCGGAAATGATCGCTTCTGTCTATCTGAAGTTTTCGACAGTTTTACGACTTGAGGACGACGTTGTCCATTACCAGGCATACGATCCGGAAAACTTCGTCGCTTTTCAGGTTGTTTGTGTCCAAGATAAAATTGAAAGGCGCGAAGTCTTCTTCCAGATTGAAACCGTAGAGTTCCTTGTATATCGCTTTTGTCTGTTTTTCCTTGCGCTTCAAGGCGTTCAAAGCTTCTTCGAAGGCTATTTTGTCTCTTCCAGCTATTCTCTCCGCCCTCTTTTCCGGAGAGGCCTCCAACCACATCTTGAAAGCGCCTGTAAGCAGCCAAGGCATGGTCCAACTGTCCAAGATTACGTTGCCTTTGCGCGCCATCTGCAAAAGCTTTCTGTCGACTGCCTCATCGAACCTGTGATCCTTCTCTCTTTCTTCCAAAAAACGCATCCCTTCTCTGCTTTCCCACCACCCTGGCCCGAGGGATTTGTAGCCTTCTTCCACTGCTAAGGCTTTTAATGCGTCTCCGCCTGAAAGATACTTAAGTTTGTATTTATGAGCAAGTTTTCTCGCCAGCGTGCTTTTTCCACTGCCGGCCATCCCTCCAATGCAGATGACCGTTGGTTGTCTAATCTTCCTCTTTCCCTTTTCAGGTGAGAGCATCAGGTTGCCTTCGGGAGGATTGTCATTTAGAGCGTTCTGGCAGCTTGTTTGAGGGCTGTTTTGAGACAGTCGTGGCACAGTTGGCCGCCGTTCATACGCCAGATTCTCCTCTTTCCCCGATTGAGTTTGCGCGTTTTCAACGGTGAAGTGTTCGAGACACCCGTCAACTTTCGGCCACAAAGGCTGCAACATGACTGGGTAGCAGTCCTTCCTCTGTAATCTGTGGTTTTTTTTCCGCCCGGCAGAGTCTTGTGGATTCGTCTCTTGCTCCTGGTACGTAAACTTGGTCTTGGCATTTTATTCACTTACCTCAATCAGCCTGAATACATGCTGGAACGCCGTTCCGAAAAGAAGGCTACACAGCAAATACCACCAGAAGAGAGAAGAAAAGGCGATATTAAGAATCGGCAATACCAACTGATTTCCCATGCCCGGCAGATACGCAATTGCCGCTGGCCCGTAGAAACCCCCCAGAATCTGCCACATTAGGAAAAGCGGCACCAGAAACAGAAGCGAGACTTTCATCGATTGCCACATCATCTTTGACTGAAGCTGCATAATATATTGCTGCTTCTTCATGACCTTCTCCAGAGTTTTCTTGTCTTTACCCCCCCTTGCAGCACGAAGATCCTTGTTCCAATCCGAAATCTCCTTCCTCCAAGCTCTTGATTTCTCAGGATTTGTAAAACGCCTGTTAACCAACGTTGTAAGCAAAGAAATCGCTGCGGACAGACTGAGTATGAAAACCGTCGAGAAAGGAACGCTCTTGAGTGGAATGTCAAGAAAGGCTTGAAACATACCTATGCAACCTCCAAAGCCCTAGCCCGCGTGGCCTTTCCAGTTCCCGCGATACAGGTCACTGTTATGGTTCTGTCCATGGCTTATTCCCCAAATATCCGCCTGAAGGCAGGATACATTTCAGTTGCTCTTTCCTGCATCAACGTTTCATAATACTGATAGATTATGCCAACAGAGAGCAGGATACCCATGCCTGAACCGAAAACACCGAAAAAGTCCGTAATACCTGCGACAAGTCCTACGATTACTCCTCCGATGACAGTGACCGCGGGAATGTATCGTTTAAGGATTGCTTCAATAGCTTTTCCAGACCGCCTGTATCCTGGAATCTGCATGCCTGAATCTACGAGCTGCTGGGCAACAGTTGAAGGCCCTAAACCGCCGACCTCGAGCCACGTGAGCGAGAATACAACACAGAAGACGACGAGAATTCCAAGGTAACCGAAGGCCTGGCCCGGACTGCCCATGATCTGTAGGAAGTTGCGAGGAGCGGTCACGTAGTATACGAGCCCACCGGACGGAATAATCTGCGGCGTTGCATTTGAACCTGAAGGAGTATAAGTAGTAAATTGACCGAGGAGATTAAGCCAGAAGTTGGAATTGTTGCTATTGTACGAGTTCCATAATATCTGGGAGAAGAAGTAGACGTTGGCAAAGAGTGCTGATGCAAAAATCACCGGAAGGTTTGACACGTAGAGCAGCTTTATCGGGTATCTGCTCCTGTATCCTTTGTAACCTGCATAAGATAGCGGCAATTCCACCCTTACTCCTTCCATGTAGATTACGACGAGAAAGGCACCGACGGTGGCTAGGAATCCGACTATCGAAGGATATTGCGTTCCTTGGGCCGTTGATGGTAATCTTGCTATAATTCCCAACACGTTCTTGCCACTTGCTAATGTTTGAGCAATCGCAACGAAGACTCCTGAACTTCCAAAATTGTCCACTGATGGGCTGGCGTAGAAACAGTTCAAGAAAACCTTCTGAGCAACGCCCGCCATTATGAACAAGCTTATTCCACTCCCGAATCCCCATCCCTTCTGGACAAGTTCATCCATGAGCAAGACAATAATTCCAGATGCCATTAGCTGCATGAAGATGAGTATGGCCGCCGTGCCGGCTAGTGTGCCATACATTCCCCCAATTATGTAGGCTGAAGCCTGGATACCAGTAAGGGCTATGGCGAATACTTTGTTAGCCGTGGTAAACAAGCCTCTATCCTCAGGATTATTCATATCGGCTTCTATCATGTCGGACCCGATCAGAAGTTGCAGTATCAGCCCGCCAGTGACGATTGGACCGATTCCAAGCTCCATGAGGGTGCCTCGGGTTGAAGCAAAAATCACTCTGAGAGCCGTAAGCTGTCCTAACGCGGTGCTGCTAGCGCCGTACAACGGAACCTCGGACATCACCAAGAAGATTACTAAAACCAGAGCTGTCCAAAAGAGTTTCTCGTTGAATCGAACCCTACGCTCTGGTGCCTTTATCTCTGGAATAGCCCTCGCAACGGGCTTAAATAGGCTTAGGAACCTTCCTGCCATGAGTCAGCCGCTACTCCCCAGTTTCCAGGGTTTCCATTAAGACTTGCCCACCGGCATTCTTCACCTTTTCAGCCGCAGACTTCGAACAAGATGCAACTCTTATGACTAACGGCTTCGTGACTCTTCCGGTACCGAGAAGCTTTGTGTAACCCAGAGCTGCCAAATCCACGACGGTTTTATCTTCCTGTTTTTCTGTCGACAGTTTATCGGCTATTCCATTCAGCGTTCCAACGTTTATTATCTTCACTTCGTGTCTAAGGCTCTTGGGTGAAGTAAATCCGACTTTGCTATAATAGTCTGGCTCATATTTTATGACGTACGACCATAATGCTTTGTGTCGTCCAGCGTTCCGCCTTCCTTTGGATCCTGTCCTCCTGTGTTGACCCACTCTGCCCCAGCCTTGAGTTCTTGAACCACGGTTCTTTCTGACTTTTCTAAGTCTATGTGGCATCTTGCTAACCTGCTATCTTATCTATTGATTTTTCTTCAGCTTTTTTTAACCTTATTTCAAGCACGCCATTCTTATATGTTGTGCGTATGGTGCTCGGAATCACTCTTTTTGGGAGATTTAAACTTTTGCGATATTTACGATCCGATGCTTCAGCGGCTACAGTCAACCTTTCGCCTTTCACGTGCACCCTCAAGTCTTCTCTGTTGAAACCTGCAAGATCTGCGACAACTATTATCTCATCAGTTCCTTCAAGGACATCAACTAAATGTTTCGGTTCCCGGCACTTCTTTTCTGCAGAAATCCTGTGGATCTTATATCTGTATGAATTCGTCTGTTGCTTGGCACCTGAATTCTTTATCCGAAACCTTTGGACAACATTCTTGTTCTTGACCTTGCTGAAAACTTTCAGAATGTCAAGCTTCTTCGAGTTTGCCCTGTTTCTCCGCCACTTCGCGCTCAAGATTGCTTCCCCCTAGGATAGATGGCATTTCATAAGTGACTATAAAACGTATCGCAAACAAAAATGTGGAAATTGAAAAAAGGACTCTGAAAGGGAATCTAGAGCATTCGATTCAAAAGCTGGTTTATGCTCTCCCCGCGGTATCCTAATTCCCCGCCCGCGCCATAACCTCTTTTGATTTTTCCCTTGAAACCCTTGGTCGGCGGGTGCAGTCTGAAGACGGGCTGTATAGCCGACAGTTTCCAGTATTCAACTCGACAGGCTGCGACTGCGGCTGCAAGCTCTTCCAGCGACTTATGCCCAACCTTCTGAGCATATTCATCGGTCAATTTCTTGTTTCCAGCAAGTCTTCCTTTTTCCTTTAGCAAGGAAGCAACACTTTCTTTTGAAATTTCACCGTATGTGATGTAGTCTCGCACTGTATCTATCATTCCAAGAAATGATGGACGATCGTCAACCAGAACCGCGTGATTGTTCCTCTTCAGATTAAGCATTCTGAGAGTCTCCCGAGCTTCTCTCGACGCACTGATTGTTCCTCGAATCCTTATGGCCAGCATGCATTTGCGCTCGTTCATCGGTTGGGCCAATTATCTCACCCAGTCCGTTGGAATTATGAGGCTGTACGTTCCCTTTAACGCTTCGAAAACCGCGTACGCGAAGGATGGAATCGTCCTTGTTGAACCGTAGCTTCTGGTCCAACAGTCTTTCACGCCGGCAAGACCGAGAATCACCTTCGACACCTCGCTCGCTACTAAACCCAGACCTCTGGGGCCGGGAACGAAGACCACTCGAACAGCCCCAGTTTTGCCTTCCACTTGGAAAGGTATCGAGTGAAGTTTTCCACAGTCACATTCCCAGCTTCCGCACCCTCGCCTCACTGGAATTATCTTGAGACGGGCATCCACAGCGGCCTTTTCTATCGCATTTCGCACTTGGCTTGCCTTTCCAGACCCTAATCCTATGTAACCATCTCTGTTTCCGACAGCGACTATTGCTTTGAACCTTGACTTTTCCCCAGCGTCTGTTTGCTTCTGAACCAAGTTTATGTTTATGACTTCCTCCTGGAGATCTGGAATCAACGAGTTAACGATTTGGGGTTCCCGTATTTTCAAGCCCGCCATGAAAACTTCTTCGATAGACGTGATTCTCCCTTCCTGGATCATCTTTCCAAGACGCGTTCTTGGAACCCACTGCTCCAAGTTTTCTGTAGGCTCACTTCTTCTTCGTTTGTCTCTTTGGCCTCTGCGCGGCAACCTTGCTACCTCCGTTCTTAAATGCGTTCATCATATCCGTTTTGACCTGTGCAACATGTTTAGGAAGAGTTTCTGGGGGAGTTTTTTCTTTCAAATAGTTCGAAAACCTTGATTGATATTTTTCAGCGTCAGACGCTAAACTCTGTGCATATTTCGCGATATGCTCACCTGCTACTCTTTTTTCATCAGGAAGTTTTTCCTTGCTGTGAGGCACATTCACTTCAGCATCCAAGACTCCCTTCAACACAGCGAAAATCCTCGCTCCCTTCGAAGGTGGATATAATCCAATGTCGAGAATTGCTCCCTCTATTCCATGAGCTTTGGCTTTTAACCCGCACAGGAAACCAGTCAGATAGGCTGCTGGAACGCTCCCTCTAGGAGCTTTCCACCCGTATTTTCTCGCCACTTCTCTGCTCTGAGCTGAAACTACAACTTCGTCCCCGTTTGGTTTAGCCACGATTATTTGAGCACTAACATTATTAATGCTGCAACGCGCCACGAGTCGAGGCTTTCCAGAAAGCAAGAATGCCTTCCTAGCCTTGTAATCTGTTTTTCCTTCTCTTCTCCGACGGAACGGCATGCAGTAACGTGAACTCCTTGCCACTAGCGTTTCCTCCAGAGTTCGTGTGCCTTCATGTACCGTTCAAGATCAGCAACTGATTCAAACCTGCCGCTGCCTGCCATCCTGTAGAGCTTCTGATAAGAATTTTCAGCAATCATCTTCTTTGTCTTCAACGTGCGAAGTTTTCTCCTTAAAGCCCGAATCTT
Organism: Bathyarchaeia archaeon; assembly: GCA_050015055.1. GTDB lineage: Archaea > Thermoproteota > Bathyarchaeia > Bathyarchaeales > Bathycorpusculaceae > JBEKCD01. The sequence goes on along the minus strand of JBEKCD010000014.1, from coordinate 59,812 downwards.
ACTCATCCAAGCCTGTTTCTTTGTCACTCTTGCATGGGGTGACCCCGTTCTGCTGCCAGGTCCGCTTCGTCGCCCCTTCTTTTTCTTTTCGTGCATAATGCGCGCTCTTCCACGGCTTATGCCCTTTTCCGGTGATGCTTTGATAGTTCCTTGGTGTATCAGCCTTCTGACCTCGTCTCGAGTTATCGCGGCCTCAACGTCATCTGCCTTTTCAGGATCTATCCAAACACGGTTCTGTCCTATCTTGAGCACTTGCGCAGCGAGACGTCGTTGACTCTTGAGGTCCGTCATTTCTTCTCAGTCCTTTTCTTACGTTTGTTGGCTTCCTCTTCCTTCTTTGGCTTCTCTGTCTTCGCTGCTTCTTCTGTCTCGACTTCTTCTGTCTCAGCCTCTTCAGTAGGTTCTTCCTCTTTCTTAGTAGTCTCTTTTGCCTGTCTCTGATTAAGAACGACTATTTTCTTCTTCCTTGCTTCGGTTAGGATTTGGACTCTCTTCCTTTTGCCCACGGTGTGGGCAATTCGTGCAGCTTGGGTCCCCGGGTCAATTTTCTTGAGACCATCTGCGTTGTACACCAAGACCTCTTCAAAACCCGACGGGTGAAGTGCCCTGGCACTCTTCGGTCCTCTGTATCCCGCACTTACGCGGGCTGGCCACCCCTTGAACCTCTTTCTCACTTTGTTGTCTAGACCATGGGGTCTGCGCCAGTTTTCTTTCAAGCGCACGTACCTCCAACTTTCTTGTCTGACGAAGTTTGGCTTCTTTGCTTTAACGCGCTTTCTCAGCTTCAAGGCCTTTTCAGAGGCGGTTGCTCTTGGCAGGGCCATCAGTCTACCCCCTCACTTCGCTCGTAGACGTATAAGCCGTCCAAGAAAATGCGTGGATCCTTCCTTTTCACCCTGGTTGCTTGTTCAATGTTTGCTGCGGTCTGGCTGACGTCTTCCAAATCTATGCCCTGAACGAAAACGTCTTCGCTTTGGATTTTGACTTGAACGTCGCCTATTATCTTTGCCTTCCTCGGGCTTCTCTCGCCAGTGAAGTTTTCGATGAGAACGGTCTTGCCTTTAAGTTTGACTGAAATCGGGAAGTGTGAGAAAACTATCTTGACTTTGTACGTGAAGCCCTTTCTTACGCCCGTAATCATGTTTTGAACGTGTGAACGAAGCGTACCCACGAGGGAAGCTTCTTTCTTGCGTGGCCATTCAGCGCGAATGCAAATGGTTCTGCCGTTGAGTTCCATTGAAATAGGAGCAAAAGAAAAGTCACGAACCAACGTTCCTTTGGATCCTTTCACTGTGAATCTTTTGCCTTCCAGACTGACCTCTACGTCATCGGGAACTTGAACATTCTCAGATATTTCTATGGCTCGCACTTGGGGGCACCTTCAATAAATGAATGCTAACAGTCTGCCTCCGATGCGTTTTTCTCTTGCCTCTTTGTGTGACAGGACGCCGTTTGGACTTGAAATGACCAGCAATCCTACCTCTCTTGATGGAAGATACTTCTTCTCCCATTCTTCAAACCTGTCCATCTTGACTGAAAAGCGTGGCTTGATGGCGCCGCACTTGTTGATTCTCCCCAAGAGTTGAACCTTGAACTTGCCAGAACGACCATCATCTATAAACTCGAACTCACCGATGTAACCATTAAGCTGCATAATCCTCAAAACCCTGCCCAAAAGCCTAGAGGCTGGGCTGATTATGCACTCATGCTTGTTTCGCATCTCACTGTTTATTATGGCGGTCAAACCGTTCGCCAAGGTGTCCATCGTCTTTTTCCCCTTTATCACTCATATTTCTTGAATCCGAGTTTTTTCGCTACCTCCCTAAAACAATGCCGACAGAGATATAAATTGTAACGCCGGATAACCGGTCCGTAGGACCCGCACCTACTACACGGCCTTGCACCTTTCCCGTATTTTCTATCCTTCTTTGATTTCTGTTTACCCATACAGTCCACCAATCTCACACAACTTCTACTCCCAGAGTGTCTTTGACAAAAACCATGGCTTCCTGCGGTGTCAAAACGTGCTTTGGACCAAGCTTCGCCCTTCTGTACCTCCGGTTCTTAACACGGTAGCCGGGACGAGTGACCGAGACACAGACATCCATTCCGAATATGCCTACCTCAGGATCGTATCTTACACCGGGCAGTTCAATGTGCTCTTTTATGCCGAAGGAAAAATTGCCCTGGCCATCAAAGCTTCGGGCGGAAATCTTGTTGTCAACGACAGGCAGAGCTTTCTTCAAGAACTCAATCGCTTTCTCCTCTCTGAGCGTTACAATGCAAGCTATAGATTCGCCTTTTCTGATTCCGAAATCTCTTATACTGCTCTTGGCTTTTCTCTTGCACGGAGTTCTACCTGTGATTTCTTTCAAGACCTTCGTGGCTTTTTCCAGTGGTTCACCGGACTTTCCAACACTGATGTTGACGGTGACTTTTTCAATTCTTGGTTTGAGCATGGGCTGCTGCTCCCACCGCTTGGGGATTTCGTCTGCCGACAACCTAGAGTGCCTCCGCTAAGGATATCAGGGGATGCGCTTCGCCTATTGCAAAAACAAAGTTCAAAGTTGTTTGATAGCGGTTTCCTTTTTCATTTTCAATCGTCACGAGTGCGTTTCTGCGTTTCTTGCCCTCTGCCTTCTCAATTTCAACTGCCTTGCCCCAATTGCCGATGTTCTTCCCGCCAGTGATTATTGCAAAGTCTTTCTCTTTCATTTTGATGTGTTCGAGAATTTGTTTTTCTGGAAGACTTATTTTCACAGTGTCTAACGTGTCATAAACGTCTTCCTGTGGATTCTTGAGGTCAGCAACCTTGACCAGAATGTTCGATCCATCGTGAAGATGAAGCTGCACTTGCCCCTTGCTGACTACCGTCTTGTCCTCTATTCTGCAGAGCTTGAATTTCGCATCTTCACTGCTTATCTCTTTGAGTATCAGGCCCTTGTATGAAGGCAACACACAAAAGTTTTTACCTACATCCGGTATCGAGATTACGTCCATCAGACCAATGGGGAAATCGTCCTTCGTCCTAATGTTTCCATCCACGTGGACTCTTCCCTGTGAAACTATCGTTTTAGCCTCCTTCCTGGTCTCGGCTAGCCCGAGAACGTCGCGCAGGAGTAGAGCTAGAGGCATGCACTTTTCAAGCGAGTGCGGCCCGGAAGTGGGTTTTACGACCCAAGTGAATTCCTTCCTATGAATTGGCCAGAATCTTGGCGCTGGTTTCCGTTTCAACCCGGATGATTGTCCCTTCTTGCCCAAACCTATCCTTCTCCTTCTTCAGTTTTCTTGGCGCTCTTACGCTTGGTCCTTTTTCTCTGCACCTTAGGCTCCTTTTCCGCCTTGGTCTCTGCAGCCTGAGCCTCCTTTTTCTCTGCGGCCGCCTTCTTCGTTTTCTTTCTTGGTTTTGAGACTCCCTTTTTCGGTGCTCTCTCAATGGCGGCGGCAACCTTCTCTTCTGTAACCTTCTCTTCTGTAACCTTCTCTTCTGTAACCTTCTCTTCTGTAACCTTCTCTTCTGTAACCTTCTCTTCTGTAACCTTCTCTTCTGTAACCTTCTCTTCTGCAGGTTGTTTCAGTTCGGCGGTTTCTGGAGGTTTCTCAACAGGTTCTGGCTTCGGCTTCTTCGTGGGTTTCTGTGGTTTCTTTTGTGCCTTTTGCTTTCTTTCCAAAATCTTCTTTCGCCATTTGTCGTCGAGGTTCAGCCGTGTGATCATTAACTTGGATGGATGCACTGGAACGAATATTGTGGTTCCGTCGACCTTCTCTCGTGTTAATCCTTCAACGTAAATTCTGTATTTTTTGAGGTCTATCCGTGTGATCTTCCCTTCAGTACCTTTGTGGTCCCCTCTCATCACGCGGATGGTGTCTCCGCTTCTGACTGGAAGGCTTTTCGCTATGTGTGTGGCTCTAAGCTCTGGTGAGAGGTGTGCAGCAAGAAGCCTGTGGCGCACGTGGTCAGGTGCCTGGTAGAGCATTTTTCTTTGTTTGGTCGGCTTCGTCACGGGTCTGGCTGTCTGCATGCTTTCCTCAACCTATATTATTATACTGGAGGCGCTTGCTATCCTCGGCCATCTTTCTGCCGCCTCTTTTGCCACGGGACCCCGAATCTCCGAGCCCTTCATTTCCCCTTCGGGGGTTATCACTACTGCCGCGTTGTCTTCGAATGCAACCCAGACACCGTCAATCCGTCTGAACGGTTTTCTTTGTCTCACGATCACCGCTTGGAAAATTTTCTTTCGCATGTCTGGTGTTCCCTGCCTGACAGAGACAGTTATCCTATCACCCACCGCAGCAGATGGATAACGTCGCAACCTTCCCTTATAGCCCATAACTTGAATTAGCCTCAGGTGTCTCGCCCCAGTATTGTCAGCGCATCTTAGAATTGCAGGTGGTTGCAATCCTCTTGATAGCTTCGGTCCATGTCCAAGCATTCCCTTTGCGACTAACCCTCGCTGTTTTCCTTTGGCCGCCATTCTACTTCCCTTCCAACTTTTCAACAACGACAAATGACACTGTCTTGCTTATTGGGCGGGTCTCAGCTATTATCACGCGGTCTCCTTCTCTTGCGTCTATGCAGGGTGGGTTGTGGGAGGGTATTCGACTGCGCCTTCTTTCATACCTCATGAACTTTGAAATGTATGAGAGGTAATCGCGTTCTACAACCACGGTCTTTTCCATCTTCGCGGTGACGACAACTCCTTTAAACACGCGGCCTCTTATTGGAAGTTCTCCGTGAAACGGACAGTTCGTGTCTTCACACGCTTTCTTGGGCTTCTTGAAAGTAAGCGACATCACCATAGTCTCCTAACACTCTTCTTTAGGCGATCTTCAGGTCTTCCCGTAAGAAGCCTGCCGTTGACTTCGACGATCGTTCTATCTGCAAACTCGAAGTGAAAAACAGACGAGTCCTTTGCGACAGTTTTCTTCTTCCCTCCGTGCAAGATAGCGAAGGTATTTCGTGTTTCACCTACTACTTTGCCACAGATTCCAACATTGCCTTTATGGGTGCTCCGAGCGACCCTGACGTCAATACCGATGAATTCGCAGCGAATTATGTCTGGCGTTATGTTCATTCCTTTTTCCTCTTTGTTGGTTCTGTCTTCCTTATTCCGTGCCTTTCTTCATGTTCGACCGTCAGAATCTTTGCTATTGCTTTGCGCAGAGCCTTAACCCTCGCCGGATTCTCTACAGTTCCACCCGCGCCGATCATGGTCTTCATTCTAAGAAGCTCCGTCCTGAACTCGCCCAGCTTCTCCGTTCTTTCGGCAGAAGACAGGTCACGTATCTCTTTCATTCGCAGTACGGGCATCTAAGCGGTTCCCTCCTCTTCCTCTCTTTTCACGTCAGTGCCTGTTTCCTCGGCTTTCTCCCCTTCGACCGGCGGTTCCTGCTCGGTTTTTGCCTCTGTTGCTTCTGCCTCTTTCGGTTTTAATTCGGGGGGCAGCTTTTCAACTATCTTAATCTTGTCGGGGAATATTGCGTCGGGAGGCATTATCTTGACTCTTACGCCGAATATGCCCGGCTTCAGTTGAACATGAACTTCAGCTCTCTGCATGTATTTTATTGATGGTTCCCCGCATTTCACCAAGTATCCGGCTTTGAACTTTTCATATCTTGCCCTTTCAGTCCTCAATTTTCCGCTTATGACTATTTCTGCACCTAGAGCGCCTGCCTCCATGACCTGATTGAGAGACCAGAAACCAGCTCTTCTGAAATGTACACCTCTCTGCAGTGCTCCGGCAACGCGTGTTGCAACTACGTAAGCGTTCAACTCTGGAATTTCGATTTCAGAAACAGAAATCTGCGGGTTTGAAACCTTGAATTTTTCCTCCAGAATGCTTGCAAGCTCTCTTATGGTTTCTCCACCACGACCTATAACCAAACCTGGCCGCATAGCATAGACGACTATGTGAGTCCCCAAAGGCGTCTTTGATATGGTTACGCCGCCGTATCCCGCCCTTTCAAGTTTTTTCTGCAGAAACTCGTCGATTTCCGTCTTCTTCATGGATTCTGTTATGAAATGTTTGACTACTGACACTAGGCTCCTTCTCCTTTCTCTGGCTGCTCTTCTAAGGCTATCTCAACGTGGCACAGAGTGTTGAAACTCGGTGTGGTCCTTCCTTGAGCCCTTGGCGTAAAACGCTTAACCTTCATCGCCTGACTGGTGGCCGCGTGAATGATACGCAGTCTGTCCGTGTCGAGACCTTTATTTTCAGCGTTTGCCTCAGCTCCCTCAAGCAGCTTCAGAATCTTCCCAGCAGCTTTGATCGGATATCTACCCGCAAACGCCTTTACCAGACCGTGGCGATGTCCCTTCTCCGGATCCAGTTCTTCTTCTGCTATTGAGTACCCCCATTTTGGCACTTCATATTCTCCTCAGTTGCGCAAATGAACAGCAGTATGGTGATTTATATGGTTTTCCTCTAAAGCAAACAGTTTACCGAGCTGTTTGCCCCTTCCGAACGCGTTCTTTGGCACAAAGGCTTGAGTAACCCGACGTTGTGGTACGATGTGTTTATTTTTGACTCTTGAAGTTAGTACCAAGTCGAAAGCGAGCGTGGTAGATTGACCGAAGAGAAGGCGCATATTACGATGTTGCACGGCGCAGGCGGAACAGTCATGCACGATCTAGTTAAGAACTACATCGTCAAGCATTTCGGAGGAGCCAGTAACGCGGAAGTTCCGCTTGAAGCCATGGATGACGCCGCCGTCGTTGGTGACGTGGTTTTCAAGAGCGATTCGCACGTTGTGAAACCAATATTCTTCCCTGGAGGCGACATTGGACGCTTAGCAGTTTCTGGTACAGTCAACGATATTTCAATGGTTGGGGGAGAACCATATGCGTTGGCATGCGGCTTCGTTTTGGAAGAGGGTTTGGCCTTGGATGATTTTGAAAGAATCCTAACGAGCATGCAGGAAACATGTGTCGAAGCAAACGTGAACATCGTTACCGGAGACACCAAGGTTGTGGAGAAAGGAAGTCTGGGCGGATGCATAATAAACACGTCAGGAATTGGAAGGCGAACCGTAGCCTTAGACAAGAACTTCAAAGTTGTAAGGCAATTCAGGAGCAACTTTAAGCCTCGCTGGACGCTAGACTCGAACCTCTGTGTTGGCGACAAGATAATCCTGTCCGGAACTGTGGGCGACCATGGCTTAGCCGTCTTGTCCGCACAGGAGGGATTGCGTTTTGGAAGTGCTATAAAATCCGATGTTAAGCCGTTGAACCGTTTAGTTCAACGTTTGCTGGGTGAAGTCGGAGGCATCGTAGCCATGAAGGACCCGACGAGAGGCGGTTTGGCTGACGCGCTGAACGAGTTCAGCGAGAAATCGCAGGTCGGCATACTGACGTTGGAGGACAAGATACCCGTCAGAAACGATGTTCTGGTAGCGTGCGAAATGCTGGGCTTAGATCCGCTTGAAATTGGAAATGAAGGAAAAGTGGTAATAGGAGCCGTAAAGGAAAAAGCCGAAGAAATCTTGGAGCTTCTGAGGACAACACAATCTGGAAAAGAGGCGGAAATCATCGGCGAAACAACGAAAGATTTCGCGGGCGTCGCAATGCAGACGACGATAGGCGGAAAGAGAATAATCTCGAGACCAATTGGAGATCCCGTACCGAGAATATGCTAGGTCGGGGACTATCTTTTCCGGCCCATTTGAAGTGATGAGCTGCAAGAGTCATTAGTTCAGGAAGGCACTTCACTGTGGCATTTTCATTGTCCTTGCCCAGATACGGCAAGTTCCCTCGCTGCCGACCATGCAGGCGCCGACAGGCTTTTGCGGCGTGCAAGCTTTCATGAATAGTGGGCAGTCTGTGGGTTTGGTTTTGCCGATTATGACCAGATGACATTGACAGCCGTGTTGTATGTCAACGCCACGTTCAACGTGTATCTTATGCTTCAAAGGGGCATCGAACGCTTCATAATCGTGGCTTAGCAGGAGCCTAGAAGAGGGTATTTCGCCTAGCCCGCGCCAGTTGCCATCTGAGATGTCAAAGACTTTGCGCATCACTTCCTGAGCCTTCACGTTTCCCTCCCGATGCACGGCACGCACGTACTCGTTCTCCAGCTGAGGCTTGCCTTCCTTTATCTGTTTCACAATCATGTAAATGGCAAATAGGACGTCCAGAGGTTCGAAACCGGCCACAACCGTGGGCATCTTGTAGGTCTTTGGAAAAATCTCGTAGGGCCTGAGTCCGATAATCGTGCTGACGTGGCCTGGTGCAATGAAGCCATCAAGATTCAAATCCTTCATCCTAACAAGGAGCTCCATAGCAGGAGGGATAAGCCGGTGAGAAATCAAAAAGCTCAGGTTTTCAGGCGGCGACTTGCCAACTAGTTCGACGGCGGTGGACGGCGCGGTTGTTTCAAAGCCAACAGCAAAAAAGACAAAGTCCTTGCCACCCTCGTTCTTGGCCATCTTGACCGCATCCTCGACACTGTAAACAATGCGGATGTCGGCCCCTGCAGCTCTAGCATCCAGAAGAGACATCTTTGAGCCGGGAACGCGCAAAACGTCGCCAAAACATGTTACCGTTACTTTCTTCATGGCGAGTTGCACGGCTTCATCGATTTCCGATGCTGGAACTATGCAAACGGGGCAACCTGGACCCGCTATTACCTCTATGTTTGAGGGTAGAAGGCTTCGTATGCCAAAATGCGTGATCGTCCACTCATGCGTGCCACAAACGTGACAGATCTTGACCGAGCCCTCACTTGCTGCAACTTCGTGAATCTTCTGTGCCACGCTTTTTGAAAGATTCTCATCTCTAAACCTAGCGTTCGAAATCATTTCATTTCATCTGGTTCCGCTACTGTGGCTTGGGTTCGAATTCAAGAATCTCGTTCCACAAGCGTAAGGTTTCCAGGGCCTCTTCTTTATCCAAGACCTGAATGGCATAGCCTGCATGAACTAGAATGTAGTCGCCGACTCCGACGGTCACGAGGGTCACGTTGACTTCCCTCACTACTCCTCCGCCGAAGTCCACGTTGGCCTTGTCCTGCTCGATGGTTAAAACTTTTGCTGGAATCGCGAGGCACATTTCGATCAGGATACCCGAACACGTTTTGGGCGATAAATTCATTATGGTCTAAAAATAGAAAAATCCAGATGCAACAGCCTGACCAAAGGACAAACCACCATCGCCGGGCGGAACATCTCCGTGGACAAGAAATCGCAGGCCTGATGCCTTCACAATCTCTCCCATGGTCAATGTTAGGATTTCGTTTGCTGCAACTCCTCCTGAGAAGCCGACGATTTTGATGTTGTTCTCGGATGCTTTTTCGACTGTCAACGCCGCCAGGCCCCTAGCCAGATACGCGTGTGCAGAGTACGCCAAGTCTGCCTTAGAATGCTTGTCTTTGTTTTCAAAAATGTCCAGAAGCACCTGCGTAGTGTCAAGGGTGTCGCCTCGTATTATCGGTTTGAGTTTCAGCACGTCGTTACCCTTTACTGCGATTGACTCGAGTTTCACGGAGGGTTCGCCCTCGTACGTGCGTTCATAGCATACGCCCAGAACGGCTGAAACGGCGTCCAAAACCCTTCCGCAGCTGGTAGTTCTAATCGCGTTTTCCTTTTTTTCCAGCTGTTGAAGAATTATCTTAACTTCTTTCTCGCCGTGTGGAAAGTGTCGTTTGTTTCTTAGGAGCCAATCTTCCAAGTCGACGTGACCATGCAGAATTCCGGCCGCCATTCTCAGCGGGTAGTAGGTAGCCAGGTCTCTGCCAATCATAGGCTGTGTTTCAAGATGAGCCACGCGTTTGAAACCGAAAGCGTCATCAGTGCATAACAGGATCTCCCCTCCCCAAGCTTCACCGTCTGTTCCATAGCCGTAGCCGTCGCAGCAGACGCCCAAAATCTCACCCACGTTGTGCTCAGCCATAAGTGCAGCAATGTGTGCGTAATGGTGTTGCACGCGTACCAATTGCCACCTGTTCTCTTCTGCCCACTGTTGGGCAAGCTGCGTGGTAACGAATTTTGGATGCAGGTCACATGCGACTGCATCTATCCTGCTGTTTGTAAGACGGATCAGGTGTTTTGTGGCATTGTCTAGAAAAGCCCTCGTTTCGACGTTGTCTACATCGCCTATGTGTTGGGAAAAGAAGACTTTGTCACCGTTCAGTATGCAGGAGGTGTTGTTCAGCTCCCCTCCCAAGCCTAAAACGCAACGTCTTGCCTTTCTCTTGAGCGTTATCGGGGCGGGCGCGTAACCTCTTGATCGTCTTATGAAAACCCTGTTAGCGCCATGAGTACGGACTACGGAATCGTCGCAGCGATAGGCTATTTGCCGGTCATGAAAAAGAAAGAAGTCGACAGTGCCTTTGAGGGTTATTAATGCTTCATCATTGTCTTTTGTGATAGGTTGGTTAGGCGGGTTAGCGCTTGTCATGACGAAAGCCGAGTCTTCCACTTTGTCAAACAGCATGTAGTGCAGACCCGTGTATGGGAGCATCACGCCGATGTTGTGCAGCCCCGGAGCGACTGAATCAGACAGATAATATTCTCTGTTTTTGTTCAGGAGCACTATGGGGCGGGTGTATGAAGTCAGAAGTTCCGCTTGGCTTTTGCCCACCTCTGCAAACGTTTTTGTCGCTTCTAAGCTTCGAGCCATGACGGCAAAGGGCTTCTGGCTTCGATGCTTGACTTCTCTCAGCCTCATTAAAGGCTCAGATTTGGTGGTGGACACAGCAACGTGGAAACCGCCGTAGCCTTTGACTGCAAGAATGTTGCCCTCTGACAAGAGCTTGCCTGCTCCTCGAACCGGATCCTTTTCTCTTAACACTTCGCCCTTTGCATCTGTGAGATAGACGGAGGGACCGCACCTAGGGCAGGCAACCGTCTGTGCGTGGAAACGCCTGTTCAGAGGATCCTTGTACTCGTTCAGGCAGAAGCCGCATATTGGGAACGCGCGCATGGTTGTGTTATCGCGATCATAGGGCAATTTCTCGATTATAGTGAATCTTGGTCCGCAGTTTGTACATGTGATGAAGAAGTACTCAAACCGCGGATCTTTGGGATCTCGAAGCTCTCTGATGCAGTCATCACAGATGGCAATGTCAGGCGGGATGACTGAACCTGACAGCTCAGCTTCATCGGAACTTTTTTTTATCACGAATTCTGTGGATTCATTCTTTCCCAGAAGCTCCGAAGTGACGATGTCGTGAAACTGGGCCAAGGGCGGTTTGTTCTCTTTCAAATTCTTCAAAAATTCTCGGATGGCCTGCTCCTGACCTTCCACCAGGATTTCTACTCCGGCATCTGCGCGGTTCTTAACGTAGCCAGAAAGCCCGTTTCGCACGGCTATTCGGTAAACAAAGGGTCGAAAACCCACTCCCTGAACTATGCCGGTGACTTGAATCTTCTGACGCAACGGAGCCATCTCTGAACTTTAGTGACAAACCACACTTCATATACGTTTTGACCACGCTTTGTTGAAGAGGTAAAGCAAAGCTGTAATTACGGAATGCGTATCTGCCTTCGTGAGTTGGAGCAGACTTTCGCGAGCTCTAGGAAAGAAGCTGGTGTCCGATCTCTCAAGTTCTTGTTTATGCACTTGGTGTGTAGCCGCTCACTTTACCATTTATTAACAGCTTCCGTTCCTACGTAGTATTCGTATCCTAGGAAGGTGCTCGAATGGCGAAGCTGCAAGAATCAAAGTTTGAGACCTATTCGACCAGTCTATGTCCAGAATGCATGAAAAAAATTCCTATGAGGATATATGAAGACGACGGCGTGATTTATCTTGAGAAGACATGCCCCGAGCATGGCAAGTTTGAGGATGTTTATTGGGGCGATGCTGAGCTTTTCAAGTGGTTCAATAATAACTGGCACAATGCCCGCTATGCGGGTAGCGGCCTGGAGAAGCCGCACACCAGTACAGTTGATGGCTGTCCCTTTGACTGTGGAATCTGCCCGCAACACAAGACGCCCACTATTCTGGGGATCATAGACGTTACGAACAGGTGCAACATGGCTTGCCCAATCTGTTTTGCTTACGTGGGAGCTACCAACTACGTGTATGAGCCTTCCTACGATCAGATTGTAGGCATGATGAAAGTGCTCAGGTCCAACAGTCCATGGGCTTGCAACGCGTTGCAGTTCAGCGGAGGAGAGCCGACTTTGAGAAACGACCTGCCAGACCTGATTAGGGAGGCTCAAAAAGCAGGAATTACTCATGTGGAGGTTAACACTAACGGTATTCGCGTCGCTGAAGACATTGCATATTTCAAGAAACTGCTGGACTCTGGGCTAAGCACCCTTTACCTTCAGTTTGACGGTTTGAGAGAAGAAATCTACAAAAAGACCAGAGCAAGGGCTGACATGATTCCCATAAAGTTGAAGGTGCTAGAAAACGCAAGAAAGTTGGGACTACACTCGATTGTTCTGGTCGTCACCCTGGCGAAAGGTGTCAACGACAAGGACTTGGGAGAGATAATCGACTTCGCGGTCAAGAACCATGACGTTGTCCGCTGCATCAACATCCAGCCAGTTTCAATGGCTGGAAAAGCCAGAAAAGAGGAAATGCGAAAAATGCGGATAACTATTCCCGACACGATGAAAGAAATAGAGGAACAAACGAAAGGTGCTGTCGGCCGGTTTGACTGGAGACCAGTTGACTGGCCAGTCCCGATTGCTAAGGGAATGGGCGTCATCAAGAACAGAGCCTATCCGGAGTTCACGATGAGTCCCATGTGCGGCGCAGCAACATTCTTGGTTATTGACAAGGATGGTTCTTACAAGCCCATTATGCGATACGTAGATGTTGACAAATTTGCCGACGTTTTCTGGGACGTCTATTACTCAGGAGCGAAGGGCAAAAAGACGATGGCTAAAATGAAGATGCTGAAGCTTCTGCCGATGGCAAAATCTGATTTTGTTAGAAGCTTGATTGGGAACGTCGTACGCAAGGGAAGCTATGAGGCTCTGGGAGACCTTATGCACAGAATAGTCATGATTGGGATAATGCACTTCCAGGATGTCTGGAACATAGACATCGACCGTGTTCAAAGATGTGCAATTCACTATGCCACACCCGATGGCAAGGTGAGATGCTTCTGCACCTACAACAGCATACATCGACCTAACGTCGAAAAACAGTTCTCGGTGCCCATACTAGAATGGACAAAGAGGACTGGAAAGAAAATAAACGAGCCTGTGTAGCCCCTCTTTGGAAAAGAGCAAGGCGTGCGTCTACTTGCGGCGGAAGAATTAACGATGTTTCAGGCTTTGGCTGTCTTCTGCTTCTCCTCTTCTTGAAGCACTCTTCTCAGAACCTTGCCCACCAGAGTCATGGGTAGCTCAGTTCTGAATTCGACTTCTCTCACTGCTTTGTAGGGTGCCATTTTGCTGTTCGCGAATTCTTTAATCTCGTCTACGGTTGCCGTTTTCCCTTCCTTAAGCACGACGAAGGCTTTCGGAATCTCACCTGCGACCGCATCCGGTTTACCGATGACTGCACAGAGTTTGACAGCTGGGTGTTCATAAATGACGTCTTCGATTTCCCTCGGGTAAACGCTGTAGCCCTTGTATTTGATGAGGTCCTTCTTCCTGTCTGTAATGTAGAAGTAGCCGTCTTCGTCCATCTTGCCGATGTCTCCCGTGTAGAGCCAGCCGTTTCGCAGAACAGCTCCAGATTCTTCAGGTATCTTCCAGTAGCCCTTCATAACTTGAGGTCCCTTAACGGCAAGTTCTCCGTCTTGGTTGACGCCCAACTCTGTTTCCCCGGTTTCTGAATCCATGATTTTCGCATCCGTGTCTGGCCAGGGCAGGCCGATGGAGCCTACTTTCACTTTTTTCATATTGGGGTCAAGAGGGTTACAGTGAGTGACCGGGGAAGACTCTGTCAGCCCGTAACCTTCGACGAGAACTCCCTTTGTCACTTCCATCCATTTTTTCTGGATTTCAGGGGGCAGCGGGGCCGAACCGGAAATGCAGAAGTGAACCGATGACAGATCGAAGTTGTTGAGCTTTGGATGAGCAAGAAGCATCGCGTACATTGTTGGAGCGCCACAGAACACCGTGACCTTGTTTTTTTCGATGGCCTCGAGGGTGACAGCCGCGTCGAAGCGTGGAAGCAAGACCATTTTTCCGGCGAGGTATATTGGAGCATTCATTCCTGTCGTCATTCCGTATATGTGGAACAGGGGCAGAACCGTTAGAAACTTTTCTTCAGCATGTTTTCCCTTCAGCCATTCGGCACACATGACTGCGTTTGATACTAGGTTCATGTGCGTGAGCATAGCTCCTTTTGAAATGCCAGTCGTTCCGCCAGTATACTGCAGGGCGGCTAGATCCTCCTGGGGGTCGATGTCAACTTTCGGAGGCTTCTCGTCATACTCTTTTAGAAGTTCTTTGAAGGAGTATGTTCCCGGTTTTGGTTCAACCCTATACGATGGAATTTTCCTGAGCAGTGAACCCAACAGTGCGATGCCAGTCGGCATAAAATCCTTCAAGCCTGTGAAAATGATTCTCTTAACCTTGGTTCTAGCAACGACTTTCTCCAATATCGGGTAAAGCGCATCCAAGATGACGATGGTTTCAGCTTCGGAATCATTGAGCTGATGCTCAACCTCGCGCTCCTTGTACAACGGGCTTATAGCCGTCTCGATAGCTCCGAGCCTCAGAGTGCCGTAATACGAGATTATGAATTGGGGGATGTTCGGTAGGAAAATTGCGACTTTATCATCCTTCTTTACTTCAAGCGCTGCAAGCGCAGCCGCAAAACGATCAGAGGCTTGATCCAGCTCTCTGTAAGTTATTTTTCTGTCAAAGTAGATTATTGCGGTTTGGTTGGGATTGTTTTCGGCGGTTTTTCTCAGAATTTCAGAAAGTGGAACACTAGGGTATTCAATGTGTCTTGGAACATCTTCAGGCCAAAACTTGAACCAAGGTTTTTCGATTGGACTTGGTTCTTTTGCGCTCTTTTTCTTAACAGACATAAACAGCCCTTTTATAAAATATATAGGATTACTGAAGTAATAATATTTTCCACGGATGGATCGTCAGTGAAAGTCGAAGAAGCATGGATACGGTGCGGAAACGTGAAGCTTTACGGCGAAATGCGTGTTCCAGATCACTGCCCCGCGCCTGGAATCCTGATCTGTCACTTTATGGATGTTCGAGGCTATCATGGATTGAAAATCTATTCCATGTTGGCTGAAAGAGCTTGCCAAAGTGGATTTGTTTCCTTTTTGTTCGATTTTCGCGGAGTTGGGAAAAGCAGTGGTGAATTTGACTACGGCCTCGGCGAACAACTAGACGTGAAGTGTGCCATGGACTACTTGGCTTCCAGGCCTGAAGTCAAGCCTGATAGCATCTTCATTGTTGGGCACAGCTTGGGCGCTGCTGTGTCACTCTGTGCGGTTCAGAGGGGGAATCGAATCAAGGGACTGGTCCTTTGGTCGCCTCCCAAGGACCACGACTATAACGTTAAGAAGTTCATAACTCGCACAAGGGGGAAATCAGGACTTTACACGTTCCTGTTGCTTTCTAGAATAGATCGATTCTTGAACGTTTCGAGACTGTTCAGACTTGAAGTCTTCGGGATAAGCTTGCGTCTGAGATATGTGCGGGAAAAACTCATGAAGCTGAATGAGTGTGAAGAGATTTCAAAACTGAAGGATACTCCGGTATTGATCGTGATAGGGGACTCAGACGTCATTCATGGTGAAGATGAGGCGCGTAAGGTCTTCTCTTCGGCACACGATCCGAAAACACTCGTGGTAATAAAATCTGCAGGCCCCACTTACGAGGGGAAGGAAGACGAGTTGATATCGAAAACGATGGAGTGGATAGAAAGGTGGAAGTAGAATCCGCTGAATCAACGCAAATTATTGCTGAAGGGGCACAAATTCGTACGTTGGATTTCCTTCTATTGAAGTCTTGGAAACCAGTTTCACTTTCATGCCAACCTTAATTTCTGAGAGTTTGAATCCTGATAGCCAAGCAAGAACTTTTACGCCTTCTTTCAGCTTTCCGATTGCAACGGTGTATGGTTTGTTCTGTTGGAAAGTGGTGGGTCTTATCACCACGTGCGTGAAGGTTTCTATCTCTGCTTCATTGCTAAGCTCGACCCAATCTAAATCGTTAGTCAAACACTCTGGGCAGTCGGCGTTCGGAGGGAAGAATATTTTTCCACAAGCCTTGCACTTGGTGGCGTAGACCTTTCCTTCTTTCAGGCCTTCCCAGAACTTCAGGCTCTTGCTTATAGGAATGTCCTGAACGATGTCTATTCTTCTGGATTTGATTGACGGCATCGACACATAACTCACCTCTTCAGAATCGTGACGTAGCAGTAGTGGCCAGTTCCGCCGACGTTGTGAGCGAGGGCGATGTAGTTTTTCAATGGTACTTGTCTTGTCTTTTCAACTGCTTCTTCTCTAAGCTGCTTGGTTAGCTCATAGATCATTGCACAACCTGTCGTGCCTATCGGATGCCCCTTGGCCTTCAGTCCTCCGTCCATGTTGACGGGTATCTTCCCGCCTATCTCTGTTTGTCCTTCGCGCAAGAGTTTGACGCCTTCACCTTTCTTGCACAGTCCAATGTCTTCGTAGGCCATTATCTCTGCAATAGTGAAGCAGTCGTGAACTTCGGCAACCTCAATCTGATCCGGCGTGACTCCGGCGGCCTTGTACGCTCTCTCAGAGGCCAAGACACTGGCTTCCAACCCAACGAAATCTGATCTCTTGCTCAGATTTGCAGTCCCGGAAGAATAGCCGATTCCTGCCACCCACACCGGAGCGTCAATCTTCAATTCTTTGACTTTCTCTTCGGATGCAAGAATGAGGGAAGAGGCACCATCCGTCAAGGGACAGCAGTCATACAGTTTGAGAGGGTAGGCAATGACCATCGAGGACAATACGTCTTCAACCGTCACTCGGTTTCGCAGATGTGCAATCGGGTTCATCGAACCGTACTTGTGGTTCTTAACGGCAACCAAGGCCAAGTCTTCTTCAGTGGTCCCGTACTTGGCCATGTGCGCGCTGGCGTACAGGGCATAGTATGCTGGGAACGTGACGCCGAAGTTGTGGAATTCCCAGAGGTAGTATCCAGACCTTCCAATCCACTCCATGGCTGTAGCTGAATCGATTTCCCTCATCTTCTCAGCGCCCAATGCCATGGCAATTTCAGCCTGACCGCTGGCAATGGCTGAATAGGCCGTGAAGAAAGCCGCACTGCCGCTTGCACACGCAGCTTCGCAACGAACCAACCCAGCTTTTGTCATGCCGCAATACTCTGAGATAATGACCGCTGGAAGCAGCTCTTCGTACCAGGCTCCGGCTCCTACCGAGCCAAGGGCGACAAACTCCATGTCTTCCGCGGCTAGACCCGCGTCTTCAAGAGAAGGTTTAACCGCTTCAAAAGCAAGTTCCGCAATAGTCACGTCGTTTCTTGCACCGAACTTCGAGCTGCCCGCACCAATGATCGCTACCTTTCTCAACCTGACCATATCCTTTATTCTTGATTTACTTGGAAATAATAACGAGAAACGGGTAAGAGATCATTTTCCTTTGAACTCGGGCTTCCTCTTGGACATCATAGCCTCGACGCCTTCCTTGAGATCCTCAGTGGAAAATGCCAAGCCCATCAGCCCTGCTTCCAGTCTCAATCCGACTTCTAGAGGCACTTGTGTTCCGTAGTTTAGCGCGCTCTTGGCGTATTTCATGGCTATCGGCGGACCTTCTGAAAGCTTCTTCGCCATCTCCCCGACCTCTTCTCGCAACTTCTCGTAATGCACGACCTTGTGCACCAGCCCGATTCTCAGAGCCTCATCCGCTTTCACTCTGTTTCCAAGCATCACAAGATCCTTGGCTCTGGGCAATCCTATGGTTCTTACGAGTCTTTGGGTTCCACCCCATCCCGGGATTAGTCCTAGGGCAATTTCGGGGCTTCCAAGCTCTGCGTGTTCAGCAGCCACTCTGAAGTCGCACGCCAAGGCTAGCTCTAAGCCTCCGCCGAGCGCGAAGCCGTTGATCGCTGCTATAACTGGCTTACTCATTTCTTCTATCTTGCCGAAAGTCTTCTGACCTGCTCTTGAGAATTCCTCAGCCTTAACTGGAGTTGCCTTCGGAAACATGGTCACGTCTGCACCTGCGCTGAAGGCTCTGTCTCCGTCACCAGTAATTACGACGCACTTGACAGTTGGGTCTTTCTCAGCGGTTTCCAGCATGTCGCTGAGCTCCTCAAGCAAAACGTCATTGAAGGCGTTCAATCGATGCTGTCTGTTCAGTATTATCCACAGCGTGTTCTGTTCTCTTTCCACTTTGATGGTTTCATACGATTTGCTCAACAAACATCACCTAACTACAGAGTTACTTCTGTAAGCATATATGACTTTTTTTGCGCATGACTTGCTAGTATTTACTGAGGAGGTACTTGAGAACTTGAAGTTTTTGAATTTCAGAAGTTCCCTCGTAGATTTCGGTTATTTTTGCGTCACGATGGTATTTTTCAACTCTGTACTCGCCGAAGTATCCGTAGCCTCCGAGAGTTTGGATTGCCGCGTTCGTGACTTCCATCGCAACGTGAGAAGCGTAGTACTTCGCCATTGCTGTTGCCATGGGATCCATTTTTCCTTCGTCAACCAGTGAAGCCGCTTTGTACGTTAGCAGCCTTGCGGCTTCGATTTTTGTGGCCATTTCAGCCAGCGTTACGCCGATTGCTTCGTGCTGCAATATCGGAGCCCCAAAAGCCTCCCTCTGTTTTGCGTACTTGAACGCTATTTCCCAAGCTCCCTGCGCCATTCCAGTGGCTTGTGCTGCAACGCCCACTCTTGTCTTGTCGAAGAATGCCATGGAATAGTAAAAGCCCTTGTTCAGTTCACCGACTATGTTCCAGTCCGTGACTTTGACGTTGTCGAAGTTGAGTTCACCCGTCGTGGAGGCCCTTATCCCCATTTTGTTATGCAGCTTCGTAGCTTCAAAGCCCGCGGTACCCTTTTCAACCACGAACAGTGTTTCTCCTCGGTGAGTGGGTCTGATTTTCGTGTCCGTTTGTGTGAGAACAACGACGAAATCCGCCATAGTGGCGTTTGTTATGAAGGTTTTCTGGCCGCTTATCCACCATTCGTTTCCGTATTTTGTTGCCGTGGTTTCCATTTTGGTTATTTCGCTTCCACTGAGGTTTGGCTCAGTGAACGCTGCCGCGGAAAGATAGTCGCCCTTACATACAGGGGGCAGGTATTTTTCTTTCTGTTCCTTGGTTCCGTGTTCGAGGATGAATTCGCTTCCGAAGTTGCCGCTCGAAATTGCCACACCTAACGAGGAGTCGCCCCGGCACATCTCTTCTACTGCGATGCAAGTCTCGAGCAATCCGCATCCTTGACCGCCGTATTCTTCTGGAAAAGACATGCTCGTGAAACCCAGCTTCGCAGCGGCCTTGTACAAGTCCAGCGGATATTCCTCTTTCTTGTCAAGCTCCAATGCCAGTTCGAGTTTGAACTCTTTTTGGCAAAACTCTCTGACGGCATTCTTGATGTGAAGTTGTTCTTCTGTCAACTCGAATTTCATTTGTAGAACCCCCTTCCAGCTTTCTTTCCAGTCCACCCCTTGCTCACATACTCTTCGAGGATGGGGCAAGGTTTGTACATTTCCATATTGTACTTCGCATACAGCTCTTTAAGCTTGCCGACAATTGAGTCTAGCCCTGCCCGGTCTGCGTGTTCGCATGGACCCGAGGGCCAGTATGTTCCCAGTTTCATTCCTGTGTCGATGTCTTCAGGGTTTGCGGCGTCGTCAAAAATCAGCCAAGCAGCCTCGTTCGCGGCGACTGCCCATGACCTGTCGACGTCATACTCGTCCAGCATGTTGAACGGTATCCTCGGCCGACCCTTTGTCCAGTCGTAGAAGCCCACCCCCGTTTTCTGCCCGAACTTATGGTCCTTTATCAAGTGGTCGATTACTTCTGAGCACGGTTTGAACCTTTCGCCGTAAGCCTCGTAGAGTATTTTCCCAACCTCGTAGGCTATGTCAAGCCCGACAAAGTCGGCGAGTTCGAACCATCCCATTGGGAAACCGCCCGTGTACTTTACTGAAGCGTCGATTCCTTCCATGGTTGCTTCTTTCCGTTGGTAAGCCCAGAAGGCCTCGTTGAAAACAGCCCCGAGCACACGGTTGACGACGAAGCCTCGCACGTCCTTTCTCACGATTATCGGTGTTTTTCCGAGTTTCCTAGCCAGCTCCGCCAAGGTCGTGATGGTTTCTGGGCTTGTGCCGTCTCCTTTGATAACTTCGACTAACGCCATCATTTGAGGTGGGTTGAAGAAGTGCATCCCAGCCACTCTGTCTGGGCGTTTGGTTGCTTTTCCCATTTCTGTTATGCTCAGTGTTGACGTGTTAGACGCCAGTATGGCATGCGGAGGGGCTACTTGGTCAAGTTTGGCGAAAACGGTTCTCTTCAGCTCTATGTTTTCGGGAGAGGCTTCTATTGCAAAGTCAATGTCCTTCCCTGCTTGCTCATAACTAGTGGTGGTGGCTATCCTCGCCAGCGCTGCGTCAGCGTCTTCTTGTCTTATGCGTTTCTTCTCAGCGAACTTGCCGAGGCTCCACTTTATTTTTTCCTTGGCTTTCTGCAGTATTTCATCGTTTATGTCCACCATGGTGACTTCGCACCCGTTCATTGCCAAGAGTTGAGTTATTCCATGGCCCATTGAACCAGAGCCAATGACCGTTGCCTTCTTTATCTTTTGATCTGTCAAAATGCTTCCCCGTTGGACATTCTAGAGTGAAAGAAGAATGGTAATAAAACTTGTGAATCTTTGCTTCTAGATTGCAGAGGGAAAAAAAGAAGAAGGGGACGACTATTGTTTGGCCAGGTAGTTGGCTATTGTGTATTTTTGCATCTCGCTCGTGCCTTCGTAGATTTCTGTTATTTTTGCGCATCTGTGGAATCGTTCGACGTGGTAGTCGGCCAGGTAACCGTAGCCTCCGAAGATCTGGATGGCATCGTCTGTCACTTCCATTGCGACGCGGCCTGCGTAGGCCTTGGCCATCGAGGTGGCAACGGCGTTGGGCTTTTCTTTGTCGTAGAGCCATGCTGCTTTGTACGTCATTAGCCTGGCTGACTCGATTTTTATCATCATATCTGCGAGTTTGAAGCTGATGCCCTCGAAGTTGATTATTGGTTGCCCGAATTGTTTCCGGGTCTTCGCGTAGGCTAGTGCTCGTTCAAAAGCTCCTTGTGCCATGCCGACTGCTTGGGCTGCGACGGTTATTCTGGTTCCGTCGAAGAGTTCGAGCGTGTAGTAGAAGCCTTTTCCCTGTTCGCCTACTAGGTTGGTTTCTGGTACTTTGAGGTCGGCCATTGAAAGTGAGCCTGTTACGCATGGTTTGATGCCCATCTTGCCGTGTAGTTTAGTTGCTTCTAGCCCGCACGTGCCTTTCTCTGCTAGGAAGATGCTTTGTCCTCGGTGTGAAGGCTGAGCGTTTGGGTCTGATTGGCAGAGAAGGATGAACGTGTCGGCGCTGGTGGCGTTTGTTATGAATTCTTTTGCTCCGTTGATAGTCCATTCGTTTCCGTTTCTCACTGCGGTTGAGTCCATGCGTGTTATGTCGCTACCATGCTCGGGTTCGGTGAATGCTGCTGCAGCTATTTTGTCGCCTCTCGCCAGAGGCGGGATGTATTTCTTTTTTTGCTCTTCATTTCCGTGTTTCAGAAGGACGTCTGGAACCATGAGGTTTCCAAGCGAGACTGCGACTCCCAGGCCTGGGTCTGCTCGGCACATTTCTTCGACCGCCAAGCAGTCTTCCAACACGCCGTACCCTTGCCCGTCGTATTCCTGCGGTATCCGCATGCTCGTGAACCCGAGCTGTGCAGCCTTTTTGTAGAGGGCCATTGGAAACTCTTCTTTTTGGTCAAGCTCCAGCGCAAGTTCTGGAGTGAATTCTTTGGTGCAGAATTCGCGAACTGCACGTTTTATCTCCTGTTGTTCATCGTTCAGTTTGAAGTCCATCTGTTCTTCTCTCCTAGTTACTTGCAGGTCTTCAGCGTTTTTGATTCATTTATTTTGTTCCTTAGAGAAGGAACTATTTTGAATAGGTCTTCGACCACGGCGTAGTCTGCATAGCTGAAGATTGGTGCTTTGGGGTCTTTGTTCACGGCTATTATCAGGTCTGAGCTTTTCATTCCGAGCACGTGCTGGAACGCACCGCTGATTCCGAGGGCGAGATACAGTTTTGGTTTCACGGTCTTTCCGGAAGTGCCCACTTGACGATCTGTGGGAAGCCAGCCTTTGTCCACGATCGGACGTGAACACGCAAGTACTCCGCCCAATGCTTTTGCGAGTTCATCTGCTACTGGCACGTTGGCGACGTCTTTTATTCCGCGACCGATTCCCACCAGTTTCTCAGCGGCTGTTATGTCAACTCCGCCTGGCGAAGGCGAAACGTACTGTATGAACCGCTTCTCGGCTATTTCCTCCGTTAAGGGCGAGGCGGTCTCAACGATTTGTCCGTTTGCCGGCGGTGAGGGTTTTTGCGGCGAGAACGTCGCCTGACGAACCGTTGTGATGTAAGTTTCAGCCTTTCTGGCAGCGGCTTTGACGTTCACCTTGCCGCCGAACATTTGCCTCGTTACGGTGAGCGCGCCGTTTTCAAATGCTAGATCTATGCAGTCTGTTGCGAGCGGCAGGTTCAGCGCTGTTGCCAGTCTTGGGGCAAGGTCCACGCCGTAGGAGGTGTGGCCCATCATGACCAGCAGGGGCTTGTGCTGGGTGATTAGGGTTGACAGGATTTTCTTGTAAGCTTCAGAGTTGAAGTTTTCAAGTTTGGCATCGTCAACCATGATAACGGTCTTCGCGTATTCTGCCAGCATCTTTGCGTGTTCTTTCACGTCTTTGCCAAGAAGAAGGGCTGTCAGTTCTGAGCCGGTCTTTTCGGACAGTTCTCGCGCTTTCGTGAGCATCTCATAGGTTATGTCTCTGATTTGCCCTTGCCGGTGCTCGGCTAAAACGAAGATTTTGGCCATTCTAGATTAACCCCCTTGACTTGAGGATTTCAGTTATTCTTGCCGCGATTTCATCAGGGCTTCCCTTGATGAATTCTGCTTGTTTCTCGACCGGCGGAACGTACATCTTCTCTATTCTGACCCACGAACCTGCTGCACCAACATCGTTCTCAGTCAGGCCAGTGTCTGCCAGGGTCATGAGTTTTATTTCTTTCTGCATGGCTTTTCTGATGCCCATTATTGAAACGTATCTTGGCTCGTTTATCCCCGTCTGAACCGAAAGCAACGCGGGGGTTTTCACCTCAACCTGCTCTTCCAATCCGCCTTCAAGCTCCCTGTTGACTTTAGCCGCGCCTGCGGCGAGCTCGATTTTCTTTACCATCGTCGCGTGAGGGATCTTGAGCATTTCTGCAAGGATCGGGCCTACAATGGCTTGACCGTCGTCGCCTGCTTGCATTCCTGTCAGGATCAAGTCGAAATGCAAGGTTTTGATTACGCTGTGCAAGATTTTTGCTATGGCGTACCCATCCGAATCGTTGAATTTCGGGTCTGTAAGCCTTATGGCTTTGTCAGCTCCTCGAGCGAGACACTTTCTCAGGGTCGTGTCAGAGTCGTCAGCGCCTATGGTTATGGCTGTGACGGTTCCTCCCTGCTTTTCCTTCATGCGCACTGCTTCTTCCAACGCATAATCATCCCATTCGTTGATGTCAAAGACCAAGCCTGTTTTGTCTATGGCTTTGCCCGTAGAGTCTATTTTCAACTCTGCCTCAGCCGTTTCTGGAACGTGCTTGACACAAACAATTATCTCCAAATCTTTCCTCTCCAAGTAATGAAACATGATTTAGCAGGCTGTTTTCATATAGCTTTTGCTTGTAAATCTTTATTTTCTAACATCGAAAAGCACGCGTTCAAGCGGTTTCGCACAGTTGGCAAAGGTCGTTCTTCCGATGCCTGGCCAGTTTTATGCGATCAGCCCATCGCTTTGGGGGCCAACCCTATTTCCTGCAGTATTGAACGAACCAGCATCCTTGCATCTTTGTCGATTGCCAAAATCAATGCAGCATATACCGCTGCTCCCACCACAACAGTAACGAAGGTCAAAGCCAGCGTCGCCGGGTGAGGAACCACGTACAGGATGACCCCAGTGGCGGATGAAGCGAAAACGTATTTTCCTATGCTTCCCCAAGGAACAACTATTCTCACTGAGGTACCCATGATGAGATAGGTGAGAAGAAACATGATAGCATGGGCAGCCATGATGATGATTGCCACATAAGTGGCTGCTCGCACGGCCTGTCCGTTCGCGAATTGGGTCAAAATGTACAGTGTTGTTGGCAGGGTGATTGCAGCTTGTACGTAAGGTAACGTCAGCAGCTTGAACATCTTGCTCTTAACGAGTTTTCTGAGCGGTATTCTTGCTTCTTCGTCTAGTTTTTCAACGCCGTAAAGCACGTTGGTGTAGAATGTCGATACCAGAGATATGAGCGCATCGATTGAAAGGACGATGAGTACGGGCCAGGCCTCGCGGTAGGATATTTTCAGGATCGTTAGGAGGGATGGTGACATCGAGATGGTGATTGCTGCCAGTGGGAGCGCGAACATTAGCACCGTTTTAAGAGATGCTGCTATTTCTTTCAAGCTGTTTTCAGCAAGCAATTTCGGATAGAGTGCGAATGCCAAGGATGCGGAGTATCCGATGATGGTTGCAAATGTTGTTGCGGCCAGGTACTCACCTCTGCCTGATTGGGTTCCGTAAACAATAAGCAGAATAAGAACGAAATTGGCCAATTGTCCTCCAACAGCGTTGTAAACGAGTGCTGCTGAGCCCTTGAGCCATTCTCTAACGTAGCTCCACTGGACTTTTTGTCGGAGATCCTTTGATAAGAGCTTCAAATAGAAGAGCGTTTGGAATGAGGCTGACAGGATGAGGCTAAGCATGGCGCCTATGAACAACTGCTGAAGTCTCACGATAAACAGGTAAGCCAGGCTAAGTTTGACCACTTCTTCCAGCAGGAGGCCATATCCTATTGCTTGGGGTTTTTTTGCACGCAGACAAGATTCAAGTGTGCTAACAGCGTACACGGTGACCAGTTGAGCTGAGGCCAAGACGTAAACACTGGTTTCAGTGATATGAAGACTCGTTGCGATAAGGGGGGCTAGTGGAATGTAGGCCGCGGCTGAGGCTATGGCCACGGTGAGGTTTGCCACAAAAGCCGTCTTAGTTGCGCCTTCTTCTCCCCGAGCGACAAACCGTAATGCCCAGAACGGGATGAACCCTGAAAACAACAGGAAGTAACCTGTTACGTCGAAGATGTTTCCCCATACACCATATTGGTCTGTTGTCATGCTTCTTGTAAGTAATAGAATGAATGCCATGCCTGTGACCACGCTGATTAGCTGAGCTGCGAATATGATGAGGCCCGAATACTGGATTCTCAGCTCGCTCTTAGACACAGGCTTTCACTTTCTCAAAGCATGTGTGAATACTTGTCTCCACGTTTGAAAACTTTTGCCTCTTCGCAGAAGACATTTTGCCAAAATCTGCGAAATATCTGATAGGCCATAGTGCATCGATGCTTGATTGACTCCGGATTACGTATTAAAAGGAGCCCTTGTACGCTTGGTTTCCACGAGTTCAAGGTGTTAGGGTGAAGTAGATTCTTCTGTTGTTTTTGCCTTTGTTTTCGGTCTTGAGCAGTTTTATCTGGCCGACCTCGTTTAGGTTTTTGACGTGTGTTCCTCCGTCGGCTTGTTTGTCGAGGTCGACCAGTTCTACGATGCGGAGGCGCGGGATGTCCGGCGGGAAGGCTTCTGCCATTTTTACTACGCCGGGGATTTTGAGGGCTTCTTGTTTGGGAAGTTCATAGGATTTCACTGGAGTGTCTTTCTTGAGCAGTTCGTTCGTTTTGGCCACATATTTTTCTAGGATTTCAGGGTTGAACTGTTCCAGGCTGAAGTCGAATCGTATCTTGTCTGTTTCAAGCTGGTTGCCGGTGACAAGTGCGCCCGTGCCGTTGCACAGCAGTGAAGCGAAAAGGTGGGCTGCAGTATGAGTTCGCATGAGCTTATACCTTCGGGCCCAGTCTAGCACGCAGTGAACTCTGTCGCCTGTTTTCAAACCCGGACGGTCGACCTCGTGACTGATTTCGCCGGAGAATTTGCCGACGTAAACAACGTTGTAAACCTCATTCCCGCTAATGATTTTTCCTGCATCGCAAGGTTGACCGCCTCCCTTTGGGTAGAAGATGGTTTGATCCAGAACCACGTACTTTCCATCTTTTACCGAAACGACAACGGCGTCACATTCTTTGAGATAAGTGTCCTCCAGATACAACGCTCGAGTCACAGCCTTTCACCGACTTGAATAGGACTTTGCGGTTATGTTTAAGGTTTACTTGATTTGAGCTCACGTTTAACGCCACGCGCGGCAGTACTCAGCTATCCGTGAGAAGGGTTGCAGCTCTCTCTTACCGCGGCTTGAACCTACGCGCGCGCTATTAGACTTCCTCCTATTTCTCCAAAGATGCCAGCCTGAACGCCTTGTTTCGGGAACCCTCTTTCTGGAAGCCCTGTTTCTCCTTTTCTATCTTCATAACGTTCAGAGTTCCTGATATCGAAGTATATCCTTACGAAACAAAGCAATCGATCTCCGATGTGTTTTCTTACCATCAGTATGGACCAGAAGCAACAAATCTGACAGATGCGCTGCCATTTTTTTCTCTAGTCCGTCTCGTGCACATTGAAGATAGGGTTTTTCCTGCGAGAAGCCTGCAAAGTGGGCGATGCCTATTCTGCCTGTGAGAATCGAAGGCCTGTCTTGAAAAAGGATTATGATTATTTTCCTGACCTTCTGATGGGGAGGTGAGTGTGTTTTGAATTTCCGTCTTAATTGCAAACGAAAGAAGATTGGAGGGCGTTGTTGAATGTGGACTTTAGATGGATTATTGCACTTTCAATTGGGTTGGCGCGAACAGTAGAATGCGGAACACTTAAGACACTGAGGGACGATAATGATGTCATCATAAAAGCAAAAAAAGGAAAATGCCAATGAGTCCGCGAAAAAGAAGCCCGAGAAATGCCAAGAGCAAACGTGGCAGAGGCGTTGAGAACTGCCCAGTTGAGACCGGAAAAGAATACGAAGTGGATATAATCGAAGCAAGCCCTCAAGGGGAAGGGATAGCCAGAATCAAGGGTTTCCCAGTTTTCGTCGGTAACGCAAAGCCCGGAGACCATTTAAGAATCAGAATCACGACATCAGGACCTGTAGCCGCAGGAGCAGAAATAGTCACTAGCACTTAAACGCTCTTTTCAGCTCGACCGATTTCACACTTCGTACGCTCAACTTTCATCACTGGTCATTCCAAAAGCGCGAGCAGTTGTTACAAATGATCTAGCGCGTTATTGAAGGTTCTCAGGTTTTCGTTGTGTATGCACCGACGTACCTACCGTTGGTCTACTGATCCAGATAGGGTGTTAACAAAAAGGAGGGCTTTATGGTTCTAAATCCGAAGAAGTAAGGGCTCTGTTCACAGGCCTAGCTTCTGTTTTATCTCGCAGCGTTTTTCTTCTGGAAACGGTCCGAATTTCTTTATCCTATCCGTGAACATTGTGAATAGCTCCGCGGCCTTCTTGTAAACTGGGAGGGGCACGTAGCTGTAGCGCACTCTCATGCTTTCAACATTGTATCTGGCCAATTCCTTTCCCATGTCGATCATTTTCTTCTTTGTAAACTTTTCATCGATTTCCTGTGTTCCTTCGATGACCAGAATCCCGTCAGCTCCGTATGCGAATGCGTAAAGCAGATGTTTCAAGCTTAGGATGGCGGTGGTGGGAACGGGTACGATGCGGATGCTTTCAGGATAGTTTGTGCGGTCTAGGCCTAAGAAGTCCATGCCTGTATAACCGACGTTTTTGTCTACGAAAGCGACAACTCTGACTTCGCCCGGTTGCTTTTCTGCCAGTACTCCTCTCAGACTTGCAGTTATCTGCTTAGTCGTCGCGTTCTTGAAGTCAATGGCTTCTTGAGGGCAGATGGGTATGCATGCGCCACAACCTGTGCACAGGAACGGGTCAATCTTGGCTTTGCCGTCTTGCATGCTTATTGCGTTTGTCGGACAGGTTGGAACACAGGCATTGCAGCCGTTGCACAAGTCACTGATGACGAAAGCTTTCTCGGGGCTTGTCGTAACGTAGTCGCTCTTCAGGAACAATGCCGCCTTGGCTGAGGCGGCCAAACCGTCAGAAACTGTATCTCTGACGTCTTTGGGACTCAACGCGCAGCCGCATGCGAAGATACCAGTGACCAGCGAATCAACAGGGTCGAGTTTAGGATGTTTCTCCGTGACGAATCCGTCTTCACTGATGCTGACTTTCATTTTCTCGGCAAGTTCCTTCAACCCTGTGGGCGGAACCATAGGCGTGGCCAAAGCAATCATGTCGAACTCTTCTTCGGTCACCTCGCCTGTTATCGTGTCTTCCGCAACAGCAACGAGCTTGCCATCCTTGGAGTTCTTGTACACCTCCGCCACCTTGCCACGGATAAAGCTGACACCAGCTTCCTGGTCACGCCAATAGAGATCCTCGTAGCCCCTGCCCGTTGCCCTGATGTCCGTGTAGTAAATGCTCACGTCTATGCCGAGCATCTTCTTCAGAACAAAAGCCTGCTTCAAAGAATACATACAGCATATCCTACTGCAGTACGAGACGTAGTTCTTGTCCCGTGAGCCTGCGCAGAGCACTATTGCTATGCGTTTAACATCGGTGCCGTCAGCTTTCTTGATGTAACCACCTGTCGGCCCAGTTGCAGAGACGAACCGCTCCAGATCCATCATTGTGATTACGTCTTTGTACGTGCCATAGCCGTAGGTTTCAAGTTTCTTAGCGTCATAGAGCTGATAGCCAGTGGCCACTATTATGCCGCCGACGTGAAGGTCAACTGTGCTTCCAGGATCTGTCAGGCTTATGGCCTTGGCTGGACAAAGCTGCTCACATTTTCCGCACTTTGTGCACGCGCTGAAGTCAATGGTGTACGCTGAGGGCACGGCTTGTGGAAACTCGATGTAGGCTGCTTTCCGCTGCGACCAACCCTCGTTAAACTCGTCTGAAACTGGTACCGGACAAACTTTCGCGCAGACACCGCAGCTTCTGCACTTCTGAACGTCAACGCCTCTCGGCTTCATGCGTATTTTTACGTCGTAGTTGCCCGGTCTTCCGCTGACCTCTTGCACTTCAGCGTAGGTGTATAGGTTAACGTTTGTGTTTCTGCCCACTTCCGCCATCCTAGGCGTTAAAATGCACTGGGCACAGTCCAAAGTAGGAAAAACCTTGGTCAGTTTGGCCATGTTGCCGCCGATACTAGACTTTCTTTCAACAAGGTCAACCTTGTAACCCAAATATCCAAGCTCAAGGGCAGAAGTTA
This sequence comes from Bathyarchaeia archaeon, assembly GCA_050015055.1. Lineage (GTDB taxonomy): Archaea > Thermoproteota > Bathyarchaeia > Bathyarchaeales > Bathycorpusculaceae > JBEKCD01. The sequence continues at coordinate 30,450 of JBEKCD010000014.1, read as the reverse complement.
TACCTGAGATGCCTCCGCCGATAATGAGTATCTCTCTGGAGCCCTTCTCGCTTATGAGCTGCAGCGGCTCAAGCTCGCGACTTCTCTCGTAGCCACCTCTTATTAGACTGATAGCTTTCTTCGTCGCTTCCGGCGAAGGATGCGGCCCCAGTATCCATGAGTCCTGCTCCCTTATGTTCACGAATTCAAGCATGAACGGGTTCAGACCAGCTCGTTCCAAAACACTCTGAAAAGTGGCAAGATGCATACGAGGCGTGCAGCTTGCAACCACAACCCGGTCCAGATTTTCCTTTTTCACGGCGTCAAGAATCATTTCTTGAGCCGGTTTTGAGCATAAATACTTATGATATCTAGCTACGGCAACACCGTCCCATGTCTTGACAGTGTCAACAACTGCCTTGACATCCACAACTTCCCCTATGTTGCCTCCGCATTCACAGACGAAAACGCCTATCTTTGGCGATTTCTTTTCCATCGGTGAAATCTCCTTTTCCATGATATGTTTCAAACAATTCACGGGAAAACGCTTTAATAATCTTATGCTCCCCATTCAACTAAAAGCGATGGACAACATGAACGCTCAAGAGCTCACTCAGAAACATAAACTACTCGAATGCATCCAGTGCGGAACATGCACGGGAAGCTGCCCAGTCGCGCGTAAAGCAAACTTAAACGTTAGGAAGTACATGCGAGAAGTTGCCACAATGGGCAAGCTGACACAGCATTCCCAGAATGAGCTGTGGAGCTGCACAACCTGCAGTACATGCGGCGTCCGTTGTCCAAAGGATCTGAATCCATACGAGTTTTTGATTGACGTTCGCGGCATGGCGGTTGAGGAAGGACAAATCGCACCCACAATCCGAGACGCGTTAGAAAGCATATTCAAGAACGGCAACCCATGGGGAAGAATCCGCAACAAAAGGTCAGAATGGGCTCAAGGTCTGAACCTTAAACACATGTCGCAGGGTGCAGACATTCTATACTTTGTCGGTTGCACCTCGGCTTATGATCCGCGAGTCCAAAGTGTCGCCAAGAGCTTAGCGTGCGTTCTTGCAAAGGCTGGATTGAACTTCGGTGTCCTAGGCGACGAAGAAAACTGCTGCGGAAGCGAAGTCTACGGAATGGGAGAAAAAGGCCTGTTCGACTTCCTAGTTGAAGAGAACATGAAAACCTTCAACAAATACAACGTAAAGCAAGGAGTGACAAGCTGTCCACACGGTTATCACGCGTTCAAGAACAGGTACAGCCAGACAAGCTTCGAGATCCAACACCACACGCAACTTCTTGCCAAACTGATCAACGAGAAAAAACTCACCTTTTCAAAGGAAGTGAACAAAAAAGTCATCTATCACGACCCGTGCTTCCTAGGCAAACAAAACGGCATCTACGAAGAACCGAGAAAAGTCATTGAAAGCGTGCCAGGCGTCAAACTATTGGAGTTCGACCGTTCCCGAGCCCGAAGCGTCTGCTGCGAAGGAGGCGGAGGAAGGATGTGGATTGACATTCCGGGTCCACGCTTAGCGGAAACCCGCGTGAAAGACGCTGTTGAAGCTGGAGCAGAAATCCTTGCTACAGCCTGCCCATACTGTCTATTAACATTCGAAGATGCTGTCAAGACCACAGGGGTAGAGGGCAAAATCCAAATCATGGACGTTGCCGAACTGCTCAACATAGCACTATAGAATCCAACTCTTCGAACATACTTTTAGGCGCGCGTAGGGTGTAGAGACTCGTACTGGGCTATTCTAGTCGAAACGTGACTGCCGTCATCTAGAGATGAGGATCGCTATCGGGCGACCTCTACCGCTCAGGAACAGACAATCTATCTACCAGAATCCGATACTAGCTAACGCTCCAGCACTTACCGTATTACGGCTCCTGATCCGTATCTCTCCTATGTCACTCTCAAACAATGTATACCTCTCTTCCTCGCGTCCCTATCTCGGACTACGAAAGAACCTCTTTGCATTCTCAAGTACGCACGCGCAACAGCAAGACCAACGAGTATAGTTGTTTCGTTTGTGGACTTGGAAGAATAATGTGCAAGAGCATTTCGAGCGTTCTCTATACGATTTTGCTCATCGTCTCTATCTTTGGCATTTATAGACAGCATGTTTGGCTAACTTTCCTAGGTTGGTTGAACCAATCAGGACATTTAAGACTTTCCAGAACCACTCCGTTTGTGAGCCTCTTTCACCCTTCTTTTCAGCCTTTCAGAGTGCCTTTATCGATACTCGATTCCGATAATAGTACTCTACCTATTACTATAGTGCTATACCGTGCCTTTTGAGCGTGCTTAAGCTCGCTTAGAGCGTGCGCGCTTCCTTCTTGTGCGCGCGCCTGCTGTTCAAACTATTTGCACACCCGTACAAAACCGTACAAAACCGTAGAATTAAATCATTCACCGCTCATTTGTCATATTCGGTGGCGTTAGTGAGCTCGAAAAAGGAACTGCTTATCGCAATGCTCCTCGCAATAGCTCTTCCTGCAGCAGGCAACTGAGTAGCCATTTCAACGCCAAATCCCAGGCTGATAACAACAGTTACACGAGAACGATGTATCGAATGTTTGAGGGTTGGACATGAGCCAAGAGAAGAAAGCTGCGATAAAGGCTTTTCGAATTGATTTTAGAACGCAAAATGCATATTCTAGCCTTGGTCGCCTGTCTCGTTGTACACGTTTGGTAGAAAGAATGTTCGGGCATAAGCAGACATTTGTCTTGGCATTGGTATTAGCCGTACTACTGTTATTCAGCATGCATGGGCTGCTTCTTCACAGGTCGCCCGTTCCAAGTGCTTCTGCAGTCGTAACGGGAGCAAACATCGGCATCTACTGGGACCGTGGTTGCACGCAGAAGGTATCCTCGATAAACTGGGGCACTCTGACACTGGGAGAAGCCCAAAATGCAGTCGTCTACGTTCGGAATGAAGGAAACGACACAACCATCCTGGATTTGACAACGGGGAACTGGCAGCCTGGAAACGCATATCTATGGCTGAATTTCTCATGGAGCTGCCCAAGCAACGCGAGCATCGGGTCGGGCCAAGTTGTCAAAGTCACTCAGACCTTGAGAGTTGCGTCCGACGTCCCGAGTGGACTGTCGAATTTCAGCTTTAACATAGTCTTTGAAGGAGGGCGATACCTTCTGGGAGACGTAAACGAGGACGGTGTTGTCGACCTGCATGACTTGGCAATTGTTGCTGCAGCTTACGGCTCCACGCCGGGAGACCCCAATTGGAACCCTGACGCCGATGTGAACAAAGACGGCGTCGTCGGTCTGCTTGATTTTCAGATAGTAGCTAGTGAATACGGACAAACTTCACCATGATGAAAAATCACTCTATGTGCGTGATGTTTGTTGTGGGGTCGCTGGGATTTGAACCTCCATACCAAGCGCGCGCACCTACTCATCCAAGAGACGCGCGCCTTCATCTTGAATGATTAAGCGATTTGCGATAGCCAATAAGAACATTGGTCTTCACAATGTTGGCGCGAGAGAATAATTGATATGCGCCATCCTCAATATGAATCAGATACGAATAAGCGAGGGCGTTCAGGATGGAGGATTTGGAGCTTGTCATTATTGGTGCGGGTCCCGCTGGATTGGCGGCTGGAATTTACAGTGTGAGAAGTGGCCTTAAGACCATTGTCCTGGAAGAAAAGTTGGCAGGGGGTACGGCGGCGGATGCGCCCATAGTTGAGAATTACCCGGGTTTTCCAGGCGTTTCTGGAACTGAGCTTGCGCAGAAGATGGTGGTTCATGCCAAAAGCGCGGGAGTTACGTTAAACGAGCTTGAAGCGGTTGTCAGCGTTGACCTCAAGAGTGAAAAGAAGCGCGTTCAAACCCAGAAAACAGTCTACCAGGCCAGTGCAGTCATAGTTGCTACTGGAAGCCATTATCGCCAACTCGGTGTTCCCGGTGAGAAGGAATTTCGTGGGAGAGGAGTTAGCTACTGCGGAATCTGCGATGGACCTTTCTTCAAAGGAAAAAGCGTACTTGTGGTGGGCGGGGGAAACTCAGCCGCGATGACAACTCTCTACCTGTCGGGCATCGCTGCGGAGACCAAGATTGTTCATAGGAGAGAAGCCTTTCGCTGTGAAGAAGCGCTAACTCAGAGTTTGAAGAACACAAAGAACGTTGAGATTCTATGGAACACCGAAATAAAAGAGATACGCGGCGACAAGGTCGTCCAAAAAGTTATACTGCTCGACAAAGGCACCGGCGAATCCAGAGAATTGCCGGTCAACGGGGTTTTCGTTCAGGTAGGTGAGGATCCTAACAGTCGAATAGCTAAGGATGCGGGCATCGCTGTAGATGAGGACGACTACATCATCACGGATGTCCAGCAACGAACGAATTTGGAAGGCGTCTATGCTGCAGGCGACGTTACAAACCATCCCATCAAACAAGTGGGAACGGCTGTTGGGCAAGGCATCACGGCTGCACTGGAAGCCTACGGTTTCATCAGAAGACCCTACTATCAAAAGAGGTAATTTACCAAACGCAATAGCTTGCATGAGAAAGGAATGTTTTAGCCTCTTGCCCCTAAACTTTTATATCTGCATCTATTCCTTTAGAAGTCTTCTCCATATACGAACTGTCAGAGGTTCACTCGGACATGCATCAAATCGTTTCAAAGAAGGAGTTAGCCCCGAAAATCAAGCTGCTTGAAATTGAGGCACCCGAGATAGCTGAAAAAGCTAAAGCAGGGCAATTTGTCATCTTGAGAATCGATGAAAATGGCGAACGGTTTCCCCTAACGATTGTAGATTGGGACAGGAAGAAAGGCACCATAACTCTAATCTTTCTTGAAATCGGAGTTTCCACTGAAAAACTAGGTGCACTCAAGGTCGAAAATGTAATATTCGATGTTCTGGGCCCCTTGGGCAATCCGAGCGAAATAAAGAAATATGGTTCCGTGTGTGTCATAGGCGGAGGAGTGGGTACCGCCTCTGCATTTCCGATTGCCAGAGCCTTCAAAGAGGCAGGCAACAAAGTGGTCTCAATAGTAGGGGCAAAGACTGCAGGGTTACTGATTCTTGAAGATGAAATGAAGAAGGCTTCTGATGAACTGTTCATTTCCACCGATGACGGATCGAAGGCACACAAGGGTTTCGTCAGCGACGTTTTGAAGACGCTGATTGAAAAAGGTTATCATTTTGACGTCGTGTACGCGATAGGGCCGACCGTGATGATGCGAGCCGTCGCTGAAACAACAAGACCGTACGGAATCAAAACCATCGTAAGTTTAAACCCCATAATGGTCGACGGCATGGGCATGTGCGGTGCATGCAGAGTCAGCGTCGGCGACAAGACAAGATTTGCATGCGTGGACGGCCCAGAGTTTGACGCCCACTTGGTGAATTTCGGTGAATTATTGAAGAGGCAAGTGGTGTACATGTCAGAGGAAAAAGCGGCCTTACAACGTCTGCAAGAAAAGAGGTGCACACACTATGAGTGAGCCCAAAGCAAAACCCAAGATTCAGAAGCAAGCTGTGCAGATTCCTAAGCAGGCGCCCGAAGTTCGCAGACACAACTTCAATGAAGTTGCGCTTGGCTACACTGAGGAGCAAGCTCTTGCGGAAGCCGGCCGTTGTCTACAATGTCCAAAACCTCAGTGCATTCAAGGTTGTCCAGTTGAGATTGACATCCCTGTTTTCATCAAACTGATGAGAGAAAAAGATTATGGCGGCGCGATAAAGAAGATCAAGGAGAAGAATTGCCTTCCTGCTATTTGTGGCCGTGTGTGTCCGCAGGAGGAACAATGTCAAAAACTCTGCTTGCTCGGCAAGGCGGGCGACGCAGTTAGCATCGGACGGTTAGAGAGGTTTCTGGCAGATTGGGAACGGCAAACAGGAATCGCCTGCTCCGAGAAGGCCCCATCGACCGGCAAACGAGTTGCGGTCATAGGTGCCGGTCCTGCCGGTCTCACGGCAGCCGCTGATTTGGTAAAGCTTGGACAGGAAGTGGTTATTTTCGAGGCGTTGCATCGCCCGGGCGGGGTGCTCATGTACGGAATACCCGAGTTTCGCTTGCCCAAGAGCATCGTTCAGACAGAAGCTGATTACGTCAAGAAACTCGGCGCAGACATTCGCGCAAGCTGCCTCGTCGGGAGGACTTTCACGATTCCTGAGCTTCTCAAACAGGGGTTCGACGCGATTTTCATCGGAACTGGTGCAGGCTTGCCCCAATTTCTGGGGATTCCTGGAGAAAACTTGGGCGGTATTTACTCTGCGAACGAGTTCCTGATTCGGGTTAACTTGATGAAGGCTTACACTTTTCCCGAGTGTGACACACCCATAAGAATAGGCAAGAAGGTTGCCGTCATAGGCGGTGGCAACGTTACCATGGATTCTGCCCGTTCAGCACTACGGCTGGGCGCGGAAGAAGTGTGCATCGTTTATCGACGCTCAAGAGAAGAAATGCCCGCAAGGCAAGAAGAGATCGAGAACGCAGAAGAAGAGGGGATAACTTGCAAGTTCTTGGCCAACCCGACAAAGTTCATAGGCGATGAGAAAGGCTGGGTTAAAGCTATGGAATGCATTTGCATGGAGCTTGGCCCTCCAGACGAGTCCGGAAGAAGAAGACCCATCCCTGTAAAGGGCTCGGAGTTTGTTATGGACGTTGACACTGTCATAGTCGCTATCGGAAGAACACCCAACCCGATAATACAAAGCACCACAGAAGGATTAGCCGTCACAAAATGGGGCACCATAATAGCAGACGAGAATGGCAAAACCAACATTGAAGGCGTCTACGCAGGCGGCGACATAGTAACAGGCGAAGCTACGGTCATAAGTGCGATGGGCGCGGGCAAAAAAGCGGCAAAGGCAATACACGAATACCTAATGAAAGAGAAAAGCTAACCTGTAACAGCGCGAGTTCACCTGATGTAGAACCGCTTCAGAACCCTAAGCGCGTGCAACGTAACCCACTTGCTCGGCTTGCCCCCCTGCTCGATGTTCACTTGAAAGCGTCCGTTGAAGCTTCTTTCCAGCTTCCATCTGCCCAAGTCATCCTGTTTTGAAACTACCAGGTCTATTGCCTCCTGCATACGCTCGTCATGGTAACCCAGCTTCGTCAAAATGTCCAATATCTCCAGGGCGTCGGTGTTCCACATCAACGGAAAACCAAATTGCAGCCACTCCGGCTTGGAGACCCGCGTCAAGTCATGGCTTCTCTTGTGAACATGATGTTTGAGGATGTATTCAGCCCCTTTCTCAATCGTGCACTTCACATTTTCGGACCTTTTCTCCGCAGGGATTTCGGCCAACGCTTTCAAGGTCTTGATCACACCCATATGACAGCTGTGCCTGCCCCAGCACTTTTCACGCTTGTAATACGGCCAACCCTTCGCCGCCACTTTCACTCCATCATCAAACCTTTGATACCTGACGATCCATTCTATTCCCTTCTGAACTCGAACATCCTTCAAATAGCCAAGTCTGATCAAACTCCAAACCATGTTTCCCGTGAGACACGGTAACACCTTGTCATGTGCTCCTCCGCCACTAGGAGTGCGCATGTAGGAGAAACCGCCACTCTCACGATCCTGAGAATGCTCAAGAATGAATTCACAAGCATGCCTCACTCGCTCTTCTTCTGGATATGCTCCAAGCTCCGCCAGAACCATGAGCTGCCAAACTGTTCCCTTGTATTTGCCTTTGACATAGAAATTCTCAGCAACCCCCCAGTAGCCCCCGCTCTTCTGTTTGGCCAAAATCCTAGGCACGGCGCCAGTCTGCATTATTGCTTTCCTAGATTTCTCCACGTCTAGATCGTTCCCACTCTTATCCAAAACGTCAATCAACGTGAAGCAACGCACGGAAGGATTATCCTCGCCCAACAACCACTCCGTTGGATCTACGTTCAAGACAGACTTCCAACCGCGCAAATCCCTCACCACACCTTTGTCTCATTTCGAAAATTCGACAGAATGCGACTTCACGAACGCCAATAGTAGAAGTTGCCTATTTCTTGTGCCGCTGGATCCTCTCGTGTTTCTGCGTTTGCCTACGCCACTCTCGCTTTCTCTGCGTCTTGATCATCATTCGCCCATAGGTGCGAGGGGCTGTCCCATTGTCTTCACGGTAGCGACTGATGTTCCTGTAGAAAGTCTGACAGTCTATTTGATTCTGCTGAAGAGCCACAATGCTCTCGTTGAGCTGCTTCTTGCCCTCAGGATCAACCGTCTTGTCAAACGCCTCAGAATAGGTGAGATAAGCAGCATGAAACAGAAAGTTAGAGGGATCATCAATCAAAAGCTTCTCAGGCGAAACCGGCTTGACACTTTCAGATCCTTCACTCATATGATTTCCCAAGCTTCAACAATCCATAATAACAAACCTTCGCCTTTTATAGCTAACGCACACCACGCGCGCGACTTGAACCTTGCGCACGCGGCTGCATCTTCAGAGTTCAGCGACACTTTGAAAACGCATTTTCGCTTCGCACGCAACTTCGATCGCAACGTTAAATAAACAATTCAAGGCTAACGTTAAGGGTTGCAAGTGACAGAAAATGCTCGATATCAAGCTCATTCGCGAAAACTCGGACTTAGTAAGAAACAACTTGGAAAAGAGAGGAGACCCTGAAAACCAGAAAATGCTCGACAGCCTAATCGATTATGACAAACAGTGGCGGCAAGGCTTAACCAGACTGAACGAATTGCGCCACGACAGAAAACAGATAACCGCCGAAATAGCCACTACGAAGAAAAAGGGGGAAGACGCTGCAGACAAAATCTCCACGGCAAAAGAAAAGGACAATGAAATCAAAGCTCTCGAAGGACGCGTCAGCGAATGGGAAAAAAAGGTACATGACCTACTGATGCGCCTGCCAAACTTGCTCCACGAAACCGTGCCCAAGGGCAAGGACGAAAACGACAACGTTGAAATCAGAAAATGGGGCAAAATCCCCAAGTTCAGTTTTCCAGTGAAAGGCCACATAGATCTAGGCTTGGGCCTTGACATCATAGACATCGAAAGAGCGGGAAAAATCTCTGGGGCACGATTCTTCTACCTCAAGAACGAAGCGGTCTTCCTCGACAATGCCATAATCAGCTTTGCCCTGGAAGAAATGAGCAAGAAGGGCTACAAGCCCATCGAACCGCCTTTCCTAATCAGAAGGAAACCCTACGAAGGCGTAGTAGCCCTGAGCGACTTTGAAGACGTGCTCTACAAGGTTGAGAACGAAGATCTATACTTAATCGCAACTGCAGAACACCCTTTGGCGTCAATGTACATGGACGAAGTGCTGAAAGCAGAAGACCTGCCTCTAAAGTTTGCCGGATTCAGTACGAACTTCAGGAAAGAAGCTGGAGCGCATGGCAAGGACACGCGTGGGATCTTTCGAACGCATCAGTTCAACAAGGTTGAACAATTCGTGTTCTGCAAGCCTGAAAATTCGTGGAAAATCCATGAAGAACTCATAGGCAACGCCGAGGAAATCATCCAGAAACTCGGGCTTTCCTACCGCGTCGTAAATGTGTGCACAGGCGATATTGGAACCGTAGCAGCAAAGAAATACGACATTGAAGCATGGATGCCCGCACAGAACGCCTACCGAGAAATGGTCTCATGCAGCAACTGCACTGACTATCAGGCTAGAAGACTGAACATCAAGTACCGAGAAAAAGAAGGCGAAGCACCCAAAGGCTTCGTCCACACCCTGAACTCAACAGCCCTTGCCACGGGCAGAACAATCGTCGCCATCCTCGAAAACTACCAACAAGAAGATGGGTCAATAACTGTTCCTGAAGCGCTGAGAAAGTACATGGGCGGAATCGAAAAAATAGCCTCCAAACGGTAAAACTTTTCATCCTTATGTTTTGCTGAGGACAAAGTCTAAAACTCGACACGATGCGTTCTCTGTCTCTCGACCAAACCATAAGCATGAACTATCGACACGGAGGATTTCAGCTTGATCTTGGATCTATGTTTTTTTGCATGTTTTTTAAGAACCTTAAAATAAGCGAATTACTTGACTTCCAATACGACGCGGTCAGTGAATAATGATTCGAGGGCACGCGTTCTGAAGCATTGTATTTAAATGACAGTCAAGCACGAATGGTGACTCGAGATGAATGAAACAAAACCAAGCCAAACAAAACCAAAGAAGTTTCTAAGAGGAAGTGTCAGTCTGGCACTCGGAATAATCTGCATCTTATTGATTGCCAGCTTAGGCGGGGTAATGGCATACTACACGATGGCAATCAACAGTAAGGACAATGATTTGAGCACTCTTGGTTCCGAGGTATCTGAACTGAATGCAACAGTTAATCAATTAAATGCAACGATAATCGAACAAAACAACACGATGAATTCGTTGAATGCGACAGTTAATCAATTAAATGCAACGATAATCGAACAAAACAACACAATAAATTCATTGAATGCCGAACTTCAATTGGCGCGTGACGGAGATGTCTCAGCCCAAACAGCATACGTAATGGCGAACAGTGGAGTGTTAGTTGTTGACGTAAGAACTCCCGATGAGTACGATATCATGCACGTAAATAATTCCATAAATGTTCCCTATTACAATATTACAGATTTTGCAACTAGGCTGGCTCCGTTGGCTGGAAAACAGAATACGCAAATGGTAGTGTATTGCAGAAGCGGGATTAGAAGCAAAAACGCGTGGCTGTACCTGAATTCCACTGGCTACGCAGAAATCTACAACATGCTTGGCGGAATCAATGCTTGGAGGGCGATGAACTATTCTGTTTGGGAGGCCCCTTCGGGCCCGATAAACGTGACGGAAGCACGCTGGATGGTGGACCTTGGACAAGGAATAAACGGAACGTTTCCGAACTTGATCATCATTGACGTTAGAGACAGCGCTTCCTACGCGACCGGGCATTTGCCGAACGCAACAAACATTCCTTACACTGATGATTTTGCTTTCAATGAAACGATAAGGAGCGTCTTGTCTGGGAAAGAAAATTCTGAGATAGTTGTCTATTGCGCCGGTGGTGGATGTGAATTGTCATCCATGGCGTCTAGCGTCTTGATAGAAAATGGATTCACTAACGTTTACTGGATGCCTGACGGCTTCAGCGGCTGGGCAACCGCAGGCTATCTAGTCGTTACACCATATGGGACGACAGGAACCGCCTGAATTGAAAACAAGTCTGACGCGCTGAAAAGTACGAGCTTCACTTTATCCATATCAGAACATGTGGACAAAACTTTTAATACTCTGATGTGAACATTCAAGCTGCACCCGGAGGATAAAAGTGTCTTCAAAAACAAAAAAAGTGCGTGACAAGTGGCGAAGCAAACAATGGTACATGGTAACGGCTCCACCCTACTTCGGAAGCGTCGAACTCGGGGGAGTCCCTGCAGATGAACCGCAGAAACTCATTGGAAGAGTGATTGACTCGACGCTTTATGACATAACAAACGATTTTGCCCACCAATACCTGAAAATGCGCTTTCAAATAACCGAAATCGACGGCAAAACCGCTAAGACAATGTTCAAAGGACACGAATACTCGCGGGACTACCTACGAAGCCTGGTAAGAAGAAGAACAACAAAGGTTGATGGTCTGTTCAAGGTCACGACGAAAGACGGATACACATTAAGAGTAGCCGTCAGTGCTTTTACACTTTCAAGAATCAAGACATCACAGGAAAAGATCTTGCGCGCCATAATGGACAAGATAATTAAAGAAAAGGCTTCAGCCCTCACGATGGATCAGCTGGCACAGGAAATCGTTCTCGGAAAAATAGCTTCAGACATTTACAATGAAGCAAAGAGGATTGCTCCACTACGCCACGTGGGCATCAGAGGCTCTAAAGTCATATCCGCCTTGTCCAAACCGCAAGTCCAGCAGAACGCTTAAACCCCTATTTTTTGACAGTTTTTCCGTATTCATATCCTTTATCGAAGGCTGCCAGATTCAACTCTTCCGTCCCTTTCGGGATATTCTCCTTAACAGACTCCTTCAGAGCGTTCTCATCCAGCAGCTCGGTGATGGCGGCGAACGCTCCTAGCATGACGATGTTGGCAACTATTCTTCTCCCCAGTTCTTCCGCTATTTTCGTCGCGGGGACACGGTAAACCTTGGAGTTCTTCAAACTCTTCTCTCGCGGAATCATGTCAGGATCCAGTATCACTGTACCGCCCGACTTTACATCCTCTGCATAATCGTTGTACGCGGCCTGAGACATCACGACCAAGACGTCAGGCTCGACGACCTTCGGAAAATCAATGTCCTCCTCAGAAATCACGACTTCGGACTTGCACGCTCCTCCACGCGATTCAGGACCGTAAGACTGTGTCTGAACAGCATTCTTGTCCGAGTGTATGGAGGCAGCAGCCGCCACGATTATCCCAGATTTGATTATCCCCTGCCCACCAAAGCCTGCGAACCTAACCTCAACCCGCACGTTAGCTCACCCCTTCAATCGCCTTCTCGTTAATCTTGGAAATCTTCTCATGCAACATCTTCTCATAGCTCAGTTTCTCAATGTCAACAAACTCACCCACAACTATTCTCTCCGGCGTAATATCCGCCTTTGAAGGATCCGAGAAGTTCTCGACAACCGAAGCCTTCTTGAACCAACTCATCATCTCAAGGCCTGACCGCATCTTGTTGTAACGACCATAAATCTCAGGGCAAGGTGAAAGCATCTCAACAAAACAGAAACCTTCCTTCTGCAACATCTTCTTAATGGACTGCGTCAACCTCCGCACGTGCAGAGAGGTCCATCGGGCCACGTACGTGGAACCCGAAGCCGCAGCTAAATGCACAAGGTTGAACGGATGCTCAATGTTCCCGGTCGGACTCGTGGTCGTTACCGCTTCAAGCGGCGTCGTAGGACCCTGCTGCCCTCCAGTCATACCATAGTTCAGATTGTTGGCGCAAAGAACCTTAATCCCGATGTTTCTTCTGGCCGCGTGTATGAAATGGTTCCCTCCTATCGCGAAAAGGTCACCATCACCGCTTATGACCACGATTTCCAACTCCGGGTTAGCCAGCTTCACTCCAGTCGCAAAAGCCAAGGCGCGACCGTGTGTCGTATGGAATGAATCCGCATTCATGTAACCAGCCGTGCGTCCGATACAGCCAATGCCCGAGACGACGACGAGCTTATCCAAATCTGTCTGGAGCTCATCCAATGCGTGTACAAAACAGTTCAAAAGAACACCGTTACCGCAGCCTTGGCACCATATGTGCGGCATCATTTCGGCTCTCAGATACTTCGAAAACGGATGCACGACAACTGGAACAGTTTCCTGAACCATTTACTTGCTCCTCCTTATAGCTTCAAGAATCTCCAAAGGAGTGTGAGGTTCCTCGCCCAGCTTCGAGAGAAAAACGACAGGAGTCTCTTTTGCAACTCTCTCAACTTCTCGCACCATTTGCCCGCAGTTCATTTCCGGAACAACGATCGTTCTTGCTCTTTTGGCAGCTTTTGCGATGCGTTCTTCTGGGAAAGGCCACAGCGTTATTAACCTCAGGAGCCCCGCTTTGATGCCCTTCTCTCGCGCCTTTCTAATCGCGCTTAGCGCTGCGCGAGCAACTATGCCATAAGCGACGACTACAACCTCCGCATCTTCCAGCATGACCTCTTCAACCTTGACTATCTTGTCTGCGTTCTTCTGAATCTTGTCACACAGTCGCCTGACCAGCTTAGACTGCACTTCGGAACTTGAGGTTCGCGGATAACCATGCTCATCGTGCGTCAAACCTGTCGAGTGGAAATGATACCCTTCTCCGAAACAGGCCATAGGGGGCACCAAATCGTCATCAGGCTTGAAGGGCAGGTATTTCTCAGGCGGCACATTCGGCTTCTTACGGTTGACAATCCTTATCTTGTCAGGCGAAGGAATTACAACCTTCTCCCACATATGCCCAACGATTTCGTCTCCCATCAGCAAAGTTGGAACACGATAAGCCTCAGAAAGATTGAAAGCTTCAACGGTCAAATCGAACATCTCCTGAACCGAGCTAGGTGTCAAAGCTATGATTCCATAATCACCATGCGAACCCCACTTGGCCTGCATCACATCCTGCTGTCCGGGCATTGTAGGTTGCCCAGTGCTCGGACCTCCACGCATAACATCCACGATTACGCATGGAGCCTCAGTCATCACGGCAAGCCCGATGTTTTCCTGCATGAGACTGAAACCAGGTCCAGAAGTGGCGGTCATAGCTTTCAAACCAGAGTAGGAAGCGCCGATCACAGCCGCCAGTGAAGCAATTTCATCTTCCATTTGTACGTAGATTCCGCCAAACTCGGGCATCCTCTGAGACAAGTGTTCGGCAATTTCTGTTGCAGGAGTAATGGGGTAACCGGCGAAAAATCTGCAACCAACGGCTATTGCGCCTTCAGCGCACGCCACGTCGCCGTTCATGAAATGCGCCCCTGTCAACGCACTTTTTGTTCTGGGCATATCATTTTCCTTCCTTGTTCTTTTTTTCAACCACGAAAATTGCAAAATCTGGACAAACTGCACTGCAGAAGCTGCATATTATGCATTTGTCTTCATCCACAACTTTCGGCGGATGAACACCTCTTGCGTTTATTTCGTCTGACTCTTCTAGAACTTTCTTCGGACAGAATTCAATGCAGTAACCGCATCCCTTGCACTCATCCTTAATCAAATGGATTTCCGCCTTTGCAGGCTTGATCTGTTCCAAGTCAAGTGGAGCATGGCGAATCCTTTCGGGCATACTTTAGTCGCCCTCCAATGCCTTAGCAAAAACCTTCTTGCCTTTCTCAATCTCCTCAGGCTTAGCCTTCTCTACTATCGTTTTCATCTCACGCATCTTCGAGGCGAACTTTTCGCCTTCTGCCGCTGAAGCCCACAGAAGTTGCAGTCTCTGCTTGTCCAACCCGTTCTGCTCCATCTTCTTCCACAACCGCTCTACGCGCTTCTGCGTCTGATAATTAGCGTTAATGTAGTGGCAGTCACCCAAATGACAACCAGACACAAGCACGCTGGCAGCGCCCCTCGCAAAAGCCCTCTCAACAAACTTCTGAGAAACGCGTCCAGAACACATCGTCCTTATGATCCGTGCGTTCGGTGGGTACTGCA
Source organism: Bathyarchaeia archaeon (assembly GCA_050015055.1). Lineage (GTDB taxonomy): Archaea > Thermoproteota > Bathyarchaeia > Bathyarchaeales > Bathycorpusculaceae > JBEKCD01. Next base: position 15,398 of record JBEKCD010000014.1, on the reverse strand, counting down.
TTCTACTCACCCCTGCGAAGTCCGCGCCGGCGTAAGAGCACCAGTTGCAACAAAAAGCAACAATCTTCTTCTCCGGCTCACTCTCCGTGATAGCGTCTATCTGAGCCGTTATCTGTTCATCCGTGAAATGTTTTTGTGTCAGGGCGCCGAAGTTGCATTCCGCCGCGCAGGTCCCGCAACCGCCGCACGCTGCCTCAATGATTTCAACCCGTTTCAAATCCTTGTTCAAACTAATCGCGTTGTACGGGCAGACCTTAACGCATAGCCCACAAGCCTTGCACTTTTCAGGAAAAGTGATAGGAGTGATAGCCTCGACCGTCACTTGTCCTTTTGCCATCAAAATGCCCGCGCGAGCTGCAGCCGCGCTTGCTTGAGTCACACTGTCTTTTATGTCCTTTGGAGATTCAGCGCAACCGGCAAAGAAAACCCCGCCTGTAGCAGCGTCAACAGGCCTGAGCTTCGGATGTGCCTCAAGGAAGAAGCCATCCTGGTTTCTCGAAAGCGTCAGCAGACGCTGAATCGTCTCGCTGTCTTTTCTAGCCTCCAAGCCTATCGAGAGAATTGCCATGTCCGCGCTTATTCTGTACACTTCCTTCCTCAGCGTGTTCTCGCCTATGAGCCACACGTTATGAGTCTTCTTGTCCTCAACGATTTCAGCCGGCAGTCCGCGTATGAAAACGACTCCTGCGTTTCTGGCGCGCTTGTAAAGGTCCTCGAAACCCTTACCGTAAGCCCTTATGTCAACGTAAAAAACGTAGATTTCAGTGTCAGGCCAGTGTTCCTTAATCAGCAGGCTGTCCTTAATCGTGTTCATGCAGCAAACGTTGCTGCAGTAGAGCCTTCCACTCCTGTCAGACCTTGAGCCTACGCATTGAACGAAGGCCACACGCTTTGGAATCTGTTTGTCACTTGGCCTTATCAGATGGCCGCCGGAAGGGCCGCCAGCGTTTATCAATCTTTCAAATTCAAGAGACGTGATCACGTTCGCAATCTTGCCGTACCCGTAGTTAGGCAGGACCGAAGGGTCAAAAACGTCTGCTCCAGTCGCAACGATTATCGTGCCCACCTCAAGCTCTTCGGTCACAGGTTTCATTTCAAAGCTAATTGCCTGCCTCTCGCACGCCTTCGTGCACTTGTCACAAACGATTACGCCTTCCTTGTTGAGACAGAGGTTCATGTCAATGATGTACGTCGAGGGTACGGCCTGAGCAAACGGAGTATAGACACCATGTCTTACCGCCAGACCCACGTCAAACTCGTTCGGAGCCACGATAGGGCAAACTCTTACACATTCCCCGCAAGCTGAGCAATCCTTGGTAACGTACCGCGGCTTCCTCAGCACCTTGACGTGAAAGTTGCCGATGTAACCCTTCACTTCAGCAACTTCACTGTTGGTTAGGAGCTCAATGTTCGGATGATGACCCGCATCAGACATCTTTGGCGCAAGAATGCAAATAGAACAGTCCATAGTTGGAAAAGTCTTGTCAATCCTCGCCATCATGCCGCCTATGCTTGGCTCCTTCTCCACCAGGTACACCTTGTAGCCAGTGTCAGCAAGATCCAGGGCCGCTTGGATGCCAGCCACACCGCCGCCGATAACCAATGCTTTTCGAGTAATCGGGACTGAAACCTCATCTTCCGGTTCAAGAAGAGCAACCTTGGCCACGGCCATTTTGACAAGGTCCTTGGCCTTCTCAGTCGCCGCTTCTTTATCGTACAGGTGAACCCAACTGCAATGTTCACGAATGTTAGCCATTTCAAAAAGATACTTATTCAAACCAGCATCTTCGCACGCCTTTCTAAACGTCGGTTCATGAAGACGAGGAGAACATGATGCCACCACAACGCGGTTTAGCTTTTGCTCTTGAATATCCTTCTTTATTCCAGCCTGGCCCTGATCTGAACAAGTGTACCGATTGTCCTGAGCTAAGACGACGTTCGGCAAGGTCGCTGCAAACTGGGCAACCTCCTCGCAGTCCACTGAACCCGCGATGTTCAAGCCGCAGTGGCAAACGTAAACTCCGATGCGAATCTGACCATCCTGTTTGGGCTTTGATTCCTTGCTCTCGCTCATTTTCTGACTCTCTCCTCAGACTTCAAATAGGATTCGATTGACTCTGCGGCCCGCTTTCCGTCTCGAATTGCTTCTATCACCGACGCAGGCCCAGTTACAGCGTCTCCGCCAGCAAAGAGGCCAGGCGTGCTGGTTTCCATCGTTATGGGGTTAACCCAAACCGTGCCGTCATCGTTCAACTCAACCTGCTTCGGCAAAAACCCCACGTCCGGAGCCTCGCCTATAGCAAGAACCACCATGTCAGTTTCCCGTCTAAACTCCGAACCCTCCACAGGAAATGCCTTCCTCCTACCGCTCTCATCTGGCTCGCCTAGCTGCATGCGAACACACTCTATGGCAGAAACCCTGCCCTTTTCTCCTAAAATCTTCTTAGGTGAGACCAGAAACTCTATTTTCACACCTTCATCCTCTGCCTCTTTGACCTCCCACAGGTTTGCAGGCATCTCCTCCTTCGACCTACGATACAGTATCGTAACCTCTTTTGCCCCTTTGAGTAAGGCAGTTCTTGCAGCGTCAACAGCGACGTTTCCGCCTCCGACTACGACGACGTTTTTGCCGATTTCCAGTTTCTTGCCAGAATTTGAACCCCACAAAAAGTCAAGAGCATGAGTTACCCCATTCAAGTCTCGGCCTTCCACCCTCAACCCCTGACTCTTATGAGCCCCTGCACCGATGAAAACTGCCCTGTACCCCTCCTTCTGAAAGTCCTCAAAACGAACATCCTTCCCAACTTCTGTACACGTTTTGACTTCGACGCCCAAGTCTTGTATGAACTGGATCTCCCTAGTCAAAACCTTCTTGGGCAGACGATACTCAGGTATGCACTTCCTAAGCATCCCGCCGAGTTCTGGAAGAGCTTCAAAAATGGTGACCTGATACCCCTTTTTGCTCAATTCATACGTGACAGTGAGACCAGCCGGCCCAGAGCCTATAACCGCAACCTTTTCTGCCGCTTTAGTTGATTTCTCGGCTTTCTTCGTCTTGAGCCATTCTCCGCGAATCTGCTCAATCTGTTCTAGGACTTTCTCATTTTCGAGTCCGGCACGTTCAGGGTGGAAGCAAACCAATGTTGTGATGAGTGGAAGAGGAATGTTCTTCACGATTTTCTGAAGAGCCCTGTCAAAGGACTTGACGTTGCCATGTTCCTTGGCGATTGCCCTGATGGACAAGAATATCTCAGGGAGTTTCAAGCCTTGTGGGCAACGTTTTTGGCAGCGGTAACACCAGGCGCACAGCCAAAGCTCATCCGAACCGAGCACGGTTTCCGGGTTCAGGTAAATCTCCTCCAGAAGAGTCCGAGGGTTGTAGCCGTTTCCAAGCATCTCAGCCATGGAACAGCTGGCTGTGCAGATGCCGCATTCGAAGCAATACTTGAGCTTCTCAGCATCCAGAATCCTTTCAAGAACTTGTTTGGAGACACCAGTTCCTGAACTTTCCAACCCTTGCGCCCTCCCCTCTACTGGGCGTTGCCATAGATATAAAAGTTTACAAACGTAAAGGTTTTAAATTAACATCCAAGTCAAGCGCTGCCCAGACACACTTTTATATGGTCAAACCCGAATAAAACATACGCTCCGAGGAGGGCAAAGTGCTCATGGAGAACGTAAAAGTCATATCGTACGGGATGGGTGCTGTTGGCGGTTTCATCGCCAAGTTCTTGCTCGAAAAAGAAGGAGTAGAAATAGTCGGCGCGGTTGACGTGGCCAAAGACAAGGTTGGAAAAGACCTTGGCGAAGTCCTGGACCTGAAACGAAAAGTCGGAATCAAAATTTCAGAAAACGTCGAATCCGCACTCCAGAAGACAAAGGCGGACATCGCAATCCACACAACCTCATCCTTCCTCAAGGACACGTATCCACAGATAGCCTCAATCCTGAAACAAGGCGTCAACGTCATATCAACCTGCGAAGAACTGTCATACCCCTACGTTTCCGAGCCAAAACTCGCAGAACAACTAGACGCCCTAGCCAAGAAGCATGACGCAACAGTCCTAGGCACAGGGATAAACCCCGGGTTTCTGATGGACACGCTGGCAATAACACTCACTTCCGCATGCGAAAAAATAGAGAAAATCGAAGTGACAAGGGTCATGAACGCAGGTACGAGGCGCGTACCGTTCCAGAAAAAGATAGGAGCAGGGTTAACTGTCAAAGAATTTCAAAAGAAAATCAGCGAGAAGCATATCACCGGACACGTAGGCCTCGAACAGTCCATAGGCATGATCGCCAGTGCCCTAGCATGGAAACTTGACAAGATAGTCGTGCAATCCGTCGAACCGGTCATCGCCAAGAAAACCGTTGAAAGCAAGGACATAAAAGTCAACGCGGGGAAAGTAGCCGGCTTGAAACAGAAAGCAAAGGGCATAATGGAAAACAGAGAAGTGATAAACCTGGATTTCCAAGCGTACATAGGTGCCGAAGAAGAATACGACTCGGTAACAATCAAGGGCGTTCCGAACATCAACCAGAAAATCCAACCCTGTGTCCACGGCGACATAGGAACAGTGGCAGTCGTCGTCAATGCAATTCCAAGAGTAATCAACGCGCCAGCCGGCTTGTACACGATGAAAGACATGTCCGTTCCCTCCGCCACTCCGGAGGATATGCGCAAATACATAAAGGCATCCTGACCAGAAACAACGCGCAAATCCTTAGAACCGCACAAATCGGCCCTTGGTGACAACATGTCGAAACGAGCGGGAGTTCATCATAAAGGAACATTCTCTCTTCTTGACATGATAAACAATGCCAAGAAAGAACCCAGCTTCAAAAAGGCGGGAGCAATCACGCTATTCATCGGAATCGTTCGCGAGGAGGCAAAAAAGGGCGAAAAAGTTGAAAAACTGCAACTTGAAGCATACGAGGAAAAGGCAAACCAAACGCTCGCGGAAATATGCGACGACCTGCGAAAGAAGCCAGGCGTAACAGACGTCGAAATACACCACATGCTCGGAGAATTCAGCCCCGGCGAAGATCTAGTGTACGTCCTGGTCGCAGGCTCCCACCGCCAAAACATCTTCCCCATCCTTCAAGAAGCCGTAGAAAGATACAAAAGGGAAGCACCCATCTTCAAGAAAGAACACGTCATAACCCAAAAAGGAGAGAAAAAAGCCTACTGGCTACCGGAAAAGAACAACCGCTCACCATAGCTGCACCAAAACATGCGATTATCAATTCTAAATGCACACGCTGAAGACCGATAAGCCACATCCGAGGATATGTCCAATATGATTCATGTGGATGTGTTCTGATGAGAATGCAATTAGAGGTTCTGTGAAGTCTCCGTTTGGTTTGGGGTTCATGTGAAAAACCGTTTGGTAAGGGTTCGTTTCCACGTTAACTCTCGGGTGATGGTTCATTTCTTCCGTCAAGATTATATTCTGCATATTTTGTGTTGATCTGGAATAGCCCTGTGACCGTTTCATTGGGGGAATTGATTTGACTATCTTGGACACAGCCTCTCCCAAAACACTTGAATGGTTAGAGAAGATTAAGTCAAAAGTAATCAAGGAAATCGATTCTATACAATACAATGAAGCTGAAAACTGGGTATCTTTCAGAAGTCAAGTAACCAGAAGAAACATCGCTTACTTAGAACCTTTTAAGAAGCAAATACGACTATTCACGGAACTACCATTATCCTACGATGACAGACTGGAATCGACACCTGCATCCCAAATATGGGCAAAAGCTTACCCCTCAGTGTTCAAGATACTTCAAGAAAGTGACATAGAGAAAGCGGTCTATTTTATCGTGCATTCTTACAATTATGACTTGACCAAGAGAAGCCTGACAGAAATTTAGGAAGATTCGGGCTTTTTGGTCTTGCTTGCGTTTTCTATCAGAGTTTTCCACTTGTTTTCTCCCTCTATTGTTATTCCACATGCTTCCGAGGGGGTTCTTCCATCTAAGCTTTCATGTGGTCTAATATAGTTGTGAAAAAGTTGATACCCCGTAAGAATCGGTGTGTCTTTCGTCTTTAGCCCTCGCATTGTCTTTTCTCTGTCTCTAACTTCTCCGTTCATGCGTTCCATTTTGTTATTGTTGTGGTCGCCTCTCAAAGTGATGTGCCTAACGTGTTCTGTTCGAGTTTCTTTCTTCTGTGTCCAAAACTCCTTTTTGTAGGCATCATGGTACGCTGGAAGACCATCGGTAATGAAGGTCATAGGTTTCTTACCCATCAACTGTTTTGACATCTGCAAAAGTTTGCGTGCATCATGAGTGTATTTAGTCTCGGCGACTTCTTGAGCTATCCAGAAGCGTGTTTCATCATCCATCATAGCAAACAAATATTTCATGTCGCCTTTTACTTTGATGTATATTTCGTCAGCTCTCCAAGTGTCGCTTACGTTTGGAGTAATGGTTTCAACATAGTTTTTCATGAGCCCAACGTATTTTTTTATCCAGTTGAGAATCGTTCGGTAGGAGACTTCGACCCCTAAGAGTTTGAGTGACTTCTGAGTGTTTCTTAGGCTTTCACCTGAGAAGTATAGTTGCATTGCGCTTGTGATTGCCTGAGGGTTATGCTTCATCTTCTCAAAACCGATGTTGATAGTGAAGTATTTGTGACAATCTCGGCAGTAGAATACTTGGAGATTTCCAGTTCTGTTTTTTCGTAAGCCATATTTCATTAAATTGGAAGAATTGCAATAGATGCATGCTGAAAGGTTTTCTATCGGACTAATTCTTTGAGTTGCTTCTCTCATTGACTTAGAAAATTCCACGGCAAAAATGTGTTTGCATTTCACATTTCGAAACTTGTTATCTGGACACTCACAGATCCATTCGTGGTCTACCTGAGAAACAGCGTACTCACCGTTTCCGCTTTGAGAAAGAACCGTGTAGAACGTTTCTTCTATGCGGGTTACTTGCCGTTCTTTGTGGGCGATCTCTAAGCCTCTTTGTTCTCTTCGTTTTTCGAGTTCTTGTATAGTTATCATACAGCATTACCTAAGCTATTACCTAATAGCACGCTCAGATATAAACATTTAGGTAATGTTATAGGTAATCTTATATAGTGAGTCACTGCTACTATTACCTAAAAAAAGGTAATACAAAATGGGTGAAACTACAACCTTGACTAAGGCAGCAACAAACACGACGTCACTCAGAACAACAGTACCAGCGAGCATAGTAAGACAATTTAACCTAAAGGATAAAGACAAATTAGACTGGATTCTTGACATTAAAAACGGAGAAATGATAATATTGGTCAAGCCTATCGAGAGCAAAAAAGTGTAATAGATGACCAAAAATCCATTCATTAATCGAAAAGGAACCGCTCTAGTTCTTCTTTAGCTTCAATGATTCTTTTCAAAGCTTGCTTGCGTAATTCTTGAACTTTTAGGAAAGATTGGGCAATTCTTTCTTGTGTTTCTTTTGTGTTAGCATCGCCTATTATTTTCATTTCTTTAACCGTTTCCAGTCCTATTTGTTTCTGGACAGAACCGTAAACTCTGTGTTCAAGTTGTTCTTGTCCGAATATGCTATTTATGAAAAGGCTTAGGTAAACTGGGTTAATTTTCTTTTTCAATCTAACCAAGATTAGATGCTCCGAAATTGCAACGTTGTCCAGTTCTTCAGGTATTGGGCAGGCAACGCTAGTGGTTCCTGTGCGAGTAATCACAATGTCTCCAGTTCTGGCTTTGGTTGCTTGGTCAACAACATCTTTTGTTATATGCTTAATGTCTTCTAGAACTAGTCCATATGTTTTGATGTTTTGGATTGATAGGCATGGGTGTCCTTCTGAGCCTGTGTAGGAGCGTGGTAGGGTAGGTGGTTGCATGACATCTCCATACTCACTGAGGGGTTCGATTTTGTGTTTTGAATTGTTCAGAGCGTTCATGACCTTGAGGAAATTTGGGTGATAGAAGGTAGGGTCAAGTCTATCTTCTATTTGGTCTGCCTTGACTGTGTATATCATGTTAGATTCGTGAAGGCTCAGGTCTTCTTTAGAAGGTAGTCCAAGTTCAGAAGAAAATATAGATTCGATTTTGTCTTGGAGTTTATCCGCTTCGATTAACAGAGATTCTGCTTCTAGTGCTTTTGACGAAATAGAAACTTGAATATCTCGGGATTTGGGTATTGGTACAGGTATTTTTCGAGCATTCCTAGTCAGTGTTCTCGGTCGTGTGCTACCACTTGCTAATCTTTCCAAAAGCGACTTTGTTGATTTGAGATTCAAATAAGTGGCTAGGTAATAAGGTGAAATATCGCTTTTAGGTGGTATTCGTATTCTTATGATTTCTGGAGAAACATTGAGTTCAGCATAGCCTTGCGGAATAACGGAAGCAACGCCTACAGTTCCAGTTATAGTCATGACGACATCGTTCGGCTTAACGTCAGACCGCACAAGTCTTTCGTGAACATCTTTTTGAATATGCACGATTTTACTCATGTCTAGATGAAATGGTTCGATGTTGTGAACACGAAGGTATGGTATGCCTTCTTCTGAATATTCAAAGGTTTCTCGTTCAAATCCCAACATAGACGTAACGACAGCCACTTTTCCTAACTCTTCCACATGGCTACATTTGCCTGATGCTCTAAGTTGGTAGAGCTTTTCAGCTATGCAAAGATAGTTTGGGTTGTAATATTCACAGTCCAATCTATCTTCAATTTTAGATGCTTCAACGATGAAAACGGACGGAGATTGCGAGATTACTGGCATGCTATCACTTTATTTGCTGCATGCCCACATTCTCTATGTTCAGAAGGTCATTCTTGTCTGTCTGAATGTATCTTGTTCTTCTTCGTGTGTCAAAGCCTACATAATTGGCAATAGCCATGAATATATCACCTTGTTTCTCAGGCATATCTGCAAGTGGTTCTTGAAGGTCTTTCAGATCATGCTTCTGCTCTAGGTTCTTTTTCTTCTGAACATAAAGAACGCTGGATTTCACTCCAGAACCATATGGATTAAACGTCCCTCTAGGTAGGCTTATGACAGCTTTAACTATCGTTTGTTCTTTGATAAAATCTCTCACATAGCCTAGCGTGGAATTATTCAATATCCCATCATCGATAACTGTCAATAATCGACCACCGTCTTCAAGCAAGCCAATGCACAGTTCTATAAACAAAATCTGTGGACTCTGCTTTTCTCTATTCCTACCCAACCTATACTGCTTCAAGATTTCAGAATCTGTAACATCCTTTCCCTGTCCCCTACCAAACGGTGGATTAGTCAGAACCAACTTAAACTTTTGTTTCTTTGTAATTCTATCCACTTCTGATCCGATAAATGCATTATGTTGATAGATGTGTCCAAATCCATTTCCGTGAAAAATCAAGTTTGCTTGAGAAAGCTTTGCTAGGCTTCGATCAATATCTATTCCCCACAAACAATGATTGATTAAATCTTCAGAGTATTTCATCTTTTCAATTTCATTAACAGCCAACCTTTCTATATCCTTGCCGATTTTTTTGTAAACTCTAATTAAGAATCCACCACTACCACAGGCAGGGTCTATTACCCGCTCGCCGATTTTGGGTTTAGCCAAGTTTACAATAAACTCAACAAGTTCTCTGGGAGTAAAAAATTCACCTAGTTCCCTTCCAGTCATTGTTCCCCTCAAAAAAGTCTCGAATGCAACGCCTATTATGTCTTCGCCTGTTTGAGATAATGTATAGCGTTCAAGTTCTCTTAACAATTCTCTAATTGTATGAGATTCTAGCTCTACCTTCTCATCCTTGTCAAAAATACTGATTGTTTCTCCATCAAATATTCCAGTTAACCGCGTCTTGGTAAACTCAAACAAAGTATCATTCATGAAAGCTTTCGCATCAATACCACGTTTTTCCATATCATCAAAGACACTCGTTGTAAATCGGTTTTCAGCCATTTCTTTGTAAAATCTATCTTCTTCATTCCACTTCACGAACAAAATCTTGCACATTTCATAGAGTCGTTCTTTAGCACCTAACCCTTTCTCAGTTCGTATAATGTCGTGGCAAGTATTGAAGACATTCGCAAATTCTTTTCCTTCCTTAAAAGTGATGAGTTGTTTTTTTGCCTCTTCCATATCTATCTTAGTGAAAGTGGGAAAAGCTTCCTTCAAAACTTCATCTTTGCTCAAAATTGGAACTTGTTCGTGTTTAAGGACGCTATACACCTTGAGCATCTCCACAACTTCGCCATTAGAAACCATCGCAAAAGGAGCACCCAAAAGCACGGCGTACGAACAAGCTTGATCAATAGCCTCTTTCGTTATCGCTTGCTGCGGATTCTTCACTTCGACAATTACGACATAGCGACCGTTTATTTTTACCAAAATGTCTGGTCTCCTTATGCCGACCTTCTTAGAACCAATTTGGACGCTTAGAATTAGCGAAAAAGGTCTTTCAAATTCTAACTCAGATTCATCATAACCCAGACTCTTCAAGTAAGGTAACAGCACCTTTACGACCACATCTGACTGAGAACGAAGCACTCCAATGTTTTCTGGAATGTGTAATGTCTGCTTCATGGTACTCCTTTTGTCGATGCATCTATTTCAACCTTCTGTGTGTGTTCATGTAAAAATCGCTATAGTTAGAACAAACATCAACCGATTTTTCACAAGGAACCTTGACTCACAAAGCAAATATCCGATTGCTACAGTATTATCCAAGCAGCGTCGTGTCTCTATGAGTGAAATCAACCTTGAATATCTACAGAAGATTGTGCCAAAATTCCGTGAATGGCTTGGAACACCTGAAGCAAAAGACTTTGCTACAGACCGAACCAAGAAGGACTTCTTTTTTGCAACCTACTTCAACGTAACCGAGATAGAAAAATTGGACGAGGGAGTTTTGAGAGACCTTGTTCGCATACTATGGTCTTTTGGAGGATGGAATAACAAGGACTGGCTGTTGGATCAGATGCTTCTTTCAGGTCTGCCAAAGATAAGGGAGTCCTTCAAGCTTTTGTTGGATGATAAGAAACCGCTTGCAGAAAGATTTGATCAGATGAGAGAAATCAAGATGATGGGAGCAGCCACGATTTCGGAAATGTTGGCTCATCATGATCACAATAACTATCCAATATACAATCGGAGAGCAAAAAGTAGCCTCATAAAACTCGATGTCAATGTAAATTCGCTTCCTAGGTACGCACAAATAACAGGTTCTCAATATGAGGACTATGTTGAAGTAGTGAAATCAGTTTACAACACGATACATCAGTCTTTTCCAGAAATCAACGATCTATTGACACTTGATTTTTTGCTTTATTACATTTCAATAACGTATGAAGAGGCAGTTCTGGAAAAAGTGTTTGAGGCAGAGGAAAAGCCTTTCGACCATGACGCAACGATTCTTCAAGTGTGTAACCTAGGCGATAGCCTAGGCTTTGATTTTCAAAAAGAAGTTACTATTTCGAGTGGGTGCAGGGTAGATGCCGTTTGGAGAAGTCGAGTTGCAAATCTTGGCATGATAACCTACGCCTTTGAAGTACACAAATCAGGCTCACGCGACAGTGCTATCCTAAATTTACAGAGAATATTCAATGCTGATGCTACAGTTCAGAAAGTTGTGGTCGTTTCAAGTGACTCTGAAATTGAAAAATTCAGGGCTGAAATAGCCAATCTACATGAAGACTTCAGAAACTCTGTGGGTTATTTCAGAATCAAGGATTTGCAGGAAGCTCTAGAGCACCAAGAAGCTCTAAAGAAAATACTAAGTACTCTTGGACTTCTGAAGGCAAGGGCGACAGACTTGACATGAGAAATTTGGGGGTGGCAAAAGCCAAAAGAACAGTTGAAGACTTCATAATTTCTCAATGATTGAGGTTAACCGTGGACAGGATCATGCACAGAGCAGAGTGTGGCTATGACCAAAGCAGAAATTGTAAATGTGATAGCTACGGCCTCGATAAATCAAGAAGTGGATCTTGAAGCACTCAGACAAGCCAAAGGAATTTTCTATGATTCAGATGTCTATGGCGGTCGGGTCGCTTATTTCAAGAAGACAAGCATGCAAGGCAAGGTTTCAATTTTTGCATCAGGTAAGTTGATAAGTATAGGGACAAGGAGCGAGTCTCAAGCGTTCAGCGAACTAGAAACCACAGCTAGGTTTCTTGCTGAGAACAACTTTGCTAAACCCGCTAAATTGGAACCAAGAATACGAAATATTGTAGTCAGAGTAGACTTTGAACGAATAATAAGCCTTGAAAAACTCGTTAAGAATCACGCAAACATCATCTATGAACCTGAAGAATTTCCAGCAGGACGATTACATCTAGAAAAGCCCTTCAAAGCTAGCATCTTAGTTTTCTCATCTGGCAAAGCAATTATCACTGGACTGACAAGTTCACAACAAATAAAGCAAACGATAATTCAGTTGGAACGGTTCATTAAACAAATCAGTAGCCAACACAAATCATGAGTGCCAGCGTTTTCTTCTCCAATCCTTCTTTCGAACCATGAATTTGACATCCGAACCCTTGTACGCCTTGTTCAATTCTCTAGCCTCTTTCTCAGCTTTCGTCTTTGTCCTGAAACGTTCTCCAGCAACAACCCGAATAGGACTGTTGCCTTTCTTTTTAACAATAATGTAGCTTCGTGAACTGCCACGCCTATGATAACTCAAACTTTCACAAAAGAAAAAAAGGGAGTTAAAAATATCGTAATTCTGTAACAATGTCACTGCAACTTTCGTAATTTATCTGATACTATGTCTATTGTTTATTGCTGCTTTTTCGCTGCTTCTTTTGCTCTTTCTATGAACTTTGGGTCTTTGCTTGTCTCAGCTATTCTTTTTGCTGCTTCTGGAGTCATTGGTTCCTTTTTGGGCATATTATCACCCGTAATTACACAATAGAGATCATACTCTAAAACTTTATTCCGATAACCGTACGTTGACTAGAAGAAACACGCCAAACGAATTTTCACAACAAAACCTACCAAACGGAGACTTCACAGAACCCAATTAGACAAGGTTTTTTAGGGTCGTTAACATGACGGCGATTTCAAGTGCTGAATCAAGGCATTCGCCACTCAACACTCTTTGAAGCAGAGTCTTGAAATCGATGAATTCTACGCTTATTGTTTCATTCTTATCGAACTCCCCTTTCTGTCGGAAGTCGCGTGTAAAGAAAAGGTCCACGATTAAGTTTGAATTCGGGCCTGGGCTGTATCTTCCAAGCCATTGCAGTCTGTCGGCAGTAAAGCCTGTTTCTTCCTCGAATTCTCTTTGCGCTGCCTCAAAGGCATCTTCTCCTTCTTCGACAGCTCCCCCTGGCAAGTTCAAAACAATTTCATGCAACGGATGTCGATATTGCCTTGTCAAGAGCACCTTGTTATCCCTAGTGCAGGCCAACACGCAAACAGCGCCTCCATTCTTAAAATAAACATACTCATGATTTGACCCGTCAGCAAACTCAACCATATCTGCGATGACTCGCCTATTGCGCCCATCGTAAACGACTCTTGACCTCAACACCTTTACGCTCTCAAACTTGCTCATCTCATTCCTTCCTGCCAAGCCCAAGGCCACTTCTTTGGATACCAACAACTATTAAGGATACCCTCAATGACTTTGATAGGCTCTTGTGCGCGCGCCAACTCTGAAGAGTGTCCCAGCTTGTTTTCAACATAGTTTCTTACAGTAACAGATGACAACTGACCTTACAAACGAAGTGCAGAGAGGTCGAGGTAACCTTGCAATGCAACATTACATCTGACATTAAGCCTATAGAGATTATACCTAATAGTGATTCATTTATAGATTGTTTCTGTATCTAGTACCAAGTTTAACTTTTAGCCCACCATGATGTAGGGACTAATTAAACTATCAACATTATGTCGAAAGTGCAGAACAGAAAAATACTAAGCCTTCAAGTTATGCTGTAATATTTAATAGAAGAGCGTTTCACAAATGTTAATTCTTGGAACTGGCTGATAAAGGTGGTAAAGGGAGCGCCGCGTGCCGAACTGGTCGAGGCCTAACGTCTCCGCGACAACACGAAGAAGAAAGGAACCATGAGAACGAAAATAAAGCGTGTTTCGTCCATTCTTATGATTATTTTTCTGACAGGAATCCTCTGTCCACTATTGGTCGAAACCCCGAAAGATACCTCGAATGAAAATAGAGTCGCGGCCGAAAGCTCCAATAAGGCCGTCGGCATGTACGGGCCGAGCGCCCAAGTCGATGTTCACGAGTATTATTCGCAGGAGCCAGCTCCGATGGGAATAGCAGACTACGGAATAGGCCCAAGCGGCCCCTATGAATACGCAACAAACGATTCGGTGGGAATAGCCACGATTGCGTCTCTCTCGACGAAAATCAGCGCCACTCTTCAACTGAACGTCAACCTTGCATTCAACACCAGCTATGGACAGTATGTCTATGGAATACAGAACGTGGCGCACATCGAAACACCTCTTAATTGGGTCGATTTCGAGAACAGCGTGTGGAATTTTTCATCTCTTGCGCACGTGCGCGCAAACGCGATGAGCACTTTCGGCATATCTGGAAATGGTCAGGTTGAGAACAACTGGTTTTATTATTATGATTGCGATGCTGCGTACCCACATTTGCCGGGGGAAAGCATCGTTCTCACTTACCCTACAACTATCACGCTTAACGTGACTTCAGGAGTGAGCTCTTCCGGAGAGCCGACCGTAAGCTTCGCCTGCGACGACGGTTACGGGTTGATAACCTACGACACGGTGACTTTTACAAATGTAACCGGACTCACGTCTTTAACCGGTTTCGAGGTAAACGGGTTCAATTACAATCCCATCGGTGCCTTCTATGACTCCGAGTTGATACTGGGAGGACCTGGTGGTGGAGCCAACACGACTGACATCCAGTCTGATGTTCAACTTCAACTGGAGTACTGGAACGGACACAACTACGAGATGGTGCCTAACGCCTACAACTTCGGCGAGACTGCGGAAGGGAGTGACAATGTGCTGACCGCATTTTCCTGTTATCCGGGAAATGGAACAATATTCGCGGAGATACTGCCTGGTGCGGGCCAACTTGGCGAACTGTACAATCAGTCTCAGATAGGGACAATCAACATCACTTCGCCATTAACTTCAGGAACACTCTACATTACTAGTGCATCCGATCCGAATGCTACGGCATGGCAAATCCCATTTGTCAACGAGGAAGTCACCGTGACACTGTATCCCGGATACTACGACCTGCAATTATACAACCAATACGGCCAACTCTTCGATCAAGGCAACTTCACAGTCAGCGGGGGCCAAATTCTGAACCTTCAAACTCCTCTCAGCCCCGCCACTCACAACATCGCAGCCATCAGCGCCGTATCTGCCAAGACTGTGATTGGAAAAGGCTTCAGCGACAACGTGACCGTTCTGGTCGCCGACAAG
>JBEKCD010000013.1:0-87404 GCA_050015055.1 Bathyarchaeia archaeon | reverse complement strand
CAACTCTGCCTACTCATCATGTTATACACGGCAGAAGCCGCAGCAAACACTCACAAACCAGGCAGATCCAGAAGCATCAGATACTTCGCAAACTAATTTCGGAACAACCATGCGCGCTATTTCACAAACATGATTTTGAGGGCACGCGCTTCTGTTTTTTGTTTTTGCTTCTTTGTGGCTTGTCTTCCGAAAGTTTCTTTTATGCTTACGTCTATATGAATCCGTGAAACAGCGCAGTGTTACTTGAGGGTGATGAGTTCATTGTATGAGGAATTAGCCAAGATAGTTGTTAAGGATTCCTTGAACGTGGATCCAAGTGACGTCGTGATAGTAACAACTTGGGATCACACGATCGATGTGGCCAACGCGATGGTTGTCGAGTGTTTCAGCCAGGGTGCAGACGCGATGATGAGCCTCTGGACTGACGAGTACTACTACGGGCTGCTGAGAGAGCTGTCCACCGAAAGCTTGGGCGTTTGCTCGAAGATATGCGAGGCGTTCACGGAGGCAGAGACGGCGACAATAAACATGTTCGGCCCGAAGAACCCTGAGGGTCTGAAGAGCATACCTCCTTCGAAGCTCAACGCTTGGAGTGAGGGAGAGAGAAAGGCGCACTACCCGAGAAACATAGAGAGGAAGATTAGAAACGTGAGCCTTCCGTTGGCGCTCTTGACACGAGAGAGAGCCAAGGTCTACGGGTTCAACTTCGAGGAATGGAAAAAGGCTGTGGACGCCGCGTTGATGATGGACCTGAAGAGAATAACCTTGAAGGGAAGCGATGTCGAGGCAACACTTGCAAGGGCTCACACGGCTCACTTGACAGCCTCGAACGGAACAGATTTGACCTTTGAATTAGGCAGGAGATCCGTCCACGTGGACGATGGCATAATAGACAAGAAAGATATCGAGAACAAGTCCCTGGATGCTCAGTTGCCCGCCGGATCGGTCCTAACGACGATCGTCGAAACAAGCGGCAACGGAAAAGTCATCTTCGACCGGCCACTCCAATCGATGGGTCTGAACGTGCAGGAAATCGAGTGGAAATTCAGGGAAGGAAAAATCACATCAATGAAAGCGAAGAAAAACTTGGAACCCTTGTCAAAGCAGTTCGGCGAAGCCTCAGGAGAAAAGGACAGAATAGGCTTCATCCAGATAGGTTTGAATCCAAAGGCAGAATACGGCTACTTGATGGACCACATCGTCGAAGGCGCCGTCCAAATAGGCATCGGAGACAACGAGTACATCGGCGGAAAAAACAGTTCAACATTCGGCATGGCCGCCACACTGAGCAAAGCAACACTCGATATAGACGGAAAAACAATCATTAAGAACGGACTACTAGCGACAAAATAGAGCAATCGCGCGCGCTTCGGCGTTCTCGACGGGTTCAAGATATTCAACTGGAACAAGACAATCTGGGGCCTAGTCTTAGCAACGAGTGCGCGCTAGCGTGTTCCTAAATTCCCTTTTTCAAGTGTGACCGAGTTGAGGGTCGCGCTCTTTAATGATGTTCTCGTATCCCAAAGCAAGTCACGATCTATAGTTGAAGCAAAATCACAAGCATGAGTCGCCTTAGAAACGAATTTAGGAACAGGCATGCGCGCTACAACAGACGACACAAACAAAATTCTTCGAGCGCCATCGACAAATGGAGAAGGAGAGCGGAAAAGTTATAGCGCGGCGCTGAAGAAAAGCTATTAGGCATAACTAAACTGATGTTTCTGTATCGGAGGCGCGTGAAGTTATGCCAATTGGGATTCTCGACTTTGTCGTGCGTATCGGATTAGTGTTGTCCACAGGTTTTCTGTTCGGCATCTTCCTGACTTACCATCGCCTGAAGAACCTGAAAATGCTGCTCATCACGGTCGGCTTCGGAATATTCTTTGTCCACGCACTCATCACGGTGCCTGAACTGTTCAATGAAGCTTACGCAGTCGTGATGACCGAAAACGTTCATTTTCTCTATAACCTGATAGGACTAGTGTTCATTCTCCTCGGCATACTGAAGGACTAACGAGCAATGTTCAGCGCGCGCTTTCTTTAATTTCTTCAGTTTCGTGGCCTAACTAGCGTAATCGTCTTTGCTCTTTCTCTCGATGATCTCTCTGTTCAACTGCTTCCTTTCCTTAGCAGGTTCAATGTGGGCGCGCTTTGGAAATGGGCGTTAGCGTAAGCGCATCTTAGATAATATAGCGGTCCATCACTTTTTGTATGTTTTTTGGTGCCCTATGGTTAGCAGCAAGGTGCTTAACCAGAACCATCATCTGAGGTTGAAAACGGGCAATGTCGGTCAAACTCACTAGCCCCACCAAGCGCCTATCTGCGACCACAGGCAGCTTCTTTATCTTCATCTGAAACATCAACTTCACTGCTTCACCAAGATCCATACTGGGTTCAGCAACAACCAAAGGACTCGTCATCGCATCTCTAACTCTCACTTTGGATGCATCCTTCCCCTCAGCAAGGACTCTCTTCAGCAAGTCTCTCTCTGTCAAGATTCCCGAGACCTTGCCCTTCCCAACAGCGATCAAACAGCCGATCTCAAACTTGTTCATTAATTCAGCAGCTTCTTTGGTAGTCACTTCCTCGTTTATCTTTATCACTTCCTTCACCATCACATCCTCAACTCTCAGAGTCACCTCTGCTTCGTTCTCAGCCATTCTCTCAACTCTCTCTTCACTGTGAGACAACAAAATCACCAGCCAGCTATCCTTGTTCAAATCACAAAATAAAAACGTTATGAATCCCGGATAGCGATTCCGTCTAAGCCCCGTGCGTATGAATCAAGTGAAAAATGCATAAGCGCGTGCCTCTGAAACCTTTTTAATCGGTATTGGCAATTCATAACGCTTTTTTGCAATATTCGACACTCTGTACGTACATAACAACGTTCTTAAGTGGACGACCCCCAGAAAGTGCTCTCGGAAAGGGCGTAGGTGAAGAAAAGTTGGCGAAGAAGAGCAAAAACAACACTTTTGAGAATATTCTACTTGAAGCCATAGAAGAAGTTTTATCGGGTTTAGGCGAAAATGTTAAGACAGCAATATTTTTCCATTTAGAGGAAAATTTCAACACAAAGAAAAAGGAAATTCCGCAAAAGATTATGGATTTTCAAGCTGCTCTTGAACAGGTTTTTGGTTTAGGAGCAAGAAACCTTGAGATTTTGTTCATGAAAAGTCTCCATTCCAAAATCGAGCTCGTCTGCAAATGGCCCACATGGTGCAAATGGGTTATTCCTGAAGTCACCTTTCAAGAATACATTTGCTTGATGAAACGAAAATTCGAAGAAGTCGGCACAAGGCAAAAAGATATTCAGGTTTTTATAAATGTACCCGAAGAGATAGAAACAACAGTCCATTCATCCTATCCAATGGCAAAAGAAGAGAAGAAGGTTTCCTCCGCGTTAAGTTGTGCGGCTGTCTGTCTTGTGAGTTTCGTGCGGTCGCGCGCGCATCTGGAACTGTAAAAAACATCACGGTCTCTCTGAGTGGGCTTCTAGCGCGTGCGCTGGGTCGTGGGACTTGACCCCGTTTGGGGTCTAATCCCCTCGGGCCCGCCAAGCAACTGCAGCGGGGCTCCGATGGAGTATTTCAAATCCCGTTGGATAAGTTTTTATGCGGATACCCCCCGGATATTTTCTTAAGCTTTTCGGAAAATCAGCAATTTTGAGGAATCTACAAAAACATGTAAAAGACATAACGACGGTTTAAACGCTCCTGTGAAGCTAGCCCTCGGCACTAATGAGCCCAATTTATTCTTAGTGTGCGAGAACAGGCTCATTTTGTTCTAATCGCAGCAATTCGATGTTATGAAATCCTTTGGCCAAAAGTTGAGAAGTAGCGAGATCATGAAGGAGAAATTTCTGAATGAAGGCTAACGTGTTGGAATGTCAGTTGCTCCAATCTTGATCTTGAACTTTTCGATGAGGCGTTCGGCCTTTTGCTTCCGTTCCTGTTCTTGTTTGTAGAATTCAGTGAGATTTTCATTGTCCTGCGGAATCTCTCTTGCATAAGGCCATTTGACGTAAACCTCCGTACCCTTTTGTCCTTCCTTGAAGACGAACTCTATCTCCAGTGCTTTCCCAACCCATCCGGGACTGTATGCTACAAGCAAATAATGCGGTGGGACTTCCTTTTTTATCATCACGTTCTCCAAGCCCACCTCATTCAACGCCTTTTGCACCAGAGAAGAACACTCTCCGATGGGTGTGCTGACCAGGTATTTGCTCTCGAGGAATTTCAGCAGCATTCTAATCCTCCCCCTTATGTGTCAAACTTTCTTCTCATAAGCCTTGTTCCACGTTATTCCACCAATGTTGAGAAAGGACACTATGGATCAAGTCTGCGAAGTGTTGGAGCCAATCTACGCGTGTTTCGGTCTGTTATTGGTTTTCCAAGCAGTTTGGCGTCTTCAATTTACGTTCAGTTGCTGTCCTTGAATATGGATTTGAGCTTCGTAATTCTTTTACCCTTAGGCAGTGACAGAAACGACACAGGCTTAATGGTTAGCTTTGGTGGGAACGGTATATCCAGAATTGGACACGATTCGAAGGGTCTCAGCAACGTAGTAGTGGTTATGCTAAGCCTAATCATAGTGGTCACCATCGTTGTCAACGTGGTCCTCTGGAGCTATCAGATGAACCAGTTCGACCTGGAAAGAATGCATGAAGACGTCAAGATTACCGACGTTGCCCACGTCAACGGGTCCTCTTCTTGGTTTCCAACCCAGGAGGAATTCACCGTAGACACTGGCAACAAAGTGTCGGGCACCTACATGGACACGCAAAGCATCGATGGTTCATACGAGAGCTTTTCAGAGAGTATGACGCGTGCGGGAGGTCTGAATTGGTGGGATACGGACTATGTCTATCGCAGAAGGATGACTATAATGAACAACGCCTCGTCAACTCTTATCATGAACTATTCGGTTTCTGTAACGTTGGACACGGCTTCGCTGGTTTCTTCCGGCAAGCTCATGCCTAGTGGCCATGACCTTAGAGTCGCCTATCAGTCGGGAAGCAGCTGGGTTGAACTTGACAGGGAAGTCGACGGCATGGACACCTCTTCAACCCAAGTCTGGTTCAAAACTCACGCATCAATCCCGACAAACGGCTCGGACAGCAACTACTATATCTACTATGGAAACCCGAACGCTGGAACTCCACCCACAAACGGGAGCAACGTTTACCTATGGTTCGACGATTTCAACAGAGCAGATAAACCGGATATTACCACAGAAGCTGCCTATCAAGTCAAGACAGGCGGCGGTACCTGGTCCATTGAAAATGGTACACTCAAGAATGTTGGGGCTGGCGGAGACCCGAACAAGATGATAATCACCGCGCTGGGCAATATTACTGCTCCCGTCGATATGCTCGTGAAAATCGACGTGATTTCCTTTGCCGGCGGTGACCTTAGCAGGATGGGGCTGTCCTCTTGCATGGACGGAAGTTCCCCCGGAGGTAGTGGATACTGCGGCTTGTTTCACAACGACGGAAACAGTCTGGATCTCCTGAATGATCTGCGCTCTTGGGGCACGCATGGAACCTCCAGCTGGTCGTTGAACACTTGGTACTACATGCGATTCAGGGTTATCAACCCGACAAGCGGGCTTGGTGAAGCTAAAGTGTGGCCCGTTGGAACGATTGAACCTGACACGTGGACAGTGAATGGAAGTTTCGGAGGTGGGAATTCCAGAGGTTACGGCGAAGTTGGGTTTGCGGGTTCGAGAACGTCCGACACGACATACTTTGACGACATCACAATTCAATACATCACTAGTCCAGAGCCTTCAACTACTCTAGGAGCAGAGGAAAGCCAATTCAACAACAGGCTTGAAATCGACGGCACTTTTCCTGTAGATCTCTCAGCATATCCTCTCAATCGCATCCAAACCCTTGAAATACAGATGACCTACAGATCCAGCGACGCAGGCGAAAAGTTGTATCTAGAAGCCTACAACTGGACATCATCAGCCTTCAGCGACGTTGGCTTCAACTCAACATCAGGCAGCCTTCCCGCGACAGGATGGGACAATTATGCCGTGAACCTGACCGACCAGTGCAACAGCTACATGAGCAGCAACGGAACAGTATGGATAAAGGTGTTTGACCAAGGAACCGATGCAAACCAAACAACCATTGACATGGATTCCATAGCGGTAAGAGTGGCAACAGACGTGACAAGCTTCACCTTCGAAAACGACGGCTCCTTCACATCCCACCTCGTCGCATTGTGGATAGACAACTCAACGTCACATCAGAGATATGAGATAAGCATATACATTAATTCTGGGGACACAGTCTCATACTCTCGCGCTGACCTAAACCTGCCAGAAAAACCCTACACTGTCAAAGTCATCACGGAAAGAGGAAATATTGCCATATATTCAACCAGCTAAGTGAGCGCACGCACATGCATGGATGAAATCCGACACCTTCTATAACATTTCATTCAACCCTTGTCCTCAAAAGATCAAGAAATCGCGAATGTGCCCTCAACCAAAGATCATGACCAGCAACAAGTAGAATGCGTTAACGCAGAAAAGGAAAATAGGCACCTCTGCAGAATGTCCTTTACCGATGGATAATGGGCGGTCGTAGTCTAGTTTGGTCTAGGACATCAGCCTGCCTATTAAGCTTAGTAATTTCATGGTCTTTTTGCTCTTGTTGTGTTGTGTTTGTCGTATTGTCCTTTTCATTCATTGTTTATCACCTCTTACGAGTTTTTGGAGTTCGATTTCTGCCCAGAGTGTGCCATATCTTATTTCTTCGGGGCTTCTGGGTTGGGTGGTTTGTCGTCTGATGTTGGTTTCGTTTTTACATTGTCCGTTTTGGCATGTCATGTATATCATCTCGATTTCCTGATTTATGGTTGACGAAAAAACAATAAGCCTTTCTAACATGATGCTTGGGGTGGCTTTCATACGTTCCTCTTTTGCGAATGAGGGAAAGGCTTATGTTTTTGAGGATTTCGTTTGCACCGATAGGTGCGAAAGCTACATTGGCATGGTCTTTCAAGTGCTTTCCATCTTGTCTGTGTGTGCTTTTCAACGTGATGCGGCATCCAAATCTAAGCGCGCGCGTAGTATAGTTAGTTATTCTTTCTTTTCGGTCTTCCATCCCCACAGGTCTTGGTCAACCTTAGTAAACCAATCAGCAAGCTCCTTCTCGGTTAAGGGGATACATTGAACAAAACCATTACTTTTGTCTCTTGTAACTCGATATATGCGGAGTACCGATTTCTCTTTGTCATTTTTGCAATGCTCTTCAAAGAGACGCATGACTAATGGATTATGAGTCGTTATGAAGAGTTGCAAGTTGTTTTTCCTGCTATACTCTACCAAGAAAGGAACTATTTTCACCAGAGACTCTGGATGCTGATTATTCTCAATTTCCTCGATGAATAGTGCTGTGTTCTTAGCCAACATTATTCGTCCCATCAGCAGCATGCAGAAGCGCAAGCCATCACCAAACCCATTTAGGAATACGCGGCTGTCACCTTTTGAGAGCGCAACTCGGTATTGAGTGGGGAAGTCTGGGTGAGGCATAAACTCCCAATGAGGGTCAGTTTCAAATACCTGCGAAAACAACTTGCCAAATTCCAAGTCTAATCCTTGCAGTTTCAATTGTCCCAATAGTGATTCTACAAGTCGTAAGTCGTTTTTCAGAGAGCTGTCGACGAATCTAGAATCCATCACATAATTACCAAATCCAAGCGCCTTCATGTTCTGAGACAAGTCGTGCCCCGATGATGCGCTCATTGCGAAGTTGTCTTGATACGTGTTTGACCGAGCGAAAACTCGTGCTGCTGGGCCTACATGGGCACTAAGATTAGTTATGCTGTTTATTCGATTCTGTCCCTTTTCATATGTGGCGACCATCGAAAGAACGGCATTCTCAAAAAGAAGTTCAATCTTGATGTTGCTGTCTGTCTTATACCCATACCATAACTCCCTGTTTCCTATCTCCAAATTAGTCCTACGTGAAAGGGAGCTTCCTAAGCCTGAACTGTATGATTCCCTGAGAACTGTATAAGCAGCTTCAAGAATTGTTGACTTGCACGAGTCGTTCTTTCCTATGAAAAGGTTGACCATGCCCATTTCATCGATTTTCGATTCACTAATGCCCTTGAAGTTGCTAATGTGCAATCCCGTAATCATCATAATGTAGCTTCCCCATAGAGGTTTCAAGAATTCAACTATAAAAAGATTGGTTAGCGCGCGCAGATGATTTTCCGATTGCGCGCTACGATGTCAAGCGAGCGCGATGTCGGTCTGTTCTATTTGCCCGTTGGTTAAGGTACGCTCTAAACAAAAGCACGTTCTCTTAATTTTGGTTTGAATTGTTGTTGGATGCTGGCTTTTTGTCAAAGATGTCGCTTTCAAATCCGTCTATTGCGCGTTGTATTAGTTCCAGGGCTTTCTTGCTTTTTTCTTTGGATTCCCTGCAGGTATCCGTTAGCCATAGTTTGTATCTATCGAGGAGTTTGTGTATGAATATGTAGGAGAAGCAGTGTTCGGGTTTCTTGCTGGGTTCTAGAATGTTAAGAACAAAGAGTTTCAAATAGAAGAGGTCGTCTAAAGCGGATATGCTTACTAGGGTTGTTATTTGTTCATCTAGCGAAAGGGATTCAAAGACTTCTTTGCTCTTCAGATTCTGGTCTATTGTCTGTTTGTATGTTATCCCTTCTTTCAAGGTTTCAAATTTTTCCCAATTCACTTGGTAGGATATGTTTTGTTTGCCTTGTTTCCTTTTCAGTATGAATCCTTTTTTGCGAAGATGGGAGAGGTGTTCTATTAGCGTTGGTTGCGACATCTTTGCCCCAAAGGATTGAAGTGTTTCGTGTAGTTTGTTGAACCTAAGGGACTGATTAGTTACCATTAGAAGAGAGAATATGTTTTCGCAATATTCGTCTAATAATTCGCCCATGTAACTAAACCTTCTTGAGTACTAAACTTAGTTAAGTGTTATATATAACTTTGTGATATTGCTTATTGCGCTTAGCGCGGGGCTATGGTAGTAGTCCTCTACTCGATGGGGGAGTCTGTTGGCTCCTCTGTCGTTTGGGTGATAACATGAGACGGTGTAAGTATGTCGTAGGAGTGCAGTGTCGTCATTCGTATTTTAGGGAGCTCCCTCTGTACATTCTGCTTTTGGTGTTATCTGGTTCGTTGTGTGCCTGCGCATGCGTTAGGAAGGTGGCTTGTTGTGTGTGAAGTGGTCGTTGATAAATTGGAGTCTATTTATCCTAATACTGCTTGGGCTACTTTTGGCAATTTGCAAGTTGTGGGCAATGGTTGGGATAGAACGTCTGATGATTGTGGAAAATACAAGCATATTAAGGGTTGTTTGCGGGTTGAATTGCATGATGTTGTGACGCTGGACGGGAAGGATTACCGAGGGAAGGTATACGTCCGTTTAGTCCACACTTCTTGTTATAATTGGCGTTGTAAAACTTGTTATAAAAGTATGGCAGCTCGTGAAGCTCGAAATGTTGAGAAGCGTATTAACGAGTATGTTAGACTACATGGTGGCGTTCCTGAGCACATAATCATTAGTGCGCCTAGGTCTGATTGGGGGTTAGATTTAAGGGCTTTGCGTAGGAAGATGGAGAAGGTTGCTGGGTCTTGCGGTGTGGTCGGAGGATGTGTAGTGCCTCATCATGCTCGTTATGCCAACGCTGAGGAGGCTCGTGCGAAGGGTGTTCCTTTCGGTTGGCGACTAGGCTTCCATTTTCATCTAATCGGGTTTTTGAAGGGCGGTTATCGTTGTCGTGGTTGTAACAAACTTTGTTCTGGTTGTTCTGGCTATGAGGAGCGCTGGAGGAAGGAGCGGGAGCGGAGCGGGTGGGTTGTCAAGGTGGCTATGGATAGGGAGGGAAATGTGGGTAAGCGCGTTTCTATTTTTTGGACCTCGTACTATGAATTAGAGCACAGTACGATACAGACGAATGTGGAGCGTCCTCATCCTTTAACATGGTTTGGTACTTGTTCGTATCGTCGTTTGAAGGTTAAGTTTGAGAAGCCTAAAAGTGTTTGTCCTATCTGCGGCTCTGAGTTGGTTAAGCTGATTTATTGGGGTCGGGAGCCGCTTGTTAAGGATAAGGGTGCTTCTGGTTACAAGTCCGAGTTGTTTGAAGATTTGTATGATTCTGAGGGTGTACGATTTGTTAAGGCTCCTAGCGGACGCTATGGAGAGTCTGAGTGATGCCGACGGTTTTAAAGTTGCAGAGTATTGATGAGATTTGGAAGGATTTGGGTTTTCGTCTGCCGTTTATTGTTCGACGGGATTGCTGGAAGGAGGGGACTTTCTTCGTCGTTCGACGTATTCCTTACAGAAGGTCTGAGGTCTTGGTTTTTGGAGATTTGTATCGTTGTGGTCAATTCATTAAGAGTCGGGAGGTGATATGTTGCCGTTGTCTAATCGTCGGGTGTGGGTTCGGCTTCCTTTCAGTCTAATGCCATGTGTGTCTATTGAGGCGGGGGTTTGTCCAATTCCTGAGATGCAAGGGCTTGTTTGTGGTCGTGTTCATAATTGTTCTTATCTTGATGATTGGATGCTTCACATTTCGTATGTGAATGAACTGTCTGATGAGGATGATTTAGGTGAAGAGGTTTAGGCGTGGTTTTTGTTGTGCGCGCCCTAACAGAAAGTCAAGGTAAACTAAAACATGGATGCTAAAAACAGAAAATCAATATATAACTAGGAAGCAAGATAGAAGCTTCCGACGCGTTAAGGATGGCTTTGGTTGAAGATTTCGCCTGAGCAAAAATGGATAATACTCAATATTGTTGTACCATTTAGTCCTTTCATTGTTGGTGCATTATTTAGATTCCTGATAACTTTGCAATTCGCTTGGGATTACACATTTGAAGGGAACGAGATATTGATAAGTCTGACACTTCTTTCATTTTTCATCGCGCAAAGCCTACATTCTTGCAAGAGACCTAGACTTGACAATAAAGACAAACAGCAAGAAAGAAAGAATGAAACTACTGCTTATTATGTTTTAGGTTCCATTTTCATGGCACTGTTTGTAGCGGCTGTATTTTTTGTTACAGAAAATAGTAAAGTATCCTTTTCTATGAATCATTATGAAACACAGGTTTTAATAACGCAAGGAATAGCAATTGTGGCCGCGCCAGTGATGGCGGTATGTGCGTCTATAACTCAGCGCAACTACCATTTGGAGTCAAGCATGTCATGAGTATATTCAGAAGAACGGCTCAGATACTTCTCATTGCACTTGCTATTGTTGCAATGTTATTTGACGTTTTTGTGCTGATTGCTTCCAGAGTTAATAATGTTTTACTTGTCTTTTCTTCCACGGTTGCGATAATAGCTACAGGAGTATTCGTTGTCATGCTTTTCCAATTGTCATTTCTGGAAAGAAAGTCTTTTTTTGTCGCAATTGTCGGGTTTGCAGAATCAGGGAAGACGACTTTGATAATAAGCCTCTTTGGCGAAGCCTATGCAAGAAGGCTACCAGTTAGAGTAGTTCCACGGGGTTCGCATACAATTGCTGTTATTAACAAGTCTTTGGAATTGCTCAAAAAAGGAAAAGCATTAGGTCCTACAACTGATCAAGACATGTATGGCTTCAGAGCTGACGCAACAATTGGGAAAGGTCCCTTTGCTACAACCTATCGATTAGAATTTGGAGATTTTCCTGGTGCATATTCTAAAGAATATCGTCGGGAAGATATGCACTTATTACATAACTCCGAGTTTTTCAAGTGGATTGTTGATTCCGATGCTATAATGTTTGTAATTGATTTAGGTAGGTATCTGACTAGGAATAAGCGCAACTTTATCGCAGAAGTGACATCGGCTTTCAGGACTGAGTGGCAACAATATTTAGATGCCAACAGTTTCAGACTGAGAGAGATAAAACGTCATCCTGTAATAATTGTGTTCACCAAAACGGATTTGCTCTACAGAGTTTCATCGCAAATCAATCTTCAGAACGACAAAGAACTTTCCGATATTGAAAATTTACGAAATTTTGAAGAGACGGTGGCGCATTTTGGATTTGGTGAAGATGCTCCACCTTTGATTAAATTGGATGAAAAGAGAGTACAGTCTGACACACATATAATTGAAGAGGAGTTTGGCGAGATAATTCAGTTTTTTAAGGCGGAGGCTTCTAGCGCCACCGTTGTTTTCACCAGCAGTTTTGGTTTAGTGAATGGCGAATTACTAGGCTTCAGAAAACTTTTCGCTTCAATACTCAAAGATGCCAAGTAAACAAATCATCAACAGATTTTCTAGACATTACAAAAGCTTCAGAATCCAAATCGGGTAGCTTACTTAGCAGTAATCCTCCTAGTTGCGCGCGCGAGTTGGTGTTGAGCGGCAGTGCGCGGTTTTTGGGGGCTTCGGCTTTCGCGGAACGTGGGCGTGTGAGGCGAATAGCCTCACAGAACGACTTTGCTGTGCTGAACTGTGTAGTGGAGTTATTAGCCGCGCGCTATATAGTAACCTAGGTAGACTAATAGATGGTGGAAGTGTGAATCTATCTGAAGCCATAGAAAAAGTGAAACCAAGTATAGTCCAAATTTCTCTTTTAGCAACTGGTCTTTCACCTGATCTTAGGTCAAAGATTCAGAAGCCTTTTTTTAATCATGCTGTTGGCACTGGCTTTTTTGTCAGTTCAGAAGGACATGTGATAACTGCCAAGCACGTTATTGATGGCGGCGTTGAAATGCTGAAGCAAATTCAAGCTGACGAGAAAAATGTTCTCGTAGGCTTAGCCTTGCTTAACACAGACACCATGCGAGGCAACTTTTCCCTTGTTGATTTTGATGTAGTTGATACAGATTCACGACATGATTTAATACTGCTCAAATTACGGAGCAACCCTTTCAAAGGAGAAGTTCGTTCAGGTATTAAAATCGGTGACAAAGAATTACCGTTGCTCTTTGGTGTACCTACTTTAAATTTAAATAGACCGCTTGATGGGTTACCTATTGGAATTTCGGGTTATCCTCTGGCTGAGACGGTTCTTGTCACGAATTCAGGCGGATTGGCTACTTGTTGGGGAACTGACATAAAAGAAGTAAACATTTCTGGAGCTCCTGTTGACTTTAGGATTCCCGACATTGCGGATGTCTATCTTGCTGATGTGGAAGTTAATCCAGGCGATAGCGGAGCTCCAGTCTACGATATAGAGAACTCAACGATTATTGGTTTATGTGTGGGAAGCAAACCAGCACCGATAAGAGACCAAAACGGGTCTAATGTCGTTGTTGATGGAAAACAGCTTGTCTATAGTTCAGGATTAACGATTGTTGTTCCTACAACATACATTGCAGATTTATTAAATAAAAACCGTGTTCCGTACAAATGACGTGAGGTGACGCTTTTTCACATGGGACAGAAACTCTAGAGAGGTGACAAGGACTTCACAGAACCCTATGTTGATTGCTGAGCAACAACAGGTCGGTTTTTGGAGTGAAAAAAGAGGGGGTGATTGGGATTCACTTGCGTTTTCGGTACAAGTGTGTGTCCCCTATTGTTTGTACGTAAGCGAATCCTTCTTCTATTAGTGTTGATGCTTCTTCTTTTGTTGTCACCATTCTGCAAGTCCATTTTTCATCGTTATCGTCTAGTACGATGGCTCTGATGTAGTGCATTGTTGTTTCCAGTTTTTTGTGTCTGAGGTGGCGCATTACTGCGATTGGGTCTCTAACTGGTGAGGTTAAATAGAGCATGGCTCCTGAGTAGTTGCGTAGGTTTTTGCAGGGTATTTTGTCAATTTCAGGCTTGCATAGTTTCTGAGCGGTTCTGCGTCGTGTATCTATCCATACTTGTCTCATTGCTTTGGATTTTGGGAATGGGTGTTCCTGTGGGTTTTGGGATAGGTAAACTCTGAGCATTTCTGTAGTGTGACTTTTGAGTTTGTAGTTGCCTGAGGCGTGTCCTTTTGCTCCGCGTATTGAAACTAATCCTTGCTCTTTATCTATGTAGGTTTGTGTTACGTTTTCTAGTTCACGGGGGCTGCATCCTATTTCTGCTAGTATTGTGAAGATTGTTGCGTATTTTTTGGATGCGTTACTTATGATTGCGTTTACGTTTTCTCTTGTCGGAATGAGTGGTGCCTTCTCTTCTATTTTGTAGTATGGTTTTTCCCATTGGATACCATTCAGTGTGCAAAAGTTGTCATAACAGAACAGCCATTTGTTCTTCGTCTCGGCTGCAATTGGTTGTTTTGTTTTTATCGTGATTGCATGGGCGATGTAGTTCTTTACATCTTCAGGGTCTAGTAGATTTGCATGTTGGGCTAGTTGCCTAAGAGTGTATTCTGTGGTTTTTACTGTGATGGTCGCTTTTCCGTTGTTTTCCATTTTGATTAGGGTTGTTGCTATTCGTGAATCTACTTCTTTTGGGATAGTTTTTATATTGGATGTTAGGAGTACTCCATCTGAGTGCGGTCGTAGTCTAGTTTCCAAGGTTGCCTGTGACTGAATCTTGGCTAGTCTGGGAGAATCTTGGCTAGAATGGTCTAGGACATCAGCCTGCCACGCTGACGACCCGGGTTCAAATCTCGGCGACCGCACCAAGAATTCTCTGTTAAGAATAAGGCGAGCTGCTACATGAATTTCAATGTTCCATGGAATATCAGGACTACTACCCTCATGACGGAGCTTTGACTCTCAACTTATTCCAAATAAATATTTATCGCTAGTAATTCTTATAATTCTGGAATGGGATGATTATTTGTAATTTGATGCACACCAAGATACGGAGTAATGGATGAATTGAGTGTCGGAAACTCTGGTGCCGGCAGGCCTTCAGTGCTGATAGTAGATGATGAAGCTGGAATACGGAAACTGTTGACAGCAGCGCTGAATGAAAACGGCTTCACTTCAGACTCTGCTGAAAATGGGGCTGAAGCGATCAAGAAGGCAAATGAACGGTACTACAACCTTGCACTGATTGACATAATGTTGCCAGACATAAACGGAGTCGAACTGCTGGCTAAATTCAAGCCGACGCGCCCGCGAACCAGAAAAATCATCATGACGGGCAATCCGTCGCTTCAAAACGCAGTTGAAGCTCTGAACAAGGGAGCGGACGCCTACATACTGAAACCGCTGGACATCATGAAGGTCTTGACGACTCTTGAAGAACAGCTTAACAAACAAAAGGAGCAGAAAGATACGATGTTAAAACTGCTTGAGACTGGACGCATACGCGCACGCATTGAGCTGATAGGCAGAGATGCTACTGAAACTCCTAACGTACGTTGAATGGCAACAGATTTGTCTCGTCGAAGAATCGCAAGATGTTTCTTTCATCAGACGTGAAAATGCACCCTAGAAAAGAGCTCCTACTCCTCACACACTTGGTGCCGACTGCTGTATGAAATTCGTGATGATTTCCGGGTTCAAAACTTCTGGATGGAACAAGCAGCCGTAGAATCTTCTACGCTTGTGCCTGATCATACACTTCAAGTCACCAGATTTACCCAGTGTTTCGAAATCCTCACTTGGCTCCACGGCTTTAGAATTCAAGAAATATGAATAGAATTCATGCTTGGATGAAAGAGTGTTTTTTTGAACAGTCCTAACCCTGTATCTGCCGATTCTTGTTCTTTCAACGATGTCGCCATCAGAGAGTCGCACGAGAATCTGCATTCCGGCGCAGATGCCTAGGACCGGCGTATGCGTTTCATTTATCCACTCGAATCTGTCGACGTTGTCCAAGTATTTGAAATCCTTCAAGGCTGTTCCGCATATGATGACTTTTTCCGCTCTTTTGAGGTCCTTTTCATCCAAACTCTGGAAGTTTATGGGAAAAAAGTCTATCTTGGCCTTTTTGAGGATGTCTTCAACCGGCTTAACAAACTCGAAATAGCTGAGTTTGTCTGAACAGACGTTAACTATCAGAATCATTTGCCGATCATCCTAACGCCCTTTATCCTGAATACTCCAGAGTAATCTTTGTAAGAGACATCATAATCTAAGATTTCTAGTCTTTTTTTGAAAAAGGGGGCGTCTATGACGGTTGTCTCGATTTCCCCACCCTCTCCAGCAGGGCTCAGGCCGTATTCGTCCCTCAATTTTTCGAGCTTCTGTATTATTCCACTGTCCAGCTTTCTGCCAAGGAATTTCTCGTCCAATGGAAAAGCAAAAACACCTGATATGACCACCTCGTATTTGCCCTTCACGACTTCGTTCAAAAGCTCTATTTCATCCTTCAACCAGAGTGGGTTGAAACACCATAAACCGAGTCGTTTACAAATTCTCTGCACCCGCGTTGACTGATACATCGATTTCACAGCGCCTGTCACTATTCCTTCTAGGTCAAAATCGGCCTTGGCAGTACGAATGGCTTTTTCCAAATCCTCAAGTTCTCTCTCTTTCTTGCCCTTCGTCCTTCTTTGAACTATTGGCAATCCGATGGCTTCAGCTTGTCTTCCGGTTAGTTCTATGTTGGGAACGTGAAACATGTAGCTCTCCTGACTTTCAGATATCAAGCTGATCAGACAAGTCACATCATGGAAACTCCTCGTTTTGTCCATCGCTAAACAGGAGTCTTTTCCACCTGAGAACAACACTCCAACTCTCATGAAAAGTGACTAGAACACCTTGGTTTATAAAGACATTTTTGCGTTTTTGAGACACATCTTAGCCGCGAAAAGACTAAGGATCGCATTACGGCGGCTTAACCATATGCAGTCATGACACATGCCTTATTCTTGAAAGAAAGGCTAAAACGTATATGGAGCTAGTCTGATAGATTGCCTCGAATTGGAAGATCGTGGACGGCGGATGGCGTTGCATTGAAGGAGAAGAGTGTCTTTGCTTCTTCGCTTACGTTTCTTTTGATTCTTGGGGTTTTTTCACTTTTCATGGCGTGGTATGGCCCGTCGAGCTCCTGGAAGTTCTTGCTTGCCTTTTATCCGTTGGTTGTGATTCTGTTCGGCGTCGCTTTTCTGCGTCGAAGCGGTTTGTTCATGGCCGTGGTTGGCTTAGTGCTAGTAATTGCGTTGGCAATTCTGCAGTTCAGCACACCCTTTGAGGTGGCTCTGCGTGCTTCGTTACATGGCTTTGTGAGCAGTTTTGGAGTTTCAATTTCGGTTGCGGCAACCATGCTGATGATTTACTTGATGAAGGAAGCAGGCGCGTTGCAGACTGTTTCAAAAGTGATCAAGCAGCAAGTGATAGGCGACGAGGTTCGAGCGTTGTACATTGGGATCGGCTTCGGCTCTTTTCTCACTTCCTTGGGTGTAGTGACTCCTGCACTGTTTCCTCCTCTGCTTCTCGCGATGGGTTTCAGCCCTATGTCTTCCATTGCGATCGCCGTTCTCGGCTACAATCCTACTACGAGTTTTTCGTTGCTTTCCATTCCGATAACTCTCCCAGCCTCCAATTTTGGCTTCAACCCGATGGCGTTAGCTTTCAAGGTTGCTATCTTCTTACCCGTCATTTCACCGGGTTTTGCTTTTGCTCTCCTAGGGCTAGTGGGCGGGAAGAAGTCGATGCGTAGAGGCGCTGTTCCTGCATTCGTTTGTGGTTTAGTCTTGGCTTTTGCCTGCGTTGCAACCACCAGCCTCGACTATTTCACCGGAGTGCAATACGTTCCTCTCACACTTGTCGGGGTCATAGCAGGACTCTCCGCAATGCTTTCGCTTCATGTGTATCAGAGACTCAAGCGGACAGCTATAAGAGTGGCCAAAGATGCCGACTATCCATCGAAAGCCGAGATTTGGCGCTCTTTTTCTCCATGGATACTCCTTTCAGCGTTGGCAGGGTTAACGAGTATAAGTCAGATTAATGATTGGCTTTTGCATCTTCCCGGAGACATTCAAGTGGTTAGAGTTTTCTTCAACGAACCGATTAATCTGAGATTTCTCACTCAACCTTACACTTGGATAATCATCACCATTCTCCTGTCACTATTCACCCTCAAGCCGACAAGAAGACAAGTGCAAACTGCTGCAAGTGTCTGGCTCAAACGTTTCTTTGGGCCATTCTTGACGTACAGCCTGTACTTCTCAATATCTTTTGTGATGGCATTCTCGGCAATGCAGATCGCAAACGGTGTCTTGAACACTAATCCGGCGGGGTTCAACCAGTTCAACATGAATGTGATTCTCGGCACCACACTTGCTTCAATATTCGGTGCGGGCTACGTTTTCGTGGCTGCCTCGCTTGGCTTGTTCGGCGCAATAGTTGCAGGTTCTGAGACTAGTTCAAACGTTCTTTTCTACAGCATTCAAAAGACCGCGACTCACAACCTCGGGTTAGATTCCGAGTTCATGACAATCTATGGCAGTCACGCTGTTGCGGGGGGCGTAGCAAGCGCTGTCACTCCTGCCAAAATCAACAATGCCGTAGTCACGATTGACGAGTCGCACGAGACTGAATCGTTGATGATGAGAAAGAATCTCGTTATCGCACTGACGCTGACAATCGCAACGGGCATACTTACAGGCATACTGGTCAGCCTGGGAATCTAGCAGAACATTGCAGTTTGTCATCTCCTCATTCGGCGAAACCCTGTCCCATTTTTGCTTCATAAAGTCCTTTTTCACAGACTCGTTTGACTGGCTACTGTCAGATTTTTAACGCTAGTCGTTTCACTTTTTCGGCAAAAGCAGTGTCCAAGAGCTTATCAATCTTCCCTATGGTCTCCTCTATCCCTGCGTCAAAGGGAATTTCTCCAATGAATGCCAAACCCAACGTCTTAGTCTCCCGCTGTATAGTATCAGAATGAGCGAGTTTCATGTTTTCCACGACGCCTATGACCCCTATATTCATTGTTTGCAATAGTCCAGCCAGTCTTTTTACAGTTTCAAAGGCCAATTGTGAGGGTGTCGTCACTATCAGGAATTCTATTCTTTCTACGAGTCTTATCAGGTCAAGAGTTGCATCGCCTATTCCAGGTGGCATGTCTAGGATGAGATAATCCAGTTTCCCCCATCTGACAATCGACAGAAGTTCTATCAGCGCGTTTGAGACATCTGCTCCTCTCAGTGGAGTTGCGTGGTCGCCTGAATAGTAGATTATTGACATATACTCAAAACCTTGGAACTGTGGCGGGATTATGCCTTTTTCTTCCCTCGGCTGCAGGTCTTGGACGCCTAGGATAGTGTGTGTGGATGGGCTCGTAAAATCCAGGTCGAACAATCCGACTCTGAAGCCTTTCCTCGCAAGAATTAAGGCAAACGTTGAAGCAACAAGGCTCTTGCCGACTCCGCCTTTGCCGCCTGAAACAGCTATGATGCGGCGTATCCCCTTCAACCTTTCATTTACTATGCTGGCTCGAGGATCAGCCACGTCTATTTCACTCCTTTAACGCTAAGAAGCCAAACTCCACGTCCTTCGACTACCTCAAAATCCGGGCTGCCACATTTTGGACACTTAACATATGCGTGTGCCACCTCTGGAACAAAATGGATAGCCTCAACCACGCTTTCATCCAGCTTTTTCTTGTTGAAAATCCACGCGTGACCACAGGCGCGGCACTTCATTCTCGCCCTTGCCTCTTCTATCTTGAACTCTGCACTTTCGAGCTTGGCCTTCTTGATCTGTTGGAGCGCAAACACCAACACATCTGGCTCTATTTGCTGAAGCTCACCCACTCTTATCCTCACTTCTATGACTTTCCTAAAACCCTCTTTCTCAGCTGCCCCAGAGGCCGCGGAGATCACTGCTTCAGCCAAGGCCCACTCGTGCATACAAGAGCCTACAGGCAAGCCTAACTTAAAAATATCGCAGAAAGACGATGAGCCGTCAAAAACAACTCGCGTTTACTAATGCTGCATTCCACACTGATTGAAGAAAACGAAACCAGGATGGAATAGGTTGGCATTCGGCGCTGAACTCCCCAGCTTTCTGTTCGGTTCTTTTCTCATGAACCTCATCCCTTTGCCAGCGCGCGACGTAAACGGCAAAGGCGAAGTAAGCCTGCCAGAAGACATTACAAATAAACAGGCCGAGTCCACTCTGAACAGTAGTTCAGCCCGTTTTTCAACATGGTTTGTTACAATTACAGATTACATCTGACATTACAAGTGAAAAAGGGAAGCGACTTTGCCGGGCCATCATGCAGAAGGTGTTTCAGCACACTTGGCGCAGCGCGCAACAGGTCAAACGGCGCGACAGACACAGACTGTCTGAACAAGCAGGAACCTAAAGCTAAATAAAGTCATAATCAACAACTAAGCATAACCTGCAAAGGTGACATTCATGTTCAAACTCAAGGTCGCTGACGCCAAACAACTGAGAGACATGATTACATCCATCTCCATACTCGTAGACGAAGCCACGTTCAAGCTTGACGCTGAAGGCGTGAAACTTCGAGCAATGGACCCGTCACGCGTCGCCATGATAGACTTCGAATGGCCCAAGACAATCTTCGAAGAATACACATGCACAGAACCGACAAAAATGTGCATAAACATAACTGAACTGCTCAAACTTCTAAAAAGAGCGGGCAAAGGCGAAACCCTTGAGCTTTCCATAGACGAAAAAACCGGTAAATTACTGGTCGCAATCGCCGGAAAATACGCGCGCAACTTTACCATGCCCACTCTTGAAGCCTCGGAAGAGGAAGTTCCAACCCCGAAAATCACCTTTAACGTCAAAATAAAAGCCACGACGGAAGGCCTGAGCCAAGCAATCGAAGATGCCCAGCTCGTGAGCGATCACGTGAGAATCGAGGCAGACCCTGAAAAAGTGGTCTTCAACGCCGCGGGAGACCTGATGGGCGCAACGATAACCCTTCAAAAAGGAAGTGACACCCTGCTCGAACTGGACGCCAAAGAACCTCAAAAAGCAACCTTCAGCCTCAGCTATCTGACAGAGATAATAAAAACAGCATCCGCAACCTCAGACATAGCAACGCTCGAGTTCTCATCAGACATGCCGATAAAACTCGACTTCCAACAGGCAAGAGAAGGGAAACTAACCTTCTACCTCGCACCCAGAATCGAAAGCGAATAACGAGAAAAATAAGATGCAAACCGTTTTCTCAAAATTCGCCAAGAACGACTACACCAAATACCCCTTTCTAAGAGAAGCAGCGAAATATCTGAAGCTGCCGGACCTGCACATTGAAGACTTGGCAAATAGCGAGCTCGAACAGATTCTCAACCGAGCAGAAGAAAGAGTTGAAGAAGCGATACTGTACACCCGAGTCACCCGAAACCCGCACCACGACGAAGACTTGGAAATCCTCTCCTTCACAGTTGCCATCGTCCTTGCGATGGCAACCCAAAACTCCTTCATCCAGAAGAGATACGCGCTGGCGGAAGCAAAACAGGCATACGAGGACTTCAAACTCGAACCCAAAGAAAAACTAACGAAAATCGCACAGAACTTCGAATGGAAACTGGCACTTAATAACGACCGGAAAATACCATACGAGTTCTCACTTGACTTCACCGATTACCTTAGGAACACAACCCATCTGCGAGAAAAAAAATGGAAGCTCATCAACCGCGCTTTGACAAACGGGAAAGTCTACCTAACAGGGACCGAGGCGGCCAGACTGCTCGCGGAAGAAGTTCGCAGATACGTTGAAAAGCGAACAGAAGCAAGAGACCTGCCGAAGTTTCCAACCAAAATCTTGGAGACAGCCGAGAGGATTAAGAAACTGTCTATAGAGAAAATAGGCAAAACCGAGATGGAAGGCTTTCCGAAGGCCATAACGCAAACAGCCTTCCCGCCCTGCATACAAACACTGTACGAAGCCTTCTCATCCGGACGCCACCTCTCACACATCGGCAGGTTCACCCTGACTTCATTCCTGATAAACATCGGAATGCCTTCGGATAAAGTCATAGAACTCTTCAAAAACATCTCCGACTTCAACGAAAGAATGACCCGCTACCAAGTTGAACACATAGCAGGAGAAAGAGGCTCCAGAACCCACTACACCACTCCGAAATGTGACACGCTCAAAACCCATGGGGTCTGCACTAATCCTGATAGCCTCTGCAGAAGGATACATCATCCCCTGGGCTATTATAGAAGAAAGGTTACATACCCGCACTAGAAAGAGTTAAAGCCGCGATGCTTGTATGCTAGAACAGTCAAAAGTTTAATATTGACAATACTACAAATCAGTTCGTCTTACAGGAACGGGAAAGATGAATCGAACAAGAACAGCAAACCTCACGCACATCGAAGGAGACCTAAGTGCAAAATCAGAGATAGGACTGATCCTCCCAACATATTGTGAAGTCTCAAACATTGAAAAGCTGATAGGCGACATCGAGAAACTGGATCTTGATGCTCGCGTGCTAGTTATAGACGATTCCAGCCCAGATGGGACGGCAAATGCAGTTCGAAGACTGCAGAAAAAGTACAGGAACATTCTCCTCCTTGTGAGACCGAAGAAATCTGGGCTTGGAACAGCCATAACAGATGGTTTCAAGACGCTCATATCGTTGAAAAACCCTCCAAGCTACATAGTCACCATGGACGCTGACTACTCACACAATCCCAAAGAAGTTCCACGCGCAATCTCAACCGCAAAAGAAGGAAAAGGCCTGGCAATAGGCAGCAGATACTGCAAGGGAGGCGGAGTAGTGAAATGGAGCATATTTCGACGCTTAACCAGTCGCGTGGCAAACGTACTCGCCTACGTCCTAGTGAGAGCAAAAATCCATGACTACACTAGCGGTTTACGCTGCTATTCGACAAGGCTTGTCAAAGAAATGGTCCCAGACCTGCACAGTCAAACCTACGAAATACAAATAGAAACCATACGGCAAGCCTGCAAAAGAGGATTTGACGTAAGGGAGTTTCCAATGACCTTTGTCAACAGAAAGAATGGGAAATCAAAACTCTCTGCGAACGAAATCATGGAGTTCACTTCATACATTTTCAAAATCAAAAGGCTTAAAGGCTCGGCTAACTAGCCTTTCGTGAACCGAATGTCCCTGAGTAGAATCATGATTGGAGTATGCGCTTACAACGAAGAAAACAACATAGCGCGTCTTCTTCAAAATCTGATTTCAGAACAGAACATACCGAAAGAAACCAAGATTCTGGTAGTATGCTCTGGGTGCACCGATAGAACACCCCAGATCGTCGCGAGTTTCCAGAATAAAGATCCTAGAATAGAGCCGTTAATTGAAGATGCTCGCAAAGGAAAATCAAGTGCACTCAACGAAATCTTCAGAGCAGCGAGAGCTGAAGCTGACATATTAATTCTCGTCAACGCCGATGCACTGCCCGAGAAAGGCAGCATAAATAGGCTCGTCACAAAGTTCACCACGCCAGACATCGGGGCGGTCTTTGCACAGCCAGTTCCGCTGAAAAACTGTAACAGCTCCTGTTACGGGGTCACACGACTGATATGGCGTTTACATCACATAATTTCAGTGCTTGACACGCCCAAGCTGTCAGGAGAACTCTGCGCGTTGCGCACAGCATATCTTCAAGAGATCCCAGAAAACACCGCAACCGACGAGCCCTACATTGAAGGCGCGATTCAAAAGCGACACAAGAACACACTTTACACGCCTGAAGCTCTAGTGTACATAAGGTGTCCAACAAACGTCGTCGATATAATAAAACAACGCAAACGAATATGGATCGGCCACATGCAACTGCAAAACACAACCGGGTACAAGGTCTCAACGTCGAGCTTCAAAAACATGTTACGCGCAATCTTCAAACTGAAAAGAAACGAAACCATTTATGTGTTGCCCGGAGGGTTTCTAGAAATCGTCGCCTACTTGGAAGCGAGAATCCTTTTCAGCAAAGGCAATATTCCCTTCACTTGGGAACCAATAAAAAGCACAAAAGCCCCAATCTGAACGCAGCAACGTCTCGTTGATGGAGAACTAGCAAATGCACGTGCTCCAAGTGACTCCCAAGTATTTTCCGAGCATCGGAGGCGTCGAAACGATAGTGAAGAAAATCAGCGAGACACTTGTCGAAAACGGCATTGACGTTACTGTCTATTCGGTTGACTTGAATCGACAACTCCCGAGGCAGCAAAGAATCAATCAAGTCTTCGTTAAACGTTTCCGCCCCGTGCTAGATGATCCGCTTTTTCTTCCTGAACCCAGATTCATGATTGACCTGCTGCATGAAAAAGCCCAAATAATCCATGTTCACAATGTTCACACTCTTCCACCCTTTCTTGCAGCACTAACCAAAAACGCGAAGCAAAAAATGTTGCTGCAACCGCATTATCATCGATTTGGCCAGTCCGTGTTTCGGCATTCACTGTTTGAACTCTACAAATATGCTCTCAAGAACATCGTTTTCCCAAGAGCAGATCTTGCCATAGCCAATTCATCTTACGAAGAAAGGGCACTTCGCGAAGATTTCCCCAAATTCAGGAACATCAAATTGCTTCCAGAGGGAATGGATGCGAACGAGGTTAGGCACATAAAACGTCACCCTGAAAAGCCGAATCGGATTCTTTACGTAGGGGTCTTGAAACGATACAAGAATGTTGACAAAATTCTTGAAGGCTTTTCATGTTTTTTGAGAAAAGAGAGTGACCAATCGATACTCATCATAGTAGGTGATGGTCCGGAACACGAGTTCTTAGTCGCCCACGCTCGCAGTTTGGGGCTTGACTCATTCGTAGAATGGAAGCATGGATTGTCAAGGGAGCAGCTGCTAGATGAATACGCGAGAGCGAGTGCTTTCATTCTTCTTTCACAATTAGAAAGTTTCAGCAGAGTCGTTTACGACGCGTTATTGATCGGAGTGCCTGCTGTCGTGTTGAATTTCGGGGCTTTGAAGGATTTGGTCAGGACCGGGTTGGCGACAGGCGTCGACTCGCTAAGCCCCCCTGAAATTGCACGCGCCCTTTCGGAAGCCTTAAGGAGAAATCCACCCAGATTTTCAAAAGATGACAATATCTTCCTTGAGTGGCCAGAGTATTCAAGGCGGATCATGAGCGCCTATCATGAACTGTTGGGGGAAAAAAGGGTATAACCTTTTAATGCAGGTTAAAATAGTAGAAATACAACGGAAAACAACCTTGCGCTTAAGGTGAGATCTGCGTGTTCGGGGACATGCGCTAATTGCAGAACTTCAGTTCAGCTTCGCCGAATGACTTTCGTCTGGAATTTGCAGATCATGGTTTTGGCGCTATCAAGAATGTGGCCTGTGTCGTGATATCGTCATTAATACTTGAACAGTTGACTGTCTGCAGGAAGGAATGAACCTATGGATACGTCTAAAGTATCAGTAATAATTCCAACGTACAACGCCGGCGATACGATCACGCGTTGTCTCAAAAGCATACACAATCAGAGTTACTCTCGTGTTGAGGTTATTGTTGTCGACAACTTCAGCAATGACACAACAATGAATGTTGCCAGAACCCTTGGGGCGAATGTCGTGCAACTAAGATCAACCCCTGCATCGGCCAGGAATACAGGCATCGTCAACTCCGCAGGAAAATACGTCTTTTTTGTTGATTCAGATCAGGTCTTATCTCGGTGTGTAGTTGAAGAGTGTGTCATAAAGTGCGAGGAAGAAAAGGCAGGCATGGTCAGGGTTCCAGAACTTTTCATCGGAGAGGGATTCTGGGGCTCCTGTTCAGCGGAATGGAAGAATTATTACGGGAAGGTCGAACAGAGATACGGGACGCTGCGAAAGATTCTTTCGGGGAAACCACGCTTTTTTGCAAAGGAACAGTTGATTCGCGTGGGAATGTTCGATGCTTCTCTGCTTTGGGGTGAGGATTATGACCTTTATCAAAGATTAAAAGAAAGGAACATCAAGGAAGTCTCCTGTCAATCCATGCTGTACCACTGTGAACCAGTTTCAGTCAAAGGAATAATGACCCGAAACCTTCGCTACGGAGAATCCATGCCAACCTTCATGCATCGCTCCAATAAGCAAGTCTTTTCGCGCGTTGTCAGACATTCCTTACTAGCTTGGGTGGAGAGTCTTTCCGAGCTAGTTGAGAAACCTGACATAGCTTTCGGATGCACAATTCTTCTCGGAATGAAAGGATTTGCGATGTTAGCGGGCTTACTGGCGAATGTGGCCTAGAACGAAATGCTTTTTATCCCTGCATCAAATTTAGAGTTGAGCATACTTGAACTCGATTGCTTTTGTACAGCAAGCGTTTAGAGAACACTATACGAAAGAGTTCTCTTTCAGCGAAAACCTATCAATGATTGAGAGACGCGAATTCGGCTTCGCCACGTTTGAAGGATGGATGCTCCGCCACAAGAGCTTTGACGCCAAAAACAAGTTAATCTCCTTCCTGGGCGATTCCGTGCCCAGAGATGCCTATTTCTCATGCGCTTATTATGAAGACCCACTGGCTGAGATGGAAAGGAAGGGATGGTTGGGTGCGGACTTGATTTTCGACATCGATGCTGACCATATCCCCACGTCCTGCGACAAGGTTCATGACCAATGGACCTGCGGCAAGTGCGGCTTCGCAGGAAGGGGAGTCGTACCCGAGAATTGTCCGGTCTGCAGTAGTGAAAAGTTCGATGAAAGCACCTGGCCCTGCGAAGTCTGTCTTGCTTCTGCAAAGTATGAGACTGTGAAGCTTCTGGACATACTGATGAAGGATTTCGGCTTCTCTGACAAGGAACTCCGCGTATTCTTCTCGGGACATAGAGGTTATCACGTGCACGTGGAACATGAAGCTGTAATGAATCTTGATGGTATCGCTCGCAAGGAAATCGTTGATTATGTGTGCGGCTTAGGTTTAGACACTGCCTTCTACGAGCTGATTGAGAGAGGGCCGAAAATGTTGAATGTGACTGATCCTGGCTGGCGAGGGCGAATCGCAAGAGGGATCCACGCGTTCGTCGCCGAAGCCAAAGTAGAGGATTACAGAGAAATAGGGCTGAAAGGAAATGTTGCTGAGACCATGGTCAAGAACAGGACAGCAGTTCTGAGGAACCTGAACGAATCAAAGCCCTGGGAAGCAGTCAGAGGAGTGGGTCCCGAAACGTGGAAGAAGATTGTTGAACACTTCGTAATATCACAATCAGCCAGCGTGGATACGGTGGTCACAACGGACACTCACCGCCTGATCAGACTTGGAAGTACATTGCACGGCAAAACGGGACTGAAAAAAACCGAGTTTCCAGTTCCGACGATAGAGGGCTTTGACCCCTTCAAGAGCGCGATAGCCTTTAAAAAGGGCACAGCCACAGTTCTCGTCTCTAATGCACCTGAGTTTAGGCTGGGGGATCAAACGTTCGGCCCTTACACAAATCAGAAAATTGAGTTGCCGACTGCAGCAGTTGTGCTCCTCATCTGCCGGAAAAGAGCGGAAGTGATAGACTAGAAATGTACAGTCAATTATATGAGATTTGGAAACAAGAACTCGAAGACCCTGAACTGGTCCGGCTCCCACCAGACTTCTACGCGGGAATCGTTGAATACGCGAAGAAGCTCAAAGAAGAAAGCCGAATGCTGGACAAGAGAACCGTCAAGGCGAATCTCCTGAAAAAAGAAATGCAGAACATGAAACGCATGGTAACGGAACTGATACGGGCAAGATACAGGAAAATCCTTTACAAAGCAGCGAGGGGAGAAGAGGTCTCACGCGACGTGTTGGTGGTTGAGGACGAACAGATCTACGGAAAGATTTCACCGCTGGCTGAGATAGTATCGAATTTTGCATCGGAAATCCTGCATGGGCATGAACCAAAAACCATGAGCGACTTGAAGCACAAGAGGATTACCATGCGCATGTTGAAAGAAATTCCAGCCATTATCGGCGCAGACATGAAAACCT
The DNA here is from genome assembly GCA_050015055.1 of Bathyarchaeia archaeon. Classification (GTDB taxonomy): domain Archaea; phylum Thermoproteota; class Bathyarchaeia; order Bathyarchaeales; family Bathycorpusculaceae; genus JBEKCD01. The sequence continues at coordinate 59,704 of JBEKCD010000013.1, read as the reverse complement.
ACGGGCCATTCAAAACCGAGGACGTTGCATCCCTGCCCGCCGAAAACGCAAGGATTCTAGCCAAGCAGAATCTGGCCGAAAAAGTTGAAGTCAACTAGTCGGTACCATCCTTAACGGCTGTAGTGTCAATGTCTCCAGTTTTCCCCCAAAAAGCTCGGCTGCCCATAATCAGCAAAGGATAGAAAACTATCCATGAAATGGAAAACAATTGACCGTAAAAATCATGGAAGGTGTTAGCAGCAGTGGCACCGCTGTCGGCCCCAATCATGAAGATAGCCACTATCCTCAGGACGTTTATGAAATATGTGACGGCACCACCGGCCACGAAATAGACTGTTCTTTGCTTCCAAGAAATAGCACTATTTCTCAAAAACAACAGAATTGTGACAGCATAAATCAAAAGACTCTCGATGCCCGAGCAAGGCCAAGCTATAGTGGCGGGGTAACTTCCGTGGGAACCGATGGCAATCAATCCGGGCATACCGTTATTTATGCCCGCCCATATTGTTCGATACCCTGAGAAATTCAGGAAATTGGCTGCAAAAGAGGCCGTGGTTGGTACAAAAATCTGGAAAGGGGTGAAGCTCCCGTAGGGAAAGAAGTTGTCTATACTGTATATCGCTCCGATGAGCCCTAAGAAAAGCGCAGATATTGAGTGCACCTTTAAGCCGCGAACTCCGTATTCCAGCAGGATTATCAGCGCAAAAAGAGCTGCAAACACCAAGTATTCGGTTGAGAGAGGCACCACATCCGCCCAGGGGTGCAAGATGCCTCTTCCAAGTGCAAGATTCTCGATTAGGGTATTTAGTCCGTAAAAGTTGGAGACCACAACGTATGCGATGGGCAACAAAAGGGATAAAAAGAAAGCACCAGTTCGTATAGACTTCGTCTTCTTGATTTTCCCTGTTTGGAGTTCTTCCCAGCTCAGGATTATCTCCAACGAAATTAGCCACAAGAAGAAAGTGTAGAATATTCTGCCCTTCCATGTTTTCTCGAAGACGACAGGATCTAGAAAATACAACACGGTGATGGGTATAATGAAAGCGAGCAGTGGTAGGATTTTCATTAATATGTTGATTGTACGAGACCTGGACGTGTCGTTGAGCATTCTGAGATCCCACATTGCCCTCTTTGCTGTCATAGTTTAAACATTCAGCAACTAATAAACCGATTTCTGGAAAGAACTGGAAACTATTCGTGATTGGCCCGCCTCTGGAAGAGGCGAAAAAGTATAAGAGGATCTGTCGTTTCTTTATGCAAAGCTGGTCGTGCCTAACGTGAACGTTCCTAAGGAAATAAAAACATACTGTCCAAAGTGTAAGCAGCATCAGGCTCATTCTGTCACTCTTTACAAGGCTGGCAAGCGGAGAGCCTTGGCCAAGGGTGAGCGGCAACACGCGCGAGAAAAGAGGGGTTACGGTGGGCAGAAGTATCCGCTTCAGAGGGAGTTTGCGAAGACAACGAAGAAGCAGACTTTGAAGTTGAAGTGCAAGATCTGCGGTTTCATGAGGCACAAGGACGGTATACGGCTTAGAAAATTGGCTATTGTGTGATTGTTTAGGGAGGATGTGTATGTCTGATTGGGAAAGGCTTATTCCGAGACCGAGAAGCAGTTTTGTCCGTGTGAAGTGTCTGAAATGCGGGAACGAGCAAATAGTTTTCAGCAGCGCGGTGAACAAAGTGAACTGCAACGTTTGTGGAATCGAGCTTGCCTCACCGTCAAGCGGGAAAGCAAGGATTAAGGGCGAAATAGTCGCGGTTTTCGAGTAGGGATGAAGGTTCACAATGTCGCTAAAAAAGTCGGAGTGGCCCGAGACAGGCGACCTGGTAATGGCCACTGTGGAAACCGTGACCGATTTCGGTGCTTACGTGAAATTAGATGAGTATGGCAAGAGAGGGTTGCTGCACCGTTCAGAAATCTCTTCATCGTGGATTCGTAACATTCGCGATTTTGTCCGAGAGGGACAGAAGCTTGTTTTGAAGGTTCTGCGTGTTGACCCTGAAAAGGGGCACGTGGACTTGTCCCTAAGGCGAGTTACGAAGAGGGAAAAAATCGAGAAGACAATGGCTTGGAAAAAGGAGAGGAAAGCCGAAGCTCTGATTCGAGGTGTCGCCGAGAAAACAGGTTTGCCCTTGCAGGAAATCTATGACAAAGCAGGAGGGCTCATGGAGAACGAGTACGGGTTGTACGAAGGCTTCGAAAAGGCCGTAAAAGAAGGCGCCGAATCTCTGACGAAAATCGGTGTACCTGAAGAAATTGCCAAAGCAGTTTTCGAGGTGGGTCAAGAAAGGATACACGTGCCAATGGTCAGAGTGAAGGGAACGATCGAGCTTCGATGCATGAAGCCGAACGGAGTGAAAATTATAAGGGAAGCTTTTTCGAGTGCCAAGAAGGCAGAAAAGCTTGGCACGACGAAGCTTCGTTTCTATGTTATTGCTGCTCCGAAATACAGCATCGAAGTCTTGGCTGAGGACTACAAGCGCGCCGAAGACACATTTCAAACGGTAGCTGAGAACATAGTGACAAACGTCACCAAAGCCGGCGGACAGGGTAGTTTCAAGAGGGAAAAGTGATGGTTTGGCTGCTGAGGAAATGTGAGAAGTGTGGAAGCTACACGCTGAAGAAGGATGTATGTCCATATTGCGGCGGAGCGGTCAGAGTGCCTCATCCGCCGAAATTCTCGCCTGACGACAAATATTTCAGGTATCGAATGGCCTTGAAAATGGAGGGTTCAAACGAGTGAAAGAGACGGTCATCAAAGAGCTCAAGAAGGTCGATTTGAACAACCCCATTTTGATCGAGGGGTTGCCGGGTTTGGGACTTGTCGGCAAAATCGCTATACGATATTTAGTAAAATGGCTGAAAGCAGAAAAGCTCGCATATATCTATTCACCGCACTTTCCATACTTCGTGCTTGTGAGCAAGAAGGGAAACGTGAGGCTCTTGCGTGGAACGTTCTATTTCTGGAAGAACAAGAGCAGAAAGAACGACCTTGTGCTCTTCACGGGTGACAGTCAGGCGCAGACGATTGAAGGGCAATACGAGATTTCTAACAGCATACTGAGCTTTGCCAGCAAATGCAACGTGAAGACCATCATAACGATAGGGGGCTACCGAATGGAAGCCAAGGACAAGCCCAAGGTTGTCGCCGCTGCCACGAGCCAGGAATTGCTGAAAAAAGCACAGCAGGCAGGTGCCGAGATCAGTCCCACAGGAAGCCCTATCGTGGGTACCGCTGGACTAATCTTAGGCCTCTCACATTTCAAGAAGATCGATGCTCTCTGCCTCTTGGGGGAGACGCGAGGATACCTGCCAGATCCGAAGTCAGCCAAGAGTGTTTTGGAAGTCTTGCAGTCACTCCTCGGTTTTGAGGTAAGCTTGGCTGGACTTGATGAGGAAATCGCCAAAGCGGACAAGATGGTTACGCGTTTGCAGAGTATCGAAGAAAAAAGAACGTTAGAAGCTGAGGAAACACGGAAAGAAGAAGACAAGAAAGTTACTTACATCTCCTGAACACCATCAAGACATCATGTCTTCCTTGATTATCCCTACGATTCTTTCGGCAAAGCTGCTAATTCCATGAGCAGATGTCTTCGGCAGGGTCTTGGCCGTTCCAATGCGGTCTTCATATTTCCTGGTATTGTTTCTTTTTCTGTGCCAACGACTTGCGCGCGCTGTTAATTCAAGTGTGCTGAAACACCTTCTGCATCATAATCCAGCAAAGTCGCTCCCCTTTTTTACTTGTAATGTCGGATGTAATGTGTACTGTTACAAACGATGGAGAAAATCAGGCTGGACTGCTGTTCAAAGTGGACTCAGCCCTTTTATTTGTAATGTCAGATGTAATTTTCAATGTATGAGTCAGGGACTAGGGCAGTGTTGCCCGCGGTACAAAGCCAGAATGGCGGGTTCTGGCAGGCTTACTTCGCGGTTGCCGTCCACGCCGCGCGCGCTAGCAGTGACATAATGACGGCACGTATGTTAATATCATGGCCTGTGTTTTCGCTGGCTAGGTTTCTGTCTTGATACCTGTTAGGAAATTGGGGTCGATTCGTCGGGGCAGCTAACATTGTCTACGTCTTTTTCAGGTAGCCTTCTCTGGGCTCGTAAATCGTTCCTTCGCGCAGCAGTTGTCCTATGAGGCGATCTGATTCTCCTCTTGGAATCTTGTATTTCGTTTCAAGTTCGTCGAACAGTGCGGCTTTTTCGACCATTCCTGTTTCTTTCTCCATTTCCATCAGCGCCGAGAGGATTATTTGCAGTCGGTCTCTCATGCTTTTGGGTTTTCCTGTCATGATTATGTCTATGTCTATTTTGTACGAGGATAGGTCTATGCCGACTTCTTCGAGTGATCTTTTCATGATTGCTACTGCAGCTTCTGCGTCTTCGGCTGTTACTTCTTTTCTGAGAGCCACGCGGGCTCTTGCTTCGGCTGTGCGTACAAGGGACTCCAGTTGCCGTGCCGTGATGGCTACGGGTGAACCTTCTGCTTCGCTGGCTGAGCGCATCGCCAGGTAGAAATCGCCGAGACGTTTGAGAGCTTCTTGGCCTAGAACAGGCTTTACTCCCTTGGCGTAGCCGATGTATTTCCGCAGGAGTTCCACCGGTATCGGCGGTTCAACAGGGCTAGAGCCTTTTCTGTGTATTTCTAGGATGTGTTCCGACATTTTGGTGTCTGATTCCTTGTTCGGCACGTCCCTCAACACAAAGATCAAGTCAAACCTTGAGAGTATTGTGACTGGCAGAGAGATGTTTTCGGCAACGGTGCGATGCGGTTCGTATCTTCCTAATGCGGGGTTTGCAGCCGCAAGTATGGCCGCTCGGGCGTTGAGTGTTGCAACGATGCCCCCCTTTGCAACTGAAACGGTGTGCTGTTCCATGGCTTCGTGAATTGCTACTCTGTCCTCTGGGCGCATCTTATCCATTTCGTCTATGCAGCAAATTCCCTTGTCAGCCAGCACTAAAGCTCCGGCTTCAAGGCTCATTCCGCCCCCCTTTTCTCGGATGACTGCAGCCGTCAGGCCCGCGGCTGTGGTGCCCCTTCCAGACGTGTATAGGCCGCGTGGTGCGATTCGTGCTACGTACTGCAATAATTGAGATTTTGCGGTTCCGGGGTCCCCGACTATAAGTGCGTTTAGCTCCCCCCTTATCGTGATGTCTGGAAGCGTCTTTGGCACACCTCCGAACAGGAGGTACATTATTGCCTCTTTGATGTGATCATAGCCATAGATTGATGGGGCAATCGAGCTCACGATCTTGCGATGCACCCAAGGATCCTTTGCCAGTTCGAGGATTTTTTCTTCTTCCTTCGGTGATGGCTGTGCTGTTTCTGGTTCTTTGCCCATAACCTCGATCGAGTTGGCATCCAAGTGAAGAATGAAGGTTCGAAGCTTTCCAACACCTGGCAGTGTTGGCGCGAAAGCGTGTACTTCTCCAACTGTGGAAACGTCGTCGCCAGGTCTTGCAACGTCAACGATTTCGCTTCCCACCAGTTTGATGTTCAGCGTTCTAGGCAGTTGTCCCGGGGGCAAGTCTTCTGGTCTTTCTTGAACTCGTAAATCTTGAGAGTCTATGAAGGTCGATTCCTCTTGGACGAATTCAAATGGGCCTTTGGATCCGCAATCTGGGCTGCTGCATGTGAAAGGTGCTTTCAGGTACGTGCCCGTCTGGTCCACTGGGTTCAATGTTCCACATCTTTTGCATTTGAATGCCGCTTGCATGACCATGGGGCGGACTGGTGATGAACGAACTACGATTCCTTCAACCATTACAAGTCTGCCAATCTGCTGTGAACCGAGTTTGCGCAGCGGCTCCGCCTCTAACAGCCGTACAACCCGTGCATTCACAGTTGCAGCTTTTTCGGCGTATTCTGGATCTTCTATCTGCAGCTGCGCATAAGCGGCGTTGTTGGCGTGCTTTAGATATTCTTCAGGTTTTTCCAGAAGCTCCTCCGCAAGCCTTTGATCAAAGGCCAGAAGATCTTCAAAGTCAACCGTCAATGATGTCGTGCCTGCCAATGCCATCTGCGAGATCCTTTGACGGTATCTTTCGGTCTTTAGGAAATCCTGGAATCGTTCTTGTGGGTCTACAGCCTCCAGTTCTTCGGTCATCTGCGTCCCTCTTGCTGTTCGATTATTTGGGTCTTCCACTGACAGATAAGCTTGAACAGCTTCTCATAGAGAAACTTTTCCTCGTCCGCAAGATTTCTCAACGCATTTTCTGTTTGAGCGGGAGCCGAGGCGATTGAGATGATTTTCTTCAGTCTTGAATTTATGATATCCTGAGCCAATTGTCTGACTCTTTCGTATTCGCGCACTTTTTCGGGATCTCGCACGATTTCTTGTTTCAATTTCGTAAGGTATCTTCGAACCTTCGGGTAGAAATTCTCAGGCAGTCTAGATATTTGGCCAGGGCTTTGTATGCGCTCAGTCCATTGAATCTTGTTAAGCTTGGCCGCATCAACCTGCTCTTCTTCATGAATACGGGCGATTCCGGACTTTTCAAGCTCTAGAGCTGCCCAATAATAAACTTCATATTCGTTTCCTTCCTCGAGAGGGCCCACGCAGAGGCCTCCGAGTTTGATTTCAGGGCAAGCTCTGTTTGCAATTATCCTAACTAACGAGTTCTCAAAACAGAAATCTTGAAATTCGATCTTTGACGCGACAGTTCGTGGCATCTTCTTCCCCTTTCCTAACACTCGATACCGCAGGCACTCAGTGCAGGACAAGATGTGAAGACTGCTGCTTAAAAGTTTAGATTAGAGAGTCTGACAGGATCAAGACAGTATTAAGATTATGGGATTCCGTTCTTGGAATAGAAAATGGAAGAGAATCTTTTATCCTCATGTTGTCATGGCCATAGGCCCAGAGTCTTTATTGCTTCAGCAACTCTTCCCACACCGAGCATCAGAGCGGCCGTGCGCAAATCGCTTTCTTCTTTCTTGGCGGTTCTATGGACATCGTTGAATGCTTTGACCATCTTGTTCTCCAGTTTCCTGTTCACATCTTCCAGCGACCAGTGCTCGCGTGTCAGATTTTGAACCCACTCAAAATAGCTTGTTGCTACTCCTCCCGAGTTTGCCAGTATGTCTGGAATCAGGACTGTTCCTTTTTCGTGAAGCGCCCTGTCGGCTTCGGGTGTCGTTGGCCCGTTTGCTCCCTCAGCTACTATCTTTGCCTCTATTTTGTCTACGTTTGTTCTGGTTATCTGGTTTTCCAATGCTGCGGGTATGAGGATATCACATTTTGTCTCAAGTATCTCTTTGTTCGTGACGTTTTCGGTTCCTTTGAAGTTAAGGACAGAGCCAGTTTTAGACTTGTGTTCAAAGACTTCGTAGGGGTTCAAGCCTTTGGAGGTGCAGATTCCTCCTGTTGAATCGCTCACAGCCAAGATCTTGCAGCCCAAGTCGTATGCTATTTTGGCGGCGTTCCAGCCCACGTTGCCGAAGCCTTGAACGGCGGCTGTTGCTCCTTTTAGTTTCAGTCCCATTTGTTTCGCAGCCTCTCTTGCGCAGACGACGACGCCGAGCGAGGTTGCTTCCGATCTTCCTTCTGAGCCGCCTATGCTGAGGGGTTTTCCGGTAACGCACTCTGGGACGCTGTAGCCTCTTATCTGGCTGTAAGTGTCCATTATCCATGCCATGGTTTGCGAGTCTGTGTAGACGTCAGGAGCCGGCACGTCGCGGTATGGGCCGATGAAATCGTAGAGCAAGCTTGTGAAGCGTCTTGTCATTCTTTCCAGCTCGCCCTTTGACATTTTCTTTGGGTTGCAGCAGACTCCTCCTTTCGCTCCTCCATAGGGGATGTCTACGACGGCGCACTTCCATGTCATCCATATTGACAGTGCCGTCACCTCTTCCAAAGTGACATTCGGGTGGTATCTTATGCCGCCCTTGAATGGTCCTCTCGCGTCCCAATGTTGCACGCGGCAACCAGTGAAGACGTTTATGTTTCCATCGTCCATTTTCACGGAAATGGAGACGATAAGTGACCGTTTTGGATTTGCTAGCATTGCGCGTAATCCTGAGTCGAGTTTCAGTTTGTCAGCCGCTATTTTCAGCTGCTCTAGGGCGACAGCCAGTGCTGTTTGTGTTCCCGCCATGGATAATTCCTCTAGTTTCTATGGCTAGAGATCTTACCGCATTTAAACGTTGCTTAAAAAAACTAAAAAAAAGAGAGGTTTGTTATTCGAGGATTCTCTCGATTGCGTCTTTTTCCACTTCGTCGGCCATTGGTATGCCCGTTACTTTGGTGGCTCTTTCGGATAGGCTCATTAAGTCGTTTCTGTTAGCGAGTTCCAGTTTCCATTTTCTGTTGCCAGCCAAGAGTTGTTTCAGTCCTACGCCTATTCGGTCGGTTAAGTATGTATACATCCCTATGGCTTCCCAGGGTATTTCTTTGAAGCGTGCGCCGTATTTTGACCTCAGTTCGGGAGTGGCGATGAAGAACTTTTCGGGTGTGGCGCCGAACTTATCCGAGAAGGCTTTTGGCAGTTTGCCTTCGTCAGACAGTTGCTTGAAGTAGCTGGACTTCATGACGGCAGTTATTGGTGAACGTCCAAGCAGAACAGCTTTTATGAAGGGGCCATTTCCAAAATTGCTCATTGCTAAAGCCTTGAACATCGATGTTTCTTCTATGAATCCACCGGCCATTATCAGGTCCGGAACGTAGCGTCCTTTCTTTTTCAGTATCTGTGCGCATCTGAGGACTATGGATTCGAGATAGACAGTTGGGATGCTCATTTCGTCCATCATTGGCACCGGGCTCATGCCTGTTCCGCCCGCGGCGCCGTCGAAGGAAACGTAATCGATTTTGGCTTCCGAGGCCATTTTCATTGTCCAAGCGACGGCTGATGGTCTGTATGCTCCTGTTTTGAGTGTTACGTGTTTTGCTCCTTGCTTTCTCAGCCACTCTATGTCTTCTATGAAGCTCTTCTCTTTGGGTATGCCTACTCTGCTGTGTCTCTCGAAGGATCTGAACACGCCTTCCTTGAATGCCTTTTGAATATCAGGGTCTTCAGGGTCTGGGATGACTACGTAGCCTCTCTTTTTCAGCAGAATGGCTTTTTCCAGGTCTCTTACGCGCACTTCGCCTCCGATGGCCTTTGCGCCTTGTCCCCATTTTCTTTCGATGACGTTGACTTCGAGTTTGGAAATGGCGTAGACATCGACGCCCAGCTTCTGGTCTTCAACGTTAGTCTGTATGACTATATCTCCGTTCTTTCCGTCCCAGAACTTTCGGAACAAGTCTACTCTTCGCTTCAGTTCTTTCGACTGTGTAATCTTTCCGCCCGTGATCTGTGCTTCTGCGTCCATGCCGCCAACGTTTTCCCCTACTATCACAGATGTGCCTGCGAGAGCTGCACCTATGGCTAGTCCTTCCCAGTTCAGTCTTGCAACGTCCGTTGAGCCGAACGCGCCGTTTAGAATCGGAAGTTTTAGCGGTATGCCTCCGACTTTCGTTTCTATTTTGACTAGTGGAAATATCATAACGTCGGAGATGGGTTCAGTTCCTTCTGCTTCGAAAAGACCTGCTTGTATGTTGAAGTGCGACCAGTCTAATCCGAAGTCTTTCAGAGCGCCTGCGGTGCTGGTGCCGAACTGAGCTGGTTCGGGGTAAAGTGCTTCTCTTCCTCTGAAAGCTGATAGGCTTATCTCGCACAGGAATGGGCAGTCACGGATGCATATGGGGCACATTCCGCTTGTCGGGCTTGTATCTTTGACACGTGTTTGGCTTCCGGTCGTTGATTTGCCGTTCAGGTAAGAGCTGTTTTTATGTGTACGTTCTGACATTCTTCTCTCTCCTTTACATTTGTAAACTTTTTGGAACTAGGATGTGTGACTCAATCAGCATTTAAACGTTGCCTTAGAAGGGCGTAGAAATGAACATTTATGAACATGGACCCACGGTGAGCGTATGCGTGAAACTCTGAACGTCTATCCCCCAGCTAAGCATCTGTCGTGCCTGGAAGTCTGCTATTCTCACGGTCTAACCTGATTCAAGTGCTGCTCTTCTAAGCAAGCAATTGACCACGGTGTGAATTGCTCAGCGGCTGGTCGGGGTCTCCGGAGGCATATTTTCTTTGATGCAGGTATAACTTTTATTAGTGCATGGAAATAACGTATAGACCGGGAGGTTCATGTGGGTTGAGTTTCGAGATGTGGGCTGAAAAGTACAGGCCGAAGAAGCTGAGCGACATCGTTGACCAGAAAGATATTGTTGAGCGGTTGAAGAGTTTCACGAAGTCGAGAAACGTGCCGCACTGCATTTTTGCGGGGCCGCCGGGCACTGGGAAGACCACCGCGGCTCTTTGTTTGGCAAGGGATCTTTACGGCGATGTTTATAGAGAGCACATGATGGAGTTGAATGCGAGTGACGAGAGAGGAATTGACGTCGTTAGGGAGACCGTGAAGACTTTTGCGAGGGTGAAATCGATTGGTGAAATTCCGTTTAAAATAATGATTCTGGATGAGGCGGACAACATGACGTCTGATGCTCAGCAGGCTCTTAGGCGGACGATGGAGCGTTACACGGAGACTTGCCGTTTCATCATGTGCGCTAACTATAGTGGGAGGATAATTGAGCCTATTCAATCGAGGTGTGCTCCTTTCCGTTTTACCTACTTGCCGAGAGAAGCCCATGATTCTTACTTGAAAGAGATGGCTGAAAAAGAAAAGGTGAAACTGTCAAGTGAGGGTTTGGACGCTATTTTTGAGATTTGTGGTGGAGACCTGAGACGGGCCATTAACACTCTACAATCCGCGGCTTCGTTGGGCAAACCCGTCGATGCAAAGGTAATCTATTCGATCACCGGAAAAGCTAGCCCTGCAGACGTGCAAAAGATGATCAAAGTGGCTATGGAGGGTGACTTCATGGAAGCAAGAAAACAGTTGCGTGACATGATCCAGAAGTACGGTGTGGCTGGGAGCGACGTGATACGTCAGATTCACACAGAACTCTTCAGAGCTGAGCTTCCTGAGCAGTGGAAGATAAAACTGGCTGACATTGTGGGCGAGGCGGATTTCAGGCTTGTTGAAGGAGCTGATGAAGAGATCCAGTTGAGCGCGTTGCTGGCTAGGCTCGTTGAAGCTGGCTGCGATTTGAGAAGCGCAAGATAGGTGCAAATTCTTGCACTTTGCTTGGACCGTTAAGCACACGCCGAAGTCACTGGCTGACATCGTTGGGAACGCTGACGCTATTGAAAAGCTCATTGAATGGACAAAATCTTGGGAAAAAGGAATCCCCAAGAAGAGGGCCGCCTTTCTCTATGGGCCGCCGGGCGTGGGGAAAACGGTTACTGTCGAAGCCTTGGCTCATGATTATGGGATGGAGTTCGTGGAGAATAACGCGAGCGACTATCGAACTGAGGACGCGATAAATCGGTTTGCAGGGCTGGCCTCGCAATACGGTTCACTGTTCGGTGGAAAAAGGATAATTCTTCTTGATGAATTGGACGGGTTAACCGGGACTTCAGACAGAGGCGGAGTGAAGGCAATAACCGACGTGGTCAAAGCTGCACAGTGCCCAATAATCTTGATTGCTAACAGCGCATATGACCCTCGTTTCTCCAACCTCCGCAGCTACTGCCTTTTGATAGAGTTTAAGAAGCCGCCTGCAGGCGAAGTTGCGAAGCGTTTGAAGTTGATAAGTGAAGACGAGGGGATTCAAGCAGACGAGGCTGCGATAAAGTTTATTGCCCAACGCTCAGGAGGGGATGTGCGTTCTGCAGTGAACGATCTCCAGGCGCTGGGCCAAGGTAAGAAAACGTTGACATACGAGGACGTATCTTGGCTGGGCTACCGAGATAGGCAAGACAGCATCTTCAACGTTCTAAGAATGATACTCTACGGAAAGACCTGCGCCAGCGCAAAGCAGGCCGCCAACATGGTGGACGTTGACACTGACATGCTTTTCGAGTGGATCTACGAGAATGTTCCAGCGCACCTAACGGACCCGCATGATCTGGCCGACGCGATGGATGCACTGTCTATTGCAGATGTTTATCGCGGCAGAATCCGCGCAACGCAGGAGTGGGGTTTTTTGCGTTACGTGATAGACTACATGACGGCTGGTGTAGCCCTGGCTAGAAAGAACACCAGAACTTCAGGGTGGATCCAATTCAAGTTCCCTGAACGTATACAGATGTTGTCGAGGTCCAGAGCCGAACGTGCCATGAAATTAAGTATAGGTGCCAAGATCAAGAAGAAGAACCACATTTCAGCTAGAAGAGCCTCGAGGGAAGTCATTCCGTACCTGAAGATAATGTTCGACAATAATGCTGAGATGGCAGCTGGACTGGCAAAGTGGCTGGACTTGAACCAGGAAATGGTTGAGTATCTCGTCGGGAGCGAGGAAAAAGCTGAAGCGATCATCAAACTCATGGGTTAACGATTGGTCGCCTGCTAATGTATTCTGCTTCCCGGTGCGACGTCCTTTTCAGGCTGCAAGATCACAACGTTGCCCTTGTCGTCCTCAGCGGCGAAGATCATGCACTGGGATTCGACGCCCATCATTTTGCGTCTCTGAAGATTGAGAATGAAGGCGCACTTTTTGCCCACGAGATCCTCTGGTTTGTACCACTGCAAGAGTCCAGCAACGGCTTGCCTCTTTTCAGTCCCAAAATCAACTATCATTCTTATGAGGTTTCGTGACCCTGGGATTTGGTCAGCTTCCACTATTTTTCCAACACGAAGATCGAGTTTTTGAAACTCATCAAAGGAGATTTCCAATCTTAAGTCACTGTTTCTCAGTTTTCACGCAGGCTGAGCTATTAAGTTTTGTGCGTTTTTCTTCTGCGACTTATTTTTTCTATGGTTTTTGCAACGCCTTCCCAGCCTTCGACGGACTTCGAACGGACTATTTCGAATGCTTCCTTCGAGTTCATCCTGGAAAGTTCTTGACCCATGGCTCTTCTTGAAAGGTATGCTGCTGCGTTCAAGACTTCGCTGTTCAAACGTGAATCTGTCGAGTCTGCCAAGTGGCAGATCAGGGCCTCAATGGTCTTCGGTCTTATCGGGCTCGCCTCGCCGTGGTGCGCTGACACTATGTGAACCAGTTCTAGCGGAAAGTCTCTGCGAACGAGTTCCGAAGTTGCGAGTGATAGGTGGTCCAAGTAGTCGGCTAAGCGTGCTGAGCTGTAGCTTCCGTTCTTGTTGATAGTGTATGTTGTCGGTTTGAATATGTCGTGCAACAGTACGCCGGATATGACAAGGTCGCGGTTTACACTGCCGTGGTATGTCTTCTCCACGGAGTCGCACATTGCCAGTGCGAGGTTTGTTGTTGAAGCGACGTGTTCAATGTATCCGCCCGGGTAGCTGTGGTGACGTGATATACCGGCGGGCGATGTTTCAAGAGGCAAGCCTGAGTATGTTTTGCCGTTGATTTCGATAGTGGGGTTTTTCAACAGTTCAATGACCTTCTGGCGAAGGGGTTCGTTGCGAATCTTTTTTGCTATCGCACTGAGTTTTGGGTTTAGCAATTCATTCACTATCACGGTTCTTAGTTGTTGAGGGGATATTGATTTTTCGTTTCTCTCCTGTTGCTATGCTGTGGGCCATGAGAACAGGTTCTGGCATTCGGTTATTTTTGGCACAGTGCTTGACTATTTTGATGGCTGTTTCTAGCGAAATCATGTGTCCAACGCTGACATAGACGGGTTTGCATCCGCTCTTGGTGGTGACAGCCGCGCCAACGGTCCTTTGGTCATACTCGATGAGGTTCGAATCGTCTTTGGATTTGGCAGTTTTGACTTCGCCGATCAATTTGCTTTTTGCAACACCGACTACCGGTTTTCTCAGAATGAGTCCCAGATGGCTTGCGAATCCGCAGTGATAAGGGTGCGCAAACCCGTGGGCGTCGACTAGGAACAGGTCCGGTTGGGTGCGCAGTTTTCGAATGCACAGGACCGCGGGTTCTGTTTCTCTGAAGGAAAGTAGGGTTGGAATGTAGGGAAAACGAGTCTTGCAGAAGGCTGTTTGCTTTTCCACGAGCTTGAAGGAGTAATAATCAAGAACTGCCACGGCTCCTATAGACACGTCATCAGCATAGGCAATGTCTACACCCGCCACTGAGCAGATTCTCTTGGGTAATCTGTCCTCGAAAGTAATCTTCTCTGACATTCGTAGCTGAGCTTCATGGGCTTTCTTGGTAGAAAAGCGATGTTTGATGTTATTCTCACCAGTGGTTCTTTTCGGTGCTGCGTTGGGTTCATTTCTTGCTTCTTGCGTACTTTTCAAACTGTCTCAGATGTTTCTCAAGCTCGTTTCTTCGGATTTCTTGGGTTATGTCTCCGCGAGTGATCTCGATGAGTTTTCTAGCAACGTCACATTTTCTCCTTAGGCCTGGCACAAGCATGTAAGATTCGTCCATAGCCATGAGTTCGATGTAGATTTGGTCCATTGTTTGCAGGTAATTTTCTCCCTTTTTTGCGTCACCTTCGCGTAGAGCGTCCAGCACTGCGCGTCTGCATTCGCCTATTACATCAGCCAGTCCAAGCACGTAATCATCCGAAGGAGCACCAATCTCCTTGGGTGTTATGAACCTTGATTCTTGGACTAGTTTCAGGAATATGTTTGCTTCCGAGTATTCTTGAAGCGCGGCGCTGTACGGGCCGCAATAGATGATGCTGGGATGTGAGGCTGAGATGTCGTTGACTCTTGAAATAGTTCTGCGTGCTTTTTCAATGGATTTTTCTGCTTCTTTCAACCTTTTTTGATGAATGAGAAGTATTGCTTGCTTCGAAAGGCTCGTTGCTTCTCTCAGATCTCTGTAAGCTGTTTCTCTCACTTTGTCCTTGCACATTAGCTCTTTTCTTGTTTCGTCTAGAATAGTTTTCAGAGCGTCCATTACGTTAGCACCTTTTTGGGTTTGGAATATGTAGAATAAACGAGTATTTTATCGTATCCTCAAAAATAGGGACGGGCGGCTTTTGCCCCGTGCCGTGCCTTGCTCATTCCTCTGGTACTGGTTCTTTCCATTCCTCTATCAGCAGTCTGATGTCGCCGCTTGGTCTGAAGGACACCTTTACAAATATAGAGTCGGAGCCTTTGAATGGGAACATGCTGTCTTCGGCTAAGTCTTTCGGCAGGTAGATGAGGTATTTGCCGTCTTTTCTCCTGAATAGGCGCCCTCGTCCATCTTTAACCATCCATCAACACCTCGATTCAATCTTTGGTTCAAGAGTAAGGGTAATGCTCGAGGGAATATTTAAGCTTTGTTCTCATTTGATTCAAAAATAACTTACCATGTGCTAACCTGGCTTCAAAAGCTGACTTAATTGCAAAGAATATTACGCGCTGTCAAATCTCCTTGAACTCTCAAGTTTGCTTAACAGTACAACGCGGCTTTCTGCAGTGGACGGGACGCATGTTTCCAACGTAACCACTTTCAGGCGTGTTGCGCAGATGTTTCAGAGGGTGAGGATGGAGAGACAATGCGGTGTTACGCGTCAAAGCAGTATTGTGCCTTCTGGAACTCGCCGGCGAGTTTCGCCACGTTCTTTTTGATTGCCTCCGGGTTCTCCTTGTCGATGATTGTTCTTTTGACTAGTTCGGCTATTTTCAGCATTTCCGTCTCTTTCATCCCGCGTCTTGTGACCTCGCATGTGCCAAATCTAATCACGCAGTCTGTGATTATGTTTGCACGTTGAAGCTCTTCTGCTACGGTTCTTCCTTTTTCGTAGTCTCCGTAGTCCACTATGACTTGGTGGGACTGGGTGAAGCCTAGGTGTTGGCAAATCACTGGGCAGCCGTAGTCTTGCAGTGCTTTGGCCAAGGATTTTGAGTTGCGGACAATCTGCGCTGCGTACGCTTTGCCGAAGTCTTTCATTTCAGCCAAGGCTAAGGTAAGCGCTGCGATGCGGTTCCAATGGGCATTGTCCACGAAAGCAGGATAAATCTTCCCTTTCAAGGTTTCTCCGATTTCCTTGTTTGCCAACAGTATGCCTCCTTGAGGGCCGAATAAACTCTTGTGTGTTGAGCCGAACAGGGCTTGTGCGCCTTCTCGCAGTGGATCCTGGAACTGTTCGCCGGCAATAAGTCCGAGGACGTGTGAGCCGTCGAATCCTACGATTGCACCGTTTTCGTGGGCAACTTTTGCCAGTGTGCTGACTGGATACGGGAAGAGAATCAGGCTTGCACCGAAAATCACTATTCGAGGTTTGAATTGCGATATGGCTTCTTTTGCTTCTTCAACTCTTATGTTCCAGTCTTTCTTTGAGAACGGGAAGGGAACAGGTTTAAGTTTGAAGAGTCCTGCGAGGCCTTCGCTCCACATTCCGGGGTATCCTCCGTCTTGCGGGGAGAGGCACATGAGCGTGTCGCCTGGTTTCGTGAGGTTTGCTAGGACAATTGTGTCGGCGATGTGCCCTGAAAGGGGTCGTAGATCTGCGGTTTCTGCTTTGAACACTTCTTTTGCCAGTTTTTCACCGTATTGTTCGATTTCATCCGTGAAACGTGTTCCCATGTAGAATCGATCTCTGGAAGTGTAACGATGTGCAAGTTCCGAGGAAAGTAGTCTGCGCGCGGTTGGGCTCATTATGTTCTCGGATGGGATGAGGTTCAAACATTGCTTGCCGCGCCACTCTTCATGCCTATTGACTAGGCTTAGAATATCCTCAATCACGCCTGAACGCCTCAAATCTTCAGTACTATCTGCTTCGGGCTTAAGTTGCTTTTCATTTGACAATGTGCCAAGCGCGCGTCAGAGATTGCGGTGGAAAAGGTAAAGTTTAAAATGCACCCAGTATTAGAGATGTTCACAATCTTGGATGTATAGTTCGAGGGAAGACGCTTGGCAAAAATTCGGCTTAGAGCTAAACAGTTGATGTGTTTGTTCTTGATGTTAACATCTGTGCTACTGGGTTTTTCATTCTTGCCTAGAGCTAATGCTGTGATGCAGATGTTCTCTATCAGTCCTGCCACGGGAAATGTTGGTACGAACGTTACGTTGACGGCAAACCTGACGACGACAAACGGGACGTACAGCGTTACTTTTGATGGCACGATTCAAGTAGTTGGAAATGCTACTGAAAACAACGTGACCGCCTCGTTTCTAGTTCCAGAAGCAACGTTAGGCAACCACACGGTGACAGTGGTTGATGTGAGCAACCCCCTTGAGAATGTCACACATGTTTTCTATATTTCAACGGCATATTACATGAACGTTACTGTTCCTCCACCCCCAACACAGTTGCAGGAAGGTGACTCAGTACCGATCTTTTTCAATGTAACTGGCGGGGATTCCAACATGACGTACGGTTCTACGATTAATGTTCAAAACCCCGACAATTCGACATACTCTAAACAGTTCGGCATTCCAACGTCCGCCCTCGGAAACGGTAGCGTAACCCTGACTTATCCTGGGGATTTTTCGACGGGCGCTAACACCAACTACGTCGGCAATTACACGGTTTCTGCTAACTCCACGGTTGCCCCAGCGGCGTTCATCGTGGGTTTGACGAATTCGACGGAATATCACAGGATGCAGACAGTTAACATCAAGGCAGTCTATGCCGCCAACGAAACCGTCATGCTTAACGTGACCGGAACCAACATTCAATATTCCGTGAATCTGACCGCTAATTCTGCAGGTGTAGTCAATTATTCGAGCTTTGCAGTGCCGTTGAATGCTTCAGTGGGCACCTATAGTGTGAACATTGTTTCAATAGCGGCGTCTCCGACAGTGAAGACTGTTCCAGATACTCAGGACTTCACAGTCCCAGGTTTTGCTTTCAATGTGACTGCAAGGAATTTGGCTAAAGACCTTGTGCCAAACGTCGCCGTTAATGCCTTTGAAAACGGGACGTCTGTGAGCAATCAAACAACCGATTCGAATGGTCTGGCAGTGATGATGCTCGAAATTGGAAACTACACTTTGAAAGGATATTTCCAAGGTGTGGAGGTCGGAGAAGGCCATTTTGAAGTAAACAACACTGGGGCAAGTGATCTTGTACTCAATCTTACCGATTTGAACATTAAGGTTGTTGCGATTGTGAACGGTGCTGAAGTAGGCATCCCCGAAGCGGGGGTCTACCTGACACCGGAGAACGTGACTTTGACAACAAATGTCACTGGAAACGTGGTGGCGCAATCGCTGTTGCCAAATAGTACGTATACTCTGAACGCCTCGCGGTACAATACGTCGTTTAACGTGACAACGATTATCGAGTCTTCTTCAAACAACACTGTCAACGGAACGATTACAAATCTGCTGGTCGGTGGAAGCCTGGTGCCCTTCTTCAACGTAACCATCGGTTGCCCCTCGTACGCATTGCAAGTCCAGGCCTTCAAGGCTGATGGGCAGCCGTTCAGTAATGCTACAGTGGAGGCCAGAGAGTTGGTTGGCGGCATTAACTATGACGGAAACACTGATTCGAATGGCACTGTCGCTTTCCACAATGCGACTTTTGGCGAGTACGATGTGGAGATTCTTGACAGTGCAGGAAAGGAGCTTAACAGCACGACAGTACACCTGTTCCAAGATGAAAACGTGACTGTGAACTGTGATCTCTTCGGGTTGAGCATTTCGGTCACGGTGACTGACTACTTTGGGCAGCCGTTTGCAAACACGAACGTGACGTTGCAGGGAAACGGGGTTGAAGCGATTTCGAGTCGGACGCAGGCTAATGGCACGGTTACGTTTGCCAATCTGGTAGGTGACAGTTACAGTATCTCGGTTTACCTGTCGGATAAGGGTTCGCCAGCCATGATTGAGAATCTTCTTGTTGATGGTTCAACGACGGTTTCGGTTACAATGACGAGGTACGTGTTGTTGGCTGGGCTTCCAGTTGAAACAAGTCAACTGGCGGTAGTCATAATCATCGTGCTGAGTGTGCTTCTGGTTCTTATATTGGAGGTCTACAGGAGAAGAAGAAACAAGAGTCAAAAAATAGACGGTTGAGCCAGAATAAGGAGTTTTGAAGAAAAAAGTTTATATGATGTTTAAGGCAAGATATTACTTGAGAGACTTGGCTCGCGACGTAATTTTGTAAATGAAATGGTCAAAGGGAGTGCATGCATTGGCACAGGTTAAGGCTTGTTCTCCAAACTGTCAATCCTTCAAATGTGTAAAAGAAGCAACTGTCCCCCGTCGGGATGTCGTGTGGTGCAGATGGACGGAAGAGGTGTGCGACATTCCAAACTGCACGTACTCCATGTGCATGAAAAGGCGACTGTTGCCGAAGGGAGTGTGTGGAGAAACCATAAAAAGAAAAACTGTTGAGAAACAGCCGGACGAAGTCGTGGGTCCGGCGATAAAGCTTCGCGGCAGAGCGCTTCGCAAGATTGGAGAGAAGGAGATATTCTGAAGCAGAGCTTTCAACAGTGAGAGCGCTAGAAGTTCAGAAAAATCGTTTTCCCCTATTTTTTCTCTTTCACTTGGCTGGGATACGCTTGACAACGGGCGGCTTCACCTTGTGCAGAATTCTGTAGCCGCAGACTATGCATTTAATTTCTCCACCGCGCAGCTCTAGTTCTTCAGAAGGAACCTTCGATCCGCACCTTACGCATTCATAAACTATGCCCGCTGGTGCCCTTTCCATACTGTTTCCTCTTCTTAACAAGGAAATCCATTTTGCTTTTAAATGTTTCCAGAGGTTTCTGTATTCCTGGCGCGCGCTAGAGCAACGGGTCCAAACTGGCCTCCAGTGGTCTTGGACATCGAAGTCTCCGAACGGGATAGAAGTGGTTGAAGCATGTGCAGGTGCTGCGATCAGTCGACTCTTGCAATAGGTGAAGCTGATTAGGAAAAGGAACAGTTCGCGCTCCTAGTGATGCTGAGCCCGTGGAAAGCCCTTGAGTAAAGTGGTCCTGGTTTGGGCGAACAATAAGTGCGGTTTTCGTGAAAGAGTTTTATAGTTGCAAAGCAAAAGGGAAATTGGAGGAATGGCTCATCAAGAAGAAATTGATGGAAATACTCGCGTGTCCAATTGACAAGGAATACCCCTTAGAGCTTCTTGTCTTTGAGGAAAAAGAGGAGATTGTGGAAGGGTTGATCATCTGTCCGAAATGTTCAAGGTGGTACCCGATACGGGACGAGATTCCTGAAATGCTGCCGGATGAGATGCGAACGGAGAAGGAGGATTTGCCTTTTTTGAAGAAGTGGAAGGCTAAAACTCCTGAGAAGATTCTGCGAGAGGGCAAGCCGTTCAACCTCGGGAAGCGCTGAGGATTTGCCGTGCCTATTTCAGTTTGACTATTCTGTCTGTTGATGAGGATTTTATCGCTGATTCGGCTATTCTGAGCGCTTTCAGGCCGTCGAGGCCTGTTATCAGCGGTTTCTCTTTCTTCAGAATGCAATTTGCAAAGTGTTGAAGCTCAAGTTTTAAGGGTTCTTGAACTTGGTATCTCGGTTGCACTGTCTGCTTCGCGTCTTCAACCGTTAACTCTTGGGTGATATAGTCAAGCCTCATTATTGCTTCGCTGCCCGTGGCTATGAGAATTCGAGTCTTGTACGGGGTTAGCCAGTTAGATTCGATGAACGCGCTTTTTCCTCCTTCAAACGTGAGCATTATCTGAGCGTAATCCTCAAATCTCTTGTTTCTCATGCTTCCAGTCTTGGCGTAAACGGCAATCGGGTCTTGATTGAAGAGATACAACATCACGTCTATGTCGTGAATCGCCGTGTCCTTGACCACGCCAACGTCGCCTATTCTCTCAGGCCATTGAGAAACTCTCTTTGCCGTGGCGCATACGAGTTCTCCGATTGATTTGTTTTCAACTGCCTTTTTCATTTGTTGCAGTCCTGGGATGAACCGCATCAAGAAACCGACGGTCAGGTGTACTCCCATTTTTTCAGATGCGGCGAGAAGTTTTTCTGCCTGTTTCGTGTTTGCAGCCATTGGCTTCTCGACGAGGACGTGTTTTCCATTCTCCACAGCCTTGGTGGCTTCTTTTGCTAGGATGGTGGACCAGGTGCAAACGCTCACTGCTTCGATGTCTTCTTTCTTGAGCATTTTTTCCACGCTGTTGTAAGGTGTGACGCCTAGTTGTTTGGCCACGTTGTTGGCTCTTTCAGGATCTATATCGCATATGGCTAGGAGTTCGGTTTCTGCCAGTTCCTTGTATATTCTCGCGTGGTTTTTTCCCCAGAAACCTGTTCCTATAACTGCTGTTTTTACTTTCTTCATTTTGTCCAGACTCCTCTTCCTAACCCTCGATATACGAAACCTTCCTTTTCAATTTTGCTTGGCTCGGCTACACCCTCCAGGTCGATTATGGCGGCTGGCATTTTCATGGTGAGTTTCATTTTCCTGAGATTCATGTGTTTGAACTGGTCGTGTGCTGTCAGGATTATTACGCAGTCTGCGCGTTCCATGGCTTCAGTTGAGTTTTTTTTGAAGTGATACGAGGTTTCCGCGATTTCACTCTCTGAAAGGTAAGGGTCGTAAAGGCTGATTTTGGCCCCCCTTGCTTCAAGAGTGTCAATGATCTTTCTCGCTGTTCTCTTGATAGGGCTCTGGGCGTTGGGGGTTTGTGAAACTCCCAGCAGCGCAATCCTTGCTCGTTTCATTGTTTTTCCGCAGCTTTTCAACGCGTCCTTGACTAGGTTGGCCACGTGTTTAACTGTCTCTTCATTCGTCTCTCTTGCCGCCGTTGCCACTCGAGATCTCACGTTGAAGCTTTCAGCATCCTCCAACAGAAGGTATGGTTCATCACTGAGGCTGTCGTCCTCAAGTGTGGGTGTGGGAGACAGCTTATCAGTGTCTGTCCCGATGATTCTGAGGGCTTCAGTGTAGTCCACGCCCACTCTTTCACACAGAAAAGCGGCTTCGTTTGCGAGAGCGATGTTGATATCTCGCTGTAAGACTTCGAGGAGCGCGGCCACTTCGGCCGCTTTTACGTTGGTTGCTCTTCTTACGCCTCTCTTGGCAAGTAGTTCAAAAACGAATGATGCAGCCCTCAGGCTGTCCTTATCGGCTGATGCGACGATTCGCTGATAATTCGCGGCTTCCTCACAAGTCAAGGTGTGCACGGTTTGAATTGGACTGTACGCAAGCCCGAAACCCGTGCCCGCTTTGAGTCCTGAAGTGTTTTCTAATGTTTCTTTTATCAGGCCTTCCGTGAGGCCAATCCCGGTTAGGCTCGTAACTATTACAAGGGATCCGCTCCGAAGGCTTGAGCCTACTTTTTTGCAGGTGTTCTCTAAATCTGAGTATTCTGCCTTTTTCCTCGAGCTGATCTTGACGGGGGTTGTGATTGCGATTATGTCGCTGTGGGAAACTGCCTCTCCAATATCATTAGTTGCGCTCAAGTGTCCTGTTTTTGCATGGCTTTTCAGTTTAGCCTCTGTTTCTGATTTCAGAGAAGTTCTTCCCTTCGCAATTCGGTTGACTGTGGTTTGGTCGGCGTCTACGCATGTGACTTTGAATCCTGCGTCTGCAAAGAGGACGGCTTGCAGAATGCCGGTTTGTCCACATCCAATTATGCTTACAACACGGTTCCCCCGTTTTTCAGGGGTATCCATTTCCTCTGGTTTGGCTTGCATCATCGGCGTGGACATGCGACTGTTCTCCGGGGCTTTAGAGTCACTGCCTAGCTTAGCTTTTTGATTATTGCTTGGAGTTTCGAACTGTATTCTTTTACGAGCTGTTTGGTTTTTTGGCTGGTTTTGGCTTCGGCGTATATTCTGTAGATTGGTTCGGTGCCGCTTGGCCTTATCAGGATGCTGCTTTTGTCTTTGAACCAGATTTTGACGCCGTCAAGAGTGTTTGTTTTCAGCCCTTTGGTTTGTTCGATGAGTCTCTGCAGGACTTCCTGTTTGACTTCTTCTTTGCATTCGACTTTTTCTTTTTCGATGAAGTATTCAGGTAGTTCTTCTATCAGCGTTGACAGTTTTTTGCCTGTTCTGGCCATGATGTTCAAGATCAGGGCGGTTGTCATTGCGCCGTCTCTGACTGGTTGGTGAGGTCCATAGAAGATTCCGCCATTTTCTTCGCCTCCCAGCTTGGCTTTCAGTTCTTTCATGGTCTGAGCAACTGTCACGCTTCCTATTTTGGTCCACACGATTTGCCCGTTATACTCGTCGGCTATGTCCTTGATTATGGTTGAAGAACTCAACGGCGTGACGATCTTTTCACCTGGATTATCCGTCAGAAAATACTTCGCCACCAGGGCGAAGGTCTGGTCTCCCATGATGATCTTGCCTTTCTCGTCGACAAAAATAGAGCGGTCAGCGTCGCCATCATAGGCCACGCCCAAGTCTGCACCTGTGGCCTTCACCGTGATTGCCAAGTCTCCCAAGTTTTCGGGGCGGGGTTCAGGCGGCCTGCCCGGAAATGTTCCGTCTATGTTTGCGTTTATCGTGGTGACCTTGCATCCTAATTCTCGTGCAAGGCGCGGCCCCGTTAGGCTTCCTACACTGTTTGCTCCGTCGATTAAAATGTGGTAGTGATTCTGCGTTATTGCCTTGATGTTGACGTGCTTTTTCACGGCGTCGATGTATTCGTCGATTATTCCTGGCAGTTCACGTGCCGTTCCTATCGCGTTCCACTCGGCGAACTTCGCTTTTTCGCCGAAGTAGATGTTTTCGATTTCGATTTCATGCTCGTGGGATATTTCTATTCCGTCGTTCCATATCACTTTTATTCCATTGTATTCCGGCGGGTTGTGTGACGCTGTAATTATGACTCCGCCGTCGGGTTTGTGATGTCTCACTGCGAACTGCAGTGCCGGCGTTGGCGCCATCCCCACGAGGAGAACGTTGCATCCTGTCGAGTTCAAGCCGGCGATAACGGCTTTCGCGAGCATCGGTCCGGTTGTCCTGGCATCGTAGCCGACTATGAGTTCTCCTCGTTTGAAAAAAGTGCCTATTGCATTGCCAACTTTGATGGCCATTTCAGGCGTCAGTTCCTTGTTGGCAAGGCCGCGGATGCCGTTAGTGCCGAATAAATGCTTTGAACTTAACATGGTCTGACAGACCTCTTTCAATCAGATGCGGCTAGACGTTAATACACTTTTGGAAACTTCGTTTGCTGGACAGACTGATATTCCCTCAGCGAGGGACACGTCGTCTTTTATTTTGGCGTGGTCGCCGATTACGCAGCCTTTCCTGATTTTGGCCCTTTCTCCAACTGTCACGCCTTCGCCGATTATTGCGCCGTTTATCATGGAAAAGTCCGATATGACCGATCCTTCGAAGATGATTGAATCTTGTATGTGCACACCTTTTCCAATGACGACATCTTTGCCCACCACTGCGTAGGGTCCTAGGGCAGATTCTTGTCCTATGCGGACGTTTTTGCCGATGGCCACGGGCTTCTTGATCTCTATGTTCTTGCCTGGCCTGCTTTTCTGTCGGTCTGGGACTGAGGCGAGCATTTTTCGATTGATTTCCATGTAGTCTTCAGGCTTGCCGATGTCCATCCACAACCCGTTGAAAACATGTCCGTAAAGCCTGCCTTCTTCTGCAAGCTTCGGGAAGATCTCGTGTTCAATGGAAACAGCGCGTCCTTCCGGAATATACTTGAAGATTTCAGGGCTGAAAACGTACACTCCAGCGTTTATCAAGTTTGTCGGGGCGGTTCCAGGCGGAGGCTTTTCAACAAACCTCACTATGCGATTGTTTTCAGCCAATTCGACAACCCCGTATCTGCTCGGATTCTCCACGCTGCGAACAGCTATCGTTGCCACCGCTTTCTTCTGCTTGTGGGCTTCAAAGACTTCGGCGTAGTTCACGTCTGCAAATATGTCTCCGTTCAACACTATGAACGGTTCGTCGTGTCCAATTCGTTTTTCAGCCCTCTTTATTGAGCCACCGGTTCCCAGAGGCTTTCTCAAGGGGTCGTGTGAATAGGTGACGTGCACTCCGGATCTCGGGACTCGGTGATGTTTTATGTAGACCTCGGTTTGGTAGAAGACGGCCATTATGGCATCTTCTATTTTGTTGCGTGCGAGTCTTTCGAAGGTCCACTGCAACAGGGGTTTGTTGACTACTGGAAAGAGTATCTTGGGCCTCGTGCAACTCAATGGCCTCAGCCTTGTGCCAAAGCCCCCTGCCAGAATCACTGCTTTCAATGTTTTCACCGCCCTTGGACTGTAAGTTTATATTCAATCTGCTTGCAATAAAACAGTTTGGTGAAGGAGAGTTTAGTTTTGAAGGTTCTGCTTCATGAAATGAGCTGGCCAGAAGCCAAAGAGCACTTCGCAAAGAATGACATTGCAATCCTCCCGGTGGGTGCAAACGAGCAGCACGGACCAGCGAACCCGTTGGGAACAGATCATCTAATCGCCAAGAGCATCGCTGAGGAAACTGCTAAACGCACAGGAGTGCTGTGTCTGCAGGTCATTCCGTTCGGCGTGAGCTCGCATCATAAACAGTTTTGGGGGACTATCTTCATTTCTCCTAAGGCATTCAAGGAGTACGTTAAAGAAACGTGTTTGTCCCTTAACTACTACGGTGTGCGAAAAATCGTGGTGGTTAATGGCCACGGAGGCAACTTGGCCGCACTCGCAGATTTGGCCAGAGAATTCAAGGAAGACGGTGTTTTCATGTCCGTTTTCCAGTGGTGGCCTGCCGTGGCGAAGCTTCTGCCCGACCTTTTTACGTATGAAGAGAGGAGGCATGCTGGCGCTGAAGAGACATCGGTGAATTTGGCCTTGCATCCGAACCTTGTTGACATGAGTGAAGCATTGGATGAGGAACCTCGCAGGCACGCAGTGCAAATAGAAGGCATGACGCTGCCACTGAGCACAGTGGACGAAACAAGCTCAGGCGTCTACGGAAGACAGTCAACCGCTTCAGCCGAAAAGGGAAGAAAAGTTCTCGAAGCCGTCATAAACGAACTGGTCAAACACGTTAACCTGCTCAAGAAGGCAAAAATGGACGATTTGATACAGAAGCCGAAGGTCTAGCTGCAGGTCACGCGCGTCCTTTCCGGTCAGAGGATGGGTTTTGTTCTCTCTTTGATTTCCGCGCGTTGCCTTGTCCATTTATTTTGCGTTTATGCATGTTGGTGAGACGACGGTTCGTCTTTTCATGGGTTATTCGTTGCTTCTCTTTTTTCAGGGCGGAGCGCAGTAGGCTGTGAAGCGCGCTGGGGTCGCTGTCTTGCAGAGTCGACCCCCGTCTCCGTTTGTGAGGTTAGTTGTAATGTTGCTTTGTGACAAACGATGTTGAAAACAGGCTGAACATTGCTTGACGGTTGATGCGTTTCGTTTTTTTGTGTTGTCAGTTGTAATGTTGTTTTGTGACAATCTTCTCAAACTCGCTCTCTGTTTGCAAGGCCAGACGTAAGGCTGCATTGTAACACAGCGGGGGTTAAGGCGATCTATTGCCTAACAGCCTCGTATGCGCCGATACTCTTCCCTTAACATGATTCAACACTCAATCTGGGGACAAGCCAGGGCGCCAGGTCCCAAGTGAACGTGCATGTCGCTCGTGGTTTTTGCCATGACACAGTTTTTGCTATGAATGTCGATGCTTGCAGACGTCGTGAGATACAAAGACTAAGAAGTCGAGCAAGATTTTCTTCCATTCCCGCCTTTGGTGGGAAGCAGAAGCACGCATGCAATGTAGATGACCACAAGAGGCTTTCACATGGTTCAGGCCGCCCCGCCAAATGTCCTGTTTTGCTTCCAGCCTAGCAGAGAATAGATAAGATTTAATTTAGACCATAAACTAGGATAGAGCGATTGGTCTTAAAAGCGGGGGTTGCCAAGCATGGTCAAAGGCGTAGGCCTGAGGCGCCTATCCTGTAGGGGTTCGTGGGTTCAAATCCCACCCCCCGCACTTCAATTTCAAGTCCTATTTCGAGCTTATTTCAGCTAGATAACCTCAATTTATGACGTTGTCCGTGAGCGTGTGCGGGGGTTAAGAATTGAACACCTGTTTACCGGTAAAATACTAAGGTTATCCCACATTTTATTGACGAGAATTTAAAGCAGTCTCCATGCGACTCTGATTGTACGCACACTGGAGACCGAGTAACTCAATTTTGTAGTGTTTCAGAGAAGAAGCACACACTATATATGAGCGAGTCCGGTGGGATTTGACCCTAAATGCACGCGGGTGCAAAGTTTTAAGAGCTTTGCCGAGGAATATAATATGTCTGTTCGAGTTTCTGAGTAACGGGGAGGTTCAAAGTGGTCGTTAAGGTTCGGTTGGAGTTTAAGTTGTTATCGACAAAGAAGATTGCAGGTGCCCATTTGTTGACGTTGAACCTGAAAAACGTTGGAAGCAGCATCTTGAAGAATTTGGTTGTGCGGCTGCACTCCCCAGATCCGGGGTTTTCAGTTGATTGCGTTGGGTGCTTTGTCTACGCTTTGATGCCCAGCGCAGATGAGAATGTTAAGTTTCGGGTTTTTGTCTCTTCATTGGCGCGGGCTTACTTTTCGGTTTGCGGGTATGCAAGCGGGGACGCGTATTTTTCCATAGAATCGCCTGTAATGGCGGTTCGGACAAAAGACTCCCTGGAGAATAGCATGTTGTTGATGTGACGGTTGCCGCGCTTCTTAGCTTTGGTTCCGGTGGTCGTCAAGTTCGGTTGAGCGTTTGCTTAGTTGGGGTTTTATTTTTTGGGCATTAGTTCGTTTAGTTCGTATGTTGCCACGCACATTACGCTGTCGGCGCCTCCGTAGTACACCAGGACTTCGTCGTTGATGAGTACGTTTCCACAGCTGAACACCACGTTAGGCACTTTGCCGAAGCGCTCGTAGTCGGTGACGGGTGTTAGTATGGGTGTTTCGGAGCGGTAGAGAATGGTTTCGGGATTGTCTCTGTCCAGCAGCATTACGCCAAGCGAATAGACCTTTTCGAAACTCACGCCGTGGTAGATAAGGAGCCAGCCCTCGTTGAGTTCGATTGGGGGTCCGGCTGCGCCTACTTTCCAGCAGTCCCAGCTTTTCGTTCTTGGTCTCATGAAGGACCTGATGTCGTACCATCTTCTGAGGTCGTCGGAGTACGCCACGCACATGTCTGGTTCTAGGCGATGAAACATGACGTAGTTGCCTCCGATTTTTTTTGGGAAAATGACGGCGTCTTTGTTGCGTATGCCTCTGAAGGGCAATACTCGTTCGTTCCATTTCCATTGTTTGCTCAAGAAATCGTCAACTGCGATAGATGTTAGTGAGATCTGGTAGAGCTGTTCGTGGTCGATTTCGGAAAGGGCTGTGTAAGACATTACTATTTGGTCGTCGAAGAGCGTTAGTCGGGGGTCCTCGCATCCCCAGTGTTCAGCTTCGTTGTGGGGTTCAAAAACGGGGACTGGTGACCGCTCATCGATTTTGTATCCGTCAGAGGAGGCGGCGTATCCGAAGCGGGATATGCCGTCGTTACCTATTGCCCGGTATAGTATGTGGACTCGTTTGCTGACTCCTATGGCGGCAGCGTTGAAAACTTCTTTCGATTCCCAGGGGTTCGATGCTATTGGCTGAAGGATCGGGTTGTCTTGGGACCGTCTCATTTTGTATGTATCCTAGCAGTATTTTGACGTGGTCAATCCGAAGAGTTCATCCAAGAGTTTTCTGACGGAGAAGAGGCCGGTTAGTTCTCCTTTGCGGTTTACGATTGGCAGGTGTCTGATTCCGTGTGAGATTACGAGTCGTCTTGCTTCCTCTAGCGAAGCCTCTTCTCCTATTGTGGCGACATTCTTGGTCATCACTTGATCGATGGTGGTATCCAGTGGGACTTCTTGGGCTATGATTCTTATGGCGTCCCGCTCGGTGAAGATACCCACGCATTTTTGGTTGTCGTCCGTTATTACGATTGAGCCCACGTGTTTTTCTTGTAGTGTTCTGATGGCGTCTTTGATTGTGATGTTAATATTGGCGGTTACCACGTCTTCGATCATTATGTCCTTTACCATTAGCACGTTCTGGTTTCGCCTCTGTCTCAGGTTTGGTTTTCTTGACTAATAAGGCGAACTGTTTTAGGATTCATAAAACGCGTGTGTGGGAGACTTTCCGCGCGAATGAAGACAATATTGTTTGCTGTTCTATGGTAGTTTGAAGTTCGATGCGGGCGGAAAGGTAGCAAACGGTGGCTTCGGCTCCCTGGTTGTAGTTTAGTCCTTTTTTGGTTATTCCGTCGTAGCAGCTGCCTGTGGTGGAATTGTAAACAAAGGAGTTTTGGGTGTTCTTCCCGAGAAACCAGTTGAAGATTGTTCGTGCCATTGTTTTGTACTGGCGGTTGTCTGTTTTGCGGTAAGCTGACAGTGATGCTTCCGTCATTGAAGCTGCTTCCACGGATTGCTGATCGTATATGGGCCGCGGTTTTCCTTTTTTGTACCAGCCGTGGTTGCCTATGGGTACGAATTTGTTGTTTAGTATCTGAACTTCAAGGAGGAACTTTAGCGATTCCTCTGCGACTCGAAGGTATTTGGCTTGTTTTGTTTCTTGGTAGGCTTCGAAAAGGGCTTGCGGGAGTCTACCGTTTTCGTAGGTGAGGTAGAGTTCAAACCAGCGCCAGTCGCTGGAGCGCGTGTTTGTGTAGTATTCGAGCAGTTTGTCTGATAGTGTCTTTATGTTCTGGGTTAGGTTTTGGTCTTTTGTGTAGGCCTTGTGGTAATGACTTAGGCCAAGTATTGCGAAGGCTTTCGCTCTGGGGGATTTGAAGAAGCATGCCCATCGAAAGGCTTTGTCGAAGATTTCTTTTGCTAGAAGTCTCCTCTCCGCTGATAGCTTGCTGTTTATTACGTATCCGCAGGCCCATAGGGTGCGACCTGCACAGTCTTCTGAACCTTCGTCGTCGATGAAGCTTCGATCGTAGCTTAGGAAGTTATGCATTTTGCCGTCTGCTCTTTGCATGTGCAGAAGGAAGCTTAGGTATGTGCCTATCAACCTGTCCGATTTGGAGTTACCTTTGATTTGGCTGTGCTTGGTGATGGCTATGAGGGCTCGGGCGTTGTCGTCGGTTGTGTATCCTTCTAGCCGATTTGGTGTTCCGAATTTCGAATGTTGAAAGATACCAGTATCGTCTGTGATTGCTTTAAGGAAGTTTAGTTTGATAGGTGGGAGATTCACGTGAGCGTCCTCTTAAGCGCGTATCGCTTGTTTGAGTATGTCTGTGTATTTTTGGGCGACCTTTGGCCATATGAAGCTTCGACTGTACCTGTAAGCTTTTTTCTCTATGTCTCTTCTCAGTTTGTCGTTTTCTAGAAGTTTCTTCACCTCTTCGGCGATTGAGTCTGGGTTTTTGAACTCGCAGAACATGCCTCGTCCGTGAGACAGCACCTCTTTAGCGTGGAGGTAGGGAGTTGATACTACTGCTCTGCCGGCTCCTAGAGCGTAGACTAGTGTGCCGCTGCTGATTTGGTTTGGGCCGATATAGGGTGTGATGTAGATGTCTGTGGCGTGGAGGTACCTTATTAGTTCCCTTTTTGTTAGGAAGCGATTGTGAAATCTGACGTGGTTCTTTAGCCCCAGTTGGTCGACTAGTTTGATGAGGTTCATGCGGTAGGTTTCGCCTTCGATTTTTCTTACTTCGGGGTGTGTTTCGCCGATTATTAGGTAGAGTATGTTTGGATGTTTTTCAACTAGGGGTGGGAGTGCTTGGATGGCGTACTCGATGCCTTTGCCTCCGTTTATTAGTCCGAAAGTGGACAGGATGGTTCTTCCTTTCAAACCCAGCGAAGGTTTTACGCTGTCACTGGTTAAGAAGGGGATGTCTGGGCAACCGTGTTGGACGACGTTGATTTTCTTGTTTGGGACGTCGTATTCCTTGAGAATGTTCTTGGCGGCTCTTGCCATGACCACGATTGCTTTGCTGTGGGCGGTGATTTCTTTCAGCACGTTTCGTGCTTTTGGTTCAAAGTCTGGTTGGAGTGTGTGGAGTGTGGTTATGACTGGTTTGTGTACGTTTTGTAGGAAGGAGAGGATATGCTCTCCCCATTCTCCTCCGTATATTCCGAATTCGTGTTGTAGGTTTACTGCGTTGATTCGGGATGAGTTGATGTACTTGGCGGCTTGAATGTAATCCTCTTCGAAATCCTGCCTTATCTGTTGTTTGACTCGGCTGTCGTAGTCGTAGATTGTCTCTATTTCGTTTACGCTTATGACTCGGGCTGGGGCGAATTCACCGAGGAGGTCTATGGAGTCGATTAGGTCTTTCGTGAAGGTGGCTATTCCGCATTCTCTGGGAGTGTATGTGCCTAGAAAGGCAATGTATTCTTCGTTCGATTCTGGAACTCGAGGTTTTGTGGACAATTCTGACATTACCTTGCCTGAAGTTTTCGCTACAAGAATGTAGTGAATTTTGGCTTGAAAACGCCTTTGTTTATTAATACGCGTTTCGCCGTTAAAAAAATTTGCTGCTCGTTGATGTTGTTTTTCTGAGGTGAGAAGTGAATGGTGGAGTCAAGAGGTCCTTGTTGATTGTGTTGGAGATAGAATTTTAATCCAACCAACCAAAACAAACCAAGTCAATTTCCTCCTTTTCCTCAACTTTCAAGGCTTGTTTCCGTTAACGCTGAGCACGCGCGTGGCCCGGGAGAGATTCGAACTCTCGTGAAGCATACTTGAAGCATATTTTTACCGGTAAAATAGGGTGGAGGTCCCACCCCCCGCACCACAATTTACGCCCAATTCGAGCTTATTTCAGCTGAATGGCATCAGCTAACGTGCGCTATTAGCTTTGTGCACGTGCGTGCGGTTGAGCTAATCATGCAAGTTACTATTGCCAGAGCCTTTGATGAGCCCTATCCGTACTGTTGTCTTTCAATTCGGGCCAGTTTTTTCTTCTTTCGCTTTTCGTCTCTATCTTTCTTCTTCTCAGGCCTAGGTTTTTTCAGTTCTTCTCTTATCTTCTTTCTTGGATAACCCATGCAGATGCCTTCTTCTCACATCAGAACAAAGACTCTTTCTTCTTTTGTCGTTTGTGCTTCAGGCGAGGGCTACTCATTTTCTCAGCCTAGCTAGGACGCACTGCGGCTATATGTGCGGTTTTTGACTCTTGCAGCATTAGGTAGAAAGGTAGGCTGGCGATGAATATGATCGCTGCAATGCCGCAGGGAATCACAGTGTCTGGCTTGGTCGCGTTCCAGACATAACTCCCAACGTTCGGTCCGACCGTTAACCCGACGCCGTTGAGAGTCTGGGTTATTCCTGAAGCACTGGCCCGCCTCTGTTCTGGGACAAGATCCATTAGTCACGCTGAAATTGCGGGGCTACTGATGTTTCCGACAGCGCTTATTCCACCCAAAATCAGCGAGAAGTCCATGAGTGAGCTGCTGAAACCCAACAGGGCAACCAAGGGCACGCCCAGAAAGCCGAACAGAACCAATGGTTTCCTGCCAAACCTGTCAGCAAGTTTGCCGCCTGGAATCTGAACCAGTCCCGTGACCAAGCTCGATGACAAGGACAGCACAAGCCCATACTCAGCTGGAGCTGCAGCCAACTTGAAAAGAAGCATACCGTTCAATACCGGGTTTATGAAACCGTTCAGCAAGCCGTTCAGAATGTTCGTGACGCCAAATATGAGGATGATACGCCTAAGACCTACGCGGGAAGCTGAATCAGCCTTCTGAGCTTCTCCACCGTTTACTGCTATCTCCGCTTTCTCATCGGTGCTCTTTCCCTTTAACAAATACGATACGAACAAACCTGCGACGCTCACGAGTAGGGCAAGAAGGAAGGGCGTGTGCAAATTGACAAATTGAGCGAGCGACCCTGCCAGTAATGGCGCTGCAACGCCCGAGGCTATCCACGAGAGGTTGAAAATGCCAAAAGCCATCCCTCGGGTACCCTGTTCACTGCAGTCTGCAACCAACGCTGATATAGCTGGACTAGAAAACCCTGCCGCAAAAAACTCGATAAAATTGGCCAAGTAAAGCCCGTTGAGGTTCGGTGCAACAAGGAATAGTGCACACCCCAGAGCCAGAACCGCAAAAGAAAGAATCACCACTTTCTTTCTGCCCATCGTATCAGCAGCAAAACCTCCCACAAAATATCCTACCGTGGCTGCTGCCGATCCCAAAGACAGCAGTATACCCAGCGCCTCCATGGTTGCAGTCTGAGCATTCCCCACGAACGCTTTCGTCAAATAAGCTCTGGAAGTAGGAATCAAGTTAGTCGAGAACGTGAAAAGAAAGTTCACAGTCCACAAAACCAGGAAAATTCTAGATCTGTAGTTGAAACCGTTGCTCAAATCGCTATACTACTCCCTGCATCAATTAGATTTTTCAATGTAAGTCAAAAAAAGTCTATTTGCCTTAAAAAGGAAACTCACGCCGAACAAACACAGCTTGTTACCATTTCAGGGAGCAAATATGTTACCTCTTAAAAGCGCGCGCTAAGGGGCAAGACTCAAGTCACTTCATTGGTTGGTTGGGGAAGTTTTATGCCAAAATCCAAAACATCGTCGAAAGAAATTGCCCACTGGTCAACTACGCGACGATTTGTGTCTTCTTAATTTGAAACTGTCAATGACCCAAATGGTTCTCAACAAGCGCGCGATTTCTTCACCAGAGGAAGATGGACAGACGACTGTCTTTATTGCGTTCTTAGGGAGGAATGGGATTCCGCGAGCATTTTAGCGTATTCGATTAGCACCTAACAGCATGAAATTGCAAAATGTAAATCTCATAGTCATGATGCCATTTTCTTGAGCGACCTCAACCCCCACAGGAATAGGAGGATTGCAAGTGCGCTGATGATGGCGAACCCCTCTACGATTTCGACGTTTTGAAAATTCCCGACAAATAATGCGCGAACTGCATCAACTGCGTACGAGAATGGGTTAATCTTGGCGAGATCTTGAAGCCAGATAGGCGCAAGCGCGAGGGGAAGGATAATGCCCGACAGCAGAGAAACAGGAAGTGTTATTGTGTTCAACGTCGGAGCGAGAGGATCCTCAATTTTGTATATAAGAGCAAAACCGTATGATATAGATGCCATAGTAACTCCGATCAAAGCATATAACAGTAAAGAGAGCAAAAATCCGCCTACATTTACACTTAGCCCAAATGGTATAGCTACTAATGTAATCAAAATGCATTGCATAAGCAGAACGACTGCATCCCTCAAAACCCTACCTAAAAGAATTGCCGAGCGTTTCACGGGAGTTACTAAAAATCGTTCTATAACTCCTGTTCTAATATCGTCGATAAGTGAGAATCCAACGAAGGCTGAACCGAAGAGCGCTTGCATAACTAAAAGCCCGGGGATGAAAACCTCAACTGTTTTCCCAGAGGGCAGGCCTGGAACACCGCCGAGACCGTTCAGGAGTGGCATAAACAACAACAGGTACAGAAGAGGCTGGAACATGCTCACGAAAATGAAAACGGGATTCCTGAGTGTGTGCTGCACGTTGCGGATGAACATTAGCCTTGTTTCATGTAACAGTTTCATCTTCTTCCATCATCCTCCCTTAGTGAGCGACCCGTGTACTTTAAGAAGACATCATCTAGACTTGGCTTGGACGACATGATGCTCTGCACCTCCAAGTTTTTTGCATCAAGGAATCTCAGGAGGTCAGGCATCACTCTCTCCCCATTCTGGGTGTAGAGATAGACAAGATTGTTTTTAGTTTGGATACTCTCTGGTCGAATCTTCGTTAACAGAGTTTCGGCATTGCGAGTGATATCCTCTGAGGGAAAACCAAAAACGATCATGTCACCGCCAACATTGCTTTTCAACTCTCCTGGCGTTCCAGTCACAACAATTTTTCCATTATCTATAATTGCTATCGTGTCGCAGAGCTTGTCAGCCTCATCCATGTACTGAGTGGTCAAGAATATTGTTACTCCTTCAGCTTTCAGATTTTTGATTTGCTCCCATAGATATGCTCTGCTCTGCGGATCTAGACCTGAAGTCGGTTCATCAAGGAGAAGTAGTCGTGGATGCTGAATCATCCCAAGTGCAACGTCTAGGCGCCGTTTCTGGCCACCTGAGTACGATGAAGCCGGTCTCTCGATAAAAGAACTCATCTGAAAACGCTCTACGAATTCGGCCGCGTATTTTTTTGCAGTTGAAATGTTTAAACCGTAAAGTTGAGCCTGTAGAACTAGATTCTCAAGACCTGTAGACGCCAGATCTGCACCGCCAGTTTGGCTCACACATCCAACATTCTGTCTAATCTGTTCCTGTTGTTTTACTAAATCATAGCCGAGAACCTTGGCCTCTCCACCAGTTGGTTGCAGCAGTGTAGAAAGCATTTTTTGTGTAGTAGACTTACCAGCACCATTAGGACCGAGAAAACCGAAAATTTCCCCTCTCCTCACAGTGAGATCTATACCCTTAACTGCTTCTACCTCTTTTTTCCCGCCTCTCTGTTTAGAAATGAAGGTTTTTCGGAGCCCTTTTGTTTCAATTACAAAATCGTCAACCATATTACGTCACCTGTGAATAATGCAGATAATTCCATAACACTGAAAAAATGATAAACTCGCCCGCAACCCCTTATTCGTATCATTTCCAGCCACTAACTCACTTTGAATCAATGAGAGCTACCAGACGATCCTTAATATTTCTCAGTTGCTCTATTTGGGTGAAAACCTTGGACTTGTCCGACACATTTAGGTCTTCGAGGTATGAAACATAATTCTCAATCTCAGTCAGGATTTCTTGTGTAGTGTGCGGTTGTTTTATCGGAATTCCCCATGGCGATTCCAACTCTTGCTTGCCTTTGGACGTGAGTTCATACCGCCCGTCTTCCCGTTTGTTGATACTCCCCTCTTTTTGCAGTTCCTCAAGCAATGGGTATACTGAACCTGGAGATGGTCTCCACCATCCTTGAGTAGCCATTTCTATTTGGTCCATTATTTCAGCACCATTACTGGGTGACTGTTGCAGTATTGAGAAGACCCACATCCGCAGGCCTCCTTTTTTGAATGGTTTAGTTTTGTGACCCCACATTTTGATATCGCCTTACCGATATCGGATTTCAAACAACACATGCAACGAGACTTATAAATTGATCTGTGATTGGATACTGCTAAGTTACCTGCTTTCTTCCCCTTAGGTTTTTTGCGTGTCCTGTATTTTTCCATCTATTAGTTCTTGGACGGTTCGCAAAGTAATCTCTATTCCGTCTTGATTGCGAGCCCTCGCTACTTCCTCATAAGCACCTTAGCGCGCGCGTCGTTTTCACTCTCCGGTTGAGGGCTTTGGTGGCTCTATTCTCACTTTTATTTCTGTTACTTCGCCGAACTCTTTCTTCACTTGTTCCTCTATCTGTGTCGCTATCTGATCTGCCTCTCTAACCGACATGTCGCCGTCAACGACAATGTGCATGTCACCTACCAAGTATGGTCCCAGCTTCCGCATGCGGATGTCATGTACTTCTTTAACATTCCTGACACTTTTTGCTATGCTTTCTATATCCAACAGGATGTCACTACATTGACACGCATCCATCAGGATCAACGAAGATTCCTTTATCACTGAGTATGCAACAGTGAAAACGAAGAAGGCGATTATTATTCCGGCAATGGAATCCGTCACTCCAATATTCAAGTATTTGCTTAATGCTATGCTCACAAAGGCTGTCAGAGACGTGACCACGTCCTTGGTTGAGTTGAACGCATCTGCCTTTAGCGCTAAAGAATCGTATCTTCGGGCAGCGCGAACTTTGAAGAACAATATTACCCCGGCTATAGCGGCTGCTAGGAGTGCGGTTGCCATAGCTAACTCTGCATTGACTATCCCTCTAGGGTGAAGCAGCCCCTGGTAAGACTCATAAAGAATCAGTCCGCCCGAGACAGTCAAGACGAAAGCGGCGATAATGCTGCTGAAGTTTTCAACTCTGTAATACCCGAAATGGAATTTGCCATCTGGCGCTTTTCCTGATAAACGTAAACCAACCCAAACGATCAACGAAACAACAGCATCGGCAAAGGATTGGACACCATCAGCAACCAGAGCAAGACTCAAAGAGAATATTCCAATAAACACTTCGGCCATACCCACTAGCAACAGAACCACAAAAGATTTTTTCGCAACGGCTCCACCCTTGGCAAGTCTGCTTGACTGCAATCTCTCAGTCACGTTCCAAACGTCAGTTTTAATACCGATCAAATGATCACATATTTCAATTGTTCCCGCGATTTTCGCAATTTGTGACAATGTTTCCCCCAAAAGCGTGCGGTGTGGTACACAATGGATTTCGGTCATCTGCAGCCGAATTAAAACTCGCACGAGAAATGTCATTGAAACATTTCAGCAATCGTGCGCGCTACTCGTCTTTTGTTAGCCAAGTATGAACTCCCCTGGTTCCTTCGTGTCCTTTGCTGAAGTCTGTTCTTCCAGATAGCCGCTCTTTTGCGGTGACTTGAAAAAACACTTTCCGAAAAATCGTGAGACTAGACTTAGACGTAATTCAAGGAATTATTCATGCTTTGTCCTTGAAAAGAGCCTCAATTCACAAAGAACTGGTCACAGTCACAACTGACTGAAAACTCCTCAAAAAACATATTGCGTTCCTTGTCTTTTTGAGAACCGGAGGAAAAAAAGGGTATGTGACAGTTTTGTTACACATTTTGTTACAATTTCATGCGCGCGCGCTTTGTGACGGCTTGCTATGTCACGAAAGTGTTCCTTCATAGCAAAGGCTTTTTTGGGTAGCTTAACAGTACCTCATAAATGGTGTGAGATAAAACTTGTGCACAAGGAACTTTGATGTTAGTGAGTGGAGTGGAAGAGATAAATGGAAAGTACGTGCTTGGGAGTGGAGGATTGCTAATAGCGCACGCGCTATAACTAGCACAAGTCCTTTAACCAAATAACATTTTCCTCAACAGAAAGATTCAAGGGTCATCACAAAGATTTTTGGGTAACTTAACTTAACAGTACCCTGTGATGGTAGCCCTACAGCGACAAGCATCTTAGCGCGCGCAGGGTGTCTTTCGCAAGCTCTCGCTGAGATTGTTGTTCGAGTATTTCAAGTCTGCCAGCGCAGAATTTTGATGGTTTTTCCGAGGCTTCGTGCGCTCAAATACCACTTTCGTATTTCGCCAAGGCAGCTATTTCAACGGGGACCACTTTTCTGTATACACACTCTGGACTTCTCATCACACCATCAACCTTCAAAAGGTCTTCAATTTGTATGCCGAACAACTTTTCGTTTTCTTTCAGCAACGGCAAGATTCTTTCCCAGTCTTCCTCGGAAATTGTGCCTATTCTGCCGCCGTTAAGCTGGTCCTCACCGACTGTCTCTCTGGGGTCTCTCAAGTATACGGCGCTGGCTGCTGCGAGAGGAAACAGGTTTCCGCCGGGATAGGGGGTTTCTTGCTCCACCATTTTTCCGTGGTCATCAAATGCCACTCCATTAAGAATCGTGAATCCTCTCGCCGCCATGCAAGATTCACCCATGTAATCTTTGCACGAACCGTTGACAACCGCTGTCGCGCTTCCGACGGAATTTATCAGCGGCCTGTCGATCAAATCCCCCAAAATGAACGTGACTCCGCCCTTGGCCCCGTACTCAAACGCTTTTCCAGCGTCTCCAAAGATCACCAGTTTTCCTGATCTGAAGCAATAAGCCACAGAGTCCTGGGCGCTTTCGTGCACATAGAATTCGGGGCCGTCTGCAAAGGCAGCTAGGCAGTCGCCGACTCTTCCATAAACATCGATTCTAACTCTGTCTCTTGCAATCAGACCGGCTCCGAAGTTTCTCTGCCCCCTGAAGTTGTAGGCGACAAAGTTCTTCCAACCCAGTTTGCATGCCCTTTCAAGCAGCTGGCATGTGCCTTCCCCTCCCTCAGGAGGGAATTCAGAAACATCCATCACGAGGGTCTGATCTGAGTGTGCCGGGCCTTTCAGCCTGTTTCTTTCTTCAAATTTGATTAAACGATATTTCCCGTTTGTGTCAGATTCTGTAGAACGTGTTGAATTGAAAACGTCGAAGAGTTTTTCTTCAAACAGGGAGACGACGTCACTTCTTCTCTTTCTACCCGTGTCGTATCTTCTGTCTATGAGCAGGGTAAGCGTCTCTACGACGACAGACTTTTCTTCGTCACCTTTGCAGGCGTATTCCCTCATTGTTTCTGCAAATGAACACACCTCGTCAAAACTCCAGCTTTCAATGTTCTTCGCAGCGTATGTGAACAGGTCGGCGCCTCTCGGTCTGTCTTTCAGTTTTTCGTGAATGCTTGGAAGTTTGGGCAGATCATGGCTGCTTATCCTCTTGCAGTGTTGCTGGTGATTTTTGGCCGAGATGGGTTTTCCAAACTTGTCCGTGCATAGAAGGTTCTTCGACTGGTCAATGGTGAAAACAAAGGCGCCGCCGTCGGTGTAGCTGCCTCCTCTGGCGTACCAGTACAGGTCACTTCTTGGATAGAATCTTGAATCATCCTTCGCCAAGTTCTGTACCATCGTGTCTATTGCCTGTTTCTCGGAAGCTATGAAGCCTATTTTGGCCTCTCCTTCTTGGAGAGAAAAGACCTGTGGCCTCAGCATCGAAGTGTCGGTTATTCCGATTAGCTGAAACTCTCTCCTGTAAGGATTGTTTCTGGCAATGATGAAGAACCAGGGTCCATCAGGAGAGCAATGGATGTGTGTTGCTTGGACTGCCTTATAGATCTTCTTCTTGTCTTCTGGAAGCATGGCGAAATCTCTTTCCGTCGTTGGGGCAATTGCTTCAATCGCGTACTCCAGCGGGTACTCATACGTCCTCGTCAAAAGATCCCAGTATAGGGCAGCGACCTCAGTGTCCGTCAGGAACAGGGGGGAAATGTTTCTTTGCCTCAAATATTCTGTTATAGAATGATAATTCGCAAAATCGCCATTGTGGACCAAGGCATCGTGCAGGCCTATGAACGGGTGTGAACCTCCAGGGTGCCAGATTTTTCCTTTCGTCGGATATCTCTGATGTCCAATCCAAACGTGGGATTCAAGGTCTTCGAGCCGATAGTAGTGTAGAACTTGCTCAGCGTATCCTACAATCTTGAAAACGATGATGTTCTTCCCGTGAGATAAGACGAAGGCTTTCTTGTCGCCCAGAGAGGCATAATACTTCTTGTTCAGAGCAAAACTGTTTCTGTAAACGAACTCATCCTCAGCAGCTTCTGGCTTGAGCCCTCCGTATCCATTCTTTTCAATAAACCTTCGAAATTTGTCTTCTTTCGCCCTTACAAAATATCTCCAAACCTCAGGAGGCTTAACCTCCAGACCTACGCTTCCGTAGTTCTCAATCGTCGGGACCTTTTCCGCAAGCTCAACATTGAGGTTAGAGTTTATGAATTGGGATTCAACTTCCACTCTTGACTTCGGATCAATGTAGGCTACCTGCATTATGTAGTCTTCTTCCAAGACCCTCTCTGAAACGCCCAGTTGCTTTGCAGAGAGACCGACAGCCGCGATGCCGCCGCCTTTTCCGTTTCCCCTGTTGTGCATCTGAATAAGCGGTTGCAGCAAGTATCTTCCTTGTATCGGGATGGAACTAGCTACTCCAAGAACGCCGCATCCGCCTTCCGCCACGTTCTCACGCATCGAGCTGTTAACGCTGGTGGAAACAGGATGTTTGTTTGAAACCAGTGGACCGTAAGTGTTTTTGTCCATAGTTGTCACTTCAGATGATCGAGATGCACCATGTGATTGAATCTGCCTTTCTTGAACTCTACTTCGTCATTGGGTCGAAGTTCCCTGATGTTTTCCAGATCAAGTTTTTTCAGGATATGGCTCCATTGTCTCTTCCATGAGCTGTACAGGTTGATTATCCTCTGAGAACCCCAGTCTACATCGATGAAATACATGAGTGCCGGATCTGTCGTGGCTATTCCACTCGGACAGCCTTTTCCTCTTTCACAGTTTTCGCATCTTTTACACCCGATTGCGACCAGTTCTGCCGTTCCAATTACTGCTCCGTCAGCTCCCAAGGCTATGGCCTTGGCAACGTCGAACGCGGTCCTCAATCCGCCACTGGCCATTATCGTTATCTCATCTCTGACTCCTTCTCTCACCAAGTAATTGTGAACGATTGGTAATGCATATTCAATCGGCATGGCAATGTTTTTCTTAGCTATGTCAGGGGCTGCTCCTGTTCCGCCATACCCACCGTCTATTTGCAGAATGTGGGTTCCCGCGTAGTAACTTCCAATCGCCACCATGTCAACATCGACAGGAGTTGAAACTTTCACGGAGATCAATGCTTGAGGATTCACGTCTTCCATCAATTGAACATGCCTATAGTGGTCTTCAACAGAGTAGACGTTATGAAACGGAAACGGAGAAAACAAGCTAATGTAGGGAACCACCTCCCGTATCTTCGCAACGTCAGGAGTCACCTTGTCCGCAAGCAAATGCCCTCCTAAGCCGGGTTTCGCGCCCTGCGCGTACTTCAAAACTATGATCTTGGCTCTCTTGATTGTTTCAGCGTTCACCCCAAAGTGGCCAGTTGCAACCTGCGTTATAACATGATCCTTGTACTTAATCAGCTCATCAGGGTAGCCTCCCTCACCAGTGCTGGTGAACGTGTTCCAAGCCTCAGCTGCCTTGGCTCTGGCGAGCATCACGTTCAGGCTTATGGAGCCGTAAGACATATCCGCGCTGTACACTGGAATGGGGATCCTGATCTCCGGCCGCCCATCATTTCTCTTGTTCAGAACAATCGAAGTGTCACAGTCCTCGTCTTTAGACGGGTCATCGTCATGAATTTCTTTGTTATCCAATTCAAAATCAAATCGTAGCCTGTCAAAACCTCCCCCAGAATCCCCAACTCTATACTCGTATTTTCCTGAAACTCTTCCAACCTCAGCCTCCTCCCAAGTTGACATTATCAACTCAGCAGTCCATCGCACGTCGCCGAGGGCAAAGTACTGTGGACTGAGTATAACGGACAAAGCACCGTCTGGACACTCAAGCACGCACCGTTGACACGATATGCCCATACAAGAAATCTTCGGGACAGCCACGCGCAGGTATCCATCCGGCTTCTGATAGGCTTCAACATCGATAGATGAAGACCCTATGCAGGCAGGGCAGACTTCCGCGCATTTCCCACACATTGAACACTTAGACCTTTCGATAATCACTTCATATTTCTCTATCGAGGCCGGATATTGGGAAGGCGCGGGTTTTACCATTGGCTTCTTGAAGAGTTCGCCCTGCATCATTCTTTATCACCGAAAATTCTGGCTTCAAGATCTTCGTAAAACATCGCTCTGCCCGTCTCGCCTGCTTGCCTCCTCACTTCCCGCAGGCCCATTCCACCCAGCACTTCCAGCAGTTGATCCCTCCAAGAGCCAATCAGGTTCATGATTCTCTGAGTTGCCAGTTCAACGTCTCCATCCTCCAGACTTATCCGACAGCCCTGACCGTGCACGTTTTCGTCGCAAACATTGCATCCAAGAGCGATTTGATATGCTACTCCAACTGCGACTGCATTGGCTCCGAGGATGATGGACTTGGGAACATGCGCTGCCTCAGCTATTCCCCCACTGAAGATCAAAGTTATCTTGTCTCGAATGTGCTTGTCAACAAGATACGTGTGAACAGAGAGGATGGCGTTTTTGATTGAGTCAGGGTCTCGCTCAACAACTCCGTCATCAACGTGAAAATGAACGATATCGCCCCCTAACCTTGCGAGCGTATCTGCCCTTTCAGGAGCCTCTGCATCATAAATGAACCTGCAAGAGACCAGCGCTGAAGGATTAATCGCTCTAACCTTCTTCAGTTGACCTTCAACGTCGCTACCTCTGCAATCGACTTCGACGATTTGCGATTTCTTGACCAAATTCTCAAATTCATCTATTTCGTCATGGTTGATTCTGGGTATCAGACTTGCCTTATAACGAGCAAGATCGGACGAATATTCTCTCGCATTCACTATAGCAAAGGTCTTGAGTCCAGCAGCAGCCTTGGCCACGGCTAACTGGAGGTTTCGACTTGTTCCGC
This sequence comes from Bathyarchaeia archaeon, assembly GCA_050015055.1. Lineage (GTDB taxonomy): Archaea > Thermoproteota > Bathyarchaeia > Bathyarchaeales > Bathycorpusculaceae > JBEKCD01. Next base: position 16,946 of record JBEKCD010000013.1, on the reverse strand, counting down.
ATTTGAGCGGAGCATCAAGAATCATGGGTATAGGAATCTCTACTGTTTTTGGAACATTGGAAACCAGTTTTTCATTCTCATCAAATTTGAGAGACTGAAGCTTCCTTCCCAAATCCACCGACGTCGAAATGTACTCTCTGCCATGAATTCCATCCCTCGTCGGTCTGACTATCTCTGAAAAATCGAACCAGATGCCGTCAAAACCCGGCCCCGCAAAGGGACCGGTATACCCCGCGCCGGAAACAGGAACCCTACCAGTTTCTGCTTCAAAATAGATCGTTTTTATCCTCTCTGGAGAGAAATAGGAATTTCCCAGTTTTTCGAATTCAGGGTTGATTCCGATCGAGATGGCGCCCTTTGGACATTTTAGAACACACATGTAACACCCCCTGCACAACTCTTCGTTCGGGTCTGCTATCTTACCGTCCTCCTTCGCCTCGTGCACATCGTATATACAAGCTTGTGTGCATTCCTGAGCGTTCGTGCAGTTGTTGTAGCGTTTGACTAGAAATTTCGGGGGCAGTTTGATTTTTGCTGGTGCTTCTTTCACTGCTATGTGGTATCTTTCGTAAAGGGCTTTCATCAGAAGCACCTAGCCTTCAAATCGCAGTTCGGAATCTAATAAACTCAACGCTTCCGATGTCGTTACCTCAGTGTGCATAGCAGTGCGCTGGACTAGCCATAGTGTAGATACTGTCTCAGTAGTGAGTCCACTTCGTGTGGCTTTCCAATGAGTCCTTTCCATAATTCACCGTCGTCGTATGCTTTAAGCTTCTCGATAGTCTTGTCTACAAGTCTCTTCGGGAAAACATCATCTGCCTCATAGAATCGCCTGTCTTCCTCGAGGTTGTTTGCAGATTCGCTGCAGGAACACGGCAAAGCTTTGAACCTCTTTTGCCCGCTGTTCTTGGCGTCTGCGTGCGAATCTTGGGCGATTTTCAACGCATCTTTTGGATTCTGCACACCGTAGTCAGCAGCAATCGTCAGCGCGGCCAGGATAAGATATGTGCTTGCGAAGGCATCTGGGGCTCTGTATTCGAAAGTTCTCCGGCAGTCCTCCCTCTTCGGACCCTGCATTCTGTAGTCCCACCACAACGGGATTCTTATTAGAGCTAACCGGTTTCTGGCGCCCCAGCAAATGCTCATAGGCGATTCTTTGGTTGAAATGAAACGTAGATACGAAACAGGAACGGTGTTTCCGAAAGCTGCAAGGCTTGGTGCAAACCTCAGGATCCCACCAATCATTTCCAGTGCACAATCGCTGAGGGCTCCATCCTTGCCTGCAAGAACATTCTCATTATCTTTTATTCCGCACATGTGGATGTGCATCCCTGATCCCGCGTGTGTCATCGCGATCTTCGGGGAAAAAGAGGCCGACACGCCATGGTTCGAACAGACGTTTCGGACAACCCACTTCGCAATAGTCACCGTCTCAGCCATTTCGCCCATGTCTCTTGGGATTAATTCAATCTCATGCTGCTCAAGCAGCATGTTATCCTCAGTCAAGATTCGCCCAGCTTCACTGTGCCCGTATTTCGTTGCAATGCCAACATTAGCCAAAGCGGCCATGATCTCATTCCTAACATCTTCAAACCTGGCGAAAGGTGCAGAGTCATGATAATTCTTGTCCGCCATCCCTGCGAAAAGCATCTCAGACTCCAGCCTAGACATGATATAGAACTCCAGCTCACACATAGCTTTCAATTCGAAGCCGACTGAAGAGTGAAGCCTCTTCTCAGCGCGTTTCAAAACGTTCACAGGAGCGATATTCAACGGGTTTCCTTTCTCATCCAAATAGTCACACAAAATATTCAACGTCGGAACCGTCGCAAAGGGGTTAATGAAAACCCTGCCAATCCTCGGTTTTATGTATATGTCGCTTCGACCAGGCTCAATGAAAGAGAACAAGCTCGAACCATCTACTCTCTCCCCGAAGTCCAGCATTTCCAGCAATCGCTTTTCGTCTGTTGCCGAAAAGCTCAGTGTCTTCAGCCTGCCGTCTTCCGGAATGTGACACAAATTGGCAATCTTGATGTTATTGTCCGAAACAAACTTCACAACTTCCTCATTCTGAGAAAAACCAGACGGCATGTCCACACGCGGTCACTCCTCGACTCAGAATTTGCAGCGTTATGGAAATCCGCTATTTTAGTTTTGCGCGCTAATTACGATATTTCCAATAGAAGACAAATCAAGTGCACTCTTTAATCGCTTTGAGTCCGTACGCCCCCCGCTACGCGCGCTTATGCGGAATGTACGGCTTTGCATGGAAAACTGTAACAAAATGTGTAACAATTCTGTCACTTTCCATATTTTCAGTCAGTTCTCAAAAAGACAATTAACGCAACATCAATTTTTAGGTGCTAATGGAAGAATCCTCTGGTCTTTTCTCAGTTTCAGTTTCTGCATGGAGTGTTTTCAGAAGAAGTGAAGCTGGTTATCATGAGTCACCGTGGCATCTTTGTTGAGTGGCTCTATCCTTTATTCTGTGTGCGGGCATTTTCCTATAGGCTAGGGAGCACTTTTTCCTTTTTGAGCCTTGCCTTGTTGCCGCCCATTTGAGGATGGGAACAACCGCTTCTCTTAGCCCTTGTCCGTCTTCTGTCAATGAGTATTCAACACGAGGCGGGATTTCAGCGAATGACTCTCTCTTGAGCAACTGTTCATTTTGAAGTCGTTTCAACGTGTCTGCAAGAGTTTTGGGGCTTATGCCATCCAGTTCTTCTATAAGTTTGTTGAATCTGAGGCTACCGTAGTTCCCGATTGCATTTATGATAAGAAGTGCCCATTTTTTGCTAATCACGTCTATGACTCCTTCAATCGGACAATAACAAACCACTTCATTTCTCTTCTGCATACACTCACTTTCGCTGTCAATAGCAACTATCACACTATAAACTTGATAGTTTAAATACTTTACTTTCTATAGTTAAACGAAAAGTGAGGTGAATCAAGACATGAACGATGAATGTGGTTGTGGTATGCATCATGGAAGACATGATAGTTACTGTGGCTGTGGTATGCATGAACATGAGCAAGGTTACAGAAGACGTTTCCTAACCAAGGGTGAGAAGACTGAGAAGCTAAAGAACTACGCAGAAGAACTGAAGAAAGAGCTTGAAGCAGTCGAAGAGAAAATCAAAGAAATGCAAAGTTAAGTATCCATACAAGTAATTGGTGTGGGAAAGAATATGTCGAAACAAAACAATCTCCATGTTTTTTCCGCTGGTGCAGTAGCACCCCCTATAAAGAAATGTGCGGAAGAGTTCAAAGCAAAATTCGGAACAGAATTTGAGTTTACCGTTGGAAAAGCTGAAAATCTTATTGAAGAAATCGCAGAAACTAAAGAAGGCGACTTGTTGACTTGTGGTTCAGAGTTTATACTTGACCATGCACAGTTGAAGGGATTAGTTCTTAAAGAAACAAGAAGAAGCCTTGGTTCAAGAACCTCTGCTATTCTTGTGCAAACTGAAAATCCGAAAAGGATAAAGTCAATGTCTGATTTGGCGAAAGAAGGAATTCACGTTGGTGTTTCTGTAAGTGGTTGCTTGACGGGAGTCTGGGATGATTTAGCAACTAAAGCGGGATTTGCCGAGCAAATCAGAAAGAACACCGTTGCTTATGCCGATGGGTGCGGGGAATTGATGTCTTTTATAAACAAGAAAAAAGTGGATGCAATTCTGGGATGGGATGCCTTCAAGAACTTGAACATGCAAACCATGGATATCATAGAGTTGCCGAAAGACCTTCAAGTGCATAGAAGCACGGCAATAGGTGTAATAACCTTCTCCAAGAACAAAGAATTAGTCAAGAGGTTCATTGACTTTCTAGTATCCGAAAAAGGCAAGAAGATTTATGAAGAATATGGATGGCACCATACATCCAGATAGGCGAAAGCCCTTAGCAAGGACGTCAAAAGCCTCCTCAGAATCGACAGAAAATTCAAGAGCCATGGACCTCAACAGCTCAGACGAGCCTACAGAAGGCGCGTGGCAGTCGAACGAGTGTTCAACCGACTCAAGAACCTCACGGGCTTAACCCAACACAACCTGAGCGCGCGCGGTTTTTTTCTCCATTGTTGCAAGTGTCTTTGCGCGCCCTCAGCTCATAAAATTGCGACACCACTCCTTCAGTGATCGTTTTTCAGAAACCCATGACATGAGTGAAATGGGTGGTCACGTTTTTGTCACTATAATGGTGGCGGTTGCGCCGTTATCGGCGCCAACAGAGAAAACGTAGGGCCCAGTTTGAGGAACCGTCCAGGTGAAAGTGAAGATTGTTTGTTCTTCTTCGTCAACTAGTGGGTGAGATGGGGAACTAGGCTGTGTTATTATAAAATTCACCAGGTCGCCGTTGCCGGAAAGCTGGATGTTCAATTGGTCGCCCTTGTTCAGCGCGAGATTGAACTGTGTTTGGTAGTTATCTTGAGTGAGAACCACTGTCTGGTTCAGAAGTAGGACTGGTTGCGTGGGATGAACTATCCGCGGGGCTAGGAAAATGAAGCTTACAACTATGATAGCCAATGAAATGAGAAGGGATTGAGTTTGATTTATCATGATATTGTTACCCGCGAATTTTTCTTGAGCTTGAGAGGAACTTTGACTGCTAGTTGTTGAGGAGCGATTATGAAGTTTATGAAGAATTGGTCTTGATACAGTGTTCAGATTCTGGATATCTGTCCCGAAATAAGATTCTGCACAGACGCTTTGCGCGTGTTCATCAGTGCGTGCCAGGCACATATTCTTTTGTCCAACGTGTCATGGATAGTGAAATGATCTCGGCTCGTTGGTATGTCCGCTCATATTTTCCGTTTCATGTTTACCAGTGGAAGTATCCCACCTGCAATTGGCAAACATCCGCGCGCGCGGTGAAGAAGAGCCGATGGCATGTGTTTTTTATTCGGTGAGCGAATGATGCCAGTTGATTATGTATTCGGGGAGCCTGAGCCCTCTTTCGCCCAGTCTTTCAACCAGTCTTACGGGCAGTGGGCTTAGAACGTACGCTGCCCTCATGTAAAACCTCCTAGGCTGCCCAGGCTTAACTTCTTCCTCTAAAGTTATCTGAAGATCTGATTTTTCTTTCAAGGTTGATTTTTTTGTCCCAGTGATCGACAGGACTGTTCCATTCAATTTTTTCAGGATGTCACACCAGGCTATGACGGGTTTAGTTTCGCCAGAGTATGACACAAGGATTTCCAGGTCGCCTGGTCTTGGCGGTGGAGTGTTCACACCCCTGGTGACGTAAACGTTGTCTCCGAGCGTGCTCTTTATGTGAAAGAGCCTTATCGCCGCCATCTTGACTATTTCGTTTGCTGTACCTTTTCCCCCGAGAAAGACGTCGGTCCTCTTTTCCAAAATGTCTACGAGCCGCGAGTAGGTCTCAGATTCTGTTATAGAATCGATCATTGGTCCAAGCTTGGCGAACTCTTCTTCGCAGAGCTGAAGCACTTCGTTCGGCTCTAGGTTTCGGAACATGGCCTCGGTCATCATGCACAGGAGGAGGAGGCTTCCCAGCTCGAAGATGTCGCCCATTATGCCCGTCTCACTGTAGTCAAGCGAGGGTTTCGCTCTACCTCGCCCCGTCAACTCGATAACGTGCCCACACTTGCAAGCAATGTCTGCCAGCGGCGAGTTCAGGTTGGAGGTTATGAGTCCCATAGAGAACTTTGACGACTTCTTTTCGCCGATGTATTTTGAAAGGTCTTGTGCCAAACCCAGCGGATCGCCCGACACGCCGCTTCCAGAGTTTATCAAGAAAAAGATTTTGTTGTACCGCCTCTCAAGCTCGGCTGCCGCGTCATACATGTTCTTCCCAGGAAAACCCGGGTCGTCAGGAGTCAGTACAACCTTGTTTCTCCAGCCTATGTGACTGATGGCTATCTGACTCATGGCCGCGTTCAGCGAGTACAGCGATCGCCCAGACCCCCCGCAAACGACACAGTCCGCCGACTTCAGATCCTCGTACAAAGATGCCAATTCTCTCTTTTTGACGTTAAGCAAGTTGTCTCTGATCCTGTTAATGTATCCGATGCCGCTGACCTTGCTTCTAATCTCCACCACGCCCGGTTTAATCCAAAACTCTGCAACTCTATATTTGTCTTGCGTGCACTTGCAAGGATCCTACATCACCGGAACCGTTCTTGCCCTGCACAAACTTTTTTTCTAGCTTCAGCTTTTGCTTGACCAAGCGTGTTGTGAAAAGCGAAAGTGAAGCTGTTGGAAAATGCTATAGAGACGAGTGAGCTTACCAGACGCTTCAACGGGCTCGTGGCAGTTGACAAGCTCAACATTTCAGTTCAGCGTGGGGAAGTTTTCGGTCTGCTGGGACCTAACGGTGCAGGGAAGACCACGACGATTTCGATGCTTTGCACTATTCTGAAGCCCACTTCTGGTTCAGCCAAAGTCAACGGTTTTGACATCGTCAAGCAGGATACGCAGGTGCGGAAGTCGATCGGCATAGTTTTTCAGGATCCAAGTATCGATGACAGGCTCACGGGCAAGGAGAACCTCTACATGCACGCCAACCTTTACGGAGTGCCGCCTGGCGAGCAGAAGCCACGTATTGATAATGTTTTGAAGCTGGTTGAGCTTGAGGGAAGAGCTGACGACCTCCTGCGAACCTACAGTGGCGGGATGAGGCGGCGCTTGGAAATTGCCAGAGGACTGATACACTATCCAAAGATCTTGTTCTTGGATGAACCCACCATTGGACTTGATCCTCAGACGCGAGAGCACATTTGGTCGTACATTGAGGACTTGAGGAAGGCCCACGAGATTACCATAATTTTAACGACACATTACATGGAAGAGGCTGACCGGCTTTCAGACCGAATAGCTATCATGGACTATGGCAAGATTGTGGCCTCAGACACACCAGCCAAACTGAAGGACACTCTTGAAGGCGACGTCATAACCATCAAGACAAAGGAGGCCGCGAAGCTCACCTCTGTCGTTGCCGGAACTGCAGGTGTTCTGAAAACCGCTGAAGTGGACGACGGACTTGAACTCACCGTTCGAGGCGGAAAGGCCCTTTTGCCTAGGCTAGTAGAAACGGCGGCGAAAAACGGCATCTTCGTTGAATCAGTCACTCTTCGTGAGCCCAACCTTGCAGATGTTTTCCTGCATTACACCGGTCGGGCGATTAGGACTGAAGGCGGTGAAGAGCTTCACGGTCTGTCCGCAATCAGGAGAAGGCGAATCAAATGACGGAGATCAGGGGGATTTACACGCTTTGGCTGCGCGAAGTCAAACGCTACCTCAGAGACAGGGCGAGAATCGTCAGCAGCTTCGTCCAGCCTCTGCTTTGGCTGGCCATATTCGGCAGTGGCCTACGCCTTTCGGCAAGCGCGCTCGAGCTAGGCAACCTGACCTACCCACAGTACATCTTTCCAGGCATAGTCGGGCAGACGCTCTTGTTCACTTCGATGTTTATGGGCATCTCAGTAATATGGGATAAGGAATTTGGGTTCTTGAAAGAGATAATGGTAGCACCGATTTCGCGCTTTTCGGTTTTCTTGGGCAAAATGCTGGGCGACAGTACAGATGCCGTCATTCAAGGGATAACCGTTTTCGTGTTGGGCGCCGTGTTGGGCCCGGCGTTGGGAATAAGTTTGAATCCCACGATTTTCTTGGAGGCTTTGCCAATCATGATTCTAATCACTTTTGGACTAGTAGGCATAGGGCTCACAGTAGCCAGTTTCATCGAAAGCCTGGAAAGCTTCGGAGTCATCCAGAGCTTCATAAACCTGCCACTGTTCTTCCTCAGCGGCGCGATAATCCCGCTCCGCGGACCCGTTCCAACTTGGCTGCAAATAGCGTCAAGGTTCGACCCGTTGACGTACGGCGTGGACGCTCTGAGAACGATTGTTGGCGGAAACGCGTGGCAGCCACTCTATCCGCTTTACTTCAACCTGTTAGTAGTCTGCGTCTTTGACGTCGTGATGATCACGGTTGGGACCCTGGCGTTCAGCAGAAGAAAATAGCTGACATCCAGCACCGAAAATCACGCCCAACCGTCATTCCAGCTCGCATCATGCCAGACAAGCCTAACCAGCGTGATTCCCAGAGACCACGAGTATTAATATCCAAAGTTTTCTTGAGAAATCGGTTTCGGATCAAATCATTTAGATCAAAGCTTGGGAGTTGAGTCACACCGCGCGTGAGCGTTAAAGCAGCGCGCAGCTATTCCGCGAGCTGTTTCCCAAGTTCTTCTGCCCATGCTCTAACTTTGGTCATTACTTGGGCGGCATAACCCGGTGGGTCCATTTCCTTCCCCAGAATCTTCGTTCGCCCTCCGAAGGCTTCAGCTGCAACTGGTTTAAGACGGGGATTCTTCTTCAATACTTGTTTGTTGATGTAATCCTCGATTGCTTCGCCGTATGTTTTGGGATTCCCAGCTTTGCCGGATGAAAGAAATACCGCCACTCTCTTGCCTTCAAAACTGTTCTTCTCGATGAACTTCAAGGCTTCTTTATACACTCTAAACATTCTGACGCCGCTTCCAACGATGATATTCCTGTATTTCGAAAGATCTGGAGACTTATTCTTCCTCAAATCTACCACATCCAGATCAAGACCATATTTCTCTCTCAAAATCCTTGCAATCTCTAAGGCGTACTCCTCAGTCGCTCCACCCTTAGTAACGTACACAATCAAAGTCCTGTTCTCCGTCATAGATAATCACTTCTTCTATCGAAGCATCGCACATTTCGCCAAATTAAGATTTTCGAAACAGGGCAGCGCGCTAAACGGGGACACAACAACGCAACATTACAATCTACATTACCCTGGGGTTTGTTACCATCCACATCACCATCTGGCGTTACAACTGAACAGCAGAAAGTCAACCCTACCAGTCCCTGACTCATACATTGAAAATTACATCTGACATTACAAACAAACGGGTCGAGTCCACTCTGAACAGCCTTTCAGCCCGTTTTTCTCCATGGTTTGTTACAATTACACATTACATCTGACATTACAAGTAAAAAAGGGCAGCGACTCAAGATTCGTTATCAGACAATGTCAAATATGACCGTTGGCGAAGGAGAGGGGGGTCGAGATTCTAATGTGGGCTTCGTTTGCTCGTGCCTTTTCCGACGCCTCTGTACGTGAGTCCGGCTTTGGTTGCCGCTTCTTCTGTGAAGGCGTTTCTGCCGTCGACCAGAACTGGCGTTGCCAGTTTCCTCTTCAGTATGCCTAGATCCAGTTTCAGGTACTCTTTGTGCTTCGTTGACAGAATCACCGCGTCCGCACCTGTCAATGCCTTGTCGAGGTCGTCTGTGAAGGGGAGGTCAAAGCTGCGCACGATGGGATCATGAAGCACCGGTTTTGCTCCTCGCTTCTCCAATTCAGAGTACAGAACGGCCGACGGCGTGCTCCGCGTGTCATCAGAGTTTTCGATGAAAGCCACACCCAGGATCGCAACCTTTGCCCCCTTCAACTTCTTACCGTGCTCTGCCAACGCCTCCTCAACCAGGTCGACAGTGTGCTTCGGCATCGAATCATTACGCTCACGGCTAGAAACAATGACCTTTGGGAAAAACTTGGATCCACCATACTCGTCCAAACCGTACTTCAGCAGCCATGGATCCTTCGGCAAACAGTGTCCCCCAACGCCAGCTCCCGGATAATGCATGTTCCTAACAGGGTTTGACGCTGGGGTCTTAGGATCGTTGGGCAAAGTGTTCACCAACTCACGCACCTTGAAAGCGTCAACTCCAAGACTCTCGCATATTAGTCCTACCTCGTTTGCGAAGGCGACGTTCACGTCTCTGTAAGTGTTTTCCACAACCTTGGCCACTTCGGCAGTGAGTGCATCGGTGGGGAGGAGCTTGGCTTTCACGATATGACCGTACAATTCCACGGCACGGTCAGTGCTCTCCTTATCAATTCCTCCCACTACTCTCGGAAGATCCACGACGTTCCTGATCAAGCGTCCGACCATCACCCTTTCGTAGCAAAAAGCCAGATAGAAATCCTTCCCAGCCTCCATGCCAGAAGACTTCTCCAGCAGAGGCTTCACAACGTTATCCGTGGTGCCAGGAGCAACGGTCGACTCAACCACGACAAGCGTCCCGCGCCGCATGTGCTTCCCAACACTCGCACTGACTTCCTTGAGAGACTCGTAATCTGGAACCTTATCCGCATCGACAGGAGTCTGAACATCTATCAGAATCGCCTCCGCATCCTTGCAGACGGACACGTCCTCCATGACCCTGAACGTGCCCTTCTCAACAACGCGTGCTACGAGTTCAGACAGGTCCGGCTCGTCTCCGCCAATAGGATTCCTGCCCTCGTTAAGCCAATCGATCTTCCAGCCCGAACGCTTAGACCTACGCTGCACACCCACGACGCTGAAGCCCTCCACGTCGGCGAACAGCGCGGCCACCGGGATTCCAACATAACCCATGCCTATGACAACGATTTTCCTAACCATGAACAATGCCAAATGTAAGTTGACTATATCTCACTTTTGCTTCTTCTTCACAAGATCCGACACGAACCGCTCTCACGTGCCCTTGGCATCCGCGCGAAGCTTGACGCCAACCGTTTTTGCAAGTCGTTGCAGATCATCATCACTCATCCACTCAGTCTTGAGATACTCACAGATTCTGTCATCACCCATTCCCAGCCTCCTGGCCTCCTCAACCGCGTGACGATAAGCCTCAACCTCCGTAGGCCTCTCAATGTAAGCGTAGTCACTGTCAAACAGTTCCTTTCCCTCCATAAACTGTCTAACGTGAACCAACTCGTGGATAATGTCGAGATAAATGTCAACAATGTCCCCCTCATTCAGATACCGCGCGCCCATTATGAGGTGACCGTCCATCTCGCTCACTCCCATATACCCCCTTATCCCCGCGAACTCGACCATAAGGCCGCCCAGCACCTTCTCGGTCTCTTCACCAAAAACCTCTCTGACCGCAGCAACACTTTCAAAACCCTTGAAATACTCCGTGAACGGATGCATCGCAACCTTGACGTCGCGCGGTATCTTGACTTTCAACTGTGATTCTATTTCTGCCAGTCCTCCTCTTTGGGCCTATTCTGGAAGAACGCGAATTAGTAAAGTTTATGCTCCCGAAACAGTCTTGACAATGGCGAAAACCAAGCTGACTGGAGGTCCTGCTCACATGTTCCACGTCAAGACTATGACTCCGGAAGATTTCGATTTTGCAGTTCAAATCACAGACAAGATGAACTGGAACCTCACAGCCGCAGACTTCGAATTCATGATCGAACTTGAGCCCGACGGCTGTTTCGTCCTCCTCGAAAACTCGAAAAAGATAGGTCTCGCCACGACCGTCAGCTTCGGGACCACAGCCTGGTTTGGTAACCTAATCGTCAACGAGAGCCACCGAAAAAGAGGAGCAGGCTCACAGCTTGTAAGACACTCAGTCGAATATTTGACGCACAAACACGTAAAAACTGTCGGCCTCTACGCCTACATGGACCGAATCCCTTTCTACGAGAGGCTCGGATTCAAACGCGACTCAGAATTCACAGTTTTGAACGGAAGAGGCCTTTCCTTGCCCGTCAAATCCGTGGCGAAGGAAGCCGAGAAGCAAGACTTGCAAAAAATCATCGAATTCGACACATCTTGTTTCGGCTCATCCAGAAGAAAACTACTTGAACCCATAATTCTCGATCCAGACAACCTATGCTACATTTCTGCCGAAGCGGAACGCATGGTCGGATACGCCGTGGCCAAAGTATACAGGCAGATGAGTGAGATAGGACCGCTAGTATGCCAGAAAGGACATGAAGACGCGGCCGTCAACCTTTTAAGGTCAGTTCTCAGCAGGTTGGAAGGATATGAGGTTTCCATGTACGTTCCCAACAAAGAGAGCACAATTCTCAACTCCCTCAAAAAGTTGGGGTTCACTGAGAGCTTCCATGTAGTAAGAATGTTTTTCGGATCGCCCATCGCCAAAGACTGCATATGCATGGCCGAATCACTAGAAAGAGGTTGAACCTAATGTCACAGTTGGCTAGAATAATCGTTGAAGATTTTCTGAAGAGTTCCTGGTCCTGCGTCGAAGCCTTGGTAGGAGAATTGGCTACCTTCAAACCGGATGCGGGAAAAAAGATTCGCTTCTTCCACTTCAAAAACGGACGGAAGAATCAGGCGACGTTTGACAGTGGCCACTTCTTTTTGAGGGCTTCAGTTGAATACTCAAATCCGCAGTTGACGGTTGAAGAAGTTCAGGGAATCATAGCTGCCCGTCTGCTTGAGGTCTGCGGAAACCACTTCTACTACTACGGTCTCCACACCGTCGACGACAAGGACATTAACGAAATATGTGAAATGCTCATTGACCCTTCCCAAGGAATAATAGTTCCGTTCCTCCTCAACACGGACGAGATTGAACCAGACAGATACTCGATGAACCCGCTGAAAGAGTCCATAGTAAACAGCGGACAGAGCGCGTTTCCATGCGCCACAGTCAAGACAGAAGCCCTGGAAATAGACAAGAACTTCGCACAAAAATACCAGGGTTCATTGATTTGTAAGGAAGAAACCGAAGTCATAGATCGTCACCTCAAAACTTGCAACAACAGCTACGTCGACATGGTTGACGCAGTCAAATATGAACAATTAGAAAAGCTTTCTCAAGCCTTCGGAATAAACCTCAGCATATATTCAATGCGCATGCCCCTGACCATTCTCGGCGACGAGAAACCAGACGGGCTGCTGCATCACATAATAAGGGAAACCCACTCCGGTTACGAGTCAATCGAATGCGTCTACAAGTGCATGGGCCGAAGCATGAAAAACCTCACCACCCTTCTAACCGTCCCGCACTCAACTAAGGGCTACGCTTCCAAACGCGCTGTCAGAGGAAGAATCTACTTCGACGGGGCCAAACTCAAAAGCGTAAAAGTCGACTACAAAACGGCCCTGCTTTACCCGAACGCGATTGACCCGGGCGACGTAAGCATAGCAAAAGCCGACGACGCCTTCAACGTTGAAGGAGACAAACTTGCAAACTACGACTTCAAAGAGACCCCATCCTCACCCCAATTCTTCCTATACTCCCTAGCCTCGCCCGAGAACGCTGTCCTATGGCACGGAATCGGAGCCTTCGGCGCGTCCGAACTGCTCAAAAGCTACACAACCACCCGCGTAGCCTGCGCCAAAGAACTAATAGTCAAAGGGCTCAGCGAGAAGTATGGCGTCACGACAAAAATACCCCTGCAATTCAACCTCGTCCCAAAACACATGTGGTTCCACCCCATACACCGAAACATAGATGCAAGCGTCGGCTGCGTCCAAAACATGAAAGATCTGGCCGACCTAGGCATGAAAATGGAACGCCTCCAAACCGACCAATACATCCGCACCTGAAAACTTGGGCATTATCGAGTCCAGATCTCAAGGAGGTTCGGGCGTCGGAGTGTTAACAAGGATGACGTGTGATGCGTGCTCTCACGGATTGAGAGAGAAGTATTGATGAACCAGCAAGTCGTGATGAACGGTGTGTTAGTTGTATTGAATGTTTTTATAACCAGTTGACCATAATCCACCCCTACATGTCGGAGGGACTTGAATGGTCCGAAAGAGCGGTAAGACCGATGTGCCACCCATATCTGAGCTCATATCTCTGAAAGGAAAGAGAGCGTTGATCACTGGTTCTGCCGCGGGCATTGGCAGGGCGATGGCGCTTAGATTTGTAGAGGCAGGGGCTGATCTGGAGCTCGTTGACCTCAGTGAAAAAGGCCTGAGCACTGTGAAGGAAGAGCTCGAAAGTTACAATCGGAGCGTGGACATCCACCGAGTTGATCTTTCAAAGAAGCAGGAAATAGATGACCTGTGGCTTAGGCTGAAGGGAAAGGAGCCAGACATCTTGGTCAACAACGCTGGAATATACCCGACCAGATCTTTCTTAGAAGTAGATCAAGCTTTCTACGAGAAAGTGATGGACGTTAACCTGAACTCGGTTTTTTGGATGTGCCAACACATGATAGGAACCCGACTGAAAAAAGGCGGAGTCATCATCAACCTTGGTTCAATCGAGGCGATAATGCCTCTCAAAGAAGGGCTCTCGCATTATGACATCAGCAAGGCAGGAATCATGGTCTTCTCGAGAGCATTAGCCAGCGAGTACGGCAAACACGGTTTCAGAATAAACGTGCTCGTTCCAGGCGGAATATGGACGTCTGGAACTAAGAACGTGGCAAAAGAAGCGATGAAATTCAAGCTCAACATCATCAAATCAGGCATAGAGTACAACATGAGAACTCCGCTGGGCAGAATGGGCAAGCCTGACGAGATTGCCCGCATGGCATTGGTTCTCGCAAGCGACTTGTCAAGCTATGTGAACGGAACTCTAATAGTTGTGGACGGCGGATTTCTGTCGGCGTAAGAGACTCGCGCCTGCACGCGTGCACTATTACGAAGAAAACTGAAACATTAATGCGCGCTAAGTGAAGAATCAACAGAGTGCTCAAGCGCGCGCGCAACGTTTTTAAGAAACAAAAGAAGAATTTTGACGGTTGATTTTCATGTTCTTCAAACAGATCAAGTATCGAGGCGACAACTTCTCCTACATTATCGCAGACGTTGCCTCCAGAGAAGCGGGAGTTGTTGATCCCAGCTTCAACGTCGACGCGATAATTCTCATCCTTAAAGACCAGAATTTCAACTTAAAATACATCATCAACACTCACGGCCACCCTGACCACACGGCGGGAAACGAGGAACTCAAATCAGCTTTCCACTCGAAAATCGTTGCCCACAAACTCTCACACGTAAACCAAGATATCAGCGTAGTCGACAGAGACAGAATCCGCCTAGGCACCGTTACAATCGAAATCATATACACGCCAGGCCACACCCCCGACAGCATCTGCCTCCTAACCGACGGCAAACTGCTCACGGGCGACACACTCTTCGTAGGCGAATGCGGGCGAACCGACCTCCCCGGCGGTAACGTCAAAGACATGTACGTCAGCCTTCTACAAAGAATAGCAAAACTAGACGACAACATCGAAGTCCACCCCGGCCATGATTACGGGCCCTTCCCAAACTCAACTATCGGCAGAGAAAAACAAACAAATTATACCCTACAAAACCGAACCCTCCAACAATTCATCCAATTCATGCAAACACCATAAAATAAGAAAGCGAGAGAACGGAGCAAAATTGAGTCTCAATGAACTAAGATTAAGTGCTCATAGCAAGGATTCGAATCTTAACATTCAGACTGCAACCTTAAAAAACAGGAAGACCATATGACGAAACAGGCAAAACACAGAGAATAGCGGGTAAGACATGTTCGATAACACCGTTTCCTACATTCTCGAAACCGAGGTTCCCAACAACTACATAGGAAACATGCTGGACTTCATATACCAAAAATACCTGTTGGCCCAGAAACAGCGTTTCATCAACATCTCCAGATCCACCGAAAACGGTGAATCCACCCTCAACTACGACGTGATTGACAAGCAGGCAAAACGCAGCCTCAGCGTCACGGTCAACGGCAGTAACCCGCTGAAAATTCAAATAACTCCCCTCAGCGAAGCCGTAACTGCACAAGCTATAGAAGAAGCCCGACAGGACGTCGCCATCGGAGTTGACTATTTCGAGGAGCAAGTCAGGCAGAACACCCTCTTCTTCGCATGGCGGGAAGGAGAAGAAATAGTTCCTGAAGTAGTTTCTACGAAAGAGAAGAAGCCCCTCAACCGGCTTTTCCTCGAAACCCAAATCCTCCTCTTCGTTGTCTTCACCACCGTGGGCCTGTTCCTCTTCATCTTCCTCGAGAGCGTGAGCTACGGTTGGATAGCGCCCATCGCGATTCTGGCAATCCAGTTGGTCTTCGTCTTCTACTCTAACAAGTTCATCGAGAGGACAGCTGACTGGCGTATAACCCGAGACAACCCCAGCATCCACCTGCTCGA
Organism: Bathyarchaeia archaeon; assembly: GCA_050015055.1. Lineage (GTDB taxonomy): Archaea > Thermoproteota > Bathyarchaeia > Bathyarchaeales > Bathycorpusculaceae > JBEKCD01. The sequence continues at coordinate 1,041 of JBEKCD010000013.1, read as the reverse complement.
ATACCGCATACCACTCGGACAACAAGAAAGCTTCAAGAAAAACTATCCTCCCGAGAAGCTGAGGAGCATAAAGAAGGAAGTGTACGAACAAACTATCCTCAAAAAAGGAGAAATCGACTGCGAAACCACAGGCCAAATCTTCAGCAAGTACGGCCTCGAATGCAGCCCGGAAAACCTGGTAGCAAAAAAAGTCAACATCTACGAGCTCGTGGAGAAAACCCGCCAGAAATTCGGTTTTCCAATGCCCAGAATCGTCGTGTCCAACACCATGCTCCCCAACGCGGCAGCCTCAGGACCAAGCCCAAGCCGCGGAACCGTCCTCATCACGACAGGTCTCCTTGCCCAACTGAACGAAGACGAAATCATAGGCGTCCTGGGGCACGAATTCGGCCACCTCAAAGGGCGGGACCCCCTTCTTCTCTTCGGCCTGATGTCAACAGAGTTTCTCTTCCGATTCTACGTGCTCCTACCCTTGTTTACCTTTCTCTTCACTTCACTGCTCTTCATAGTGTATTTCTGGGCCGTCATGACCCTCATATTCTTCATAGCTAAGTTCTTTGAGGCTCGAGCAGACCTCACTTCCGCCATAGTCATCCAGCAACCTCAGATCTTGGCCGATGCCCTCGAAAAAATAGGTTTCAAACGTTTGCTGTTCGAACGCATACCCTCCTATCGCATTCAGGAATGGACAAGCTTGGATCCACACCCGCCCATCTACTTCCGAGTCGACCGACTCAGAAAACTCCAAGACACGACGAATATAAGATATCCGCTCTTTCAATCGGCGAAAGAAGTGACTAGAGGCTTCATCAACAGCATATGATGGGCAGAAGAGCCGCACCCTCTTGCGAAGCACGGAAACAAAGTTCGGTTGAGTGCATGCGTCGCAAGCCTTTCAGACGTCAGCCAGGATTTGTTCTCCTTCTATTTAGCGGGTGTGGGGGAAGAGAACCCCGGGGCTTGCCCCGGGCGGTGAATTCCCCCACTTAAGCCTTTTTACTGAGCGTGTGTTACGAGAATGTGGAGATAACTTTGGAGATG
>JBEKCD010000012.1:0-129219 GCA_050015055.1 Bathyarchaeia archaeon | reverse complement strand
CCCTCTTGGATGCGAAAAGTTCCAACCTCAAAAGATCCAGAACAATTCCACAAATTCTTCGGTAGAATCGAAAGAGAATTCGTAACACCCAGTGCAAGGCTCGTTTTCAACAGTTTATCGATGATGCAGCACATTTGGGGAAGTGACGCGGTTAAAGGATTCTTTGGGCACGTCTGCCCAGCACTGTACGCATACAAGACGTTAGCCTATTGGACGATAGTCAGAGATGCACACCCCAAAGAGTTTTGTGCAATAATCGAGCACATAACGCAGGTTGTTGTGAACCTATCGAGGGAAGGAGGCAAGAGATTCGTGGAAGTCAAAAAAGCCGGGTGGCGGTACAACCCACAGAGCTATCAACGTTACGAGTACTCGGTTCAGGGGTTTGACATCAAGATCTTCCCGAAAACGCGCTCCGAAACCGATAGCGCAGTTGCCAAGCGCACGCGTTAAATAACTTTGACCAATGATTAGCTGACCAATTGTTTCGCCAGTTCCGCGAAGAATTCGCCAATTCGTCTCTTTCCTTGTGCAAAATCAATTATCGCCGTAATCATAGTAACCGGTGTCTCCGCCGCAACTGAAACTCTCGTCGTGTTCTCATTTACAGGCATCACGTTGATCAGAAGTATTGAACTAAATGACCAAGGGCCTGCCTTCGTCTTTGCCTTAACACGATGTACTGCCTCATCAATTTGCTCAGTATTCCATTCCAGACTGGTAAGCACCTTTTGAATACCCATCCAAACCTTGCTCAAGGAGTGATCTATCTCCACAGTCTCTTCCTCTTTCCGTAAATATGCCATGCTCTCAACGGAATCCATTGGAAGACCGTATTTATTTAAAGATTCGCGCGCCAGATTCCCTCTGAGAACTCAAGAAAAAACCACAAAGGGAAACGAACGTAGTCTTCATGTATTATGAAAGTTATTTAAGTGAAAAAGTACATCAATCGATATCGCAGCGTGATGTTATGGCTTCAAACAAACAGACTCAAACAGTTGTTGGTCATATAGGAATCGAAGTTTCCAACCTGAGCCGTTCCAAAAAGTTCTACAAGACCTTGCTAGAAGGACTAGGCTTCGCTATAATAATGGACACTGAAGATGGAGCAGGATTCTCCAATCAAAACTTTCATATATGGCTAGGCGCATCGCAGAAACCAAGAGTCAAACGTGACGCCCCAACAGGAGAAGAATTCGTCGTAGCGGATCACCTGGCCATACTCGTTCCAGACAAAGAAACTGTTGACGCCGCTGAGAAAGCGATGAAGAAGAACGGGTTCAAAGCCCTATTCCCCTGCGAAGAACATCCCCAATTCGAGCCAGGATACTACGCCGTGTCATTCTCCGACCCCGACAACTACGTAACCGAAATCTACACCAGACCAAAACCAAAACGATTCTAGCCAAACCCCAACCTCTAAACGACAAACCACCCTCTTCCACACTCATCATCATTACAAATTCAACCTCAAGCGCTCCGACGACGCTAATCGCACTGCAGCATCAACTAAGCGTAGCGCCCGCGGAACTGAAAGACCATCAAGCCACGCCGACGCAGAGCCCAACTTGGCTTCAATACTTCTCAGAAATGCGCGCCTATCTGCACGCCCACCTGCTTCAACCTTGTCACACGCACAGGAACATCACAAGGGACGTGTGCAAAAAAAGGAGAGGATCCACAAAGAAATGTTACAATCCACATTACATCTGACATTACAAATAAATCGAACTTATCAGCTCTGAACGGCGTTCCAGGCCTGTTTTCTTCATGGTTTGTTACAATTCACATTACTTCTGGCATTACAAACAAAAAGAGAGGGGGGCAAAAACGCAACATCGCGATCTTGTAATCCACCATGATGTTGGGCCTAAGCAAAAAAGACAGAGGGGGCTTTCCAGTGCTTCTCTTGGGGGGCAGCGTCACGTTCTCAGGCTGCCGTGCGTTAGCTAATTGTTTAAATTCTCACAGAGGGATATGATAGGAAAGAGCGAAGGCTTGGATGCGATGTCGTACGTTTTCAACATTCCGTTCCGAGACAATCAGAAGCTGAAGCATGTCATTGAGGAAGTCAAGAAGGACGCGAAACTGCAGACTCTGTGGAGATGCGCAAACGTGATGGCCATCGACCGCATGGGCTACACGGATCACGGACCCACCCACGTTAAAATCGTCTCCAACATTGCACTCAAAATCCTTAGAATCCTGGTTGACAAAAAAGTCGTGCCCAGCATCGTCAAGAACTACAACATGAAAAACGACGACGCCGAAGTAGTCGTCGTACTAGGCTCAATATTCCACGATCTGGGCATGACCGTCATAAGAGAAGGACACGCATTCTACGGCGCACTCATAGCCTCACAGCTCATCGAAAAATACCTCCAATCAGTCTACTCTGAGGAGGAACGCACCATCATCCTGTCCGAAGTCATGCACTGCATAGTCGCCCATGAAGATCCAATCAAACCCCTAACCGTGGAAGCAGGCATCGTGCGCATCTCCGACGCTCTGGATATGGAAGAGGGAAGAGCCCGCATCCCGTTCCAAGCAGGAAAAATCGACATCCACTCAGTCTCTGCACTGTCAATCGAAAAAGTGAGCATCCAAGAAGGCGAACCGAAACCCGTGACAATAAGAATAACAATGTCAAACTCTGCAGGAGTCTTCCAAATAGACGAGCTCCTCAAACCCAGAATCGAAAACTCCGGACTCCAAACCTACATCCACGTCATCGCCGAAATAACCGGAGAAAGAGAGAGAAAGATTATAGACAAATTCGAAATATGACTCCGCCCCAGCGGCAAACCACCTGCTCCTCCAACAGCAAACAAGAAATAAACAACCAGCCAATAAAGGAACAGCAGAGGACAAAGGTTTGACAGACATTGTTCTTGTTTTCGAGGTCCATCAACCTCACAGAATAAAAAGAAGCTTCTTCTGGGAAAGCAAAATGTTCGAACGCGTTGACAAAAAAGAGTACTTTGACTACTACTTTGACAACGCAGTGAACAGACAGGTTTTTGAAAGGACAAGCAGAAAATGCTATTTCCCCTCGAACAGCATACTGCTCGAACTCATCGACAGGTACAAGGGAGAAAAGAAAAAGCCCAAATTCTCATTCAGTCTCTCAGGCATTTTCTTGGAACAGTGCGAAATGTTCAACAAGGACCTTCTAGAAACATTCAAACAGCTCGCAGAATCTGGGCAAGTGGAGTTTCTGAGCCAAACCTACTATCACTCCCTGGCAAGCCTCTACCCTGAAAGAGAAGAATTCATCGAACAGATAAAGATGCATCAACAGGTAATGAGAGACCTACTGGACTACACGTCAACGGTTTTCGAGAACACAGAACTGCTCTACAACAACGCCGTTGCAAGAACCGTTGAAAAGCTTGGTTACAAAGGAATTTTCACCGAGGGCGTGGAAAGAATACTTCATGGAAAGTCGCCGAACCACCTTTACTCACCCAAGGACTTGAAAAAAATCAAGATACTCCTACGAAACTACAAGCTGACAGACGACATAGGCTTCAGGTTCTCGGCAAGATGGTGGAACGAGTGGCCATTAACCGCGGACAAATACGCAAGCTGGCTAGCTGCAACGCCAGGTGACTGCATCAACATCTTCCCAGACTACGAGACCTTCGGAGAACACCACTGGCCCGAAACCGGCATCCACGACTTTCTGAAACACTTGCCCCCTGAGATACTGAAGTGGTGGAACCTCCACATGGCCACGCCTTCCGAAGTGGCCCAAAAGCACATGCCCGCCGGAGAGATCGACGTCCCAGAGCTCGGAGGAACAATCTCTTGGGCTGACTTGGAGAGAGACGCGAGCTGCTGGCTTGGAAACACCATGCAATGGGCCTTCTACACGACTCTGAGACGGTTGGAACCCCTCGTCAAGGAAACCGAAGACAAAGAATTCCTGAAAACATGGAGATACTTCCAGACGAGCGACCACCTATACTACATGTTCACCGCAGGCGGCTCACCAGGCGAAGTTCACTCCTACTTCAGCCCATACAACACGCCCATGGACGCCTTCGTAACCGCGCAAGCGGCAATACTGGACTTTGAGAACAGAGTGAGACTCGCCGCGATAGTCGCAGACGAACCCTTCCTGTTCTACACGGGCGTAGGAGAAAAATACTTCACGGGAACAACGGCTTGGAGCCTAAAAGGCTTCGCAAAAGCCATTCACAACGTGAGCACGAAATCCGTGGAATTTCACAACAACCGAGGAGACTTCGAAAAATGGGCTCAGAAGTCTCTTCACAACGCAGCATTGGCTGAACAACTGGAGAAAGAGAGGCTCTCGAAACTGACAGGCGAACCTCTCAGACAAGCAATAATCAAAGACGCGAAAAAAGCTTCAGTCAAACTGACAGCCGAAATGCGCTCTGCAACCAAGTACTTCTAACCCGGATGCGCGTATGTCTTTATAAGAAAAACTCGCCAACAATATGCATCAGGTAAAGTTGAGGTGATTGGATGAGTGAAGCGCTTCCGCTTCCAGAGAAGATTCTGCAAACGTTGCATAATCTCTGCGCAACATCGCCTGATCTGGCCAGACGAAGTGAAGAACTGTCGCAGGTCATGCAAGTTGACTTACACGAGTTAGAAAGAATTCTGGATGATTACAAGCGCTCAGGCTTTGCAGAAAGCTTCACGGACAATGAAGGGAAGAAGAGGTACTACCTTACAGGAAGCGGAATAATAAAGATCTGTGCAATCTTCACGTAGTGAAACCTCAATGCAGGTCATAATCTTCTCGTGGGAATACCCACCCAGGATCGTCGGGGAACTCGCAAACTACGTGAAAAAACTTGCCACAGAGCTTGTCAAGAACAACGAAAAAGCGTGGGTAGTCACCTATCACGACTTTCTGACTGGAGAGTATGAGGAGCCTGAGGGTGTCAAGACTTTCAGAGTAACGAACCCCGTTCACACTCACATCGGCGTCCTCACATGGGTTCTCACTTTGAACCAAGAAGTCGAAAGAGTCGCCGCAAACATCTACTACACATCAGATAAAAAAGTTGACCTGATTGACGTGTACGACTGGCACTTCATACCCGCTGCTGTCACCTTGAAGAAGGCGCTGGCCATCCCATTCGTCTACTCCGTGGAGAGCGTGGAAGAACACCGTTCTCACGGCGCCAATTCACCGTTCAACATGTCGATAAAGAGCATCGAATGGCTCGGAACGTATGAAGCTGAAAAACTGCTCGTCAAGTCCGAATGGATGAGGGAAGAGATAATCAGGATATACAAAGCCCAAACAGGCAAGATCAAAGTCATCTCGCCCAAATCTGCGAATTGGATAAAAGACATCCTGGACACTTACAGAAACTCGGGGGCATCAACATGAACAAAGAATTGAGCGTCATGATGCTCACTTGGGAATTCCCGCCCAGAATCATCGGAGGAATTTCTCCGCACATTTACAACCTTTCCAGAAACTTGGCAAAGCACGGCGTAAAAGTTTACGTGGTGACCTGCGATTTTCCAGGGGCTCCTCAGCATGAGATCATAGACGGTGTTGAGGTCTACCGCGTCGACTCGTACAAGAACCCCGCGCCGGACTTTGCAACGTGGATTTACCTCATGAACGTAAACATGCAGAAAGAGGCCGCCGCGCTCGTCCGTAGCCTCGGCGGAAACATAGACATATTCCACGCTCACGATTGGCTTGTCGCGACGGCCGGAATCGGGTTGAAGCACGTTTTCAGAAAACCGTTCTTTGCCACGATGCACTCCACAGAAGTCGGCCGCAGAAACGGCATTCACACTGATTATGAAAGGATGATACATGAAACGGAAGCGTGGCTTACCTACGAAGCCTGGAAGGTCATATGCTGCAGCGACTACATGATATCACACGTACGATGGGCCTTCGGACTTCCACCTGACAAGCTGGTCATGGTGCCAAACGGCGTCAACTTCGAAGCCTACGCGAGAAAAGAAAATGAAGATATGAGCCGATTCAGAAGCAGATTCGCTTTGCTGCAGGAAAAAATCGTGCTTTTCGTGGGAAGACTAGTGCATGAAAAGGGAGCCCACGTGCTCGTTAGCGCGGTTCCAAAAGTGCTGGACACAATAGACGCAAAATTCGTCTTCGTCGGAAACGGATACATGAGAGACCAGCTCTCAGACCTCGCTCAACAGCTGGGAATAGCCCACAAAGTCATGTTCACGGGCTTTGTGGACGACGAAACCCTGCGAAAACTGCAGAAGTGCGCCGACGTCTCCGTCGTGCCCTCCCTCTTCGAACCCTTCGGAATAGTAGCCCTCGAAGCCATGGCTGCAGGGAGCCCAGTCGTGGTCTCAGACGCTGGCGGCCTGTCAGAAATAGTCAACCATGAAGTAGACGGAGTCAAAGTGTACGCCGGCAACCCCGACTCACTATCCTGGGGAATAACAAAGGTGCTGACGGACGAAGGCTTTGCAAACCGCTTGAGAGCTAACGCGCACAGAAAAGTCCAAGAGAAATACAACTGGGACATGATAGCACAACAAACGAAAAACGTGTACGAAGCGGTGCTAAGCGAGTACTCAAAGAGCTTATGGGCACAGAAAAGCTGAAAGAAAGCGTCACAGCGAAAACTAGGGGTACGTCAGTTTAATGGCCTTGTGTTCGCAAGCGTCGGCGCACTTCATGCAGTAAATGCACTCCGGATGGCTGAATTTTTCCCAAGGCAAGTCCAGTATGGGAACACGTGTAGGACAGACCTGAACACAGAGGCCGCATCCACTTTTCTCGCATTTGGTAGGTTCTCTCTTCAAGCCGATGAAGCTGAAGTTGTTCATGATAGCCATGATGGCGCCGTGAGGGCAGAAGTACCTGCACCAGCTTCGAGGCACGTAGACAACGAAGGCCAGAACCAAAACCATGATTACAAGTTGAGCCCAGAAAAGCGCGGACAAGCTCGAAATGCTGCCTAATACGTCTACCCCTTGGCTTGAAAACACGTTAACGGAAAAATTGTGCATCATCGTCGGCAAGGTTGCGAACAACGTTTCCGATGGACTCAAGGCCGTGAAAGGCGCGTTGGCAAAGATGCCGAGAGAACTCTGATATCCTGCACTGATGCCGGCAATCTCTGAGGCTGAAAAAGTAACGACGATGAATAGCGTAATTGCCAGAACAAAATACTTCACGTACACCATGGTTTCATGGGTTCTCAACGACAAATCGGTCTGTTTACGTCTGAAAAAACCGAGTACGTCTTGGATGAAACCGAAGGGACAGACCCATCCGCACATCGATTTACCAATAAGTATGCCTACGATCAGGAACGAAGCTATTCCGATCCAGGGAAAAAGGATGCCGGCGTTCCATCCAGTAGGCATTAACTGAATGGCTGTGAAAGCGTCGCCCACGCTGTTCATCTTCAGCCCCCAAGTCCAAAGAACAGGAAACAACAGTGGTAGCGCACCGAGACTGAAAACTATTGAACTGAAGAAGATGAAGGACAGAAACTGGACTACTCTGCGTGGCGTGTTATACTTGAGCAGTCTCTGTCTCAGTGTCTGTGCGCTCAAACGTTTCGCCTTCCCCATGCTCTAATGAGGGACTGAGTTATTTATTTTCCTATGACTTTAACATTTTCTACCAGGATCCATGGTGCGACGAGTTGCCCGATTTTCCTCTCGTTGCTAGCCAAGCCGGAAACATTCGCTAACAAGTGAAAGATGTCTCCGGCCAGCATCGCTCCCTCAACGGGGATAGGTAATTTCGCCATTCTTGCTGTTCCAGCTGGGAGTTGCAACGACACTGAATTCTCCGCTTGCTGGATTATTCGTATGCGTGCGCTGCTAGTCCAAGTGTGCTGAAACACCTTCTGCATCATAGCCCCTTCAAAGTCGCTTCCCTTTTTTACTTGTAATGTCAGATGTAATCTGTAAATGTAACAAACCATGGAGAAAATCAGCCTGGACTACTGTTCAGGGTGGACTCGGCCTGTTTACTTGTAATGTCAGATGTAATTTTCAATGTATGAGTCAGGGACTGGTTAGTGTCGCCCGTGGTACAAAGCCAGAATGGCTAGGTCTGGCAGGCTTACTTCGCGGTTGTCGTCTACGTCGCGCGCACAAAACCCCAGCACCTTCCGCAAGGACACGCAGTGCCGCCCCATTTTCAATTTCCTGCTTTGCTGCTTCAACACGGGGCTTCCTTAACAGTGATCGCGGTCTTTTAGAGTTTCTGGGCACGAACATCTGCGAATTCAGTCTTGAAATCTCGAACGGCAGCGTTGATCACCTTGGCTAAAACATTTTTCAAATCTGTTCCGCTTCCAGTTCGAAACATCTAATCTTTGAAGAATATTCATTAGGACTTATAAAAACTGTCAGCGCGCGCAGCCTACGAAGGGAGAAGTAGTGACGTGCCCTGAGATGCGTGGCGATGATTACGCTCTGTGCATAAACGTTTTCATTTGAGCGACAAAACTAGCTTCGTCTTCAACATTCTCAAGTTCCATTCTGCGAAGTAGGTTACAGTCGGAATTTATGTCTTCAAGAATCTTTCTCTCAATGACGTATGCGCCTGATCTTAGGAAGTCCTCAAGCCCCTGTGCGAACAATTCAATCTTGTCGCTGATCTCACTGCGTTTTAAGGAATAGTTGTGTTCCATGTACCTAAAGATCAGAATGGTCGCTTCTTTCCCGAAGACCTGGTTCAGGACCTTGTCTATTATTGCTAGGACAGCATCATTATTGCTGGATGTTTGCTGTGTTAGTATTTCCATCCGGTACCACAGCATCATCGTACATCTTGCGACTTAATAAGGCTTGTCGTAGACGTGTACATCACACATACAGATAAAGCACGTATCAAGGCCTAAAAAGTGAAATCAGTAAGATTCAACTGTTGGACTCTTTTCGGCAAGGTTTTGTTATGTATCTGCTCATCGAGGACAAGTTGTCCGTAAACGCCATCATAGCCAGGTACGACCCTGGCCTTTCCATTTCGAACACGGACTATTGCCTCGGCCAGCTGCTCACCCGCAACCGAGCTCAGTTCGTCTCTCGAACGATCAATCAGAACGGAGTATTCGTCTCCGAACTTTTCTATGAGCGGATTGTAAACGTCCCATACTTTCTCAGCGTATGGAGAATCAACACGTAATAATGTGGCAATGATTTCGGAGAGCGGAAGCAGACGCATGAACCCGGGAGTGCTTTCAGGCTTAAAATTCGCAGGGCGGTCAGCAAGCTCTTCAACGCGTTGCTCAACGCCTTTAGTGAGTTTTCTGCGGCACACTGGGCAGATGTTCCCAAGCTTTGTTGCCTCCCTCGGAGAGAGCGACACATTGCAGTTCCTGTGGCCAGTCCAATGGTACTTGCCATAGGCGGGATCTGTTTCTATCGTAAACTTGAAGCGTCCTGTGTCTTTTGAACGGATGGCATCCAGCACCTGATCATAATCTGGTTTCTCGAGTTCGAAGACGTTTGCTTCTCTTCCGATGCGCCACGGCCAAAAACTGTGGCTGTCACTGTTTGAAACTAGGGTAAACTTGTCGAGGCTGCTCAGCCTCCAGTTCATGGGTGGATCTGATGAAAGACCGGTTTCCAAAGCGCAAATGTGCTTAGTCATGTCTTCATAGCATTCTTCAACACTGTCGAAACCGCTGAAAGCGCCAAAGATGCTGAACCAGGGTGTCCATGCGTGAGCAGGGAAAACCATGTTTTCACGTGAAACTTCCATAACCTCCTCAACCAGATGCGCCGCGTTAACGTCCAAGGTTGGTCTGCCGTCTGAAGCCAAATTGCCGTATTTTGCCAGTCTGTCATTAATTTGCGCTGCCGTTTCCAAGCTTGACGTCAGAATGACATGATGAACTTTCTTAACCTCATTCTTGGCCGCAAAAACGGTGCTGACTTCGGTCGTAACCATGAAACGTACGGTCGAATTGTCACCTGAAACAGATTTGTAGAGGTTCGTATCTGGTTCAGGAACCAGAGTCTCACTCAGTTCTTCAAGCCACTTTGGATGTGTGAAATCCCCTGTGCCCACGATGTTTAAACCCTTAATCTTTGCAAAACGATTAATCTCCTCGATGCACATTCTTTCGCTCGTTGCCATGCTGTAACGACTGTGCATGTGGAAGTCGGCTATTACCCTCAAGCGTCCCAGTGCCCCAGCATCTCTTGTAAGGTTCGACATTATTAGGTTATCGCGAAATTTCTTAGCTGCGATGTGACTGCTTGAGGAACTCTGCGCGAAGTGTAATAATGTTACACCATCTTTAAATCAAGGCATTGACTAAGGAAAATCCACGAATTCCTAGAGGTGCAAAGTTGCCAACTAAAAAAGAACCCATCTGGATAGCTAGAGACCTGTCCAAGTGCAGCGGATGCAGAAAATGCGAGATAGCCTGCTCGCTTTCCCATGAGAATCGCATATGGCCCGATGCTTCCAGGGTGAGGGTCTTCATGCTCGTCCCAGGACTGGAATTTCCGCACCTTTGCGCTCAATGTGAAGATTATCCCTGCGTGAAATCATGCCCCGTGAAAGCCCTCTCAATAAGCGACAAGACAGGTGCGGTGCTGGTAGACAACAAAATTTGCATCGCCTGCGGACAGTGCATTGACGCTTGCCCAGGCAGGGTTCCTCACATGCACCCGAAAGAGAAGCACATTGTAATCTGTGATTTATGCAACGGGAATCCTCAGTGTGTCAAGGTTTGTCAGGAAGGAAGTTGGAACGTTCTCAGAGTAGTTGAGAGAGGAGACGAGCCCTACAGGCTCTATGCGCGGAAACCGGACGAGATAACCAAGGATTTGGCTGCGAAAATTTATGGGGAAGCAGGAGGAGAATACCTGTGATACTTGGGTATGCAGGCAAGTTTCTCGACATTGATCTCTCGACCCAAGCTATCAAGGAAACAAAGTTCAGCGATGAAATCCTGAAGGATTATATGGGCGGCAGAGGGCTGGCAACAAAGATTCTGTGGGACAGGTTGGGCGCCAAATGGGAAACGGTAGACCCGCTGGGACCTGAAAACCTGCTCCTCCTTCTGACAGGACCTCTCACAGGGTTCTATCCGGGAGGGAGAACGTGCGTGTCGGGCAAGTCTCCGCAGAGCAATGGTGTTGTAGGTTCCACTCTTTCCGGAGAATTTGGGGTTGAGTTAAGATGCGCAGGGTATGACGGCATAATAGTATCCGGCGAATCGGAGAGACCAGTCTACCTGTTTCTCAAGGATTCCGATGTTGAATTGAGGAGCGCAAGCGATGTTTGGGGGAAGGATGGAAAGCATACTGTTTCAGTGCTTACTAGGGAGTGCAGAGGGCTTCTGGGGACGCGTTATCCAACGTATGGCGAATGGAAGGAACCTGCAATGCTGTACGTAGGCCCGGCAGGAGAGAACAAGGTGCGAACAGCGGTTGTCTGCTCCAAATGGGCGCACGCTGCAGGCTATGGCGGTTACGGCGCGGTCATGGGTTCAAAGAAACTTAAGGCGGTAGTTGCGAAGGGCACAGGGCCCTTGCCTGAAGTGGCGGACATCAAAAAGGTAAAAAGGCTCATAGACACGGTGTGCAGCAACGTCTACGAAGGAGAATTGTGGAGACGCTGGGGAACAGGAGGCGGAGGTTACGAGTTTGGACACAAGACTAGCTCGGAACCAATACGCAACTGGCAGGAAGAATGGCACGACGAGAAAGGGTATGGGGTTGACAAGTTTGAGAACAGGCTCTGGATGAAACCGTACTGGGGTGATTTCGGATGTCCAACCACCTGTCTGAAACTTGCAGTCGTGAAGAATGGAAAATTCAAAGGAGCAATAACCGACAATCCTGATTATGAAATGCAAGCCTATTTAGGCCCGAACCTGGGAATATTCATACCCGAAGAAAACGTGTTTCTCGCTTCTCTGCTTGACGACCTGGGCTTGTGCGGCATACAGACGGGCAACGTCATGGGCTTTGCGGCTGAACTCTTTCAAGAGAAAATATTGACCAAGAAAGACTTGGACGGCTTGGAACTCAAATGGGGGGACGCTGAAGCTTTTGCAACCTTGGCTAAGAAAATTGCCTACAAGGAAAACATTGGGGAGACGTTGGCTGAAGGAACGTACCGTGCGGCATTGAAGATCGGAAAGCTAAAGAAAATGGATCTGCTGCCCTATGCAGTGCAATCCAAGGGCATAAGCATCGGCGCCCATGGAATCCGTAGTGGGCAAGACTTCCCTGATATCATTTCATATGCTTGCTCAGTACAATGCGGAGACCACACGTCCCTAGCGAGCCTCCCGCTCGACGGAGGCGGAGAAACAATGCAGATATTTAACGATTCAGGAGTCTATTGCAACTTCAACAGTTTCGGCGTACCACGAAAAATCAGGTTCGACTTCTACAGAGCGGTCACGGGCCTGAGCCTCACGCGGGAAGAATGGTGTTTCACGAACGCCCTGAGAATATTGCAACTGCAAAGGATAATGTTGCTCCTAGGCGGCCCAGACTTGACATGGAACCCGAAAATCCACGATGACAATCCTCCAAGATTCTACAAACCCCTACCCTCCGGGCCTTACAAAGGAAAGGCTGCTGACAAGGCCGAGGTTGAAGAGTACAAGCACAGGTATTACGAAGCGGTTGGCTGGGACAAGAACGGCATACCAACAGCGAAAATTCTAAGAAAACTCGGGCTCAAAGACGTTGAAAAAGCTTTGGAAAGAATAACCTACGACTAGATTATGTGAAGCTCTTTCCCGATTTTTCCGAAGGCGCCAATAGCGAAATCCACGTCTTTCCGCGTCAAAGCAGCGTTCATTATTGTACGTATCCTTGCCTTGTCTCTCGCAACCATTGGAAACACGATAGGCAAAGCAAACACGCCCTCCTCGAAAAGCCGTCCACTAAGCTTTTTAGCAACGCCACTCTCGCCCACTATTATGGGCGTAATAGGTGTTTGACTGTTTCCCGTGTCAAAGCCCAAGTCCTTCATTGCCTTCTTGAAATACTTGGTGTGATCCCATAATGTCTTGACGTGTTGCGGTTCGCTCTCTAGAACGTCGATTGCCGCTATGCACGCAGCGGCAACTGCTGGCGGGTGTGATCCGCTGAGGAGCCAAGTTCGAGACTTGTTATAGGCAAAGTTGACTAGATCTTTGGAACCTGAAACGTGTCCGCCGACGACACCGAAAGCCTTTGAGAAAGTGCCCATCTCCACCTGGACCTTATCTCGTTCGAGCTTGAAATGTGAAACGATGCCCCTGCCTCCCTCGCCGAGGACGCCTTCACCGTGTGCGTCATCAACGTAAACCATTGCACCGTGTTCCGCGCCAAGCTTGGCTATTTCGTCTAGACGTGCAATGTCACCATCCATAGAGAAGACACCGTCTGAGATTATCAAGATTCGCCTGTACGGTGGTGAATGCTTTTCTGCTTCTTCCAAGACGCGTTGAAGATCCTGCATGTCAGAATGCCTGTAGACTGCTCTTTCACCGTGGGCCAGTCGGACCCCATCGATTATACTGCCGTGGTTAAGCTCGTCGCTTATTATCAAATCCTCTTTGCCAACCAACTGGGGAATCAAGCCTGCGTTTGCGGCAAAACCCGTCTGGTAAACCAGCGAAGCTTCTGCGTGCTTAAACTTCGCAAGCCGCTTCTCAAGCTCAATGTGAATATCCATCGTCCCGGCTATGGGACGAACAGAACCTGAACCCGCACCGTGAGTTTGAACCGCTCTTGTCGCAGCTTCTTTCAGTCGTGGGTGGTTGCTCAGGCCAAGGTAATTGTTGGAGCAAAACATCAGAACCTTTTTTCCATCAACGTTGCACCATGGTGAACTTGGGCCCTCAAGAACCCTTATTTTCCAGTCAAGCGCGTTCTTCACCAGATCCTGATACTCTTCTCGCAAAAACGTCGTGGGGTCACGCATTTCCATCATGCCTCTTTTTCCTAGTCTGGCACTCGTTCTCTTAACTCTTTCTGGCTAGACCAAGTGTTTCTCACAGTTTTCCTTCAGAGAAGCGTTTCGACAGTTTCTCTATCATGTTCTTAGTGATTGCGGCCAAATCGTACGTTGGTTTCCAGCCCCACTCTTTGCGAGCCACACTGTCGTCAATTGACATGGGCCATGAATCCGCGATTTTCTGCCTGAAGTCAGGCTTGTATTCGCACCTGAACTCTGGAATATACTTCTTGATTTCGGCAGCAAGCTCACCTGCCGAAAAACTGACTCCCGCCACGTTATAGCCATCGTGACGTTTAATCCTAGACGGGTCAGCTTCCATCAAGCCCACAGTCGCCTTGATACAATCTGGCATGTACATCATCGGCAGAACCGTGTCCTCTCTCACAAAGCACGTGTAGTGCTTGTTCTTTATTGCCTCGTAGAAAATTGCCACAGCATAATCCGTCGTTCCGCCGCCCGGAAGAACCTCACTGCTTATGATGCCCGGGTATCTGATGCTTCGAACATCCAAGCCGAAGCGGTGGAAATAGTAATTGCACAGAAGCTCACCCGCAACTTTAGTGACCCCGTACATTGTTCCAGGCATCAAGATGGTTTCCTGGGGAGTGTTAACCCGAGGGGCTGGCGGACTGAAAACCGCGATGGAACTCGGCCAAAAAACCCTGGCTAACTGTTGCTCCCTGGCAATTTCAAGTACATTAGAGAGACTTCCCATGTTCACGTTCCAGGCAAGCTGCGGGTTCTGCTCGCCAGTAGCTGAAAGGATTGCCGCTAGATGGTAGATCGTGTCAATATCGTACTTCTTCACAGCCTTTTCAATGTCAGCCTTTTCATTCAAGTCCACGATTTCAAACGGGCCAGACTTGAGCAGATTGTCGCTGGGCTTTTTAGTGTGTCCCACCGCAACAACGTTGTCACCGCCGTACCTTTTCCGTAACTCCAATGTTAACTCTGAACCAATCTGTCCAGTAGCGCCCGTAACCAGAACCTTCTTCACCCTTTTCGTCGACATCTCACAACCTCTTCTCTCATCAGCAAGCGTTTGGAATTTTGGCATATAAGAATTTTCAAGCGAAGACGCTGTTTTCACGTCACTCCCCGTGCGCGGTCGTGCCATTGTTCTGAATCTTGCAGCCATTTTCTCAGATCGTTTCAAAGTCCGCTGGGTTTGCGAAAATGGTTTATACCCCGCGCAGCAAATTTCATCATCGATTAACGATGAGGCTGGGCTTGATCGTAAACCCCATAGCAGGGATGGGTGGCAAAGTTGGTCTTAAAGGAACAGACAACGTTTTACAAGAAGCCTTGAATAGAGGAGCACGGCAGGTGGCGCCAACAAGAGCGAAAGAATTTCTGAAGAAGCTGAAGGAGAACTTGGCAGAAGCCACAATTGAGCTTCTCACTTGTCCCGGAATCATGGGGGAAAAAGAAGCGGAAGCGGCAGATTTTCCAGTTAAGACTTTGCCCATGAAGATCTACGGGAAAACGTCTGCTGAAGATACGAAGTTGGCAGTGCAGCTTTTGATAGATGCAAGCGTGGATTTGATAGTTTTTGTCGGAGGGGATGGTACAGCCAAGGACATTTTCGAAGCACAGCAGGGCGGCGGAGAGCCGCCAGTTTTAGGCGTCCCCTCGGGGGTAAAAATGTACAGCGGCATTTTCGCGGTGAGCCCTGCAGACGCTGTGGACGTGGTCTTGGCTTTCGCGCAGAAGGAAGCGGAAATAGCCGAGTTTGAAATCATGGACGCTGATGAAAACGTTATACGAAATGGTTCCTTCGCCATGAAGCTTCATGGTTACATGAAGGGACCTTTTCTTCCTGCTCGCATACAGGGCAGTAAGCAGACAAGCCCAGAAACAACGGACGAAAAGGACAATCAAACGGCAATTGCAAAGTTCATAATTGAGGAAATGCAGCCAGGAGCAACTTGGATTCTTGGTCCAGGAACGACCGTCAAACGTGTTGCCGAACTGCTCGGCGTTGAAAAAACACTTCTTGGCGTGGACATTTACAGAAATGGCAGGGTGATTCTTGACGTAGATGAAGAAGGAATTCTGAAAGAAGTGAACAGCTGGCAGAGCACATGGATAGTTGTCTCGCCTATAGGGCACCAGGGAATAATCTTTGGAAGGGGAAACCAGCAGATAAGTCCCGAAATCATAAAACGCGTCGGGAAGCAACGGATAGTAGTGTTAGCAACCAAGAGCAAGCTTCGAAATGTCGAAGGAAAAGTCTTGAGGGTCGACACTGGCGACACAGATACGGATAACATGTTGAAGGGATACATCAGAGTTGTAACCGATTATAGGGAATGGTGGCTCATGCCCGTCCAGTGACGTTATGCTCCAAATTTCTTTGTTTTCCCGAGCAAATCCATTAGAGTGTGCATTAAATCCGCGCCCTTTATTCTGTTCAAGCCTCCTCTAGCGCATGATCTTTCTCCAAACTCGGCGACGCCGTCCCTGCGAACGTACGGTCCGCTAATCACGACTGGAACAGGGTCTCCAACATGGTTCCCGGTCACGCATGAAGTCGTGTGATCAGCAGTCACGGCCAAATAAGTCGAGTCTGAACCTACGTGTTCAAGCATGAAGCGAAGCATCTCATCAATCTTTTGCACGACTTCAATCTTCAACTTGAAATTCCTATCATGGCTAGCAACATCAGTAGCTTTCACGTGTAGCAGCACAAAATCGTTGGTCTTTAGCGCTTCGACCGCCGCTTTGGCTTTGGCCATATAATCGGTTTGAACCGTGCCGGTGGCGCCTTTGACGTTAATCAACTTCATCCCAGCAATCTTGCAGACCCCTCGGATTAGGGGGACGGCAGCGATGCATGCAGCTTTGATTCCATAGACTTCGGAAAGAGGAGCTATCTTCGGAATAGTGCCTGCGCCTCTGCACAGAATCATGTTTGCGACAGGCAGCTTGTGCTCAGCACGTTTCTTGTTGACTGGATGTTTCTTCAAAACCTTGTGAAAATCTCGCGTCAGCTCGTTGACAATCCTGGCTGTGCGCTTAGCTTCTGGGAGGTCGTTCAGAGGCTTTGTTTCCAAAACAGGCTTCCCAGCTGTCTCTGGGTCCGAATCACTGATGGCCGTTGAAAGACTGCGTCCGCGAATGACCAAGGCTGCGCGGTGTTGAACAGTGTTTTTGAAAAAGAACTCAACATTAAGAGACTTCTTGAGCCTGACCTTCTGCAGACTCTCAGCCAACTTGGTTGCATCTTCATTCGCTATTCTACCCGCCCTTCTGTCCAGAACGACAAAGTTCTGGTCCACCGTTGCAAAATTGCATCTGAGCGCAACGTCCCCAGGGAGAACTTCCACACCAGAGCCTACAGCTTCTAGGGCACCTCTGCCCGAATAAACTTTCAATGAGTCATATCCTAGCAAGGCTAGAGTGGCAGTATCCGTCCCCGGAGGTATCCCAGGGGCTATGGGATCCAGTATGCCACTGACGCCATTATCGGCCAGCTGATTCAACGTTGGCCTACGGGCTGCTTCAAGAGGAGTTCTCCACTCCAACTCCTTAATCGGCCTATCGGCCATTCCGTCTGCGATAACCAGAACTGCTCTCAAACCTGACCCACAGCTTGTCTCAAGTCAGAACGCACTAAATCATGGATTGCTGCGGTTAAAACACTTGCGCATCTTATGGATTGAAAATTGAAGAAAAGAGAGGCAAAGAAAATGTTTAATAGGTTCTCTACCTAATTTTCTAGAAAGTGGTTGAAAATGGGCGACTGCCTTCCACAACGCTAGATTCTCACAACACTCAGCCCATGTTAGGATTTGTTTTGCAAGAATTGTTTCAATCAGCAAGAAACGAAGGAAGAGATAGAAATGTCAGATATGGGAATCACCGTTAAGAAAACCGAAGACTTCTCAGAGTGGTATGTCCAACTCGTTCTAAAATCCGGGTTAGCTGACTATGCCCCCGTTAAGGGGTGCATGATTTTCCGTGAGCATTCATACGCCATCTGGGAGAAAATTCAAGAAGCCTTCAACAGGAAGATAAAGGCAACAGGACACAAGAACGTGTACTTTCCGCTTTTCATACCTGAAAGTTTCCTGAAGAAAGAGGCTGAACACTTCGAGGGATTTGTGCCGGAAGTTGCATGGGTCACGATGGGCGGCGAGACTCCGCTGGAGGAAAGACTTGCCGTAAGACCGACTTCTGAAACAATCATCTACGCAACATTTGGAAAATGGATCAGGAGCTGGAGAGATCTACCGATCAAACTGAACCAGTGGTGCAGCGTCGTCAGGTGGGAAACCGAAGCCACCAGACTGTTCCTGCGCACAAGAGAGTTTCTCTGGCAAGAAGGACACACGGCCCACGCGACCAAAGAAGAAGCAGACCGGGAAGCCATGCAGATTTTGGAGGCCTACAAGGACATAATGGAGAATTACCTCGCTATCCCTGTGCTTGCCGGAAAGAAAACTGACAAAGAGAAATTCGCTGGAGCCCTCTACACAATGGCACTTGAAGCCATGATGCCCGACGGAAAAGCACTGCAAATGGGGACCTCTCACAACCTCGGACAGCATTTCTCCAAGGTCTTCGACATCAAGTTTCTGGACGAACAGGAAAAAGAACGCTATGTATGGCAAACATCATGGGGAATATCAACGCGAATGATAGGTGCCGTGGTGATGGTCCACGGTGACGACAAAGGACTCGTACTGCCTCCAAGGATAGCCCCCGTGCAGGTTGTAATAGTTCCAATCCCATACAGAGACGCTGGCGCAGAACTGATACTGGCGAAAGCCAAGCAACTCTTTGAGGATCTGCTGAAGAAGGGGATAGAAGTAGTGTTGGACGACCGCCAAGAATACACTCCAGGCTGGAAATTCAACGCGTGGGAACTGAAAGGCGTGCCGATAAGGATAGAGATTGGTCCTCGAGACCTGAAACAGAAGCAAGTGACGCTCGCCAGACGGGATATCCATGAGAAAGTCGCCGTGAAAGAAGATGAGACAGTAACCGCAGTGACAGATATGCTTGAAGAAATTCAGAACGCCCTCCTAAAAAAAGCCAGAGGCTTTTTGGAGCAGAGCATCACCACCGTAAGAACTTATGACGAGTTCAGGGAAGTCCTGAAGGAGAAAGGCGGGTTCATCAAGGCTTCGTGGTGCGGCGATTCCAAGTGTGAAGAGAAAATAAAGGAGGAGACAGGCGCCACGATCAGAGTGATATCAACGGAACAGAAGGAGCCTTTTACAAAATGCGTGCACTGCGGTGAGAAAGCGAGCGAAGTTGTCTATTTCGCCAAGGCATACTGAGAAAAATCTGGTTTCCTTCCCCAAATTTTTTCACCGTACCTAGTTCGACAGTTTTACTCGTCCCCCAAGCTGGTTTGCAACATGCTCCAAGCCGAGATTCTTCAGTGTGGATTTTCTAGGTATTCCTCTTTCGTCCCAACCTCTCTTTCTATAGTACATTTGCAACATGTTGTCATATTTGTCTCTGTCGAGCTTTCTGCCTTTGAAGGCACCCTTGGTCAGCGGATCTTCAAACCATCTTGCAGGCGGAACGTCCATGTGGCTACCCCACTTCTTGCCGTATTCCCTTATCCAAAAGGTCCGGGTTAGGTTGAACACTCTGTCTGCAACAGTGGTCAGGTTATCCCACGATATTTCCAGGCCTGTTGCCGCGTGCAGAAACCTCAGGTACCATTCAAGCTCCAGACCTACCTCAATCCATGGAAGCCGGCAGACAGTTAGGCACTCGAAGACTCCTCCGCGAATGCGTTGCAACTCGATGACTTTGTCCACTTTCTGAGCGTTATAGCCTTCTCGGCCGGCTTTGACTTCCCAGGATATCACCCACGCGTCTTTGTGATGGGCGCCGATGGAACAGGTTCCGTATGCCAAGGCCATAGCTGGCGCGGTGTGACAGTCGTAGGCTGAAACCTCCAGTCCTTTTACGTGCATGGCCCAACGGTCCGAGCCTCCGCCCACCGCTTCCGACGTATACCGGACACCCTCAGCGAGTGCATCGCCCAGCGGACCGCTCCTATAGGCGATGTCTTTTATCAACGCCTTAGTCGTCTTGAACCCGCCCCACGGAATGCTCTGGTCAATTAGTCCCTTTTCAGAAGCCTCCATAGCGAACGCAAGAACATTTCCCAGAGAAATCGTGTCCAAGCCATACTCGTCCGCAGCCCTGTTTAGAGCTGCAACCTTTTTCAGGTCGGCTAGGCCGATGTTTGAACCCAGCATCGCAACGTTTTCGTAGTCAAGCTCCGATTCCTTCCTGTCGGAGTCCTTCACGATGTTGCCGCAGGTCATGTTGCACTGGGGACAACCACGGTTTGAAACCTTGATTTTTTCCATGGCAAAGCCTCCGATGGTCTGTGCCTCGTCGAAAACAGCTTCTCTATAGTTGTATGTTGGGAGAACAGCGTTTTCTTGGCTCCATTCTATGGTGCTCATCGTGCCCTGTCGCTTCCAGAAAGCATAGTTGGGTTTGGTCAACACTTCTCGGTAGGCCTCGGCGCCCAGCTCCTGCATTTCTTTGGGATAGGCAGCCTGTAACTCATGTGAGCCTATGAAGACGACCGCTTTCAGTACTTTAGAACCCATGACAGCGCCCATTCCGGGTCGGCCACCTGCACGGCCTTCTTGTGAAACAATCGTTGCGAATTTGACAAGATTCTCTCCAGCTTGGCCGATGCAAAGAATGCCGGCGGTGCGTCCGTAGATGCTACTCAGTCTTTTCTCGGTTTCAAAAGAGTTCAACTCCCACAGATCCTTTGCTTCAAGAAATTCAGCGGATTCGTCTCGAACAACTAGAACCATCGGTTTCTTCGCTCTGCCTTCAACGATTACCGCGTCATAACCTGCCTTGCGCATCTGCACAGCGGCAAGGGTACCGATGTTTCCGTCTCCGTAGCCACCGGTTAAGGGACTTTTGGATGCTATGACGAGTTTGCCGCTGCTTGGCAGTGAAAAACCCGTCAACGGGCCAACAGCGAAGACGAGCTTGTTCTCAGGCGAAAGCGGATCGACTCCGCCTCTGAGTTCCTCCCAAAGGATTTTGGCCGCGAATCCTCGGCCGCCGAGAAAGTCGCGGGCCACGCTTGCCCCGTAGGCTTCTGCGACTGCCTTGCTTCTGTTTAGATTTACGTGCAAGAACTTGCCAGTCCATCCGACCATGTCGATAACCAGCCCTCGAATGAGTGTATAGTTACTTCTGTCTGTAAGTAGATAAATCTACTTCTACGTGAAACCTATATTACCAGTTTTTCGGGTTCAACACTTCTTTTCTTCAGACCTAAGTCGCTCACTCGGAATTTTCTGTCTCCGTACAGAAGGGCGTATTCTTCCTCTTCGCAGAGTGCTGCCGCTATTCTCCCGATTGAATCGGCCTTCAATATGCCGCTCCCGCTTGCACCTCCGACGAGCATCATACCGTTTTCTTCGAAGATTATCGGTTGGCCATCGATGCTGTTTATTTCGTACAATCCGGCGAAGGCTGAGAAGGGTTGGCAGTCCGTAAACTGTGGGAAGTATTTTACCATGATTTGGTACAGGCCGTACCTGTAGTAGTTTTCTTCGGGCTCAGGTTCCTCTTCAATCTTGAACGCTCTTGGAAACTCGTCAGCGTACGCCAGCCATAAGGCATCCTCTTCGGGAGCGGGTCGAATGTAGGCTGTAGGTTTGGGAAGAATCGTGAACGGTAAGCATCCGGCGTTTGTGAACTCCTTTGACAGCAACAGTTTTTTTAACCCCTCGGTTTTTGCTTTAATCGAGAAGACCTGCCGCTTCTTGGCCTTGATGAAGCATTCAATTCCAACCGGATCCAGCAACTGTGAAGCCCAAGCCCCTGCTGCGATTATCGTCTTCTTGGCTTTTATTGGGCCTCTGCTGGTTTTAACCCCCGTTATTGTTGCGTCCTGCCAGAAGTACGGTTCACCAGGTATACCTAGAGGCTGACGGGGTTCAACGATTACTTCCTTGACGTCGGTGTTGAACTGAATTTTTCCTCCAAGCTTCAGAAACTCTGACTCGTAAAACTTCACAAGGGAGTCAACGTCGATTAGGCCTGCTTTGGGAATCAGTATTCCCATGTGAACATTTCCTAGACCCATCATTTTTGCTTCTTCGTCATCCGCAAAGGTTGTTCTCATCTCAAGCTTTCTGGCTAGTTCAGCCTCGTCGTATTCTTTGTATTGGAAGCCTTTGGCGCTCAGTTCCTTTAGGACGGGGAGCATTTTGCGGTAGCCGTCCTCGTCAAAGAACCACAGGTAGCCGGCCCACCGCAGCTTCAAATCGATGTGCAGTTCGCTCTGTACGTGTTTATAGAATTCTGCGGATGAATCGGCCAAGGCAAAGTTTGTGCGAGAGGCGAAAAGACAGCGAAATGCGGCTGCGCTCTTCGCAGTGCTGCCTTGGCCTGCAGCACCTCTCTTGTCGATAACTAGGATTTTCAGGTTGGGGTTTCGGGTTTTTAGGTGATAAGCTGTTGACAGACCTATGATTCCTGCGCCTACTGCAACTACATCGTACTCTGCCATGGCGCATCTCCAAACTTGGAAGCCAATTATGAAATAAGAGAAGATTTAAACTTAGTCCTCTTGACTGATTGAGGTTCACATTATAAGAGAACGCTTATCTACTTCCGAGAAATATGTTTTACAGCATTGCTGGAAATTGGAGGGCATAATTTGCGGATACAAAAGGATTTTAGGGCGGTTTCGACTATTCTTGCCGTGTTGTTAATTCTTGCGGCAGCAATATTAGGTGGGCTTATTTCTTACATGTGGGCTATTGCACCTTTCTTCGCAACTCCGAGCAATGTGAGTCTATCCATTACGAGTGCCAATTTTCCACTGTATCACGCAGATTACTTTGACGTGGCAGTTCTGAACCCGTCCTATTCATCATCTGGAACGAGCATTACCAGCATCTACGTCACGGTGGCCAATGAAACCAGCGTGTTCAATGTGACGGATACTAATCCGTTGCTCCCCGTGTTTCTTGATGTAGGAGCATCCGCGACGGTTCGATGTAACTTCAATTGGGGTGCTTATGCGGGAGAAAACATCACAGTAAATGTGTCCCCTCCGAGTGGTATAGGGGCTACGTATACGGTTCAACCATCATTTGTCAAGTTGACAGCCACAGCATTCTTCAACGGAACGCAGACCGTGAAATCCTTCGTCATGCTCGTTGAAAACGACGCGAATTCAGCCATAAACTTGACGTTAACTGGCGTTTCAATCGACGGCGCAAATGTTTCAGCTGTGAGCACGATTCTTCCAGAAGTCATCAATACAAGTAACACCCTAACTTTTACATGCTTCTACGATTGGCAAGGACACTCTGCGCCTGTTGTCGTGGCTGAAACACACGAAGGTTACAATGCCCAGGTCACCGAAAAGGTTAATGCCTCCGCGCTCCTGCTGGTTGACAACGTTCAGTTCAATGAAACAAGTTCACACCAAATCAACGTGACGCTCTCTAACTCTCCAGATTCGACAACACCTGTCAACATTGCAAACATCACGATCGCACACGGCAACATCACCGACGTGATAAACGGAACCCTTTCGAACCCGGCTCTTCCTTATCCCCTCGACGTGAATGTCAGCGTCACCCTCAACTGCGATTGGGACTGGGCCAACGAAAGCTACCGCAACATGACCATTGGCGTAACGGTCTTCACCACCCAGGGCTTTGTTTCGCAAACCACAACGTTCACAACCCCCGCGGAGGTCGCGGCGAGAGTGGACCAAACAGAATTTGACTTAGGCGGCACTGGGCATTTCACAGTAAACGTAACAAACCTTCACTATTCGCTGGGGCAAATCAACGTAACTGAAATAGATTTCAACAATAACGCAATCAACATAAGCTCACCATTGTTGGCTGCAAGTGGGCAAGCTGCCTTTGTTTGCGATTTCAACTGGTCCAGTTTCGTCGGACAGAGCGCAAATATAACGGTCCATGCAACCTACGACGACGGGAACAATTCTCTTCTTCTGCCATTCCGAGCGAACGTGACATACTTCGAAATATCGAGCGTTTCATTCTCAGACTTCTCGCTTGGAAATCCATACATGAACGTCACAGTCAGTAACAGCCAGTTCTCCAAAACAAATGCGAACATCACACAGATATTCATACAAGCTGAAAACGGGACACAGACAATTGATGGAACGATATCGTACCCGCAGATTAGCCCAGGATACCCACTTGCTGCAGGAACCGAACAGACGATTACCTGTCCGTGGAACTGGAGCCCCTATGCTGGCCAAGATGTAACCGTCGTCGTTCAGACGGCGGACGGGTTCCAAGCATCAATAACATTGAAAGTCTAGCAGACTTTCCACAATCCTTATTTCATTTTCAGACAAACCCTTGTCAAAGAAGAGGATGACCTTGACTAACGTGAAGACCACTGAAAGGGTGCGAACCATAGAGTATGCGATACGCGATGTCGTAATTCACGCAAGACAAGTTGCAAAGACTGGGAAGAAGATTTACTATTTGAACATAGGAGACCCTAACGCTTTTGATTTTGACACTCCGCAGCACATCAAGCAGGCCTTGGTGAAGGCTGTCGAAGAGGGAGCCAACGCCTACTCTCCTTCCGAAGGATTGCCCGAGCTCAGAGAAGCAATCAGCAACAAGGAAAAAAGGGTCAACGGCGTGGAAGTCTCAGCCGAAGACGTGATTGTCACTTCGGGAATTTCAGAGGGTATCCAAATGGCAATGGCGGCCCTCATCGACGCAGGGGATGAAATTCTTCTTCCAGGACCGACATATCCGCCTTACATTTCCTACGCCAAATTCTTCAACGGAAAACCAGTAACGTACGAGACGGTCGAAGAAAACGGCTGGCAACCGAACATCGATGATCTTAGAAGCAAGATATCAAAAAAAACGTGCGGAATAGTGATTATCAATCCCAACAACCCTTGTGGTGCGCTTTATGAGGAAAAGGTCATTAGACAGATTCTGAACCTTGCGGGAGAGTACGACGTTCCGGTCTTGTCAGACGAAATCTATGATCAGTTAGTGTTCGAAAAGAGGTCTGTCAGCACGGCGCGCGTTGCAGGGGACGTTCCAGTGATAGGGCTGAACGGTTTCTCCAAGGCATACCTTATGACCGGCTGGAGACTTGGTTATCTGTACTTCTACAGCCCTGACGGGCGGTTGCAAGAGTTTAAACAGTGTGTCGAAAAAGAAGCAAGGATAAGACTTTGCGCGAACACACCAGTTCAAAAGGCGGGAGTAGCTGCCTTGAACGGCCCGCAAGATCACATCAAGGTGACTGTTGGAAAGCTTCGGCAAAGAAGTAAATACGCTTGGAAAAGACTGAATGAAATCCAAGGGATGAGCTGCGCCAGACCAGAAGCCGCGTTCTACGTTTTCCCCAAAATCGACGTTATAGGGTCAAAGTGGAAAACAGACATGGAGTTTGTGTTAGACCTTCTGAAAGAGACAGGCGTTCTTTTCGTGCACGGCTCAGGGTTTGACCCAGACTACGGTGCTGGTCACGTAAGGGGTGTCGTTCTTCCGCCGCTTGAGACGCTTGAGGAAGCTCTCGACAAAGTTGAAGGGTTCATGAAGGACAAAGGGCAGGATTGAGTCTATCGACCCGCGCGTCGCTTGAGCGTGAACTAAATCAGTATTCCTTGCTTGGGGTCTGAAACCAGTTTCAAGAATTCTTCAATCAGCTTCTTGGTTATGGGGCCTGGTTTTCCGCTGTTTATTGTCCGCTTGTTTATTTCACTAACTGGAACTATTTCAGCGGCTGTTCCTGTGAAGAAAACTTCCTCTGCGTTGAAGAGTTCGTAAGGGGTTATGTTCTTTTCCTCAACTTCAAAGTCTAGTCTCCTGGCGAGTCTCATTACTTCTTGGGCCGTTATTCCTGGAAGCGCGCCCGTGTAGCTTGGGGGCGTAAACAATTTTCCGTCTTTAACGATGAATATGTTCTCTGCTACTCCTTCACACACATAGCCGTTCTTGTCGAGACATATGGCCTCATCCACGCCGCTTATGTTTGCTTCGATTTTTGCGAGTATGCTATTAAGGTAGTTGAGAGATTTTATCTCATGCGACGTCGCATCAACAGGGTCCCTCTTGACCCATGAGAGCATGGCTGTGACGCCTTTCTCTTTCGCTTCGCCTTTATGGAGCAAAATTGTGTCGGTTATTACGATTATCGTGGGCTTTGGACACTTTTTTGGGTTTAGTCCCAAATCCCCTATTCCTCTTGTAACGACAAGGCGGATGTAAGAATCCTTGAGTTTGTTCCTTCGTAGCGTTTCCACCACTGTCTGCACCATCTGCTCTCTTGCCATGGGAATCTCAAGCATTATCATATGAGCTGAACGGTAGAGTCTGTCAACATGTTCTTTCAGTTTGAAGACGGAACCGTTATACGCACGGATTCCCTCGAACACTCCGTCACCGTAGAGCAGTCCGTGATCGAAAACTGAAACCTTTGCTTGTGCCTTCGGATAATATGCCCCATCGATGTAAACCTGCAGTTCTTTCTCCAACATTCTTGGCCCCCACACCCAGAAACTAGTCTATCAAAGCAAAGTTTGATATGCTTTTTGGATAAAAAATGGTTTTTGGTCATTGCTAACCGTGAAATTGTGGTCTTTTTGACAGGTACTTCGGCAGTGGAAGTGCTTTGAAGGGTCTGTTAAGATTTGTTTTTTCGATTTCGCTCATCAACTGCTCAAGTTTCATGCTCTGCACTTTCTTCGCTGCCCTATCCCTT
The DNA here is from genome assembly GCA_050015055.1 of Bathyarchaeia archaeon. Taxonomy (GTDB): domain Archaea; phylum Thermoproteota; class Bathyarchaeia; order Bathyarchaeales; family Bathycorpusculaceae; genus JBEKCD01. The sequence goes on along the minus strand of JBEKCD010000012.1, from coordinate 102,542 downwards.
ACCGGAATCATGCCGGAGTCAATTTCTCTTTTTCCCACTACGATTATGTAGGGGACCCACTCCATCTCGGCCTCGCGCACTTTTTTCTGCAGGGTCAATGCTCGATCATCAATGTCCACCCGGATGCGGTGCGCTTCCATTTCTTCAGCCATCTTTTCAACGTCCTTCAAGAAACCTTCCGATATCGGGATTATGCGGACTTGTGTCGGCGAGAGCCACAGCGGAAGCATAGGCGACTTGCCGCGTTGCTGTTCCTTGTACGCTTTTTCAAGCAGCGCGTAAACGTCTCTTTCGATCGCTCCACTCGGAGAGCAGTGCAGAATTAGGGGGTGTTTTTTCTGGCCTTTTTCGTCGGTGTAGGTTATGTCGTATCTTTCAGCGTTTTCAACGTCGAGCTGGTCCGTTGAAAGAGCCGCAGCCTTGTTTTGATTGTCTACGAAGTTGAAATCCCACTTAAGCACATAGTAGAAGAAGCGTTCGTTCCACATTTCAGCCAGAACCGGTCTGCCAGCCATTTTTGCTAATGAGGCGATGAACTCTTTGTTTTGCTCGTAGAAGTCTTTGGTGAATCGCACTGCAATTTCATAATCCTTTTCGGATAGACCTATTTCTCCTAGGATTTGTATGCAGAGGTTGAACCTTGTCGCGTATTCTTCTTTTGCCTGCTCCAAGTTCGTGCAGAAGGCGTGGCAGTCGGGCATGGTGAAAGCTCTCAAACGTTTTAAGCCAACGACTTCTCCGCTTTTTTCTCTTCTGAAACTGTAGCGGGTTAACTCGTAGACTTTCATGGGCATTTGTTTGTACGAGAACTGTGCATCGTGAACCATCAAAAACTGTCCGAAACACGCGGCGAAACGCAGGAACAATTCTTTGTCTTCTGACTTCAGTAGGTATTGTCTTGCGGGGAAACGATTCAGGTAATCTGCAAGGCTGGGGTGTTGAAAATCATACATAACCGGAGTCTCAACTTCCATGGCGCCGTACTCGTTCATCTTTTCAGTTACAAACTGTTCGAGCAGAGATTTGACAAGCCGTCCTTTGGGATACCAGCGGATGTTGCCAGGGTCACTTCCAAGTTCGTAGTCTGCGATTTCCAGTCTTTTCATCAAAGTCACGTGGGGCGGCATCTGCTGGCTTGCCCGAACCTTGGATATTTCATATTTCGTGAATTTCTCGAGATTTTCGTGTCCTTTGAAGTTGAAGTCTTCAACTGGAACAAGTTTTCCGTCTGGCTGGAGAATGTACCAGAAGGATTTGAGTTTTTCTTCAGCTTTAGCTGCTTCCGAAATCTTTTCTTCTTCCTTCTTCTCAGCCTTCGTGGGCAATATTACGCGGGACTGCTCGGCGAGGGGGTGTCCTTTTATTGAAATTGTGAACTGTTTGTTCCAGCCGAAGGGTGCGCGGAATGTTTCTATGCCCTTCTTCCTCGCGTAAGCTTCCATGGCCTTCACAGTCTTCAAGGCCTCTGACGGCTTAGCCAGATTGCTGCTCAAGTGTGCATAGGGGTAAATCAAGATACGGTTTATCTTCTGCTTTGAAAGGAAAGTCTGAACCTCGTCTATGGCTCTCTGGGCTACTGTTCTGTCGTCGGCTTCCTCCACTGCCGTGAACAGGACGACCACTTCTTCCAAACGAACCTCTTTCTTTTCAGCTTCCTCAGCGTTGGCAACTTCTTTCTTCACCGGTCTGTAGGCGATAAAATCTGAGTGCAACTGCAATATTCGCATGGAACACATGCCTCCCGATTCTAGGCGCTGTAGCGCCATTTCTCAAACTGCTTATCTTTCTTTGTCTTCTTCTTGTACTCTTTGTAATGTTCTTTGCAGAGGTAAGCCCGCTTCTCATTGCCCACTTTGAGACTGGCAGCCTTCACCTTTTCACCAGAGAGTGAACGAACTGCTTCTCGCCCGCAGCCTGACACGCTGCACTTCACGCCCTTATCAATGCGTCCCACATTTAACGCCTCGGCCATGTCCGATATTTGAAGCATACAATACGCGTCATTCCTTAATCTCTTTTTCCGAAAGAAAATCCTCAGCTCGCATCCTAGACTAGGGGCTACAACCCGCTGGCTTTTCACGCCGGATGAATTTGAACCGGCGCCGCAATAAAGACGCTCTCACGGTCTTCTCTTTTTCTAGCTTTTGTCTTGAAATTCTTTCTCCTACAGGCCGTCATCATTAGTAGTTTTCCGCCCTTGGCCTAATGTGAAGCCAAAACTAATAGCTTGGAGTCCCATCATATATTGATTCGTGAGCCCAGTTTGGCTACTCAAAGAAAAAGGTTTGTTCTTCCATTCTCTGCGATTGTAGACATGGACAACCTCAAACTGGCCATTTTGATAAACGCAATCAACCCTAAGATCGGTGGAGTGCTCATAAGAGGGCCGAAAGGATCAGGGAAAAGCACGATAGTTCGATCTTTGGCAGACATTCTTCCAAGAATAAGAACGGTTGAGGGTTGTCCATTTAACTGTAGTCCTGATGACCCATCTAACATGTGTCCATTATGCCTTGCAAAATATAAAAAGGACGATAAGGTGCCAGTCGAAGAGAGAGAAATGGTTGTTGTTGACCTGCCTCTTGGAGCCACGGAGGACAGAGTAATTGGAAGTCTGGACGTTGAGAAGGCAATAAGGCAGGGGATAGAAGCGCTGGAACCTGGAATTCTTGCAGAGGCAAATCAGAACATCCTCTACGTGGATGAAGTCAATCTGCTGCCAGACCATATAGCGGACGATTTATTGGACGCTGCAGCTACTGGATGGAACATAGTTGAAAGGGAAGGCGTTTCTGTAAGTCACCCGTCCCGCTTCATATTCATCGGAACCATGAACCCGGAAGAAGGAGAACTAAGACCCCAACTTCTTGATCGTTTCCCGTTGTCAGTTACTGTCGGAACCATAACGTCCATCGAGGACAGGGTCGAAGTTGTCAAGAGAACGATGGGGTTTGAAGCTGAACCTGAAAAGTTCTATGAAAAATACGTGCCGATGCAGGACGAGCTGCGGAGAAGGATAGTTGAAGCAAGAAAAGTGCTGGACCGAATAGTTTTCTCGGAAGATCTCCTCAAGAGTATTTCCAAGGCATGCTTAGATTTGAAGGTCGATGGTTTAAGGCCTGACATCATTATTGCTAAGGCTTCCGCAACCTTGGCAGCATTTGAAGGCAGAACAGAAGTCACCCCTAATGACATCCTGGTTGCTGCCGATCTCACTCTGAGTCACAGGACGAGGGAAGGCGGCTTCATAGAACCCGCGACCAGCCAAGAAATAAAGGAAACCTTCTCAGCATCTCTAAAGAATGTCTTCCAGCTTGAGAAATCTGGCACTGCGACGAAGAAACAATCGGAAAAGAAGCATGTGTTCAAGGGGAAAACAATGTTTTGGGTGAAAAAGGATGCTAGCGAACAGGAAGAAGAACGGGCAAACAAAGATAATGCTTCCACTAAAACCAACAATGCGCGGACAAAGATGCGCCTGGTCCTCAATAGGGTCCTTGGGGGCGCTATGTTCGGTATGGGAAGAAAACTGAAGAAAAGCCCTGAGAATGCAACCGCAGCTGAAGGGCTGCTTAAGGGAACCAAAAAGCTGAGGGGAGAAGTTCTCGAAGAGAAGGTTGAGGCGAAAAAAAGCGGATCTGGAATTCCCACTGTTGGCAACGCGGTTAGCTCAAGCGTTTCCGAAGGCTATCCAATCATGACTGGACCGGGAACGAAGGTCGTTTCGCCGTCCAAGTTCTACCTAAAAATGGGAGGAATCAAAACAAGAAGACGCGCCGCTCATATCGGAAGGCATGCCCAAGCAGTAACCGCGAGCCAAAGAGGCAGACCTTACGGTTGGACGTTCCCTCACGGAAGGGCTTCAGACATACACATCCCAGCCACGATCCGAGAAGCTTCGAGAAAGCAGAAGAGTCGCGAAAAACCCACAGATGTTGCGTTGAAAATACTTGTTGAAGACCTGCGAGAAAAGTTAAGATATCATAAGGCTGCTCTAACGATGGTTTTCGTAGTTGATTTAAGCGGTTCTATGCTTTTCAACCTCGGAGCTGTCAAAGAGGCGCTGCTTGGGCTTCATGGTGACGCTCACAGATACAGAGATCGCGTTGGGATAGTAGCGTTGAAGGATCTTGGCGCCGTTGTTGTTCAGCATCCCATAACAAACCTGAGGGTTGTAGCCAACAAGCTTGTCGGTTTGCGCGTGAGTGGCTACACACCACTTGCCACAGGAATGTTAAAAGCTTGGGAAGTTTTGAAGGAGGCTAAACGACGAGATCCTTCGACCGTGCCCGTGATGGTAATTGTCACTGATGGCAGCGCGAATGTCCCTCTTAAGAAGAGCCTTGAGACTGGCGAGTTCCGTCGTATAGAGGAAGCTCGAGTAATAGTTAGAGAGTATGAAGACTTGGCGGTAAGCGATGTGTTCTCCGTCTCCAGATTGATCAAACACGAAAGAATACACACGATAGTTGTGAACACCAATCCGCATGCTTACGGTCGTGAGACCTACGGATTCGAGGTGACACAACTCATTGCTTCGAAAACCAACGGAACCCACCATGCTGTTGGTAGATTGGCGACAAAAAAGGAGATGGTTGAGAGCATGCTTGGACATCTGAAAGAGGATCAGCAAGTGATAGGAATTGAAAGCTTCTCAAACTGAACTCTTATGAAATCTATACTCTTATGAAATCTGTGTTTAAGAAGAAGGCTGCCCATTGAAATGTAAGGGAGTGGAGGAATGGGTAGCTTCAAAGAGAACTCTTCCCCTTCAGATCAGGCTTTGGTTAGGGCAGACGCAGGAGATCAATATTTCACCTGGAAATTATGCTTTCGTCGGAAACTCAATAAACGTTGTGAAAGAAAAAAGGGGTTATTGATTTGACGTTTTTCTAGTTATTTTTCGTCTTATGACCACTAGAAACAGTGCTGCAAATGCAAATGGCATTAAGTATGGCAATGTTGCGGCGGATAGGACTTGACCACTATTATCAGAGGTGCTTTGAGGAGAGCTTGCTGGTGGAGATACTGGTTGACCATAGTTGGCGCTGACGAGTTGAGGGACAACCTCAACAAGTTGTGGAGTCATGAAATATGTTCCTGCGCCACTGCCGCTGCGAGGAACATAATGGATCAGTTGTATCGATGAAGAGCCGTCTGAAATCACTTGAAAGGTAACTGTAAACAAAACAGTTCCTCCGTTTATGCCTGAAGCATCTAACGTGTCGCTACGTGTTGCTACGTAGTAGGCCTGTCCATATGTTGGCCCGTTGTAGGTCAGGTTTGAAAGTGCGTCGAAGATGTTGGACTCGTTTTTAATGATGAAAGGAAACTGGAATACTGATGCGGGCGTTATGTCAACTATTTTTAGTACCATGGGATCATAGTGGATATCTACCTGAACGGCATAAACGTCGGTGCAGTTTTCGGCTGAAACGTTGACACTGAAATAGTCGCCTGCTGCGAGGTTTCCGGTTTGCGTCGGAAGAATTCTGATTACAGTTTGTGACTGCTCTTCGGCGTTGACACTTCTTGCGATGTTTAATGCTGGCTGCACTAGTAAGATGAGGATAGCGAGAGATAGAAGCAAAGATTTCGTGTTCATCACAGACCCTCATGGTACAGATGCTCGGTTAGAGATTTAAGCTTTTACCTTTGTTACACCTCTATCGGTGTGAATTTCTAACGAAGTTTTTATACCTGCCCACTCAGCTTCTATTAGCTGTGTCAAGGTGAAAAAGTGGAGGAAAGTGTCCACAATCTCCTTAGAGAGATGGGTTTAAGCCCCTACGAGATAGATGCTTTAATGGCTCTTCTATCCACAGGTTCGACATCGGCAGTAGATATACTCCCACTGTGCAAAGTGCCGAGATCACGGATTTACCAAGTTCTCACCGACTTGGTTTCGAAGGGATTTGCCTCAATGAAACCTGGCAAACCAACCGTTTATGAAGCTGTTCCACCGAGGGATGCGTTCGGATACAGACTCTACACGCTGAGAACCGAGACGGACCGCAAGATCAAAGGCATGGAAAGTAAGGTTGAAAGCGTTATACCTGTTCTTGAAAAGATATCCAGATTGAAACCCAACAGGTCCATTGGACCTGAAGACATAGCATGGGTGTATTATAATGAGGAACGTTTCCGAAACAACATTACTGAGCTAATTCTCAATTGTAGCAGAAGCTTCAGATCATTCACTTCGGGGGCAAGTGGTGTGAGTCGTCAAGACACATACAGAAGTCGAATAGGCGCTATCCACGCGGCACTCGAAAAAGGCGTGGACGTAAAGCTAATTCAAACCTTAGACAGTAGCGCGGATTTCGAACTGTATCTGGACTTTATTGGAAAGGGAGCCAAACATATGGTTCCAACAGTCGAACCCAAGGAATCATTTTGGATAGTTGATGCCAACACCGTTGCCCTTCTTGTCAAAGATGAAAACGGAAGGTTCAGATATGGGTTAGTGGTACAAGACCCATTCATAAGTAGCTTGCTCAATCGATACTTCGACGACCACTGGGAAAAATCGGTTCCAGCTGAAAAAGTCATCAAGCAACTTCAAATGGAGCAACCTAGAAGAAAAGACCACTTGTCATAGGGTTCATTATTTGGTGTTATATCGCCAGAAAATGACAATGCACCGCGAACTCTCGTACACAAGTATTTGTTGAACATCCAAGCTTATCTCCTAAATTCCTTTTTCAGCCAACGTGCGTGCTCTTCGATAGATTTCCTCTTTTTCGCCGAATGATGTGGGACCGATTCCCTCGACGACTAGCGAAGCAGCTGCAGAACCTACGTGTGAGCACCAGGCGCAATCTTCACCGCGGGCGTATTCTGCTAGGAAAGCTCCGATGAAGGCGTCTCCGGCTCCGGTTGGGTCGACGAATTTCTCAGGTTTGTAGGCTGGGACTCTGTGGATCGTGTCTTCAACGGAAACCAAGGCACCTTCCGTTCCTAGAGTGACGATGACTATTCTGACGCCTTGGCTGCGCACAGCTTTTATTGCTGAATCGACGTCGGATAGGCCGGTTAGGGTTTCGATTTCCCTCGGCGTAGACTTGAAAATGTCAATCAGGCCTAGGATGCGTCTGTCCCTTGGCTGGTTTAGTGTGACATTTCCGTTTTCGTCGAAATCTCGTATGAGTCCTTGCGGGTCAAGGGACATGACTTCTGTGCAGCTTCTCAGTTTCTCGGCTACCTCATGTGTGACTTCGCTGGCAATTGGTGCAAGGTGTATGATCCTGGCTTTCAGAGGGTTAGGCAAGTCTTCGACACGAATAGGGGGCATCCTGTTCTTTGAGCAGAGGGTGCGGCTCGACAGGTCATTGTCGTATCTCAGTTCGAAACGGGTGGTGAGCGCATCCTGTACGTCGGTCACTCCGGACAAATCTACGCCCTCTTGTTGGAGCCACCATTTGTAAGCTGCTGGGAAATCAGCACCGGCAGTTGAAATGACTGATACTCTTGCGTCTAAACGCCTTGCCGCAAACGAGACGTAGGCCACCGAGCCGCCTAGAACGGTGAATGCAGTTTGTCGACTCGGCAGGAAAATTGAATCAATGCTGAAATGACCGACGGACACTATATCAAACAAGTATGTTCCAGGCCTCTGTTAGAATATTGTGTTGAAGTAAACTTAAAGCCAGCGGCACGCTCTTACTACTTGGCTTTTCCTTTCTGAGATCCAGGTTTCTTGTTGGACATTCGCTTCCTTGACTTTTTCGCGTTCATGTCTGCAAGTTTCAGTTTCAAATATTCACCTATCAGGATAGCAGCAGGATAGTAAACCTCTTCTTCAGTCTGTGCGTGCAAGGTCAGTCTGTCGGCAAAGCGGGCGTACTTCAATTTCCTCTCTTTCCTTGCCGCGGTTACCAGTTCTTCCAAAAGAGCCACTATTTCTTCGTGCTCCTTAAGCATCTGGTTGAGGTCCGTCTTCAGCTTGTCGGTCATCAGCAGAATGTCCTTCATGTCTGAGGTTACTTTGCCTTTTGACAGTGAAGGCAACAGCCCAAGAGGCGGCAAGGCGAAGTCTTCTTCTTTCACGAAATGTGGATGAACAACTCCTGCTAGCCTTTTCGCAGTTTTTCCAGTTGCGCCACCTGCTGTCGTGGCTTTCCTCAGTTCCGCATGAAGCTCTTCATGCTCCTTCTCCATTGTCTTGGGAATCTTGTAATCCATCGCTAAACCCGCTCCATATTTGTCAGATTCTGTTGATAACCTAATGCATGCAATTTCAGGGTCTCACACATTCGGCTTTCGGTCGATACGGCCGTTTTGCAGTTCTCTTCCGTTTATGGTAAGCGCACTCTTGGATTCGTATTACCATGTATCCGGTGTCCTGATACTTGCATCCGCAAGGTAGTGTTGTTATCTTTTCTTCCATGCTCATGCACCGTTCGTCAATGGTTCATGTCGTGCCGCAGTTGTCCTTCTTCCCTCGTGCGTACGAGCGCGAGTCTACGTTTCTAGGGCATGAATCTCTTGTAGATGGGGTGTCCCTTAAACTTCAAGGTTGTTTCTGACTTTTCCACGGTTCCGCTGGGCAATCTCATGCAAAGAGAGTTGACGATTGCTCCGTCTGGGATGAATCGCACGCCGTCCAGCAGTTCGCCTTTCGTCACGCCTGAAGCGGCGAAGACAAGTTCGTTGCCTTTGGCCAACTCGTCTTGGCAATAGGTTTTGTCCACGTCAACTCCTTCAGTCTTTAGTCTGTCCAGTCTTTTTGGGTCGTCTTTCTTGTCTCTCCAGACCCTCGCGAGCATGGTGCCGCCAAGAGTTTTGATGGCTGTGGCTGCAATAGTTGCCTCGGGTCCTGCGCCCGCACCTAGGAGGAGATCCACGCCTGAGCTTGGTCTGCACGTGACAACTGCTCCAGCGATATCGCCGTCGGGAATGAGGATGATTCGCACGCCTAGCTTCCTTAAGCAATGTAGAATCTCAATGTGCCTGTCACGCTCTAGCATTATGACCGTGAAGTTTTCAAGAGGCAAACTTTTTTCTCGAGCGACTGTGCGCACGATCTCTTCAATCGACATGTCTAAGGAAATCTTTCCAATCGCGTGGTGGTCAGTCGCCACTTTGAAGTAGTATCCATCGTCGGGGAGAACTTGGAAACAGCCAGCGGGCGCACAGGCAAGCGCAGAGATGGCGTCTTTCCTACCTTTGGAGGCAGCGGTTGTGCCGTCCACTGGATCAACGACAAACTCGACTTTCGGGCCTTTGCCGGTTCCAACCTTTTCTCTACGTGTGAATGCGGGAGCGTTGTCCTTAGGTCCCTCGCAGGCGATCACCTCACCCTCAACGTCTGTCTGGGCCAAGACCGCCCTTGAGAATTCGACTGCATTCGAGTCTATCAAGTCCTCGTTGCCTTGGCCGATATGCATGGCTGCTCCAACAGCCCCGGCGACGGTGATTCTCGTTAACGAAGGTGCCAAAGCTCTGAGAGTGACCAAACACTACACCTCTCAAATCAGTTATGAAGCTTCAATACCTTTTCTAGCTTCTGGTCTATTTCCTTTGCGTATCGACTAGGCTCCTTAGTCTGCGTTGATTTGACTACATTGGAATGAAAGCTTTGAAAGGAAGTGTTCAACATTATTTATGAGTTGGATCTAAATAGTGTTCGAGGCAGACCGATTTGTATGTTCACAGGTTCTTTGATGATGAAAAAGAAAGGAGAAAATGGCAAAACCCGGAAGCCATTCTGGTTGACGTGGGCGTTAAGCCCGGACTCGTATTCGTGGACGTGGGTTGTGGGCACGGGTTCTTTGCCCTTCCGGCCGCGAGGCTCGTGGGTGAGGGAGGGAGAGTCTACGGTGTCGACGCTGATTCTGAGGCGATTGATGGGTTAAAGGAAAAAGCTGCGAAGGAAAAACTGAGAAACCTCGTTTTGGAAGTGGAGATGGCTGAACAGACCGTCTTCTGTGATTCGTGCGCAGATATTGTTTTCTTCGGAATAGTCCTTCACGACTTCGCGGATACAAGTAAAGTCTTGTCAAACGCCAAGAAAATGCTCAAGCCGACTGGTCGACTTATAGACCTTGACTGGAAAAAGGAACTCATGCAGTTAGGTCCACCCTTGCGAATAAGATTCGACGAAAAGGAAGCCTCTAATCTCATCGAGAAAGCAGGCTTCAGCATAGGTGAGGCAAAGAAGGTAGGATCCTACCACTACATGATAGTGGCAAAGCCAAAGTCTTGACTAAACTTGCCTGAATTCATCTAATCTCTAGGAACTCAGCTTGGATAGAAAGCGCGTGCTAAGCTCGAAGTTTTTGGTGCTCCGGCCGGGATTTGGACCCGGGTCCGCGACTGTCTCCCAGTTTTCTGGTGTCGAGAGGCCGCTATACTTGGTCCTTTGACAAAGTTTGACCGGACTATACTACCGGAGCATTGGAAGAGTGTTTTTTCTTAAAGATAAATATCTTTTGACATATCCGGGATAGCTGAACATGTCATAGAATAGTATTCCATTTCGCTTTGTGGGGCAAGCACTATCTTACGTGTTCGGAAGACTCTGGTTCGCTTACTCTCTGACTGGAGGTGGAATGGCAATCAGGGTTTCCGTTTCGCGTACGCCTTTGAGTCGTTGGATCTTCTCTATTATCTTTCCAAGATCCTCGATTTTTGGGAAACTGACCAAAGTCACGACGTCGAACTCTCCCGTCACCGCATGTGCCGTTTTCACGCCTTCGATTTTGAGCGTGGATTCCGCGACGTTCCAGAGTGCGTTGGCCTCTGTACTCATGAGAATGTAAGCCTCCAAACTGGTTCCTCTGGCTGGTTATTTGTCAATCCATGTATAAAAGACTTCGAACGAGTACAAACGCGCGAAATTGTATGGTTCCATAGAAATCTTGAAGAAGCAAGGGAGAAATGCGTTATCTTTCAGAGTAGACCCCCCGGGCTTTGTTGGTAACAAGCGTGGTAATGTTGTGTGGTAACAAGTCATGGAGAAATTCTGTGAAATCTCGTTCGTTTGGAGTCGTTCCCTGTGTTTGTTGGTAACAATCATGGTAAAGTTGTATGGTAACAAATCACGAAGAGACAGACCGGCGTGTGGATAGATGCTCAGGCCTAACTTCTAAAAAAAACAGTCGAGGATGCCTACCGGGAGCTTTGCGATCGTGAAAAGCTGCGGTTATCCGAGCCGGTAGCGGAATATCAGGCTTGTCCTGCAGAACGGTTCCGCACTAACCGTTTTAGGCATGATGCTTAGCATGGCCAAGGCAAGATATGGAGGTTTTGAAGCCTATGCTCGAGTGTTGCTCAACTGGCACAGGACCGGGCAAAACTGGATCCATGTTACCGCTGAGAACGAAGCTCCCTTAGAACACAAGCGTGCGCTGGTAGTATGAAGGGTGGAAACTAGGCGCCAGGCGTCAGCGAAGATGAGTGATTGGAAGGGTTCTTACTGGGATGTCTTTGAAGCGTCTTCCATCTCCAGTTCTCTGACTCTTGTTTCAATGAATTGTGTGACTCTATTTTGGGTGTATTCCTTTTCTTCCCGCTGTTTTTCCAGCTGATTTTTGATTGTTTCCAGAATCTTTTCAATTTCAAAAGGCTTAAGCATGTATCCGTCTGCCTTGTTGTTTACCGCCTCTATGGCGTTCTGGATGGATGGAAACCCTGTTATGATTATTTTTCGCATTCTAGGCACGGTTTCTTTGAATTTTGCGAGAAGTGTTACGCCTTCAATGTCTGGAAGGCGCACGTCAATCAACGCGAGGTTGTAGACTTTCGTGTTAGATTTGTCAATGGCTTCTCTTCCATTTTCCGCCGTCTCAACGACGTATCCTTCGTCTTCCAGTATTGTTGACAAGATTTTTCTTATGCTTTCGTCATCATCGACGACAAGGATTCTGGCATGTTCATCCAAATTTCTTCACCCCCCTCAACTTTGGGTTCGATAGGAACGGTTATGATGAAGGTTGTACCCTTCCCAACAGTGCTTTCGACAGAGATCTTGCCGCCGTGAGCTTCAACGACGCGCTTGCAGATTGGCAGACCGAAGCCCATTCCCTTAGCCTTAGTCGTGAAAAGTGGTCTCCACAGCTTGTCCAGCACTTGTTTTGACATTCCGATTCCAGTATCAGAAAAGGCAATCTGAACGTTGTTGTTGACTCTTCTGCTCTTTATCGTAAGTGTGCCACCTATGGGCATCGCGTCAAACGCGTTCTTGATGATGTTGGCAAAGGTTCTTTTCACTTTGTCAATGTCGACCTTCATCCGCGGCTTTGTCCTGCTGAAGTTTGTCACTCGAATGTTCTCCGGAACCGTCACAAGTGACAAGGCTTCCCACACTAGCGATTTTGGAGTGGTTCCCACCAGTTCCAGCTTAATCTCCCTTGAGTATTCCAGTAGGTCGTTTATGATTTTGTTCGAGTATTCTATGTCTTTCTCGATAATCTCCAACATCTCGCTTGCTTTGGCACCCATTTTCTTGCCAAGTTTCATCTTCAAATAGTAAGCAGCACCAGTGATACCGGTCAACGGATTGCGCAGGTCATGACCAATCATTGCGGCTAGTTCTCCTATCGCAGCAAGTCTTTCAGACTTGAAAAGTTGTTGTTCCATTTGTTTACGTGCAGTTATGTCTTTAGTCATTTCCACAAATCCAATCGATTTGCCAGAAGCGTCTTTGATGACTGTGGCAGAGAGCTCAGCGGGGAATTCACGACCGTCTTTGGTTACGAATGTATACTCAACATTCTTTATCCATCCTTGTTCAAACGTTTTCTTCATGTTTTCGATGGCTTTCTGATGATCTTTGTTTGAAATTAGCATGAGGGCGCTCTTCCCGATCAATTCCTTTTTCGCTGAATAACCGTGAGTTTTCACTGCCTGTTCGTTGCATTCAATAATTTTTCCTTCCAGATCAGTTGCGGTGATAGCATCTGGTGAAGCAGCAAATATGCTTCTGAGTTTTTCTTCGCTTTCTTTCAGATTTCTAGTTCTTTCTTTGACCTTTTCCTCCAGATGGTTTGCATATCCTTCAAGTTGTTTCTTGGCGTCGTTCAACTGTTGGATCAGCTTGGCGCTTTCTATTGCAACAGCAGCTTGATGAGCAAACAGTTCAAGTGGGGCAAGCGACTCTTTAGTCGGATGTCGCCCATCGGCTGGGTCGTCCATGCTCATTATGCCCACCACTTGACCGCTTGGCAACCGCAACGGGATGTACAACAAGTCGTCTGGGTTCCAATCAACTGTGTCTTTCTTGGGAACCTTGCTGGACAGTGCATACTTGAACTGTTGTCGGACGAGTGGGTCGCTCCAGGGCAGATAATAGAATTCGCCCAGTCGGTAACATTCAAACATTGAGCTTAAACGTTTCCGCCAGAGGTCTCCGGGTGCTTGGTGTCCCTTGAGGTACTGTTCTTCTTTCGGCGTTAAGCCTGCTGTCACGATGTCGGTGGTGTTCAGGTCTTCATCTCGCAGGGATATGACTACTCTTCTCCAGCCCTGTTCGCGAACTGCTAGGGCGACTGTCTTGAGTCGTTTGCGCATGTCCATGGTGCGCAACATTAACGCAGAGCTTTTCATCAGGCTTTCGAGTTTCTTCGAGATGCCCCGTTGTTTCTCCTCGTCTTCTTTCAAGGCCTGTTCCATTCGTTTGCGTTCTGTGACATCTCTGATCATGCCTACTGCGTGCCATTCGCCCTTCATTTGGAGGGCCGAGAGAGAAAGTTCCACGGCAAGTTCTTTTCCGTCTTTGTTCTTTGCTGCGAATTCTATCTTCTTTCCGACAAGGGAATAATGGCCCGTCTTATGGAGCCTATCCAATGCTTTGTGGATGTCCTTGTGAAAGTGTTTGGGAACGATAAGTCTGAACAGGTCTTTGCCGCTTGTTTCCTCGTTTGTGTAACCAAAAATTCTTTGGGCTGCAGGATTCCAGTAAGAGATTTTTCCTTTAGCGTCCACTAGGATTATCGCATCCATTGCAGAGGCACTTATTACGCGGAATCTTTCTTCACTATCTCGCATTTGAGACAGTGCTTGGTTACGTTTTTCTTCAACTCCGATGGCTGAAGCCAGTAGCCCGATAATCTTCTTGTCCTCCTCGCTCGGGCTGAAATCCTCTTGGTAGACGAGGCACAGGGAACCGATGTATGATTCATCGAATTTTACCGCCATCCCTACATATGTCTGCAGTTTGTAATGTGAAACGTTTGGATCTGTCTTGGCATACGATGTGTCCTGCAAGTTATTGATCACCGTAATGTCGTCTGCGCCCTGCCGAATCACGTCGTAGCAGATATGTCCGTCGGGCTTGTCGACAGGATTATAGTCTGGAGGAGTGTTCCATCTTCCAACGGAACACAGCATTCCTTGATCAAGCCTATTGTAGAGAGCGCAGGTTGCGCCTAAAAGCTCCCCACACAAAGCAACGATCCGATTGATGTTCTCAGTAGGGTCAGCTTTGAAACTTAGAAAACACCTGTTCAGCTTTTCCATTCGCTCTTCTGTTTTCTTGCGTTCAGTTACGTCACGGACGATACCCAATTCGCCTATGATTCTGCCTTTTTCACTCTGAGGCTTGGTTGTGAATTCTCCAGTAAGGTATTCGCCAGACTTTGAACGGATACGCAACTCATAGGGCGGGACAACTTCTCCGGCCAATGTCTTTTGAAAAGTCTCTATTGCAAGGGGCAGATCATCGGGATGAATTATTGGCATGAAAGATTTGCCTAGCCATTGGGAACGCTGCCAGCCTGTTATCGTCTCGAACGCGGGGTTCAATGAAGTGATGGTTCCGCCCTGGGCTGAAATTGTGTAGATTGCTTCCGGCGCAGTTTCGACAAGATTGCAGTAACGTTCTTCTCCTTCCTGAAGAGTTTCCTCTGTTTCCTGGCGCGGAGTCGGTTTCTCAAGGGTCACGCCAATGCAGTTGTTGTGAAGAGGAAAGACCTTGACTGAAAAGCTGCTTCCGGGTATGCCTTCGTCGCCATAGTGGATTTCTCCTAGGTCTTTCGCCTTGCCGGACCGAACGACTTCAGCACACATTCTTGGAAATTCAGTGTCAAGCAGCGTGGGGAAGACTTCCGTCAAAGTTCTTCCTAGAACGGCTTTTCTGGGCAGCCCTGTGATCTGTTCAGCTGCAGGATTACTGAAAATCAGTCTAAGAGTTCCCGTGTCATCCGGGTTTTCTAGGCTCCAAACATCCAAACCAATTTGCATGCTGTCGAGTATGCTTTTGCAAAGGCCGGCATAGCTTTTTGTCTCCTCGGATTCGATTTCGTCTTCTGTAGCAACTTTGAAGCCAACGGTATTGTTGGGGGAAGACTTCCTTGTCCTTATTTTTTTTCTCGAATCGTCTTTCGCTTTTTCTTCTGTCAAACTCATTCTCCACCTTAACTCGTTTATTCTATCCGAAAATTGAAGGCCTTCCCTCTCTTCATGAACAAGTCCAATTCTTTGGCAGAGATTCCTTATGATCAATTTCTCGATGACCACCGCAGCTGAACCTAAAAGCCTCTCTAAACCAGCGGAAAACACGTCAGGATCCTTTAGTATATCTTCTCGTTTCAGCTGAAAGTTTTTCTCAAAAGAAGCATAGATAACTTGAACACCTACTCCTTTGAAAACTTGCTCTAGCGTTTCGTCCATGACGGCGAGCAACATGGCATCCAATTTTCTGTTTGCTTTACCAATTTTGTTTTCAGATTTGGGGCGAGATGCCATGTTCTACCTTTCTACCATAGGAAACTTGCATGTTCAGGTTTCTGCTAGCAGACTCCTGGTTGGCAGTCAAAATTGACTAGGCCTTATGATTTATCCATTATGAATTTCGAGTATGTATTGCTCCTAACGTTGTCTTCGACTATTTTTGATCGATAGATACTGCTATTTTGTGTTCTCAATCGGCATCCACATGCAGAATAAGTGCGGGCTCGAAGGTTGCCTTAGTTGGATACCTGTCGCGCAGAGAAAAACGCGGAAAGAGTCTCAAAGCTTGGCCAAGCATTGGTCACGGAGACGAGTATACTCGTTTGTCCATGATGTAGTCCGTCTTATCATTCTCGTTTATGTTTTCTTGTCAGCATGTGAGTATATCAAAACAAAATGCGCGTACAAGTTGTTATGGTCGGTGACTTGCAGGCTTAAACAAGTTGGGAACAACTGTACTTAAAAAGTGTAGGTGATGCCTACAAGTGGAAAATCTGCTCTAAGGTGTGGCTTGTCGTAACTCCTTGCGTGCAACTGTTCTATTGCACAGTTGGTTCCTTCCACTTTTCTATTGTCAGCTTGTTCTCTCCGTGTTTGAAGTTTATTCTAACAGGAATCGAGTCGGCTCCTCTCTTTGTCCTAGTGTATTCTTTGAACGGGAACATACTGTCCTCAGCCAAGTCCACGGGTAGGTAAAGCAGATATTTCCCGTCTTTCCTTCTGAACAAGCGTCCTCTTCCTTCGCTCACCAAATTGTATCACCTCGATTAAATCCAAAGTTTAAGAGCTAACTCATAGGGAAGAGAGTATTTAATCTTTGTTCTCAAATTATGCAAAAAGAACGGCGATTGTCTTCTCAAGTTCCTTGAAAAGTGAATCACCTGTAAAAGATTGGACCAAAATTGATGACATAAACTGAACACAAGCCGCGGGGTCATGGGCGTTGTCACTCAAGGGCTTCCAAACGAACGCACAGTTTAGGCGATCATCTTCTGTCGTCAGAGTATGTGCGGGCGCTGAGAATGGTGATTTTTTGGGCAACCATCCTTATTCGTGTATATGCCCTTTCTTAGGTTTTTTCTTCAAAGAGCCAAGCAGCTCTGCTCAGAATCTCTCTAATCTGCAGGTGTTGAGGGCAAAGTTCTTCGCATTTGCCGCATCTCGCACATCTCTTAGCTTGGCTTTCAGGCGTGATGTGTTCCCAGTACTTGCGTTTTATCTCGTCGTCCTTATTCCTGACGTAGTATTCATTGTAAAGTGAGAATATTTCGGGCACGTTCACTCCTTCTGGGCAGGGCATGCAGTATCTGCAGCCTGTGCATCCGATGAAGCCCAGTCTCTTGTACTTGCGCTTGACTTGCCTGATGATGCTCAGCTCTTTGTTAGTGAGTATGTTGGCGCCTGATCTGTTTGCGCTGTCCAAGTTTTCTTTCACCTGTTGAATGGTGCTCATTCCGCTGAGGACAACAGAGACCTCAGGATGGTTCCAGACCCATTGAAGCGCCCAATCCGCCGGCGTTCTTTTGATCCTGGCTTTGTTCCACGATTCTTGGATCTCTTTGGGAGGCACAGTGGCCAGTCTTCCGCCGGCTATGGGTTCCATCACGACAACTGCCAAACCTTTGGAGGCGGCATAATTCAGCCCTTTTGTGCCCGCTTGGTACTGGTCGTCCATGTAGTTGTACTGGATTTGGCAGAGTGTCCAACCGTCGTAGCCGTCTACGATTTTCTTGAAAGTGCTGTACTCATCATGGAAACTGAAACCCAAGTGCTTGAACTTCCCTTGGTCCATCTTCTTCTCAGCCCACTTCAACACGTCCAAGTCTTTGAGTTTCTGCCAGCCTTCTTTTCCAAGTCCATGCAATAGGTAGAAATCCACGTAGTTCAACTGGAGCCTCGAAAGTTGTTCATCCAAATATTTGTCCATGTCCTCTCTGGATTTGATAAGCCAAGACGGCATCTTCGTGGCCAATTTTGTTTTCTCACGGTATCCGTCTTGCAGCGCCTTTCCAACGATTCTTTCACTGTTTCCCCTGTGGTAAGGATACGCCGTGTCCAGATAATTCACGCCGTGGTCGAGAGCATACCTGATCATCTTTAAAGCTTCAGGCTCGTTGATTTTCGAGGCATCTCCATCGATAATGGGCAGCCTCATCGCACCAAATCCCAGAGCCGACGATTTCCAGTCCAGCTTGCCAAACTTCCTGTACTTCACGAGGGTCCCTTCATATGGTTGGATTACCCAAAGACGAGTCTGCTTATAGGTATTCTGGGTTGGCTTCTGATGCGGATATCCTGCATGTGCTATGATCTCCTTGCTTCTTTTCTCTTTCTGAAAACAATCATTATCGGCTCCTGAAAGCCTTTCTTTCTTCGTCAGTGGTGGTCCGATAGTCCGTGAATCTGTCCTCAGGATACCTGGTAAAGGTGTGAGAGTTGAATATGGTTTATGCGAGTGCACGTCAGGCCTGTTTGAAGGGCATGTTGAAACTATGTATCTTTTTCTCCTAGGAGTCCAAACGTTTTCGCTGGTCGTTCCATTCTTCAGGGTAAAGCCTGTTTAGCGTTTTAATGAAGTCCGGTACCGTGAATGCTTCTTTCAGTTTGCTTTTTGATGGTTTCCTCAATCTTGCTTTCTTCGGCAAGCGGTTTTGACGTCATTCTAACGGCCATCGACCAGTTCAGATTACTCGTGTGCGCCTCATTTCTTAGATGCTCGATTGCAGTAGGAGTATGGCTTTCGCCAGGTCTCCTTGGCATTCTTCCAGAGCTTTTCTCGCTTCTTCTAAGCTTTTTCCTGTTTGGTCCGCTACAAGCCTGACATCTTCTTCAGCTACGCCTGACGGTTTGCGTTCTGCCGCTTTCTCGGTGATTTTTCCACCCGTCACCTGAAAAATCTTCTGTCCCTGCATTTCAAGCATTGCAACTTCAGGCTCTTCTATGGTGATCTCTCTGCTGCTCGTTTTGATGATGACTTGCTCAACATCTGTCACCGCATCCATGTTCAGGCCCATACGTTGCATCATGCGTTTTGCTTCTCGAGGATTCACACGCTTGTGCATAGCCTCACTCTACCTGCGTAACATTTGCAATTCAAACTTCATATACTTAACCTCTCTCAAGACATCCGCGTCTAACTTTCACGGCGACGCCGCGCTTAAAGGCCTTCATTTCTTGACCCGAAAGAACAGCCCGCCCTACTGCCAAGATATTGCTCTCTTCATCAAACACGATGATTTCGTCTTTGGCGCGAACCTCGTCGTCAGCTCTCACGACGTGTACAGCAAAAACGTCGCCACCTTCAGCTATGAACTTTGCGACATCGCTCCGGACGGCGACAAAACATTTTGCAGGTTGCCCGCCGTGAACAACTCTCCTAGCTCCGTCAATGCTCAAGGAGAAGAAGCCGTCTGTCGGGCGCATGGTTCCAAGTCGTTTACCCTCCAGGTAAACGTAGCGGATTCGACCTGTGTTCCTTGAGAAAACGACTTTCACGTTTTCGGGAAAAAGTGCCGAGCCGACTCCTTTACCGAACTGATAGTCTGCAACGCTTCTGATCCTTCTCAAGGCATCTTCCAAGCAGTCACCAGCAAAGGTCAAATTATGTTTCGACAACTATAAACACCACTAGAATAATAAAAGCAGTTCAGGTGGATGGGCAATTGCGATGTGAAGTCTGTGGTCGCAGAATCAACGGACAACCCTTCAAAGTTATCATTGAAGGGGCAAAGTTGGCGGTGTGCGGTGAATGCTCCAAACTCGGAAAAATATACTACGAGGAACCTAAACAGAGAGTCGCAAGTCCACGGCCTGGGACGACGCCAAGGCCTTTGATGATTCAGACTAAGAAACCGCAGGCTCCGAAGGTGGACACAAGCTTGGAACTCGTGGAGAATTTCGACCTAAAAATAAGGCAGGCCAGAGAGAAACTTGGGCTATCTCACGAGGAATTGGGCAAGAGAATAAATGAGAAAGTGTCGCTTCTCCGTAAAATTGAGACTGGAAAGATGACGCCTGACAACAGACTTGCAACGATGCTCGAACATGCTTTGAAGATCAAGCTGATAGTTCCAGCCAAAGAAGAAAAAGTTCCGCAGGCCAAGCTGGCCAGAGCTTCAGGTCGCGACCTGACCTTTGGAGACCTGATTCAGATGGACAAGAAGGGCAGTGAGAAGGAGGATACTGCTGGACGAAGGCAATCATAGTTCAACGTCGACAGCAATACGAACCGAACGGTCTCGATGAACTCGAGAGTCTGGCTGAATCGGCAGGCTACACGATTGTTGGCAGGCTGGAACAGGTCAGACTGGCAGACGCGCGCTACCAGATAGGCTCTGGAAAAGTGGAAGAACTCGCTGAACTTGTGAAGCAAAAAGACGCTGAGAAAGTGATTTTCGACAATCTGCTACGGCCGCTTCAGTCCTACAACTTAGCAAAGGCCACACGCGTCGAAATCATTGACCGTTTTCAGCTGATACTGGAAATCTTTACCAAGAGAGCCACCACCGCTGAGGCGCAGATGCAGATCAAACTCGCAAGTCTTCGGTACGATTTGACTCAGGCCAAAGAGAGAGTACGCCTAGCCAAAAAGGCAGAACAGCCAGGGTTCATGGGGCTCGGAGCCTATGAAGTCGACGTCTACTATGAGAGTGTCAAGAGAGAAGTTCACGCTATACGCAGAAAGCTTAAAAAAATCCGGGCAAAGAGGGTCTTGCACCGCCAAAGAAGAGAAGAACTGGGGTTTACGTCAATTTCAATGGCAGGATACACGAAGGCCGGAAAAAGCTCGCTGTTCAACGCCCTTGCGGAAGAGACGGTTCCCGTGGACGCTGCTCTGTTCACGACGCTTTCCACGACGACGCGGCTTGTAACATTCTCCCACAAAGAGTTTCTCTTGACCGACACAGTTGGCTTCATAGATCGCCTGCCGTTAACTCTGATAGAGGCGTTCCACTCAACGCTTGAAGAAACAATCTACTCTGACTTGATACTCTTGTTGGTGGACGCGAGTGAATCGATGACTGCTATTGAAAAGAAACTTGGGACATGCTTGGAGACGATAGACCGCATAGGAGCCTCAGGCGTACCCATGATTACGGTGTTGAACAAGATTGACCTGATGCCGGAAGCCGAAGTTCAGCAGAAAATGAAAGAACTGGAGGGAAAGGCAACGACCCTTGTTCCGATATCCGCGTTGTACAAAACTAATCTTGAACAGCTGAAACAGGAGATATTGAAGATACTGAAGAACTACGTCAGGGCAACGTTCACCATACCAGTGACTGACAAGACGATGCGGTTTATGGCGTGGCTTTTCGAAAACGCTGACGTTCAGAAAGCGGATTACGACGAAAGCTCTGTACGTGTGGTTTTCGAAGCAGCTCCCACGTTTGCGGAGAAGGTCAGAAGCCGAGTGAAAACAGAATTCAACCGGAAGGTCGAGAAAATCTGAAAAAAGAAGCTGCGCCTGAACTCGTTGTGTTAAGGTGGGGTCACCGGCCGACCAGAGACGCAAGGCTCACGACGCACGTTGCCCTCGTAGCCCGCGCCCTAGGAGCTTCTGGGATTATCTTGTCGGACACGGAAGACCGAAAAATCAAAGATACGATAGACGAGGTCACCCGAAGCTGGGGTGGCACCTTCTTTTTCGAGATGGGAATCCCTTGGAGAAAAGCTGTAAGTGACTGGAAAGCCCGAAACGGCGTGGTTGTCCATTTGACAGCGTACGGAGAAAACGTTGAGACTACGGATGTGTTGAGCCGCATTAGAGCCTCTGGAAAGAACATTTTGGTCATCGTTGGAAGCCAAAAAGTCCCTGGCGAATTCTTTTCGGAAGCCGTTTCAGACTTTAACGTGGCAGTTGGGAACCAACCGCACTCGGAATGTGCAAGCGTGGCGGTTTTCCTTGACCGCCTCTTCAACGGAGAGGAATTGGCCAAGAGCTTTCAGAATGCAAATGTGAAAATCATCCCCCAACGTAGAGGAAAAAAGGTCGTGACGGAGAAAAACCGTGAAACAGGCTCTCCCCGTAACGAGATTTAAATCAAACCTTGCAAAATATATAATATAGAGAACAGTGCTGAGTACTGGAAGCAAAGGGTTGTTATGTTATCTAACATAGATGATGCAACGTTGCTTAAAGTTGCTGAGGCGTTGGGAGAAGAAGACGCGGTCAAATTAATCGACATTCTGAAGAACTCGGCTGAAATAACCGACGATGAGATTGCAACCAAGACAGGCATAAGATTGAACTCAGTTCGAAAAATCCTCTACAAACTGTACGACCACTCTCTAGTAAGCCTTAGACGCACCCGCGATCCGAAGACCGGGTGGTTCATATTTCACTGGAGGCTGCAGCCCGATCAGCTTGAAGGTTTCATACTCAGCCAGAAACGTCGAGTGCTTGAGAAACTTGACATTCGACTGGAGTACGAAAAAAACCATGATTTCTACTATTGCTACACGCCGGGTTGCAAGCGAATCCCCTTCGAAGAGGCGGTCGAACTCGTTTTCAGATGCCCAACATGTGGAAAACCGTTGATGCATTACAACAACGAGAAAATTCTTGAATCACTGACCAAGAAGGTCGAAATCCTAAGGAAGGAGCTTGGTGAGTGAAAAACTCCCAACGAGAGAACAAGCGTTGGGGTTTCTCAGAGAGAGCGGCTGCCGGGAGAACGTCATAAGGCACGTTGAAGCGGTTTCTGCGCTTGCGGTTGAAATAGCTGAAGCCTGTAGGAAAAAAGGATACGACGTTGACGTACACCTTGTCGAAATTGGAGGGCTCCTGCACGACATTGGACGCGCTAAAACTCACACCGTACACCACGCAGTCTTGGGAGCAGACATTGCAAAATCCCTAGGTCTCCCAGAACCTGTCGTATCAATAATCAAGAGGCATGTTGGCGGAGGAATAACAGCAAGGGAAGCTCGAAAACTCGGATGGCCAAGAGACGTTTACGTTCCGTTAACGCTTGAAGAAAAAATAGTTTCTTACGCGGACAAGCTAATCGAAGGTTCGAGGCGAGTGCCAATAGAAGTGACCATGGACGAACTTTCCAGAGAACTGCCGGTGTCCGCTATCCAAAGACTATGGAAACTGCACGAAGAAATGTTAATCTTGGTCGGCGACTGCGAATGCCTACCGTGACGTTGTTCGCAAAAGCATACAACAATCGTCGACTGGACAACTTTGACAGAAATCTAAAGTCTACGCTGGAAGGCCTTAAGGTTGAAGTCAAAACTTGCGGAGCAACCGCCCGCGGGTGGATACAAATATCGGTTTCTGGAGAGGACGAAAACGTGGCTCTGCGCTACCTGGACGAAAGAATAGGACTATGCCCGGCCAGCTTGGAGAACATCAACAGATTCTCAACAATCAAGGGCCGCATAACAAATTTAGACAAAAGCAGAAATGAACTGCGCGTCGACATGGGAGTTTTTTCTCCAAGCATCTACGATGCCGTAATCCCGTTGACGCGCTTACAAGCTCAGCTCGTCGATGGAAGAAAGATCTCCTTGAAGGAAATTGTCGAACTGTTCGGCTTCTGTGAGAACCTGCCCTTCACAGTGAAAATCGACAGCGTCGACAGAGACAAGAATCTCATTGAGGCCGAAGTCGCGGAGAAGCAGCGAAGGCAGTACATAAAGTGGACAGAATCGCTGCTTGACAGACTTTTTATCTTGGGAACATCTCTGAGCGGAATTGAGTTGGCGGTGGAAGAGGCAGGGTTCAACCGCGATGTGGTCAACATCGAACCGCTAGGTGGATTTGAGTATGCAATCGTGTGCAAACTCGGAACCGACGCAGTCGGGCTAATTCCGAGGATTGGCAAGAACCTGAGAAACGCAAGCTTGTCAGTGTTCAGTCCGAGGAGGATTTTCGCTTTCTTTGGAAACAAGCTGCCGTTGCCTATCTCCTAGAGACAAGGTAGACGCCCACGAAGATCAGGAGGGCTCCTGCGACAGTGAAAGGCGTGATTTCCTTGCCCTCGCCAACGAAAATTGTTGCGAAAAGCACGGTTATCACCGGTTCTCCGAACATGAACGAGCTGGTCACTGAAGCTTTGACCTGGTTCATCACATGGAACCATATAAAATACCCCAGGATAGAACAGGCGAAAGCTAAGTAAAGAATTGCTGACCACTCGTTGATGCTCATGGCAAAGGCTTCGTGAAGAGAGTTTTCTGCCAGAGAGAAGGGAACCAGACAAAGTCCTCCCAGTATGTTGACATAAGCCACGACGAGAAATGGATCATATTTTTCCATGATTCTTTTCCCCATCAGGCTGTAAACGGCCCACATGAGTGGCGTGAAAAGCAGGATTGAGCTTCCAAGCAGGAAGTTGCTGCTGTTTCCCTGCATGCTCAAAGCGCCTCCTGTGATTACAGCAAAGGTTCCTGCCGCGGCAATTCCAATGCCCAGGACATTTTTCCTCATTAATGGTTCTTTGAACATTCGAGCTGAAAAAACGCTGATGAGAATCGGCGAGAGAAGACAAACCAGAATCGCTGCGATTGAAGCGCTGGCCATCTGTATTCCCGTGTATTGTGCAGCGAAGAAGAATGTAACGCCCGTTAAGGCGAGGAACAAGAGTTTCAGAAAATCTCTTCCTTCAACAAGAACCGTGTATTCACGGTTTCTGCCCTTGTTTAGAATAAGAGCTACGATGAAGATTCCGCCAGCTGTGAGAAACCTGAAGGTGGCTATGGCGATAGGGGTCAACCCTTCTCCAAGTGTGGCTTTCACAACTACGAACGAGCTGCCCCAAAACGTGATCAGACAAATCATCAGAAAAGTGTTGAGAGGACTGATTGTTCTAGTTGCCATGCAATCTAGCATTCTTGCTCCGCTTAGTAAAGGATTCTGCTGAGAAAATCGAAAGAGGCGCGCTTTGCTGGCAGTGGCTGCAAAGCCTGTTCTTTGGAAACTCTCAAGGCTTTGTGCTCAGGCGGGTGGATTCATTTCCTTCAGCAGGTTTTCAAGGGTCTTCCTTCCTTCCCTGTCCAATGACAATGCTGGCTTTCGAGGGTAGCCGCCTGCTAGTCCCTGAAGCCTCATAGCCTCTTTTATTGCTGCGATTTGATTGAACCGTTTCACAAGTACCTCGTTTGCGAAGGATATGCGGTTTTGCAGTCTGCTTGCTTCTTCGTATCGCCTGTTCTTGAAAGCCTCGTACAAGTGGCTGCACAAGGCGGGGAACACGTTTCCGACCGCTAGCACTGCACCTCTCCCTCCTGTTAACAGCGTCGACAGCGCTACGTCAGCCGTTCCAGCAAGAACTGAAATCTTGTCACCTGTTAACCTCACGGTTTCCGTTATCGCGCCCATGTTTCCGCTGCTGTCTTTGATGCCGATTATCCTTTCGTTTTCCGCCGCGAGTTCTTGAATCTGGGGTGGTTCTAAGGAGACGCCGGTGAACTTGGGAACGTTGTAGACGACGATGGGAACGTCGACAGCTTCTGAGACTGTTCGAAAGTGTTCGTGGATTTCTCTGTTTGACAGTTTAAAGTAGAACGGTGTAACGACGAGTGCAGCGTCGACGCCGATATCAGCCGCGTCCTTGGTGAAGGTGACGGTCTCTTGGGTGCTCATGCTGCCCGTGCCAGCAATCACGGGAACCTTTCCATTAACCTCGTCCAAGACGGTTTCAATCACCTTCATCCTCTCCTGCCTAGAAAGGTAAGGGGCTTCTCCGTTGCTGCCACACGGCGCCAACCCCGAGACTCCGCCTTCCAACCAAAACCGCACACACGACCTCAGCGCTTTAACGTCAAGTCGACCCATACGTGTGAACGGTGTGACGCTGGGGACAAACATTCCATCAAGGACCAGCCTAGGCATAGTCTTTCTACTCAGAACCTAACATTTAAAAATTGTCATATACGCCTTCAACCATAGCGCACACCAAACCCAGCGTGCCATTCAATGTTCTTCGGTTTTCGCTGTACGTATTTGCTGACGTGGACCATCCAGGTCTGCTGTACGATCCAAATATGTGCGGAGACTTTCTCCACTTTATGGTAGGAGTCTTGTCATAGAACACCATGCACAGCGAAACTTATGAAGAATATGTCGAAAGAGTAGAACGGAAAAACTATTAAAGCGTTCAAGTTATGCTGTAATATGTAATAGAAGAGCGTTCCACAAGTGTTAATTCTTGGAACTGGCTGTTTTCCAAAGGGAGCGCGTCCGCCCACTCAAGTAAATGGCGCGCGCGCTATCTCTGGTTTCGCGTGCCGAACTAGTCGAGACCTAGCTTCTCCATGACAACACGAAGAAGAAGGGAACCATGAGAATGAAAATAAAGTGTGTTTCGTCCATTTTCTTAATTGTTCTTTTGACTGGAATCTTCTGCTCACTGTTGGTTGAAACTCCAAAAAATGCATCGAATATGAATAGAATCATAGGCAAAAGCTTCAATGACGCTGTCGGCATGCATTGGCCAAACGCGCAAGTGAATATTCATGGCTTCTATTCCCAAGAGCCAGCTCCGATGGGGATAGCGGACTTCGGAATTTGCCCAAGCGGTCCCTATGAATATGCGACAAACGATTCAGTTGGAATAGCCACCATTAAGACTCTATCCACGAATAGCAGCTCCGACATCTCTGGGATGACCATTCAATTCAACGTCAACTTTGCATTCAACACTAGCCTTGGACAGTACGTCTATATGATTCAGGACGTGGCGTTCATCAATTCCTCTGGTATGATCGATTTCGGGGACAACGTGTGGAATTCCTCAGCTCCTTCCGCCAACGTGAGCGCTTCCAGCATATCTGGAAACGGCCAGACTATGACCCCTCAGAAAAACACTTTTTACTATTATGATTGCATGCAGCGTGCATACCCACCTTTGCCCGGGAACAATATTCTTCTCACTTATCCTGCAACGATTATTTTCAACGTGACTTCTAGGGTGAGCTCTTCGGGCGAGCCGACCATAAGCTTGGCGTACGACGATGGTTATGGGTTGGTAACCTACGACACAGTGACTTTCACAAAAACAAATGGACTTGCGTCTTTAACTGGTTTTGAGGTGAATGGTTTTAATTTAGATCCTGGTGGAGGGTACTACGACTCCGAGTTGATACTAGGAGGACCGGGCGGTGGACTCAACGTGGCCGACGTCCAGTCTGATGTTCAGCTTCAACTGGAGTACTGGAACGGACACAATTACGAGATGGTTCCCAACGCCTACAATTTTGGAAGTGACACCTCTGAAGGAATAGACAACGTGCTGTCAGGATTTTCCCATTATCCAGAGAACGGAACAATATTCGCAGAGATACTGCCCGGTGCCGGCCAACTTGGCGAACTGTACGATGAGTCTCAGATAGGGATAATAAACATCACTTCGCCGCTAGATTCGGGAACGCTCTACGTTACTGATGCATCCAATCCGAATGCTACAGCATGGCAAATCCCGTTTGTCGACGGAGATGTCACCGTGACTTTGTATCCTGGCTCCTACGACCTAGGATTATACAACCAATACGGCCAACTCTTCGATCAACGTAACTTCACAGTCAGCGGCGGCCAAATTCTCTACCTTCAAACTCCTCTCATGATTACGCTGAAACCTTCAACGTAACCGCATACGCAAATTCCACGGTGATGGGCACTGAACAGGTCAGCCTAAACGCGACAGATCAGACGACTCTGACGTTCACGTGGAACACCACTGACTTTGCCTACGGCAACTACACCATAAGCGCTTATGCTCAGCCTGTTCCGGGCGAAACCGACACTGCGAACAATAACTTCACAGGCGGCGTGGTGACAGTCACCATTCCGGGCGATTTGAACGGCGACTTCAAAGTCAACCATGTGGACTTGATCATGCTGGCAGATGCCTATGGCTCCAAACCCGGCGATGCCAAATGGAACACCAACGCAGACCTAAACGGCAACAGCAGGGTAGACCTTGCGGACCTTGTCGCCCTAGCCACGCACTACGGGCAACACTACCCATAACCCCCTTTTCCTAATTCACAGCAATCTTAAATGAGCATATCAACAGAAGAATACTGTGTGCCTAGGAGTCAGGGTGTCGGAGGGGCTGGCACTAAAAATATTAATTCTTGAAGATTCCAATTTTATGGAGCAATGGAGTAAGTAAATCAGTGAAATCACTAATCGTCAAAGGAAAATATGTCTTAACGTTGGACAGAAAGTGCAGAACAATCCAAGAGGGAGCCGTTTTCGTAGAAGGCGACAAAATTCTGGACGTTGGGCCTGCAAAAGAAATCGAAAGCTCTTACAATGCTGATGAAATCATTGATGCCCAAGAATGCGTAGTGATGCCTGGACTGATTTGCAGCCACAATCACATGTATGGCATTCTTTCGCACGGCATACCAGTTTCTAAGACAACGTCAACTTTCATCGCCTTTCTAAGGAAGTTCTGGTGGCCCCGCATAGAAAATGCTTTGAAAAAAGAACAGATAAGCGCCGCTGCTTCTATGTCCTCAATTCAAATGGTGAAAACGGGAACAACGTGTTGCGCCGACGTTTTGGAGGCTCCAAACTCGATTCCAGGAGCTCTGGAGGTTGAGGCTCAAGCGACTGAAATGGTAGGTTTGCGTTCCGTGCTGAGCTTCGAGGGTACCGAAAGAATAAGCGAAGAGAACGGGTGGAAAGGGGCTGAAGAAAACCTCAACTTCATTAAAAAGCATAACAGAAAAAACGATTCATTGACAAAGGGTATGTTTTGCACGCACACCACTTTCACTTGTAGCCCGCAGTTTCTGGGGAAGGTGAGAGACCTCGCGAACGAATATCCCGCGGGAATACACATTCACCTAGAAGAAGGAGCCTACGAATCAAAGTACTGCCTTTCCAAGTATCGGAAACTTCCAGTTGAGCTTTACGAAAAAATAGGGTTCCTAGGCTCCGACGTTCTGGCATCTCAATGCGTGCACACGCTTCCAAAAGAAATCAAACTATTACGGAAACACGATGTCAAAGTTTCGCACATGCCTCTAAGCAACTGTGAAGTCGGCGGGGGCATAGCGCCTGTCCCAAGTTTTCTGAAAGCGGGTCTTACCGTCGGACTTGGAACGGACGGATATATTCAAGACATGTTTGAAGTGATGCGAACCGCATTCCTCATACATAAGGGAAATCTTCAGGACGCCGGCGTCATGCCTGCCGAAACTGTCATTAGGATGGCAACAGTCGACGCTGCAAAAGCGATCCGCATGGAAAACCTCGTGGGCTCAATAACCCCCAAAAAACAAGCCGACATCATAACGGTAGACTTGGAATCTCCAACGCCAGTAACACCGGAAAACCTGATTCCACAACTTGTCGTCTTTGGCGAGGGAAACATGGTTCAAGATGTACTGATAAACGGCAAGAAAATAATGAGAAACAGAAAAATACTCACCGCGAATGAACATAGGGCGAGGACGAAGTGTAGAGAAGCTGCAGAGAGTCTGTGGAATACCTGATTGAGCGAATGGTGATGGTAAGAACGGTTCGAACGTCACTTTCATTGTGCGGAGTAAGTCTGTCAAACCCTCTGATTCTTGCCGCGGGACCGTACGGACGCGACGGCAAGACCTTGGAACGCGCGGTAAGGGCAGGTTTTGGAGCGGTCACGACAAAAACGATTAGGCTTGTTGCGGCCAGAAATCCTTTCCCCAACATGGCCCGGATAGGCAAGGACACGCTGGTTAACGCCGAGAAATGGTCTGACCTTCCTCTTCAAACGTGGGTTACGCACGAGATACCTGCCGTGAAGCATCTTGGGGTACCAGTGATCGCCAGCATCGGGTTCACAGAGAAAGAAGCAGGAAAAATCGCTCCACTGGTTGAAGAGGCTGGCGCTGACTTCATCGAAACAGTCACTTACGACGCGGATCAGATTTTGCCGACGGTTAAAGCTGCCAAGTCTCGAGCGAAAGTTCCTGTCATAGCTAAGGTAAGCGCGAATTGGCCGGATCCTCTGAGAATAGCGGTCAAAGCTGAGAAGCTTGGTGCCGACGCCGTTTCAGCGATAGACTCTGTGGGTCCCGTGTTGGCGATAGATGTTGAAACTGGAAAACCTTATCTTGGCAATGCGAACGGCGAAGGATGGCTTTCCGGATCCGCTATTCACCCAATGGCCGTGAGATGCGTTGCCGAGATAGCCAAGCGAGTGAAGATACCGGTAATAGGCATAGGCGGGATTTCAAACAGTCAAGACGCTGTTGAGATGATGATGGCAGGCGCCCATTGTGTTGAACTGTGCACCGCCCCCGTCCTCCATGGACTGCAGATCGTTAATCGCATTAAGGACGAGCTTGTCGAATTCATGGAAACGAAGGGCTACAATTCCATTCAGGAGCTGCGCGGAATCACGCTAAAACATCTGGAGAAACAGAAAGAAGAAAGCAAGAGAAGACTGCATCCACAGATCGATCATGAAGCCTGCACTTCATGCGGACTTTGCGCAAATCTCTGTCCATATCAGGCATTGGCTTTGAGCGAGGGAAAAGTAATCTCATACAGGACAAAATGTCTCAGCTGCGGTCTATGCTATTCCGTTTGTCCTCGGCACGCCATAAAACTCAGGAGCTGAACCGCATCACACTCAAATACAAGGGGTACATGGGGAAAATTCTCCGAATAGATTTGACGGCAAGAAGGATTCACAGGCAAGACTTACGGAATGAGGATGCCGAGAAATTTCTGGGCGGCACAGGGTTCTGTACGAACATTCTTTACGATGAGACTGGCCCAGAAACGAATCCCCTTGGACCAGAAAATCGCCTAGTATTCGCAGTCGGTCCCCTATCAGCCACAACGTGGCCAGAGTCAGGAAGATACGAAGTTGGGGGCAAGAGTCCGCTCACCAACATTCTTGGAGGAGCAAATTCTGGAGGAAGCTTCGGACCTGAAATGAAACGCGTCGGCTACGACGCCATTATCTTCCAAGGTCGTGCGTCCAAACCGGTCTACGTCTACATAGAAAATGGAGAGGTCAAGATCTTAGACGCAAGAAAGCTTTGGGGAAAAGACACTGAGGAAACCATGACTGTAATAAGCCAAGACCATGGTCAGAAAACTCAAATAGCTTGCATAGGCAAAGGTGGAGAGAAC
Organism: Bathyarchaeia archaeon; assembly: GCA_050015055.1. Lineage (GTDB taxonomy): Archaea > Thermoproteota > Bathyarchaeia > Bathyarchaeales > Bathycorpusculaceae > JBEKCD01. The sequence continues at coordinate 71,779 of JBEKCD010000012.1, read as the reverse complement.
CTTGTGCGTTACGCGGGAATAGTCACGGATCGTTTCCGCCTTGCAGCACGGTCGGGCTTGGGGGCAGTCATGGGTTCCAAAAATCTGAAAGCCCTCGCTTTGAAAGGAAGTCTTCGTGTAGAAGTTGCGGACCCAAAGCGTTTCACTGAGCTTGTCGCCGAAGCAGATAAAAGAATCAAGGCAGACCCCTTTGTGCCCGAAGTCAGAAAGTATGGTACGACGATTCTTGTCGGAGCGATGAACGAGATCGGAAGGTTTCCGACCAGGAACTTCCAGACAGGAGTTTGTCCCACAGCTGACAAGATCAGCGGCGAAGTGCTTGTTGAGAAATATAAAATAGCGGACAAGGCATGCTTCGGCTGCAGGCTTGCATGCAAGAACGTCATCAGGGTCAAGACCGGCCGCTTCAAGGGAATGACCCTGGATCATCCCGAATACGAAACGATATGTGCCTTCGGAGGCCGAATCGGAAACGACGACCTTGATTCGATAATTGAGGCGCACGTTCTCTGCAACCTCTACGGCATCGACACCATTTCAACCGGCGGTGTAATAGCGTTCATGATGGAACTCTATGAGAAAGGAATAATCAGCGAGGCAGACACAGGAGGCATTGCCTTCAGATGGGGAGACAAAGACCTGGCTCTGGACCTGATACGCAAGATTGCATACCGAGAGGGCATAGGCGACCTTCTGGCCGAGGGAACCAAGAGAGTTGCAGAGCGTCTTGATCGCGGTGCGGAAAAATACGCTATGCACGTTAAAGGGATGGACATTCCTGCTCAGGATGGCAGAGCACAGAAATCGATGGGGCTGGCGCACGCAGTCTCCACAAGAGGGGCAGATCATCTGCGCGCCTCAGCTTTTCTTGACGAAATAGGCTTTGAAGAGGCTGTAAAGAAACGTTTTGGCAAACGCTATCTGCCCGAAATGGCAAACAGACTGGACGAAACATACAAGGGAGTGATGGTTAAGGAGTGCGAAGACTTTGCAGCCGTCGTCAGCTCGTTAGGTCTTTGCTTGACTGGAGGATACGCGTACCCGCCAATCTTCTATTTCAAGGATCTCGCAGAAGCCGTCAGAGCCGCAACAGGGATGAAAGCCACTGAGAAATTCTTGCGGACAGCCGGAGAACGTATAGTCAATCTCCAGAGAGCATACAACGTTCGCGAAGGCTTGTCTCGGAAAGACGATAAACTGCCGGCAAGGTTTACCGAAGAACCGAGTCCAGACGGGCCGTGCAAGGGACAAAAAGTGAACCTCGAAATGATGTTAGACGAGTATTATCAGACACGCGGATGGGACGTCATAACTGGTCTAATACCCCGGAAGAAACTGGAACAACTCAACCTGAAGAACGTTGCAGACGATCTTGGCAGAAGGGGGAAGCTTCCAAAAGAGGAATAGGAAACCTCATTGTGGGTAGGCGTTGCAGGCTTTCAGCCCGAGTTCTTTGAGCTTTTCTTCTCGGGGTATTCCCTGCTTGGACCATCCCCTAAGACGGTAGTATTTTGAGAGCATCCTGTCCAGTTCGACTGTGCTTCCTTCGAGTGGTTCTTTGACGAACCTCTGCGGTAGCTGATCGTCCTTTCGAGAGAACCCCTCTCGTACGTTGAAGCATCGTTCCAGGTTGACGATTCTCTCTCCACAGTTCAAGAGCTCTTCTTCGGTGAAATTCTCTCCTGTCAACGCTGTGAGGGCTTCTGCAAAATCTGAAGGCATCAAAACGTAGGTTTCGGTCGTGGTGAATTTGCAGACGCCTAAGGCGTCCGTGATTGCGCAATAGTTTTCAGTGAAAACTACAATTTCAGGCTTGTACGTTGGGTTCCTCGTGTCCAAGAGTTTTTCCAAAGGTTTTCGGGGGAAGAGCTGCTTCGCAACTTCCGTTTTTCGTGCAGAGTCAATCGTCGGCAGAGCGTAGAGGTGATCTGCACCGCGGTTAGATACGGCGTGGCCCAAGCCGAAGGCTTTCAGGGTTCTCGACTCCTGTCTGGGTATCTCCATTCTCTTAACGTGCATCGCAAATCTGCTTGCCTGTCCGCCTATTCTCTCAGATGCTCTCGCCGTGCCTTCCGCCAGGACATCGCCGAATCCCTTGCGATGGGCAATCATCCGGATGAGTTCCAGCGTGCTTTCAGCGTTACCCCATTCTAGGGGGAGTCCCGTTTCCTCCTTGGATATCAAACCCTTTTCGTAGAGTTCCATGGCGAAGGACACTGTCACACCGGTTGAGATGGTGTCCAACCCCAGTTCATTGCAAAGCTGGTTGGCCTTCATGATCACGCTGAAATCTGCAATCCAGCACATCGGCCCGAAAGAGTCTATGCTTTCGTACTCTGGTCTTGAGCCCTCCAGAGGCGCGTATTTCCCTTCTGTAACTTTTGCATATGCTCGACAATGGATGGGGCATGAGTAACATGTTTCTGGTTTGAGAAAATATCTCTCCCTTATCGTTTCTCCTGAAATCTGTTCAGCCCATGGAAACCTGGCGATCTGATGGTTCTTAGCTGGAAGGTCTCCTGTCTCATTCTTCGTGGCGATAAGCCACGGCGTGCCATAATTGCACAGACCTCTCAGTTGAGGGTTCTGAGGAGACCAGCGTTTGAGAGCAGCCGCGCATAACTCGCGGAATTTTTCAGGATCTGCAGCTTCAACCTTGTCTTTTCCGGTCACTGCCACTGCTTTCAAGTTTTTGGAACCCATAACCGCTCCCAGCCCACATCTGCCAGCTACTCTGTCCCTGTCTGTTATGATTGAGGCTATTCGAACCAGGTTTTCGCCTGCTGGTCCTATGCAAGCGACACGGCACTTCCCTATTTCTTCCTGAACTGCCTTTATCGCCTCGCTCGTTGTCCTCCCCCAGATGCGTGCGGCTGACTTCAACGTCGCAGTTTCGTTTTCAACGTGCAGATACGCGGGGTTTCTTGCTTTTCCTGATATGTGTATCAGGTCGTACCCAGCGAATTTCAGCTCGGGACCGAAGTAACCGCCAGCGTGGGCGTACCCTAAACCGTTTGTGAGAGGCGATTTTGCTGCCACTGTTATTCTTGAAGAAGTCGGCCACATGGTTCCAGCTAGTGGTCCTGCGGAAAAAAGTAAGATGTTTTCCGGTGACAACGGGTCTGTTTTTTCGTTCAGCTCTTTGAAAAGGTAGTACGAAGTTAGGCCACGTCCACCCAAGAACTTCTTCAGCATTGGCTTTTCAAGGTTATATGTTTGAATTTCACCTGAAGTCAAGTCTACGTTTAGTGCTTTTCCCGTCCAACCGGATGTCAAGATTGTTGATACTCCCGAACGTGTTGTTTATCAATGCGTTTTGCCAGAGATAAGTTTGCTTACGGAAAAAGGCAAAATGCCTGTTTTCAATATACTAGGTTTTGAAGGATGAAATGATGTCCGTCCCAGCTGACGTTATGCCTCTTTTTCCATCAGGGATAACGAAGATCACTTGTGTCACTCCAGCTTTGAAGAATTCTTCAACTCTTCCGAGACACTTGTTGGGCTTCCCAGCCACCGAAAACTCATCTATCATTTCATCCGTCATCAAGCCCATCGCTTCAGCGTCCATTCCCTTCTGCAAGGCTTCTCGAATAGAAGCTACACGTTCTGTCTTCGTTCCCAATGCCTCATGCACTGAATCCGCGGTGAAAGCAGTCATAAAAGTGGCCAAATGTCTCACTTTTTTCTTGGCCTCTGAGTCATTCCCGGCGACGGCAAAAGGGAGAATGTTGCCCACGTCTATTTCATCCATGCTCCTCCCCGCCTTTGAGGCTCCTTCCTCAATTGTTTTCAACGCGTTCTCAATGTAATGAAAAGGCGTGTTCAATAGGGAACCATCAGCCAATTCGCCGACCATCTGCATAAACTTGGGGCTTCTGGCTGCCAGATAAACTGGAATCTTGGTCTTCGGATGAAAAGAGAGATGAACGCCGTTTGCCTTTATCATTTCCCCATTATAGTCCACAGTTTCGCCAGCCAATACCCGATTCATAACGTTGATACCCTCCCGAACTGTGGCTAAAGGTTTCTCCCACATCTTTATTCCCAACGGTCTGAGCGGCATTTCTCCTCCGGGCCCCAAACCGACGACAACGCGTCCATTCGCCATTTCCTCGAGTGTGGACGCAAAGACCGCTAAGAGCGCCGGATGTTTCGTGTAGAAGTTGCATATGCCAGTTCCAATCTTAATCTCGGATGTTTTGAGAGCCACAGTTGTCATGTTTACAAAAACGTCTCTGCAAAGAGGCGAAGGATTCTCGTCCGCAATCCAAACGTGTTTGAAACCATGCGTTTCAGCTACCTTGGCCAGTTTCGCCGTGTCCAAGGCGGGAGCGAAACCAGCGAGGTTCAGTCCAAAAGTTCTTGTGCGAGCCAAGTTTGTCTTCACCTGTCTAAATGCTTAAGTCGGCACTCGAAAATATTAAAATGGTGGAAAAATGCTGAGCGTCAATAAATCAGCTGCTTCGATTAGCAAGAAGATGCTGCATGAACCTGAGAGACTGAACATCAAATGCACTCGTTTCAAGAGTGGAGCATACTTGATTGACACCGGAAACAAAGCCACAGGGGGAATACAGGCAGGCTTGTACGTGACCAAGATATGCTTAGGAGGCGTGGGAAACGTATCGTTAACATCGATGGATTTGGAAGAAATAACACTTCCAGCTGTAATGGTCTCAACAGATTTTCCGATTCTCTCTCTCCTGTGTCAAGCATCAGGCGGCTACCGAGAGGCGATGGAGGGCTGGATCAACTTCAACGTCGGCTCGTACAATGCCATCGCAAGTGGACCGGCAAGAGCGTTGGTACACGAACCCAAGAAACTGTTTGAAATGATTCCGTACCCAGACTCAGCTGAAGAAGCGGTGGTGGTCCTTCAATCGGAGCAGTATCCGAATGAGAAGGTTGCCGATTTGCTGGCAGAAAAATGTAGAGTCAACCCGGAGAATCTATATCTGGTTCTTGCTCCGCTTTCAAGCATGTCTGGACTCATTCAGGTGACCGGAAGGAGCGTTGAAAACGCAATGGTGAAGCTGCACACTCTTGGCTGTGATGGGAATAGCGTGAAAAACGCGTGCGGAATTGCGCCATTGCCTCCGCTAAAATCGACGCGGATGGTACCGGATGACATGCTTTCATATGGCAGCATCGTCCATCTTTACGTAATGCCTGATGAAGGAAGGGATTTGGAGCAAATCGCCTACAAGATGCCTTCAAGCACGTCAAAATGTTACGGTAGATCTTTTTCAGATTTGATAAAGGAACACGGTGGGCTGAGGGGAATAGACCTTGATCTCTTTGCTCCCGCAGAGGTCTATGTTAACGACTTGTCAACGGGCGAACTGTACCACTCTGGCAGCGTCAACAGCACGCTGATCAAGACCATGGCAGGTCTAGGCTGAACTGGCCAGTCAACTGGCCTTGCAATCTTTGCATATGGGAAGTGAACCGATCTTTTTAATACACGACTGTCCAAGAAGGTTCGGGAGCCGCGATTAAGACTATGCGGTCATCGTCCTGCCTGCTTGGCGTAGACATCGGAACAGAAGGCTGCAAAGCAATAGTGTTTAACCTCAGGGGCGAGTCTCTCGCGCGGTCGTACCAACAGTATTCAATCACGATTCCTCAGTCTTCATGGGCGGAGCAGGACCCGCAACTGTGGTGGAAGGCTGTAAGAAAAAGCGTGGCAGATGTAGTCAAACAAACTTCCAAGCGTCGAGGAGAAATTGCATGCGTCACCGTTTCGGGTCAATCTCCAGTTTTGGTTCCAGTTGACAGACGCGGCAATGCGTTAATGAATGCCCTCATCTGGATGGACCGGCGTGCGGTTGCACAGTCCAAGACGATGGCCGAGACTGTTGGGGCCGCTGATGACGCTTCTATGAACTTGCCGAAAGCTATTTGGGTTAAAGAGAACAGGCCGCAGATTTTCCAGGAGACATACAAGTTTCTTCAAACAACGGACTTCATCGAATTCAAGTTGACAGGCAACTTTGTCACCGATTGGCTTAACGCAGGCACCTTTCACTTCGATTATCGCAGGCATAGATGGCCGACTGGCCTCTTGAATCAGCTCAAGATATCAGTCGAGAAACTCCCAAAGGTTTTGCGCTCTTCAGAAATCGTCGGCACTGTGACTGACGTTGCCGCCCGTGAAACTGGTCTCCAGAAGGGCACACCAGTGGCGGCAGGCGGAATCGACGCCTATTTAGCCATGATAGGGGCAAACGCATTGACCGTGGGCTCAACATGTGAGATAACAGGAAGCTCCACGTGCCTGATGGTTCCTTCAAGACAGGATGTTCATGATCCTGAGAAGAGAGTGCAGTGTGAAAAGTTTCCACTATTGCCCAATTTCTGGATCACATGGGGAACGATGTCTTCAACCGGGGCTTCTCTGAGATGGTTCCGAGATAACGTCGAACCCCAAGCATCCTACCCAGACTTGGACGCTGAAGCTGAAAAAGCCCCGCCAGGATCCGGCGGGCTGATCTTTCTACCTTACCTGATGGGAGAGCGAAGCCCGTTATGGGATCCATACGCCAGAGGGGTCTTCATAGGCTTATCATTAAATCACTCTCGCAAGCATCTGATAAGGGCCGTGCTTGAAGGGTGCGCGTTCGGCATAAGACACAACTTGCAAATAATCGAGCAGTTGGGTGCGAAGGTAGATGAGATCAAAAGTTGTGGCGGGGCTGCAAAGAGCAGGTTCTTTGGACAAATCAAAGCTGACGTAACCGGGAAGACAGTGGTTATTCCGCGGGAAATCGAAGCCTCCGCTCTGGGCGCGGCCATACTCGCATCGGTCGGAGCAGGATTCTATCCAAATCTGAGAAAGGCCGCTGAAAACATGGTGCACACAAAATGCAGAATCAACCCTCGAGAAAGCCTCTTTGAGAAATACGACTTCTCGTTCCGAATGTACAAAGACGCCTATCTGCACTTGAAAAAGTACTTCAAACGCTACTATTCCTCTGGGAACGCAGTTTCGAACTGACGGAGGGTATGAACATAAATCCAGAAGGATTCGTTAAAGCCCGCGAAAACTCTCAGGAAATTCCTGACCACGTCAAACGGCCGAACATCGTGGTTGTCGGCAGCCTACACATGGACTTGACGATCAAGGCTAAGACAATTCCCCGTTTAGGTGAGACAGTGCTCGGTGACGAGTTCAAGATGTCCCCTGGAGGAAAAGGGGCGAATCAAGCTGTGGCAGCAGCAAAACTGGGGGGAAACGTCACATTAATCGGCAGAGTCGGAACTGAGGCTTTCGGAACTGACCTGATAAGAAATGCTGGACGGCACCGGATAAACACGAAGTTTATCGTACAAGACAAAGAAACACAGACAGGGCTAGCTTTGATAATGGTTGACCAGAACGGCAACAACATTATCGCCGTTGCTCCAGGCGCAGATCTGAGGTGCAGCAAAGAAGATATTGACCGCGCTGATTCAGTCATAAAGTCCGCTGACATTTTTCTCGCACAATTAGAAACACCTTTCCCGGTTGTTCAACACGCCATCCAGAAAGCCTTTCAATTCAGAGTCAAGGTAATTTTGAATCCGTCTCCAGCTCGCAGACTGCCTGAATCTCTACTCAAGAAAGTGTTCGTACTTACTCCGAATGAAAGTGAGGCGGAGAAACTGAGCGGTATTAGCATAACGGATTTGAGCTCTGCAAAAAAGGCGATCACAGAAATCTTGAAAAAAGGTACCGAAAACATCGTTCTCACGATGGGAAAAGAAGGAGCCCTAGTCGGAGCAAAAGGAGAAATAGTCCACGTCAAGAGTCCCAAAGTAGACCCCGTGGACACCACCGGTGCGGGAGACGCTTTCTGTGGTGCGTTGGCAGTAGCCATATCTTCGGGAGAAAACTTGGAAAAAGCAGTAGTTTACGCGAACTGTGCAGGAGCTTTGTCCACGACCAAGATAGGAGCTCAAGAAGCCTTCCCCACGCGAGAAGAACTTGAAAAATTCATGAGAGGAAAGGGTCTCGTCTAACCTGTAGATTCTGCGCCCTTTTTACGCCGGAAACCCCGATTCCACTGCCACGGCGTGCCGCCTAACAGGATATATACCCTCATGTTTATTGTTATGCGCGAGAGGCAAGGGACTTGAAGACAGCGGTATATTATGGGCCTCGAGATGTGAGAATTGAAGAAAAAGAAGTCCCAGAAATCGGTGACAAAGAATTATTGGTTAAGGTCCATGCTTGCGGCGTCTGCGGGACAGATGTTAAAACGGTCCTGAGGGGGCATCCTCTTATTAAACCTCCAGCGGTTCTCGGGCACGAAATTGCAGGCGAGATCGTCAGGATAGGAAGAGACGTGACGGAGCACAGAAAAGGCGAGCGCGTCGTCGTCGCCCCGTACGTTCCAGACGGCACATGCTACTACTGCCTGCGTGGAAGATACACGCTGTGCACTGGACTTTACGAAGAGTCACCTACACCGGGCGGGTTTGCTGAATTCGTAAAGGTGCCGCCTAACATTGTGAAGAAAGGAACGCTTGAAATTCCGAACACAGTTTCATACGAAGAAGCGGCTCTCACCGAGCCTTTGGCCTGTTGTCTTCACGGAATCGAAGAATGCCACGTTGGTGTAGGCGACTGCGTTGCGATCGTCGGCGACGGTCCAATAGGCCTGATGCATTTGCAGCTGGCAAGAGTCAAGGGAGCGACGAAGATAATCCTGAGCGGGCAGCTGGATGACCGGTTAAGGTTGGCGGAGGAACTTGGCGCAAGCGTGGCAGTCAACGAAACCGAGGAAAACCCTGTCAAAAAGGTTATGGACGAAACGAACAACCGAGGGGGGGATGCGGTCATTGTTGCTGTCGGCAGTGTGGCAGCGGTGGAGCAAGGCCTGAAACTGGTCAGAAAGGGAGGGATAGTGAATCTCTTCGGTGGATTTCCTGGCCAGTCAGAACTCAAGCTTGACCCCAACCTAATTCATTATTCCGAGGTCACAGTAACAGGAACCTTCGGGTTCTCACACATCAATTTTGCCAGGGCTCTTCAACTGATAAGCACAAGAAGTGTTAAGATGAGTAAGCTAATAACACACAGGTTCAAACTCGATGAAGTCCTGACGGCCATAGACGTGTTAGCAGATCGCAAAGGGCTTAAAGCCGTTGTGACAATTTAGCTCAATAAAAAGAGGAGCAAAAAACGTGTCTGACGTTGGCAAAATCCTACGACTGGGCCGGATATTTGATGAGAAAACCAAAAGAACGCTTATTGTAGCTATGGACCACGGCTTGTTCATGGGGCCCGTAAAGGGGCTGGAAAAACCCCTCGAAGTCGCCAGAAAAGCATTGAAAAGTGGTGCAAACGCTCTGGTAGTCACCCCAGGTGTATGCCGCTCAATCGCTGGAGAAGTAAGAGGCAAGGCCGGAATCATACTTCGAATTGACGGGGCAACCACGGCGTATGGGCCTGATTTTTTTGACGTCCGCAGAATTGCCAGCGTCAAAGACGCATCAAGAATGGGCGCAGATGCCGTTATCGCCATGGGCTACATGGGAACTCTGAAAGAGAATGAAACCCTGGCGAACCTCAGTCTCATCGCCCGTGAATGCGAAGAATTCGGCGTGCCACTCGTGGCAGAGATGATCCCAATTCAATGTGAAAAAATCAAAGATCCGTACGACGCCGAAGTCGTCAGTCTCGCGGCCCGCGTGGGGGCTGAAATCGGAGCAGACTTGATCAAGACTCACTACACTGGAACTGAAGGCACCTTCAGAGAGGTTGTCAAGGGTTGTCTGGTGCCCATAGTCATAGCTGGAGGTCCAAAGATGAAAACTGCGGAACAAGCGCTGAGAGTGGCGAAGGAGGCCGTCAACGCGGGAGCAGTAGGAGTGGCCTTCGGACGCAACGTGTGGCAGCATGAAAACCCAGAGACTATGACAAGAGCGATAGCCAAGGTTGTGCATGGAAAATCCTCGATCCAGGAAGCTCTGAAAGGGTTGTGACAGAAACAACAGAGTACCAGGTTATCTAGGGGCTGGAAGCCCGCACTTGAAAGCCCGCGCGCTCACTTTCTATTCTATAGGTTTTTCGGCTAGGCAGTATTTGCATCTGCTGGGCATCAGTTTCGCTGATGGACATTGTTTGCAGTAGAAGAATGGAAGGTAAGGCTTTTGAGGTGCCAAGGCGATGAGTTCAGTGCCGTACAGGCATATCATGGGATCACTGTACAGGTGAAAAGGGTCGTCTGCAAACCGAAGCAATCCACTGAAACGTGCCGTGATGGGACATTCTGGCCATGAGTATCTCTGCGGATTCTTCAAGACTTCATTGTCATCTATGGGTTGAAGGTCGATTTTGACGCCGTGAATCTGACCGCCGAGACCGGTCGGAGGCTTCTTAATCAAGTGTTCTCCTTGGGATAGGAAGCTGACGAATTCATCGTTCATGCATTCATACTCGAACTTTTTAGGATTTTCGAGAAGTAGGTTGAAGTATCTTCTGGAGAACAGGTCGTTTACCATTTCCGACGTGAACCCGTCAAGCCGCATTATGTGTGCAGCTCCGGCGGCTGTTACCTCCCACGTTGGTATTTCTGAAGGGTTGCTGAGCTTTCCGTTCTTTTCGGCTCTTTTGATTGTGCTTTCATAGGCTTCTGTCAGGCTTTCAAGGATGGCCATTTCAATGTCGCCTTTGCACAGGTTGTAAGTGGTTTGAGAGACGTGGTGGAAGTCTCCGGCGGCCCAGAATGGAATCAAGCTGAGGTTTGCGTAGTGTACGCCTGCCTCAGCGGCCTTAACGGTTGCTTCGAAAATTCGGTCCTTAAACATCGTCATGCATTTCTCGTAGTCGAAGGATTTTTGTCCTGTTTCTTTCATTAGCTGAACTTGCGTTGCGATTGGGTTTAGCCACATTTCTTTCATTCTTTCTTTCTCAGCCTCAGCCGCTTTGTGGACATCGTTGGTGTCCGTTAGTACGGTGAGAAACTTTGAACCGAACATAACGCTGTAGCTGGTGTTGCGAGCCGCCGATACGGCGTTGATGAAAGCCCATTTGTACTCAGTTTTCATCGGAAGGTTGTCAATGATTCTTCTGAGCAGGTTTGAGAATGAGCCGGGAGTGGCCACATAGTCTGCAATCCATGCCGGCCCGTAACGACCGCAAGACCGGGCCAGAGCTTCCTGCGCGATCAAGTCAGTGGATTTGTCAACAGCTTCAGCGACCTTTAAGGAGGCGCGCTTGAAATCTCGGTCGAACTCGTACAGGATTTCAAAAACCGTCGTCGTCTGATAGTGTTCCAGCCAAGGCTCATCTTCAGGACGCACATAATCCGTGAGGCTGCTGATAACATCGTACGCGGCTTTCGCTGAAACCGAATAGAGGTCAAAAACGTCCTTCGACTGTTTCCCGCAGGGGACAAAACGCTCCTTCACATGAAGCATCGGCTGCCAATCACTGACCTTAAACCGTCCACCACGCTTCTTCTTGACTGTGTCCACCCATGCCTTCTGGATGCTCAAGATTTCATCAGCGATTTTTTCAGCCAATTTACCTCTCACATGCGAACCTCATTTCAAGCTCAACCCTCAATCCACACGCGCGTCTTCACGCGTGTTTGAATTGCATCTGTGATCATTCATAAATATTGTCATACATCAAACACGCTCTTCCGATAATCTCAGAACGGCATTCTCTGAGTTGAAAAGTATTATTAGTGACTCATTAACCTTGGATGAGACTGGAGGGATTCTCGGTGCGTCAAGGAGAATTGAGGGACAACGTGGCCTTGATTACTGGAGCTGGGTCTGGGATTGGACGTGCCATCGCAGTTCTTTTCGCCTGTGAAGCTGCGAAAGTGGCTGTGGCTGATGTGAGCGAAGGTGACGGAAAGAATACGGTCGAGCTCATCAAGAAAGAGGGTGGGGACGCCATTTTTGTCCAAGGCGACGTATCCAAGTCTGCCAGCGTCAAGAGAATGGTCGAAGCAACTGTTGAAAAATACGGGAAGCTTAACGTTCTCGTTAACAATGCGGGAGTCGAATCCACAGGCTCTGTCGTGGATGTTACGGAGGAGAGCTGGGACAAGGTCATCGATGTCAACTTGAAAGGGACTTTTCTCTGCTCAAAGTACTGCGTGCCAAGAATAATTGAAAGCAGAGGCGGTGCGATTATCAACATTGCCTCGGTGCTGGGTCTGATAGGTTCTAAAGGTGAAGCTGCTTATTGCGCCTCGAAAGGAGGCATGATATCGCTTACGAGAGCCATGGCGTTGGATTTCGCTTCCGAGAATGTTCGTGTGAACTGCATCTGTCCGGGCTCTGTCTTCACGCCGACGTTTAAACGAGTGATGATGGCTTCAGGAGACTATGACGTCGCATCTGCCCGAAACCTGGAAAAGATACCGCTTAGACGCGTCGCAGCTCCTGAAGAAATCGCCCAAGCAGCACTGTTCTTAGCGTCGGAGAAGTCTTCCTATATGACCGGAGCGGCATTGGTAATGGACGGCGGGTGGTCAACGTCTTAGGCAAGCAGCTGAAGTCACTTAGAAAATGGTTTTCTCAGTCGCTTTGTCAAAAATATGAATGCGCTGATCGTTAAACTTCACAAAAACTTTTTCTCCTTCTTCAAACCTGAAGAGAGGATCAACTTTCGCTGTGATTATGGATGACCCGATTTCCAGACTTGCGTATCCAGTGTCCCCGAAATGCTGGAAAAGCCAGACTTTGGCTTCTAACCCGCCTTTGGACTGTTCTTTGTTCACATAAACGTGTTCGGGTCTGATGCCCATGACTGCATCGCGCTCAGTGAACTCTTTCTCTCTCATTGAGTCTCTGCTGCTTTCAGAGATTTCCATTTGGAATGCGCCAGTGTCCACGTATGGCTCACCGTTCTTTTCCGATAAGTGGCAATCAATGAAATTCATGACTGGTATGCCCACGAACGTAGCGACGAACTTGTTGATTGGGTGATCGTAAATGTTCAGCGGCTTGTCAATTTGATGCAGCAAACCGTCCTTCATAACGGCTATTCTGTCAGCAAGCACCATTGCTTCGGCCTGGTCATGAGTGACATAAACCGTGGTCGTCTTCAGCCTTTCGTGCAGCTTCTTTAATTCGCCTCTCATCTTGATTCTCAGGATCGCGTCTATGTTTGACAGTGGCTCGTCCAAAAGGTAGATGGAAGGCTTCCTGATTGCCGCCCTGGCTAAAGCGACGCGTTGTCTTTGTCCTCCGCTGAGTTGGCCAGGCCTGCGGTCCATGAGGTCTCCAATCTGAAGTAGATCCGCCGTTTCCTGGGCTCTCTTCTTAATCTCTTCTTTCGGAACATTTGTGACTTGGAGGCATAGAGTGATGTTGTCATAAACTGACATGTGTGGATAAAGAGCATAGTCCTGGAAAACCATGGCAACTTTTCGTTCCTTCGGTTCAAGGTCAGTCACACGTTTTTTATCAAAGAAGATGTCTCCGCTCGTCGGTTGCTCTAGTCCTGCAATCATCCTGAGGGTCGTTGTTTTGCCGCATCCAGAAGGTCCGAGCAGAACAAGGAACTCGCCGTCCTCTATCTCAAGGTTCAACTCGTCTACAGCTTTCACTTTCTTGAAGTGTTTGCAGAGGTTCTTAAGAGTTATTTTTACCAACTATTTTTCACACGTTGTTCAGCTTTTGTTGGTAACCAAGACTCTTTTCTGTGTCTTAAGGTTTGCCCATGACATCGTGAACCCGTGGATTCTGTGCTTTGCTCAGTCTGAGGCATTTTCTTATCGTTAAGGGATTCACTTTGCCGGCCTCACATACTTCCCCTGTCTTCAGGTTGTTTATCATAACGTGGGCTGGTCGAAAGATAGCGGGGTAGCCGGGGATTTTCTTGAAATCGTTTTTTGCGTGTTTCAGCAATTCTGAAAAGGTTTTTCCGTAGATAGGGGTGGACTCAAACACTAGTTCCTTCGCAAGTCTGTGTATGTCTTCATTGTCTGGCTCTATGGTCATGTACACTGTTCCACCATAGCAAAGGAAATCATCTGGAAATGTCTTCATCTCGTCCGATGGGCAGACGGGCGCTATCGGAGCTGTTCCAATCATTTGTCTGACTTTTCTCACATCATGGTGGAGAATTTCCCACATTGTGAATGTAACATCTTCTATTGCTCGGCCTGCAATCTGGGTCGCGCCTGCAATGCTTCGTAGGGGAGTTATGAGCATGAACAAGGATGCAGGATCAATATTGCATTCCGCAGCGATTCTTTTGGACAACTGCACGGAAGGCAGGTTGTCCATTTGAAGTACTATTATGCCGACCCTGGAGTCGTCATTAACATCCAGCATGTCAAAGAGTTCCTTAGGCTTCTGCGCCAGAACTCTTGCAGGACCAGAGGCAGTTGAGGTTGTTTCTTTCTGTTCAAGCAAGGGATAGCCCGCTTGGACGCCCAAAGTAGCAATAGCAGGCGAGTCTGTTACTACTGTTGCTGCGGGGAGTGTCAGATCTCCGAGTTGTACCATGGTCAACGATGCCTTGCCAAGTCCACCGAGACAGATCTCGATAATCAGTCTGCCAACTTCAAATCCTCCTCGTGCATGGACTCCACAATCCAGAATGGTGGCTCCACTGTCCGACTTTGTGACTACTACACCGAACTTCTCGGGGCACTCCAGAATTCGGTTAACTATCCTGAAAGAAATTTCATTAACTCTTATTATGGGCATGTTGAATTCATCAGGTTTCTTGAGCGTACTTGGACTCGGAGGTCTCATGCGAGTTTTCAACGAGTTCTCGCAGATATATCTTGTTTTTCCCCCAGAGACCTCCTTGATTGAAGCTGCTTATTCCTGTTATTCCTTGTATTCTTGTTATCGTGTCCAAGGAGACTCTCAAGCCCTTTTTCACGGTTCCAAGGTCTAGACTCCAGACCAGATACTCAATAACAGTGTTGACTCCTAGAGGGACTCTAGTTTCCGCGATCCTGTTACGGATCGTCGGGCACAAGAAAGTTGTGCTTGTCGCTTTTTCGTTTGTGTAATTAACGCCTCCAATTTTCGCTCCATTCAAACCTCCAAACGGGTGCATCACAAAGGCTCCATCAACCTCATCTTGAACCCTCTCGGCTGCGGCTCTGGTTGCCAATAGGGCGCAAGAAATGTCTTGACAGAAGAGCTCAAATGCACCATCAAAACTTGTGGTTAATCCAAAGGATTTCTCGACTATCGATTCGCCACTCATCACTGGAATGCGGTATATTCTTCTTCCTTCGAGCTGGTCTTCCGTCTCGTAGCCGTCGCCCCAGCGCCCGACCGTTTCGCCCGAGTTCGTTGTAGCAAGTGTTTTTCTTTTCGGGACTGCGTTGAAAACTGCAACTGTGGGCATGTGTGGAGTTTGGCAGAGCATGTTAGTGAATGCGTCTTCAAACATTTTCCTTCCGTCTTCAGTTTCAATGCTCATGCTTCTATTTCCTCGCAGAAGGACAAGGAAGCCTGGTCTCCTATCAGGGGTTTTCGTTGGCGATACAGAGTTGCCCAGAAAGCCTTCGATCGGCGAGAAGGTTATGATTCCCCTGCACAGTCGTTGAGCGTTGGCCAGCGCAACTTCTCTTGTGATGCTGGTTACGAGGATTTCGGAGGATATTATTTCGCTGGATTCTATGTAGGTGTCTTCGATGTCCACGCCATTGATCTTCAGCATCGGATTGCAAGTCCGTGGTCGTTGGTGCTCTCGTCTTACCAAGGATTGCTCATGAGTCTTCCAATAATGTCTTTGTGAACTCTGCCAGCCTTGTGCATCCTTCCTGTCCTAGTGTCGCTTATGGCGAACTCTCCAATTATGAAACCAAGTCCTTCTTTAGCAAGCTTGTGCAAATCCAACGTCGGATCGATGTACTTCTTTTCTTCCACTGCCATGTGGTAGAATGATGTACCGAAGGTGTTCGGATAGTTCTCTATTACTGATTCCTTTACCATCGTCCCGAAATCCTCTCCTTCTTCTGAACGAACCCAACAGTGAACTGTACCGCCATATCTGATCATGTCATCGGGCCAGCTGCAAGGTTCCTGCAGAGCTTTCGGCGAAACCGGCGAAATCGGTGTGGTTCCCATAACGTTCTCTATTCGACGATAAGGAATCTTGTAATATTCCGTGAGTCGCCAGAACATGTCTTCCACACCTCTCGAGGAGGTTTGAGTTGTTCCCGTTATGCTGTCTGTGGGAATGACAACCAGGTACAGATTTTTCGGGTCGATTCTGCACCTCTTTGCGATGATTTTTGAGAATTCTTCATCTGGAAGACCATCTATGCGCGAACGTGTTTGGACCAAGAGGACCGCGTTATCAGGGTGAGGATCTTTGTAGGGCCATTTCTCAAATATTTTGGCTGGTTCTTGAGCTATAGCCTTCGCCGGTCCTGATATCCAAGCCGTGAACTTTTTGGTTCCAACGTGCGGTGGCGGGATCACCCCAACCCACACGTACATGGAAAGGGCTATGAAAGGTGGAAAATCTGTGTAGTGGATGAGGACAGGTAGAGTCAGGTCATCATAAGTGACAGCGGTTACCTGTGCTTCTCCGAACCCTCCGAAAGCTATTTTTGTGGTCAGTTCTCCAGCTTTGTAGCCTCCGGACACGTTTACTCCGCAGTCAAGTATCGTTGTCCCGTTTTTCAGTTCTTCAACGGCGACGTTCAGTCGGTCGCTGTTCTTGATCATTTCCTTAACGATATCCAGTGAACGTTGATTTATGCTTACTTTTTCCCATCGTTTCAGCATCTTGTCCATAAAACTCATCTAAGTCTCTCCATGGTTTCGACTGAACTACTAATCGCGGTGACATGCTATAAACTTTGTCCTTGAATCATCTGCAAACAAATGAAATGTGAGTCAAGTGATTTTCGGAGTTTCAATAGATTAAATAAGGATAAAAGGTGGTATTATAATTGTTATTCAACGTTTGAAGGAATTCGGCCATGGCTGACATCGTAATAAAGAAAGGAATAATCGTAACGATGGACGAAGATAAACGGATACTCAAAAATGGAGGACTGGTGATTGAGGATGGCAGAATAATCGACGTCGGTGATAGTGAAAGGATAGAGACGGATTATTCTGCTGATGTAGAGTTGGATGCAAAAGGAAAAGTTGTTCTTCCGGGTTTTGTGAACACTCATACGCACCTTTTCCAAAATCTGTTGAAAGGGAGGAGAGACGACCTCCCGCTTTTTGATTGGATCTCTGATGTCGAGATGCCTTTGGTGAAGACTCAGTTTCAAGATGCTTTAAACGGAGATTTTGAAGTCGGATACTATGCTGCGTTGTTGGGCTGTGTTGAAGCTCTCAAGTCTGGAACTACTTGTTTGGTCGACATGGATTTGAGAAATCCTCTCGTTCCAGAGGCTTTCAAACTTACTGGAATTAGGGGTTTCTACGCTATGAACCTTGCGGATCAATGGGTCCCCCAAGAAGTCTTGCTCCCTAGAGAACAAGCGATGGAGTTTTTTGATCAGATAATTGGGAAATGGCACGGCACAGAGAATGGTCGGATACAGTGCATGTTTGCACCTTCTACTCCGTACATTTGTTCAAAAGAGTATTTGCAGGAAATAAAAGAACAAGCTGGAAAGAAGCGAATGCGAATAACGATACATGTTTCTGAAACCAAGAACGAGCGTGATCTGATCATGAAGGAGACTGGCAAACTGCCGTTTGATTATTTGGACAGCATTGGTTTCTTAGGAAATGATGTTTCGGCTGTTCACTGCGTGTGGATTTCGGGTAGAGAAATTGGCCTGTTGCAGAAGACAGGCACCAGCGTCTCACATAATCCTGAGAGCAATATGAAACTCGCCTCGGGCGTCGCTCCTGTTCCTTCAATGTTGAAAAGGGGAATAACCGTCTCTCTGGGTACGGATGGATGTGCAAGCAATGACAATATGGATATGCTTGAGGAGATGAGAACCGCCGCGCTCTTGCATAAGGTTGCAAATCTGGATGCGTCTGTTATCTCTTCTTATGACGTATTGAAGATGGCGACTATTGATGGAGCCAAGAGCGTGGGGCTTGAGGAAGACGTGGGATCTTTGGAGATGGGAAAGAAAGCAGACATGATCCTCGTTGATGTTGGAAGTGTTCACTTGAGGCCTCTCAATGATATTGTCAGTACGCTAGTCTACTGCGCGAACTCTGGAGATGTCGAGACCGTTATCGTTGACGGAAGAATTGTAGTGCAAGATCATAGGATCAAATCTGTCGACGAAAGACAACTGATTTCGAAAGTCGAGAAGAGAATAAAAGATCGGTCCAGCATCTGAATGCGCGGGCTTCAGTTCTGATGGCAATACTTGTAGAAAGGTTATCAATTGCAAAGACTGTGTACCTGTTCTCTGAATTGATGTTTCGACCAGTAAGAGGAGAAGAAACTGCAAAGAAGAAATCTAGACACAGTTGTAGCTATCGTGGTCGTAGTCGGCGCAGCGGTTGAGCTTATGTTATCTCCAAAACTAGACATCCAATAGAGGAATGACGATTGATTTCCGGGCTTCATTCTCAGGATAATACTGTTATATCATTTTGGAATAATGTAGCTTTAGCCTATTATAATGCAACTGGAAATACTTCGTGTCTCAACGTATTCAGGCGATGCTCTTCACGAAAATAACTATTGCCCTCGAAGACGGTTCGCGTCTAGACCTGTTCACCTGGCGCTCGAACGGCATCATCAATGCTCTGGTCTGTTGCGCGAGAGGAAGCGGTATGTGCGCGGTCATAGTCGACGGCAAAGTCATTTCAAGGGAGGGTCATTGAAGACTGTTGATGAAGTAGAGAAGATGAGGGAAGCGGAAGAGACAGTGAAAGAGCATTTCATGGAAAAACCGATTCTCTCTTTCTCCATTAAAATTCGTAAAAGAGCCAGAACAGGTGTCAAGAGTAAACCTTACTTTTGAAGTCTCTTTGGGAAGAGGCTTGGGGTTCATTTGTGAAAAATCAATTCGCTGCATCGGTATTCTTTTAAACAGTTTTGTGGGCCAGTTCACAGCAAGTATTATATTGACGCATATGCAACAAAGTAAGAAAGGAGGAGAAAATTAGAAATGCAAAGAAAATACATGTACTCAATCGTCGGCATCATCATCATACTCATCGCAGCAGTTGCGGTCTACTGGGTTTGGCAAAACCAGACATCAGGAGTCACACTTCAGTTTTGGGCTCCATTCGCAGGAGAACCATCTGTCGACAACTTCTGGAGCAATGTGAGCGCAGCATACAAGAATGCGACTGGAGTTACCGTTCAAGTCTCGATGTATACAGGTGATGAGTTCTTCACAAAGATAACAACGGCGCTTGGAGCCGGTGCTCCGCCCGACTTATTCTCAACATATGGTGGAGGAGAACTTGACACATACGTCAATGAAAGCGCAGTAGCAGACATATCTGCCTTGTATAGCGAGAGCTGGGCTCAGACGCAAATCCCCGCTAACGCAAAAGCCACAGAAACCAGAAACGGTCTTCAATATGCGATTCCGTACGAACTGCAAACCGATTGGCTATTCATTAATCAGGCACTGTTCAACAAGTATAACGTTACAATTCCGTCCATCGGCACTGGTTGGACATGGGATCAATTCCAGAACGCTTGCAACACGTTCAAAGCAAACGGCATCGTCCCAGTTGCCATGAGTGGCGCGGACACGTGGGCATTAACTTTCCCAGAATGCTACATATTCGAGCGTGCAAATGGACCTGACGCCTTTGGGCAAGCCCTCACACGTCAAACAAACTTCACGAACTACTACCAGAACGCGTTCACGAAAATACAGCAATGGGTGAACAGTAGCGACTTTCAATCAAGCTGGGCAATTGACCACTATGATTCAGGCGCGTTGCCGCTGTTTCAAAATGGACAGGCTGCAATGTGGATTCAAGGCACATGGGGCGTTGGAATGGTTCAAGACAATGCTTCGATACCGTTCCAGCTGGGTGTAGTGCAGTGGCCCTACTTCACAGATCACCCTGAGGCAAACAAGTACATCTTTGGCGAATACACTAGCATAGCAGTCGCAAATGCAAGCAAACAGAAATCAACAGCAGAAGACTTCCTGCGATTCATATCACAACCACAATGGATAATAAACTACGCGCAGCAGACGTACAATCCAGTCGCTCAGAACGTAGCTCTACCAGCAAACACGTACCCACCAGTTATGACGACGATTCAGACAGCGGTCAACAATGGCCCAGGGCTCATCGTAAGATATGGAAGCCAAGCACCCTCAGCATTAGCGAGCACGCTGGACACACAAAACCTACTCGTGTTCACAGGTCAAGCAACGCCATTAGCCGCGGCTCAAGCTGACGAAGCCCAGGCAGTCAGTGTGATTGGACCTGTTCACGGATAGGACTCCCTCAAGGCACAGATAACGATGGTGAAGCTTCGTATCCCTGCTCAATTAGAGAGAAGCATGGCCCCCATTAGGGCTCAGCTTAGAAAAAGCAGAACTCTGTACACGACGTTGGCCATTCCTAAGAAAAGCGCGCGCACGCCTGTGGCACTAGTCAAGGCGAGCATAAAGAAGAACTGGACGCTTTACGTGCTGCTGGGTCCGGCGCTTTTCATCTACTTTCTTTTTTTCATTTATCCTGTGATAAATGGATTGTCTTTCGGGTTTTACAGATACTCGGGCGTTTCTCAAGTCAAGTATTTCATAGGTTTCAAAAACTATGTTGACATCGCCACTGATCCTCAGTTCCAGCTTGCTTTGTACAACACTGTTATTATAACGGCAGCCAATTCCGTCGCACAGTTCTTGTTGGGATTCAGCCTCGCATGGTTGGCACGAAAATACGGCAGGGTCGGAAGTGTCTTTCTTTCAGTGGCCCTCATTCCTATAGTGTTATCGTTCGTGTCGGTAGGTCTTATGTGGCAATGGATCTACAACGCTCAGTATGGACTCTTGAATTCTCTTATTGCGTTCTTTCGCATAAACAGTGCACTGAACTTTTTCAGCCTGCCCACAATTCCGATATCTTTGAGCTCTACCGTGCCTCTGCTGGCAATACTCGTGGCAGCAAACTGGCAAGGAATAGGATTGTATGCAGTCATCTATTCTGCAGGTCTGCGGGCTATCTCCCCGTCAATATACGATTCGATGAGGGTGGACGGACTATCTGACACCCAGAAGATCAGACGAGTGATATGGCCGATGATGAAGGATACAATTGCACTTGCGCTCGTCCTCGTAATGTCATCATCATTCAAAATCTTCGATTTAGTCTGGGTGTTGACAGGGGGAGGACCAGGTCGCCTCTCCGACGTCATCTCAACATATCTTTATAGGTACGTTGGATCTTTCCAAGCTGGGTACGCTTCGGCGGTCGCGTTCTATATACTACTGATAGGCGTTGCGCTCATTATCATCCAATTCAGATTTGTTCGGACGGAGAAGTGATTTAGCCATGAGTTCAGAATATGGCTGGGGAAATTCGCTCAGAAAACGGTTTACCCTCGTTGTCGGCTTCGCTGTCTTGATACTCTGGTCGATTTTAGCGATATATCCTCTGATATGGACTGCTCTAACTTCTCTCAAGACTAATTCAGAAATCTTTACCAACATATGGGGCCCCCCAATCAGTCCTCAGTGGCAAAACTACGCCAAGGCTTGGACAACAGGCAATATGGGAACCGCCTTCATAAACTCCATGATAGTCACTGGGCTTACTATACTTGTACTATTTTTGATTTCTCCGATGGCAGCATATGCGTTAGGCAGAGCAGAACATCGACTCAAAGGGCCAATACTGTATTTCTTGCTTGCTGGCATGTACATTGCCCCTCAGGTCTCAATCGTGCCCCTCGCAGTTCTGCTCCAGAATTTTGGCTTGATGAACTCATTATTTGGCCTAGTACTGGTTTACGTTGCCTCAGGTCTTCCATACTCAGTTTTCATATCTAGACTGGGGTTCTTAACCATCCCTTCATCATTGGAAGACGCGGCTAAAGTGGACGGCCTATCGACATTCCAGACATATTTGAGAGTGACACTGCCACTTGCGATGCCAACAGTCCTAATAGCCATGATTCTGGAAGCGATATTCGTGTGGAACGATTTCTTGTACCCACTAGTCTTCATCACTTCACCTAATTTCAACACCTTACAGCTGGCTCTTTTCGATTTTCAGGGCAGGTTGCCCCAATATGGTCCCCTGTTTGCAGGAATACTGATTTCGACTATACCCTTGCTGATACTCTACATCGTTTTTTCCGAAAGAATCAAGAAAGGAGTAGCCGCAGGAATAGGCGTAAAAACATAGCCCCGTTCGGAAAAGGGGAACTTGGAAACACGACGACTTCGTGCTGCGTCATGATTTAAGGTTTACTTGCCAAATACTTTCTTGAAAACTCTAATGAAGTTCCCGCCCAGAATATTCCTTATTTCCATGTCTGAGTAACCTCTCCCGACCAGGCCTTTGGTGATGTTTGGAAAATCGGTTATGGTCTCAATTCCTCTTGGCCAATTGTAGATTCTCTTGTCTATCTTCATGAGGGTCATTCTCGTCGGTGGATACTCTGCCCACCCCTCCGCAAAGTCCAACCCTATCCCGACGTGGCTAGCACCCACAAGCTTAACTATGTAGTCGATGCTATCGAGTAAGTCGTCAACGGTGCATTTGTCAGGATCCTTGCTGATAAGCCGCGGGAATGCAGTCACGCCGATGACGCCTCCTTTTTCAGCTATCGCTCTCATTTCTTCGTCTGTCTTGTTCTGATATTCGTCCACGAGTGCCCTAGGGTTCGAGTGCGAAGCTATCACGGGATCTTCTGAGGCTTCCGCAGCCTCCAAGACACTCTTTTTTCCAACATGAGCCAAGTCCACAAGCATTCCCAAGCGGTTCATTTCCTTGACAAGTGATATCCCGAAAAGACTAAGGCCGGAATCTGTTCGCTCTCCGCCGCCATCAGCCGCAGCATTCCTGAAATGGTAGCTCAACTGGATTATTCTAACTCCCAAGTAATGGTAGAGCTTCAACAACCTCAGATCATTCTCAAGCGGTTGGATGTTCTGAAAGCCCAAAATAATAGCAGTCTTTCCCTCCCGTTTTGCCCTGACAATATCTTCTACTGTAGTCGCAAGAACCACAGTTTCATTCTCTCCAGCTACCATATCTTGCATGTCCAGAATCCTCTTGACAGTCTCAGACATGTTGTGCATCATAGCGATGGTGTAGTTTGTGGCCGTGACTCCTCCCTTTTGAATTTTCTTAAAATACTCATCTGACATGATTGATGCGTTCAAAGAATCAAATATGACAGCATCTTGATGAATATTCAGAGCTCTCTGCGTCTCTTCACCGCTAAGTTTTCTCACTCTATTCACCTGTAATAAATCGAATATTCAAGTCAGAGGCTAGACAAAATGCTTTCTAGCTTATAGAATTTGCTGAACAGGGTTCTGTGAAGTTCTCGGTTGTTTTGCTGTTTTGAAGGTTCATGGGTAAATTCGGTTGCCCAAAGGGTTCTGTGAAGTTCTTATCAGGATAAGTTTTGTTGTGAAAATTCATCGGATGGCAAATCATCTGACTTCTCCTAAATCATTTCTTCTTTAGCGGTTCGTCTTCCTTATGAACTGTCTTCCACTTGCCATTTTCATCTTTTTCTTCAACATGATGACGTTTCCTGTTTCCCTCTATATCAATATCAAGTTCCTCTCTTGCTTCCTTGCCCTCTTTACTAAGCTTATTTCTGGAAACAAATTTTCGCCTTGTTTTTCCCTTTTCATTCTTAACTTTTCCTTTCAAACTATCCCGCCCTACACAGCCATCTTGGAGAACAATGGTTCGGTCTCCACTTCCACATTTAGGGCACAAGGTATCTTGCGGTGTCAATTCCGCGCCACATTTAGCGCATTTCGCCAATTCTCTCACCTCACTTCGCCTTTTAATGGCTTAACTTGAATTATCAGCTCTCCACCTTCAGCCTTTAAAATCCAGTCCAGCTTATCATATTCGGTCAACCCAAATTGTTTGATTATGCTTGCTGGAACAGTCGTCCTGAGAGACTCAGTTTTTGGTGATGCTTTATTCAGGAAGGTTATTTCACCCATTGTTATGTGCCTCGCTATAGGTATTAACTAAGGCAAAGGGGTATATTAATATACCTATCCAGATGCCTAAATGTTTATAAGTGGGCATAGTATCAGGTATATGCAGAGGCATAAGCATGGCAATCCAACCAACAACAAAAGAAGAACGCGGTCAAACAATCGCACAACACACTAACAGCGTTCACCGAATAGAAGAAAACTTTCACACAGTTCAATCTCAAAATGGAAACGGCGAATACGCCGTATCAATGGTTGACCAAGAATGGATATGCGAATGCCCAGACAACAAATACCGACATGCCAAATGCAAACACATCTTCGCCGTTGAGTTCAGCCAAAAAATGAACGCTCAAGTCAAAAAGAACATAGTCATGCAAGAAATCGAAATCCACAACTGCATATTCTGCCACTCAAAACACATCAAAAAATCTGGATTAAGACACAACAAAGCAGGAGACATCCAACGATTCATGTGCCTAGACTGCGGAAAAAGCTATAGCATAAACATAGGTTTCGAAAGAATGAAACACAGTCCACAAGCAATCACTAGCGCAATGCAACTCTATTTCAGCGGAGAATCATTGAGAAACACTATGAAATCGCTTAAACTGTTAGGCGTTGAAGTTTCCCACAAGACGATTTACAATTGGATAACGAAATATTTGAAGCTGATGAAGAATTACGTTGAACAATTCACGCCAAACGTAAGCGATACATGGAGAGCAGACGAACTTTACGTCAAAATCAAAGGCGACATGAAATATCTGTTTGCCTTGATGGACGATGAAACAAGGTTCTGGATAGCTCAGGAAGTTGCAGAAACAAAATACAAACATGATGCTAGAATGCTGTTTCAGCTAGGCGTGAAGGCAACTGGAAAGAAACCTATGACGCTAATCACTGACGGACTGCCAGCTTACCACGATGCTTACAAAAAAGAGTTCTGGACTCTAAAGAAAGAAACAAGGACAGAACACATTAATGCTATCAAACTTTCAGGAGACATGAACAATAACAAGATGGAAAGATTCAACGGAGAAATCCGTGACCGCGAAAAAACCATGAGAGGCTTAAAGACGAAAGACACACCCATTTTGACAGGTTATCAGATATTCCACAATTACATCCGCGCTCACGAAGGGCTAGACGGAAAAACGCCCTCTGAGGCTTGCGGAATAAAGGTAGAAGGAAAAAACAAATGGATAACATTGATTCAAAATGCAAGTCGCAAAGAAAAACCATAGAGCTATTGAGTAAAATACCATATCACATAGAAAAGAAACAAAGCTATCAGAATCAGAATAACACTAGGCAAAGCATGTTTGCCTTTGATTTTGTAAGGTAAACCCGCTAGAATATACAAATACAAAATACCTATTGTTGTTAGAGCTATTGGCACAAGGTACTCAAACGCTTGCGAATACAAACTTGCGAAAAAATCTGTGATAAACAGTGACAAAAAGAAGGCTATGGCAAATTGAACGATTGCAACTTCAATCGCTTCTTTTCTCTTTAACCATCGTGCGCCAATGAACCTTATTTTCGTTCCTTTTTCATGTTTTTTCAAAAGCAAGTTGGCAACTATGTCAACTATCACCCAACTTATGGCGGCAGACAATAAGACTATGGCGGTTTGGACAACATTAATGCTTGCTTCGCTCACGGTCATGTCTTATTCTGAGAATAACTATATAATATGTAAGGGCAACTGCACTGATGAACAACGCACCGCCGATAATGGCTAGGATGACCAATTCTTTCGTCGCCATCCTTCTTTTCTGACTCCAAAATGTAAATTAGTGCCTTTGCAAGCACGATTAAACATTCTAGCCTCTTTCTCAGCACGCTTCTTTGTACGGTAACGCTCACTAGGAACAGTGTGAACCAGACCGTTTCCTTTCTGTCTCACAACAAGCCAAGGCTTAGAAGAAGAACGCCTTTGATAACTCAATCAGACTCACAAAAGAAAAAGGTCAAAAAGAAGACATGACAAATTCAACAGTATCTCTAAGGAGGGATAAAATTGTCTATCCCAGTCAGTTTCATAGAAGTCAGAACCGAAAAACCTTGTAGCTATTGTGGAAGAAAGAAACTTGTTCAGACTGACAAGTTTTATGAGGTGTTTTACGAAGGCAAGTCAACTGAGATAATTGTCTGTGAATTTTGCAGAGGTGGATTTTCAACTTCTTTGGTAGAAGGCTCCGAAAAAAGCTATGTGACTCACTTGACGTTTTACCTGAAACGCTCATGCTCGGAATTGCAAGCGAAACTGCCAGAAAGAATTTCTGCCGAATTGAACTCTGCCATTAATAACTATGAATCAGGAGATTTTCCTTCAAGTTATCGCAATATTGGATTGGTTGCTGAATGGTTGACTAATGGGATGTTCACTAAGAAGTATGGCATAACTGATGAGAAGGCTCCTATTCGTTGGGAAAACAAGCTGGGGAAATTATTGAGTGATTCAAAAGGAAATGAAGAAAGCCCAGAGGAGGCTCTTTTACATCAGTTGTCTTCGTTGAAGTGGTTTAGAAACACAGTTTCTCATCCATGCGCGTTTCAGCTAAGCGGAGAAGACATCAGATTAGGACTGGTGTCAATAGTCTATACACTTCAACAAGCCTACAAATATTCTTTAATCTAAAACAAATTCTATTCCAGCGTTTGGAAAGCTAGATGAAGATAGCCCCATGACAAATAAGTTTACAGTATCCTTCTACCCCAAAACTTAACAGCACTTCTTCTGTTACCAAATTACATGAAAGAGAAAAAACCGCATAACCTATGGTTTGATTTCTTCCTAGTTTTGCTCTTGCTGAGTTTCACTTTCTTTGGAATTGGTGCCTATTACCGATTTCAAAATCCCTCAGAAACACCGTCTGGCCAAGTATTCTCGTCAATCATTCCAACTAACTTGTCAGCGATACAAGAGTTCGTAATACCCCTGCCAAACCCAATGTTCCAAGTGCCAGTCAATCTGCAATGCAATTTAACCAATTTGACAAGCAATGGTATCCAACAGAACTCCGCAGTCGCAATAAACGTAAGATTCAGTCTGCAAAACACAGGGATACGGATGGCTATTGAAAACAAGTATATTTTCATTGGCGCTTTCGCTGTAGCACCTGCTGACGCAATTCAAGTATCTCCTCCTTTTTACCAACCAGTCTCCCCTGCTGAGTTCAGCAATTTCCAATGTAACCCAACCGATCTTAATTCGCCAATTGTGGAAAGCGGAAATAACACTGATTATGAAAACTTCGTAGGTTCTGACAATATTACTCTGGAAGATTCAGGCTTGCTTAAGCTTTTGGTTACACCGTATATTTTCGAGCAAAACCAAACTGATCCGATATGGCAACAGTCAAATCTGACCTACAACGATTTCAACGTTACATTGACCTTTCCTATATCAGTAATTTCTCAGATTGAAGCTAACCAAGTGATTCAGCAACAACAATTTGAACAGTCTCAAACTATCAATAACGCCAGAAACGAAGGTCTTTCATGGTGGATTTTAGGTTTCGCAAGCCTTGATATTTCAATCGTCTGCTTTGTTCGTTTCAGAGAGATAGACAAAGAAAGAAAGGCACAGGAACAACAGGCCAAAGCCAAGCAAAGAGAAATCGACATATTCGATCAGATGTACGACAAACCCGTTGTTTCCTAAAGATGGAATGAAATCTTCAACTCCCGCAAACAGAACCCCCATGTAACCTCCAGAAGCCACGAATAATATTGCTAAACCCCCCAGATTATATTCTCCGTAACGGAGCAAAGTCTGTCGTATCTTCTCGGTAAGTTTAGTCAATCAAAAACCTCTAGCAACCGAAATTTTCCAAATGGCATCGCAAGAAAACAGAAACCGAGGAAGTAACAGTGCCCTGAACAGTGTCTCTGTTAAGACTTTGACCCGTATTCTAGCTCACCCTGTGAAGGCGTGACGTGCAGGTATGCGCATAGGCTCGCTTTTACTGAAGACTCTACAGAACTCCGAACAGGAATCAGGCCTATTGCTTGAAGTTCCATGTTTCTGTTGAATATTTTTCGTTGTGCAGCTTCTCGGCAAGTGCTCTCTCTTCTTCAGTCATCTCCCCCTCTTCAAGCCTAATCCTAAAGTCCTTTTCAAAACCTCTTCTCAGCGAATCCTTCACCTCCGCAATGGTTAGCTCTCTGCCGAGTTCGATCGAAAGAGTTGAAACTTCTTTCCTAGCGCTGCGCACGCAGGGTCTTTCAGCTGAGTTCTCGCCAGAATTCAAGATCTCCAAGAGCGTTTTCAAGTCTGAACTGACCAAGATTGAGCAATGGTGAAATACGAACCCTGATTTCACGGCCCCAGCCTCTCCGGCAATCTTCCGCCCATTTACTTGAATACTGTTTGGGAACTCAAACCTTGCAGGCGCACCGAGTAATCTGAGACCTTCGATCACCCCCTGCGATAGCCTGGCGAAGGTCTCTCCAAGGTCTGTCCTGATCAGAGGATGAAATCTCCGTACTGAGATTGCACAATTGAGATTTCCAGAGTCATGATAAACGGCTCCTCCTCCAGTGAACCTTCTCACAACGGCAACTTGATGCTTTTTGCAAAGGTCTAGGTTGACTTCCGTATCTGCAGACTGGAAGTTGCCTATGACGACGGCATTCGGGTTTCTCCAGAAACGTATAGTGTTCGGAGACGCGCCCTTTCCCACATTGGATGGAATGGCTTCTTCCAGGGCCAAGTTCATGTATGGGTTTGGATATTCCGCGTCGAGCAGTCGCCAAGTCTCTTCGTACTTCATTGGAGTCAGCAGCTTTGGAGCTGTCAGCCATTCAGTGCTGAAGGGTTTTCTAGAATTCGTTTCATCGTCTGCAAAAATCGGGCTGCTTCTGCTCCGTTGATGATTCTGTGATCGTACACGAGGCTCAGGTTGAGTCTGGATCTTGCCTCAATCTTTCCTTTGACAATCGCGGGTCTATCTTCGACAGCCCCTACTCCCAGAATGGCTGCTTGAGGCGGGTTTATTATCGGAATAAAAGTGTGCACTCCCAGCATGCCCAGGTTGGTCACGGTGAACGTCCCAGCGGATACTTCTTCCATAGAAAGGGTTCGATTTCTCGCTTTTTCGGCAAGTTTTGCCAAGAGTGCAGCGATTTCAGTGAGCGATTTTTGGTCTGCGCCACGAATTACTGGGACTATTAGTCCTTCTTCAACGTCGACGGCGACTCCTACGTTAACGTTTTTGAGAATCTTGATTTCTTGGTCTTCCAGTGTTGAATTCACAATCTTGTGCTCCCTGAGAGCCAACGCCGTTGCTTTAACGATCATGCTAGTGTAAGTCAGGGAGACTCCTGTCTCCTCTTTGACTTTGACCAGGAGGTCTTTGCGGAAGTTTGAAGCGTCAGTCATGTCAACTTCAGTCATCACCGTGGTGTGCACAGCAGAATTGTAGCTTTGAGACAATCGATCGGCTATCGTTTTTCTCGTACCAACTAGCGGAATGATTTCAGCTACCTCAACTCCCTCCTTCGACAGAGAAGGTGTTGATGGACCTGCAGTCTCAGCCTTTCCGAGAGTTCTCAGTACGTCTTCTTTGACTATTCTGCCGTCAGGTCCTGTTCCTGTGATTTTTGTTAAGTCAACTTTTTGCTCCTCAGCGATCTTCCTCGCCAACGGCGAAATCCTCACCTTCTCCAGAGAAACCTCAGCCTCGACTGGCTTCAGAGCTTCTCTTTCTGGCGTCGCCCCGGAGATTTCGGCTTTAGCTACATTGTTCTGAATCGATGAAACATCTTCACCGGGTTCACCGATTATTCCCAACAGCCCGGATACTGGAACAGTCGCACCCTTCTCGGCTGTGATCTTCAGAAGAACACCGGATGCTGGAGCTTCCAATTCGCTAGATATTTTCTCAGTTTCCACTTCAACAAGGGGTTCTCCTTTCTCGATACGTTCTCCTTCTTTCTTGAGCCAGTTGACAACAGTCCCCTCTTTCATGGTGAGACCGAGCTTAGTCATGATCAATTTGGTTGCCAATTTTTGCCCTCCCACAGTTTCCGATGATCATTATTCATTTTATTAAATAATCTCTTGCACTGCCTCAACGATGTCGTTCTCATTTGGTATGACGTACTTTTCCAAGGCTGGACTGAATGGAGTCGGAACGTTCATCCCGCCGACTCTTTTGACAGGCGCATCCAGATAATCCATGGCCTCTTCAGCTACCATCGATGCGAATTCAGCGCCCACGCCGCATCTCTTCCACGCCTCATGAACCACGACGAACCTGCCTGTCTTCTTGACGGAATTCATGAGCGCGTCCTTGTCAAACGGAGTCAACGTTCTGGGGTCGATTACTTCTGCGCTGATTCCTTCTCTTTCAAGCTTCTGAGCTGCCGATAAAGCCTTGCTCACCATCAGCCCGGTGGCTAGAATCGTGACGTCTTTGCCATCTCTCTTGATTTCAGCTTTGCCGAAGGGAACGTAGTACTCAGCTTCAGGCACTTGGCCCTTGCTGCTGTAGAGAAGCTTGTGTTCAAAAAAAATCACGGGGTTGTCGCTTCTAATGGCGGTCTTAAGCAGTCCTTTCGCATCATATGGGTTTGACGGCATGGCGACTTGCAGTCCAGGAATGTGCATGAAAAACGCTTCAGGACTCTGTGAGTGTTGTGGGCCTGCGCTTATTCCAGCACCGAACGCTGTTCTGATGACTATCGGAGTTTTTACCTGCCCACCAGACATGTAGCGCATTTTTGCCACTTGGTTGAGTATCTGGTCCATGCACACGCCGAGGAAGTCGGAGAACATTATTTCTGCCACGGGTCTCATTCCAACCGAAGCTGCGCCCAGTGAAAGGCCGACTATGGCCGTTTCAGATATGGGAGTGTCTCTGACCCTGTTTTCTCCAAATTCTTCCAGAAGCCCCTGCGTGACCCCGAAGTCGCCGCCATGCACTGCTATGTCTTCACCAAGAACAAACACCGCTTCGTCCTTCAACATTTCTTCACGTATAGCTTCGCGAAGCGCGTCAACGTATGTTATTTCTCGCATTTCCATTTCACCTGCCAGCTCAAGCGAACAAGTCTTTCGTCACTTCTTCAGGTTCGGGGTACGGGCTTTCCCGTGCATATTTTACCGCCTCTTCCACGGCCGATTTGACCTCCTGATCGATTTTCTGAAGGTCTGCATCTGTCAGAACGCCCATGTTGACAAGTTTTCCACCGAAGTTGAGTGGGTCCTTCATCTGCCACTCTTCTCTCTCGCTCTTCGTTCTGTAACGCTGCGGATCGCCTTCGAAGGATCCGTAGAACCTGTAAGTCTTACATTCAACCAACGTTGGGCCCTGTCCCTTTCTTGCTTTTTCCACAGCCTTGTGAACCGATTCGTAAACTGCCATTACGTCCATCCCATCTGCGATTACGCCAGGGATGCCGTAGGAAGCAGCTCGATCGGCTATGTTGCTTATCGGCGTGGATCTTGTTGTGCGAGTAGAAATTGCGTACAAATTATTTTCGCAGACAAAAACCACGGGCAGTTTCCACGCTGCTGCTATGTTGATTCCTTCATGAAAAGCTCCAGTGTTAGACGCACCGTCGCCGAAGAAAGCAACTGCTACATGATTGGTTCCTTTCGATTTGGCTGCAAAGGCAGCGCCAGCCGCGATGGGTATGTTAGCGCCCACGATTGCGTTTGCGCCCAGTATTCCTGAACTGTAATCTGCAATGTGCATTGAGCCTCCTTTGCCCTTGCAGTAGCCTGTCTTCTTTCCGAAGAGTTCAGCCATCATTCTTCTCAGATCCGCACCTTTCGCGATGCAGTGTCCATGCCCCCTGTGTGTGCTCGTTATGTAATCGTTCTTCGTCAAGTTTGCGCATACGCCAACGGCGACTGCTTCCTCTCCGATGTAAAGATGAACGAATCCGGGAATCAGTCCCTTGGAGAATAATTCGCTGACTTTCTCCTCGAATCGCCTTATTCTCACCATTCCTCTGTACAATTCAATCATTTTCTCGCTGCTGAGAGACAACTAAGCATCTCCTCGCCTAACTTTCAGGGGTATCAAATGCTCTGCCGTAACATAACTGTTATGGAGAAACTGCAGATTCTATCAGGTCCCAAGTTTCAGGGCACGATGCGTGTGCCAGTCTCTCCTCGCAGAGCGCGCTCAAGATTTTCCGGGTTGGTTATAAGGGCTTCCTTTCCCCCGTGTTCCAGGTAGCTTATTATCGCTTCAATTTTTGGGCCCATGCTGCCGGCGGGGAAGTGTCCCCGTTCAAGGTATTCCTTGGCTTCCGTTAGCGTCATCTTGTCAAGCGATTTCTGGTTTGGCTCTCCGAAGTTTAGAGCTACTTTCTCCACGGCTGTTGAAATTAGAAAGAGGTCGGCTTTTATGCCGACGGCAAGAAGCGCCGAAGCGTAGTCTTTGTCGATTACTGCTTCTGCTCCTTTGAGCTTGCCGCCTTGTTCGATGACTGGGATTCCTCCGCCTCCGACGGCGACGACTACTATTCCTTTGTTGACAAGGGCTTTGATGACGTCCTGCTCGATGATTTTGACGGGTATCGGGGACGGTACTACGCGGCGCCAACCGCGGCCTGCGTCTTCCATGATGTCCCAGCCTCTTTCTTTCCTGTATTTTTCTGCTTTTTGTTTGTCGTAGAAGGGGCCGATGGGTTTAGTTGGGTTTTGGAATGCTGGATCGTTCTTCTCGACCAATGTTTGAGTCACGACTGACACGACGCTTGTTTTGATTCCTCTTCGTTTGAATTCGTTGTAGAGGCATTGTTGTATCATGTAGCCTATGGCTCCTTGGGTGTCTGCTCCGCAGGAATCAAGCGGGACCGTGTGAAGGACGTTGCTTGCCAGTTCTGAGCGCAAGAGAATGAAGCCTACTTGAGGGCCGTTTCCGTGAGTTATGACGACTTTCCATCCTTGTTCTATCATGCTGGCGATGTGGGTACAGGTTTCGCGGGTTGCTTCAAATTGATCAGGCACCGTCTGGTGGTTTTTATCCTTAATAAGAGAGTTGCCGCCGATGGCCACGACTGCTACGTTTCTCATGTGTTTTTTCACCCATACGCTGAGGGGAGTTGTAGGAATATTCATTGTCCTATAAATATGAGCGCGTCTTCTTCAAGTACTGACGGTCTTGTCACGCGTGTTGTGAACAGGATTTGGCCGCGTTCAAGTCACATTTAGTTTTGATACCTGCCCGATTGTCAGAGAAAGAACGGCCATTTTGGCGTAGAAACTGTCTTCCGCCTGTTCGAAAATAGCGGAGTTCGGTCCCTCAACAACTTCGTCGGTGGCCTCTTCGCCTCTGAAGACTGGAAGCACATGGGTGACGATAGCCTGCTTGCTCATTAGTTCATCGACATGCTTCTGCTCCAGCTTCCAATTCTTGTATTTGTTGTGTATTCTGATCTCGTTGTCTGCTCCAAAAGCGGTCAAGCCTTTCTTGCCCAGTTCAGAGGTGACCCAACTTCGCGGGAAAACCGCGGCTGCATCTTTCAAGGCTTCTCTAAAATCGTTGGTCGTTTCCAAGCTTCTACCGCCTGCCTCCGCGTTCTTTCTTGCTGTTTCAATGATTCTGGCATCGATTTCAAACCCTGGTGGGTGGGCAAGCACAACGTCCATTCCGAACCTTGTAGCTATCAGCAGCTCTTCCTGTATGCTGCATCTTCCCCTAAGCCTACTGGAGTAAGCCCAAGTGACAGCATACTTTTTTCCATTCAGGTTTCGAAGTTTTCTTCTAAGAGTCATTATGTCTCCGATAGCTTGAGTCGGATGGCACGTGCAACAGGCCATGTTTATAACCGGAACCTTCGCGGCTCTTGCGAACTGCTCCACGATTCTTCGTCCGTTGCCGTAGACAAAGTCGATGGTTTCATCCAGTACTCTTACTCCAATGCCATCGCCAAACGCGCTGTACATGCGAGCCGCGTCCTCCACAGTCTCCCCAGTCCCGATCCTCGTCGTGGCAACGTCAATGTACGCAGCGTGTCCGCCGAGCAGTTCCATTCCCGCCTCAAACGCCGCCCGCGTCCTGGTTGACGGTGCCCAAAAAAGCATGAAGAAGCTTTTCCTGTCCAGCGTCTTGGGCGGAAGCTTGCCTTTTTTTCTTATGCTCTTCAGTTTTTCTGCAAGCTTCATCGTGGTTAATAATTCGTCTATGCTCCAGTCTTGGGTTGTTATCAGGTCCCTTCCAAACAAGCTCGACATCTTTACCGCCCAGCAAAGGATTGGGAGATTGAGAGTGTTCCAGTTTTGTGAAATCCCGCCAACGCTACGAGCGCGTTAATGGTTTTATAGAATGAGAGGGTATTTTAGTTTTGTTTTAAAAGAGGGCAAAGCCGAGTTAGTTTTTGTTGATGGACTCGAACTCTTTGATATCGGGTCTTATTGTAGGGGCTTTTATGGACTGGTTTATCGCCGCTTGTGGATCCTTCAGTCCGCTTCCCGTTATCAGCACGACCACCGTTTCATCTTTTTTCACTATGTCTAGATTGAGGAGTTTGACGAGGCCGGCGAGAGACGCGACGCCTGTGGGTTCCGCGAATATCCCCTCAGTCGAGGCCAGAAGGCTCTGTGACTCCAGTATTTCCTTGTCAGATACTGCCTCAGCCGTTCCGCCTGTTTCTCTCGACGCAACTAAAGCGGCATCTCCGTCCCATGGGAATACATCTGAAAGGCCGCCTGCAATCGTTGTGGGGTAGTCCCAGGGTTCTATTTCAAACGGATCCCTGTCCTGTTTGAAGGCTCTGACCAGCGGGGCGCAGCCCTCGGGTTGTATAGCAGCGAGTTTTGATGTGGGCTCTATGAAGCCGAGGTTGTGGAAGTCGTTGAAGCCTTTCCAAATTCCAGCCAGGAGGCATCCGGAGCCTGTGGGCACCATTACCCAGTCCGGTGTGTTCCAGTCGAGCTGTTCGATGATTTCATACGCCATCGTCTTTGGGCCTTCGACTTGGTAAGGGTTAAACGGGCCAAAGCTGGGGCATGGATACCATCCGTATTTGTCTACGACCATCTGAAGCATTTGCACTGTGGGGTCTTTTCCTTTTTCGGTAGCTTTCAACCGCGTGACTTTTGTTCCGTAGAGGCGGATTTGGGCAAGCTTGACTTCAGGCGCGGATTCTAGGACGAAAGCGTAGCATTTCAATCCTGCTTTTGCAGAGTGAGCGGCGAGGGCTGCGGCAGCGTTGCCGCTTGACGCTGTGGCGGTCGTGTCAACGCCAAACTCGACGGCTTTCGAAACCCCGACTGTCATGGATCGGTCCTTGAAGGAGCCGGTGGGGCTTCGAGTCTCATCTTTGAGGTAGAGGTTTCTGAGTCCGAGTTTCCCGGCAAGTTTGGTTGCTTTTATGAGTGGTGTTCCTCCAGCATCGAGGGTGACGATGTTTTTCTTGTTTTTGATTGGAAGAAGCTCGTAGTATTTCCAAACGTTTGAGGCTCTTCGGCTGAGGGTTGGTTTATCTACTCTCTCTGCTATGGCCGAATAGTCGTAGTATATGTCAAGACGACCTCTGTCTTTGTTGAGGCACATGCAAATCTTTTCATCGGCTGAGTATTCTCGTCCACATCGAGCACATTTCATTTTCGCGACGAAGGCCAATCATAACACCAGCGCATGCGTCCTTGGCTGTTTTATGGCAAGTCGACTTTCTCGTTGAACTGATTGATTAGTTCATCTATCTTGGGTACTAGTTTCTGGTTCTCGGGCCAGTATACGTCATAATCGTACCATTGACTGTTCAGTTCGGGTAGACTGAACATTTGTTGCTCTATCCATGTGAAGTATTTCAGGTGATGTATTCGTTTGCGGTCGTAATGCGTGAGTTCCATCATCGAATCAGTCTTCAAGGCCATCAGGTGCATGTGGAAATCTCGGATCGCATCTTTCTCGTGGTATTCGCCGTTTCGTTCTTGCGCCTCTCGCAGGCGGGATTGATATAGTTCCATCGAATCCGTAAACACCGTCAGCACAACATCCTTGCGGGTGAGCTCGTAGTGTTTTGCAAATTTTATTGACATGAGCACGTTAGCTATGCTGGAAATGCCCAGCAGGTCAAGCTTAGAAACTAGCTCCTCGGGAACGCCGACCTCCCCTGTTAGGTATCTGCGTCCTGCAGGCTCGTTGAACAGTCTCATCAAGCTGAGCGGGTCGTCATCGTCAATTCCAATGGCGACGTCCGTGTTTCTCACGTTGTGAATCCAGGGAACATGCTTGTCGCCTATGCCTTCTATTCTGTGAGCACCGTACCCATTGAGCAGAAGCGTGGGGCACTGAAGAGCTTCTCCAGCAGCAATCTTTGAGGCAGGGTACACTTGCTTCAAGTAGTCGCCGCACGCAATCGTCCCTGCTGATCCGGTTGTTAGGCATACGCCTTGAAATCTGCCGCCTCCAAGCTCCTTTTTGAGGACCTCGTCCATCGCGTGTCCTGTGACGTCGTAGTGGAACAGGTAGTTGCCGAACTCGCTGAACTGGTTGAAAACGAAAATGTCTTTTCTTGTTCGCTTGAGCTCCCACACCTTGTCGTATATCTCTTTGACGTTGCTCTCGCTTCCGGGTGTGGCAATTATCTCACCTGCCACGGTCTTCAGCCATTCAAATCGTTCCCTGGACATTTGCTCGGGAAGAATCGCGATGCTGTCGCATCCGAGAAGCGTCGCATCGTAGGCTCCTCCTCTGCAAAAGTTCCCGGTGCTGGGCCATACTGCCTTGTGCCTTGTGGGATCGAACTGGCCTGTTACAAGCGGGGGAACCAGACAACCGAAAGTCGCGCCTACCTTGTGTGACCCTGTTGGAAACCACCTCCCGACTAGGGCGATTATTCTCGCCTCAACGCCCGTGAGTTCCGGGGGCAACTCTATATAGTTGGCTGTGGACCGGAACAACCCGCCGCTGGGTACGGGGTCGTTCTTCCAAGTGATTCTGAACAGGTTTTGAGGGGCAACGTCCCAGAGCCCTGTGTTCCTAAGCTGTTCCTTGATTGCACTCGGCGCGGTGTTGGGGTTCTTTAGCTGAGCAAAGGTGGGGACCACTATCTTCCTTTCTCTGCACCTCTGAACTGTTCGCTCAAGCTGCTCTTCATTCATCGTGAGATCTATCACTTATACCGCCCTTCGTCCTCTCTGAAGAGATAAAACTTATAAATCCACCTACTGTTTTTCCTCAACCCAAGGTGTACGAAATGAAACAATACATTGGAGCTTTCAAGGGAAAAGATTGGCTCGAGACACAATCCTGGAGCCAAGAAGATCTCAAGCTGCTCATAGCGGCCTCCAAGGACTTGAAGCAGAAGTACAAAGCAAGAAAATCCACCGCCGACATTCTCCGCGATCGCACGCTGTTCATGATTTTCTTCAATCGTTCACTGCGGACGAGGAACAGTTTTGAAGCCGGCATGACTCAACTGGGCGGGCATGCTCATTTCCTTTCACCCCAAGACATATACGTCCCTGCTTTGCCCGAGGATGAAGAGGCTTACAAGACGGAGCGGATCGCTGATGTGGCCCGCGTGCTTGACGAGATGGGTGACGCTATCGCTATCAGAATTTACGGTGATGCTGCAAAGTGGATGTATGGACGCGGGCATCGCACCGTTGAAGAGTTTGCCAAATGGGCAAAGATTCCGGTCATTAACATGGAAGATGACGTTTATCATCCCTGTCAAGAAATGGCTGACATTCAGGCTGTAGACGAACACGTTGGCAAGTTCCAAGGTAAGAAGTTCGTTATGTCGTGGGCTTTCAGCGAAGGATTAAAACCGCTCGCAGTACCTCAGAGCTGTGTCTTGATAGCTTCGAAAATGGGTATGGACGTCGTCTTTGCCAGGCCTAAGGGCTTTGAACTTGATGATAAAGTCATTGAATGGGCTAAAGAGAACGCGGACAGGTATGGGGGCAGCTTCTCGGAGACGGATAACATTGAAGAGGCTTTTGAAGGGGCACACGTGGTCTATCCTAAAAGCTGGACTGCGAGGGCTGCACTGCCAGGACCATGGGGAGGCCCAGCTCAACCGGACAAACAACTGGCGTTAGAATACGCTAGGAAGAACAAATCCTGGATTTGCAATCAGGCGAAGATGGATTTGACAGCCAAGGCCATTTACATGCACTGCCTGCCCGCAGACCGCGGGATGGAAGTGACCGACGAAGTCATCGACGGACCTCAAAGCGTCGCGTTCGACGAAGCTGGAAATCGATTGCATGCCCAAAAAGCAATAATGGCCGCGATCATGTAACAAAGGCAGCTGAGCTAGGATTCACTCCTTCAACACTTTCACTTTTTCCTCAACGGTTTCTTGACTTTCTCAAAGCGTTCGGCCATAGCGTCAAACAAATTCTCCACGCCGAACCTCTGGACATCTGTTGCGGGCAAATTCGTTTCCTTCTCAGCCTGCCTCATGGCCGCCCTGATTTCTTCATCCGACTTCAAACCGTTGTAATTGTAAATATAGCTAATTGCAATTCCAACAACCTTGGTCTTGGGGCACAACGTTTGAATCAAACGTATTTCCTCTTTGAGACTTGGTACTTTCATTGTTGGAAAGCCGTCCCGTGTTCCTCTGAATGGATCGTGAACCATCATGACAGCGTCAGGCTGAGAACCGTAGAGTATCGCTAGGGTTTCAACTCCGTAGGCTGGGTGAGAGAGTGAAGCCTGTCCTTCAACGATGATTAGGTCCTTTCCCATCTTCGCAACGTCAGCGGTCATTTTGGCTACGGTTCCAGGTATGAAGTCTCCGGGAATGGCGTCTATGGCTGCGCCAGCGTCGCCTCTTACTAGCATCATCGTCTGCCCTGTTGCTACGGCGCCGACTTTCAAGCCTCTTTTTTCGGCCTCTTTCGCGAGTTCCATCATGACTATGTTCTTGCCAGTGGCAGCATCGGTGGCGAGGATTGCAACGACAGGCACTTTGATGTTTAATACTTCCATGAGCACTTCAAGATTCTTAGGAGGTTTTCTTAGATCGATCAATTTGACTCCATGCTGCTTTGCAAGGTCACTGAATTCCGGCTGGTCACCGAAGAAATAGTGCAGCCCACTCACGATGTCCAACCCGCTCTTGATAGCTTCTTTGATGATGCTCTTCCACTCTTCTGGAAGACTGCCTCCAGGCGGAGCGATTCCGATGATTAAGGCGTCTGGCTTGAACTTCAATGCTTCTTTAAGGCCTCCAACGATGGGTATTTTCTTCTTGCCTAATCCTAGGACTTCTCCGGCGTCTTTCCCTGCTTTCTTCTCATCAATTACTGCTACGATTTTGTATTTGCCCCCGTATATCACGAGGTCGTTGGCAGTTTTTCCTTCAAGAGTGCCAAACGCTTTGCTTGCAAGAATTATCGCAGTTTTGAGATTTTCAGGCATGTATGCAGCATCTCTTTTTTCAAGCCTTCACCGCCTTACTAAAATATAACTTTATTCATTGACAATTAACATTTGCAAACTAGGGGTTTTGGGATGATGACTGTAGATCTTTTGCTGAAGGGAGGAAAAATTGCGACATCAACTGGCGTCACCGAGGCTGACATAGCGGTGGATCAAGGAAAAATTGTTGCCATCTCGAAAGAAACCAATCTGCCCAAGGCTGACAAGGTGCTGGATGTGAGCGGGCTTTTCGTGCTGCCCGGGATTATTGACGCCCACGTGCACGTGTGCGATCCCGGGTTCATCCGTGAAAGCTTCAGGACAGGCACGGCGGCTGCGGCTGCGGGCGGAGTGACAACCATAATCGACATGGCTTCCTCCGCGCAGCTTCGCACTTCCTCGGTGGCAATGTTGAACAGGAAAAAGGAGATGGCTCAGAAGGAATCTTTCGTGGACTTCGGCCTGTACGGAGGGGAAATCGCTGATGAGAAGGATTTAGTGGAAATAGGAGACTTGGTTAGGGCAGGTGTGGTCGGTTTCGGCGAAATAATGATGTGCGGCGACATGCCCGTCAAGAACGACGAGATACTGCTTGAGGCTTTCAGGCTGATTTCAAAAGCGAAGTCAGTAGCGGCTGTGCATGCTGAAGACAACTCCGTGCTGACCGGTATGAAGCAGAGGATGGTGTCTAAGGGAAGGAAGGATACGATGGCGTTTGCCGACGCGCGGCCGAACGAGGCGGAGGCGCAGGCCATAGCTAGGGCCTTAATCTTGTCTAGGAAGGTGAATGTGAGTCTACACGTGTGTCACTTGTCAACAAGGGAAGGCCTGAGCTTGATTCAGGCAGCAAAGGCCCGAGGCTTGCACGTTACGACAGAAGTCTGTCCGCACCATCTGTTTTTCACGAGAGATTCATACAGTGAACTGGGTCCCTACGTCGTTACTACTCCACCTCTGCGGACAAAATATGACGCACATTCGCTTTGGAACGGTTTGTATGATGGAACCGTAGACCTAGTTGTGTCTGATCATTGTGCCTTCAAGAAGAAAGAAAAGGACGTGGGTTTGCAAGACGTTTGGAAAACTCCGCCAGGAGTACCCGGACTCGAAACGCTTGCACTAGTGATGCTGGGAAAGGGAGTTAAAGAGGGAAAGATTTCGCTTGAAAGATTCGTCAAGGCTTCCTCTGAAAACCCAGCTAAAATCTTCGGGCTGTATCCGAAGAAGGGCGTTTTGCAGCAGGGCGCTGACGCAGACATCGCGGTTTTTGACCTTCACAAGCAGCACAGGATCAAGGCTGAGGATATGAAGTGTGTCGCCGACTACACGCCCTATGAAGGGTGGGTGGTGGCTGCAGAGCATGCCTTGACGTTGGTTCGGGGACGAATCGTCGCGAAAGAGGGCGAGGTTGTGGGAAAAATGGGGTATGGCACTTTCGTGAAGCCTTCATTAAGGTGAAAAAGAACATTACAGATGAAGAATTTACAGCTGTCTGTCGAAGACCATGGCGGGCGCAAAACCCAGCAAGCCATTCTTGTCAGGTTTTCTGGACGTAACCTACCCCGATCTACTATGATACAAACATGACCCCCAAAGAAGTGTGCGCAGTAGGTGGGCCGGACCGGACTTGAACCGGCGACCTTTGGCTCGTAAAGCCAATGTCCTAACCAAGCTAGACGACCGGCCCTCTGAACTAGTATACTCTTTCTCTTTGTTTTTTTACTTTCTCTTCCGGTATATAGCTACTTCATCTTTTTCGCTGTAACGTACGAACTCAAAGCCTGCCTCGATCAGTTTGCCTCCCTCTTCCAGGTTGGTTGCGTGGGCAACGTCCCATTCGTCGCTTCAAAGTTTAGGAGCTGAGTGTGGAAGTGAGTGTCTTAGCGCGCGCTTCTCGTCTGGCGATTTCGGAGAATGGTGTGAAAATGTGGATATTGTCGGGGGTATGCTGAGCTTTTTGGCGCGCGCTCTACGATTCTGATAGTAGTGTTTGTATTTAATACTGTATTTAATACATTCTTTTCTTCTTTTTTCTCTCCCTTTTGCTACTATCAAGGTTAGCGCGCGCTAGGAGGGATCGCGGAAGACTTCGCCGTCGAAGTCGATTCTAACCAAGCTAGACGACCGGCCTCCTTCCAACTTGGATTCGGTTTCGTGATCATTAGTTTTCTGTTAGGAACTACCTCAAGTCTAACTGCCTGCGGAGATAAGTTTTGAAATCACGTTGAGAGGACTTTCCAGTTCCTCAAGTTTCTCCTTGACTTCAAACCTCTTGCCTAGGTATCGTTTCGCGTAGGCTTCAACTTGTGAAGCGTTCACGGTGAATATGGGGAATCCTTTTGTGTGAAGGTACTTGTTGACTTCGATTTGTCCAAAGTCTGACATGACGATGCTCGGCGTTCCTTGCAGAGCCGCTTCTCTTGATATAGTTCCTCCTGCGCTTACGACGAGGTCCGCTTGGCCAGCTAGACTCGCAGAATCAACAAAATTGTCCGCGACTCTTATTTTCTTGCTTTCCGGTTTGATGTAGCGCGGCAGGAACAGAGGATTTCCGAGATGAGACAGTTTTTCAGCAAGCTTAATTGTATTATCGTCTTTGCCGCAAGCATATGCTGCTTTGGTTTCGATCTGTCTGATGACTATGAGAGGTCTCCCGTAGTCACATGTTGTACTGGGCTTAGTGCCTT
The DNA here is from genome assembly GCA_050015055.1 of Bathyarchaeia archaeon. Classification (GTDB taxonomy): domain Archaea; phylum Thermoproteota; class Bathyarchaeia; order Bathyarchaeales; family Bathycorpusculaceae; genus JBEKCD01. The sequence continues at coordinate 29,704 of JBEKCD010000012.1, read as the reverse complement.
TGATCCATGCAACCTCGTCCACCCCTTTGAATTGGACAATTTTCTGTGCGCCATAGGCTTTGAAGAGTTTCTTAGGAATTGCCTCTGAAGTTATAAGCGTTTTTGCCAACGGTATAGTTAGTCTGTTTGCGGCTTCAGCATGCGGTGTATCTGCTGTCAAAATTGATGGAATGTTTAGTCCGAATGCAAATCGGCACAACTCAATGGACGGAGATGAGATTGCCAAGTCAGGAACCTTGTCTTTGAAAAGCCTTGAAAATCGCAGTATCCGCTCAGCACTTTCTTCAACTCTCGCTAGGAGTGAAGCGGGGTCGTACTTCCCAACCACCACAGGTTTTTCGCCGAGGAGCTTGGCCACCGCAAGAGTGTCAGGATGTTCCCGAGTTGTGAATATGATTTCGTGCCCGAGTTTCCTAAGATGTTTTGCTATAGCTGCTCCATACCTGACGTGTTTGCCAGTGCATGCATCATACCAAATCCTCATTTTTTCCACCTAGCGTTGGACGCTGATGAAAGCCTTCCTTTTGGCCTCGTACTCTTTTAAGGACATAGTGCTCCTTGCAGGTACACCCATCACAACTGTGTTGGCGGCAACATCTTTTGTGACAACGCTTCCTCCGGCAATAACGGCGTTCTCGCCGACAATCACGTTCGGTAGGATCGTGACACCACCGCCTATGATGACCCCGTTCTTTACCGTAACGGGAGTTAGAAGCTCACTTTTCGGGTATCTATCGTTGAGCAAGCTAGTGTTCGGTGCAATGAAAACGCTGTCGCCGACAATGCAGCCGTTTGAAATCGTTACGTGTGCTTGTATGTTGCAGTCCTTGCCTAGGACTACATTTTTTCCTATGTCAACGAAACTTCCCATAACCGTTCTATCGCCTATCTTCGTGTTATCCCCTATTACCACATAGTTCCAGACTACAACATTCTCTTCGAATTGGACGCCTTTGCCGACTACAACGCCTATTCCCAGTTTTGGCTTGGGCATAGTTTTTTCCCTCCTTTTCATTGTTCATAGGAAGTGGGACGTTTAAATAGTTTGACGGTCTAGTCACTGTTTCGGTCTGAGGACAAGCACTTTGGCCAAAGAAACCATTCCTGTAGTCGGCTTAGGCGGAATTGGATTACCGATTTATGAGTTGTTAAGAGAAAGTGGGCGGTTCACGGTCTACGGGCTAGATATTGACCCAAAGAAAATGCAAGGATTAAAGCATAGTAAAATGCCTGCCAAAGTTGATGTTATGCATGTGTGCATACCGTGTGCCGCAGAGTAACAGTTTGTCAAAATCGTAACTGGCTACATCAGCCAGCTTAGGCCTAGTTTGGTGATCATAAACAGCACGATTCCACCTGGAATAATGATGTCTGTGCACAAGCGTTGCAATTGTCTAGTGGCACATTCTCCTGTTCGAGGGGTGCATAGAAACCTGGGGCCTATGAAGTGGGTGCTCAAACGTTGGGTAAAGTATGTTGGCGGTGCGGACGTCGAAGCCGGCAAAGCCGCGTGTAGACACTTCAAGAAGATCGGCTTGAAAACCAAGATGTTAAGGAGCTGCACCGAGACTGAGTTGCTAAACTGTTTGAAACTACATATAGAGCCTGGATGATAGCATGTTTCCAAGAAATGCATAGGATCAGCAGGTTCTCTGAGGCGAACTTTGACGATGTTGTCGATTTTCTCGAAGATACCCCCGAGTGAGACTGGACAGGCCGATAATGTTTCCCGTCGTCATAGGTGGACACTGCATGATACCAAACACTGAACTGCTTCTGGAGGGTTATGATTCCGAGTTCCTTAGATTGATTCTTAAATCGAATGAGAAACGCAAGCAGGAAATAGGGAACCAGAGAACCAGAGAAGAAGCCGAGAAAATCGAAAGACGTGCCGAGAAACTACCGCAAGAAATAGTGGAAAGATGGACGAAGAAATGAGCGAACATCTGAACCTTGAGAAAACCGTTTTATTTGTTCTAAGAATAAAATTTCATTGTCTTGTAACATAGAGTTGGAACACCTGAGGCTTTCCAGATCTTTCTCAGCTAAGGCCTCGTCACTCTTAATATACATTGGTGGCCTCAGTTTTCGCAGAACTGCTATTTTGTGAAGAGCGGTTGACTCTGCGCGCGCGTTGGGAGCCATGAAAAGTCGATCGTATTTCACGTTGTTCTTGTTCAACCATCTCTGGGTCTCTTCTCGATATTTCTCCAATCTGTCTGTGATTATTGCCACTAATGGATATGATGGAACGAACAAGGGTTTCGCATCGGCTGATTTGTCCGTCGGTTCATCTTCGCAGATGACACCGTCCAGATCAGATGCTATGTAGCTTTTGTAGCCTGACATCAGATGTCATTCGTAAATCCTGTTAATTGTATAGACGGTTTCCATTATGAAGTCGGCGTGTTTGGCGCCATCTCTAAGCGCAAACAACACGATTTTTGCGAATTTTACATTTACAAATCTTGAACGGATAATATCTTGCGAGCTTTTTATCGCCGTTCTATAATTGATACCGTCATCTATCAAAATCACATGATGGAAACTTCTGTCAGATTTCAAATATTCATTACCGTCGATGCCAGAAACTTCCAGTATAAGCCTTTCGTCAACAACTCTGGAGTAGATAAAGGCAAGTTGAGTCTCTCTCCCAGGTAACTCGCTAGAAATAGGCCTGAACGAGGAATACCTACAACTAGGTCGCAAGTTCTGGGCAATTCGCCCGATATCTTATTCAGCCAACTTATTACCGTGTTTGTATGAACAAAATAGAGTTTTTTGTCTGATAATCGAAGAATAGTCTGGGCATTTACGTGGAGTAGCGCCCTCTTGAACTTTGAGGGATGCTAAGTGATTAATTTCTTTACTTCATCTTTGGATATCGTTTTGCACCTTCAACTCCAAATGATTTCATGTGCGCGCGCTATAGAGCTTTTTTTGAGTCACTTATGAATGTCTGTTTAGGCTATTCTGGACCTCTGCAACGACACATTTCTGATCTTCGTACGTCATTGAGTGACACATAGGCAATGCGAGGAGATTTCTGTACAGTTCTTCTGCTCTTTCCAACTTGCCGATTCTTCTGACTTGTTTATAGCTGGGTTGCAAGTGTAGAGCAAAGGTTCCTATTTGCGTCTCTATGTTTTTGGTTCCGAGATCTGCAATAATCTTGTCTCGTACGCCGTCCCTTTTGATATAGGCTGCATACGTCTGATAGATATGCTTTGCTTCCTTTCTCTTTTCAGGTATTCTGACGAGTTCCTTTTCCCTAAGCAACTCGTTGTAGTTGCTGGCTAACTCGATTCTTCTCTTGGTTATCGCATCTAGCTTCTTCATCTGCGCCACTCCAATAGCGCCCAAAACATCACTGAGCTTGCAATTGATTCCTGAACCCACGAATTCGATTTGACCGTCCGTTGTCTTAATTCCAAACTTCTTCAGTTGGCCGAGTCTTTCTGCGTAAAGCCTACTATTGGTTACAGCCATGCCTCCTTCGCCAGTAGTTATCACTTTTCTTGGATGAAAACTGAAACATGTAATATCAGCTAACGAACCTGTCTTTTTACCGTTGAATTCAGAACCTAAACTACAAGCAGCATCTTCCACTATAAAGAGATTATACTTCTCTTTCAACTCTAGCAACGGACTTATATCCAAAGGATTTCCACCCCATGACACAGGAATTATACAACGTGTTTTTTTAGTGATAGCTTTCTCTACTTGCTTAGAGTCAATGTTATAAGAATTCAAATCTACATCAACAAGTATTGGTTCTGCACCTATCCATTTAACCACGTTTCCAGTTGCTGGATGTGTAAAGTCAGGTATGATCACTTCATCTCCAAAACCTATATCCAATGCTCTTAAAGATAACTCCAATGCCGAAGTGCAAGAAGTAGTTGCCACAGCATATTTCACACCTAAGAACTCTTTGACTTGTTCTTCTAATTTCCTTGTCATTGAACCTTCCGTTAACCATCCAGATTCTAACACTTCACGAACCATTTCTAGTTCATCTTCTCCAACTACTGGTTCTGTCAATTTCAGTTTCTTCATTTTTCTCACGTCCTAGTAGAACTTTGGATTTTTCATAATGTCTTTAGAAATCTCAGCCAAACCCTCTTCGAATCCGACTTTCGGTTTGAACTTCAACATTTTTTCTATTTTTGAAATATCAGCTTGTCTTCTAGTGACAATAGTCTTCTTTTCTTTTTGGTAGTAGTTTGGTTCTAACTTACTGTTGAAAAGTTTGAGTATGGTTTCAGCAAGAGTCTTGACAGACACCGAAATACCACTTCCCACATTAAATGCCTCTCCACAAACATCACTTTCTAAGGCAAGAATGTTGGCATCTACTACGTCATGAACATTCACAAAATCCATAGTTTGACTACCATCACCAACAATTAATGGTGGTTTTCCTTCGCTAACATTTTTCATAAAATTAACTATCACTGAAGTATAGAAGGCATCGACACTCTGTCTAGGTCCATAAACATTGAAATTTCTTAGAATATTATATTTCAGCCCTTTAGAAGCAAAAATCTTCAAAGCATATTCTCCTGAGATCTTGCTTACACAATAAGGAGTTATGGGATTGAATGGATGGTTTTCATCCATTGGAAGATATTTTGGATTCCCATAAACTGAAGCCGAAGAAGCAAATATCAGCTTCTCTACACCTGCATCGGATGCTGCTTTGAAAACATTGAAGCTTCCATCTACATTGATTCCAATACTTTCTTCTGGATGTGCAACTGAATAATTAATGCAGACAGCAGCTTCATGAAAAACATATTTTGCTCCTTTCATAACATCGCGTACAGTACATGAATCTCTTATGTCACCTTCAAAAAATTCTGCTTTTTTGACATCAACTAATTCTTGCATAAAATCTTTGTTAGTACCAACCAAGTCCTGTATATATTCTAGTCTTCCTCTAGTCAAATTGTCTAGAACAACCACATCATATCCTAAATCTACAAGTTTGTGTACCAAGTGTGAACCAATGAAACCTGCTCCGCCTGTGACCACAACTTTATTCTTCATTCTTTTTCCTCCTTAAATATTGTTGATATATCTCCTTACAAGTATATGATATTCTATTCTCATGAATGTAATCTAATAATTGGACAAACATAGTCTTTGTCCCTTCATTTTTTCCTCTTGAACTAATTAGCTTGTTCGGCTCATGATAAAACGGTTTAAATCTTCTATAATGTTCCTCTGACTGGGTATTTGTAAAGATGTGTATAGGATGAAAAACATATACTTTCAAACCATTCTTCGAAACATGTAATTGAGATAAATCAAAAGGTAAACCACTATAGAAGAGTGTATCATCACACCAATAAAATGGAATACAAACAAGTTCTTTCAGTCGTGTCCAAGGTTTAAGATTCTCTACTAATGGAATATAGGTGCTACAATCATACTTTAGTTCTTTACTGATGAATAATCTGAAAACACTGGTTGACTGAAAACAACCATGACAACGTACTCCAACTGCATTTGGATAAATTTGTAACAAAGTATCAACCGTTTTTTCGTGGTCAGCATTTTCAAGAAAATTTGGATGTATTCCAATCTCAAAGGTTTTTTGTTTCAGAGTTCTCAAAAGTTCAGATTCATGAGTAGCAAAGATAGTTGCTTTTACCTTATATTCCTTTAAAAGATTAATTGAATACTCAACAATCTCATCACAAGCCCAATCTACATCTAAAGTAACGCATATTTCGTTAATCATTAATCGTGCCTCTCATCAATTCTCTAAATGGAAGAACATAAAACCATTCATATTCAGACATCAGTTCTTCTTGTTTAAGATTTAGTATTTCACTAGTATCGCCATAAGAGTTTATGAAATAATAATACTGATAATCTTTAGCTCCCCAACTCCTTTTGAACAAATATACACCACCTAATCTTGCTCCTCCACCAAAATTCCAGATATTATAACCGTGTTCCAAAGCATCTTTCATAGCTTCATAAATTAGCAATGTATTTGGTTGTAAGTCATTATATTCAAGCCTAAAGCTAGGAGTGAAATACTCAACAATATTCTTATAGTAAAGAAGCAATAAACCAGCTATTATCTGATTGTCTTTCAAAGCCCAAAAAATTTTGAAATCTGTATTCTGAGCTAACTCATTGAACAGAATCTCAAAGAATTTTGGAGGTTTAACAACCCCCTGTTTTTTCATCATTCCAACTTTGTGCATTTCTATCAACTTGTCAGCATATTTTAGATCCTGCGCAATTTCAACTTCAATTTTATTCTTCTGTGCTTTCCGAATAGCAGTTCTACACCTTTTTTCCACAGTTTTGTATAAAATCTGGTTTTCAATATTCCCTGAGCATGTAGCTGATACTACCATCTGAGTTATTTTCGAGTCAATGAAATTGGGTTTAAGAGTTTCTCTGACAAAATCAACATCAGGTTCAAAAGGTGTAAGGATGAGTGTAGAAAACACACAATGATTTTCTTTTGCTAATTCTTTAAAAGCAAGCAACAAACTCTTTTTGACTTGGAAATGTTCTTTTTCCTTAAGTGAAAGAACTACAGGTCCGCCATGCATCCCAAAAAATGGAAGTGAGTTTAGAACATTTCCATATTTTTCATTTTTTTTCAATAGAGAAGGTAATACTCCAACGATTTTCCCATTGATTTTTGCAACAAGATAGAATGGTTCAGTTTCAGTAAAGCTTTGCAGAACTTTTCCAAATCTAACAGTATGAGACAACATACCAGTTGTTGAAGACATGACTACAGAATCATAATCTTCTATATCTTCAGATTTTAGTTTTTCTATGTTGACTTCAGACTCATTTAACATATACAGCACCAGTGTTTCAACCTATTTGCCCAGACTTGTCCTTTGCATTCTAGCTTATTGCACATAGTTTGGTTTAGCGCGCGCGATGATATTCATTCACCATATTGCTGCTTTGGTCAAACTTCTTAAACCGTTTGTATGCTTCTTCACTACTTATTCTGCTAGTGTTCCAATCACTAGCAATTGACACAAACTCTCATACTTTTTATTTGTTTTTAGAAAAGTTCTATCGCGATATTCACTAAACTTTTTGTCCCGATCTACATTCATACGACTCATTACTTTCCACGTCCGGTATTATTTATCATGCATGGGAGCTGAGAACTTGTTCTATAGTTTTTCCGAATTTCTTGAACAACACTTCCTCCTGTATAGCAACTAAATATCTGAATCTACCAAGATTCATTTCTTCCACGTAATCTTTCATCGCTACCTCATAAGGATAGTTTGCAATATATCCAAAGTCCTGCTTAGCTTTTTCAATTGAAAAGATAGCATTTTTCCTTTTGACTTCTGGTATGTCTGGTCTATATATGAGTTTTGAAGGTTTACCTTTTGGTGAAAATGCTGAGATGATAGCTCTTAGCTCTTCATCTATTGTAGTGCCAACTCCTGAAGCAACATTATACAGCCCTATAGCGTTCTTGCTTTTCAATGCCTTAGCAAAACCACTTGCCACATCCTTCACATAAACCAAATCTCTATATGTTTCATGCTTCCCCCAAATTTCTATAGGCTCACTCCTCATTGCTCTAGTGATAAACTTTTGGAAAGCATTTACTTCTGGTTTACCATCCCAAAATGAAATAAACCTGCTACCATATCCTCTAACACCAGGAAGCCTCAAACTTATACCTCTTATTCCGTAATTTCCGGTATAACTTTCAACAAATTTCATCGCTGCTATTTTAGATATAACATATGGAGTCGATGTTGATTTTGATATAAGACCTGAGAATTTTTCAGGAGTCTCTTCTGTAATGACAGTTGTTTCAGCTTGATTAACATGACTATGAGTCATAGCAAATACTATTTTTCCAATATCATTCATCCTGCAATACTCTAAAACATTATATGTGCCAAAAGTATTTATTGTAAGATATTCAAGCGGTGAATACATATCTATACTCAGAAGTCCAGCTAAATGTGCAACTGCATCTATATCTTTTGGGAGTTTAGCAAAATCTCCAATCTTAGTAATGTCTACATTTGCAAATGGTACACCAATACTCTTGTAATATTCTTCCCCATCTTTTCGCCTACCAGTAGCTACGACTTCAACTCCTTCTTTGACTAGGTGATCTACAAGATAGGTTCCAACAAATCCTGTTGCTCCAGTAACCAATACTTTCAAATGTTTTCGCCTCTCAATTTTTTCTTAACAGTTGGTTTCAAATACCTTAATACTACATTATCATTCTTCATCACAACTTCACCTATTTTTCTAGCTGGAACTCCTGCAACTATAGAAAAATCTTCAAAACGTCTGTTCACAAGACTACTTGCTCCAATTACACAATGACTTCCGATTATTGAACCCTTCAAAATTACAGAATTTACACCTATAAAGCTACAATCACCAACAACTACGGGACTGTATTCATATTTGCACTTTCCTTCTGACAATGTAGATTTTACAGTATCATGAGTAACTATTCTTGTACCACTACTAATTACACAGAACCTTCCAATTTTTAATCCTCCTGTTCCATCTATACTACAAAATGGTCCTATCCAGGTGTTATCTCCAATGACTACATTGCCAGTAACTGTTGTAGAATCAAATATCGTAACGTTCTTACCTCCCCAAAAAGTCCCTTTTTCTTTCCAGTCAAACAAGTCCTCAACAAAAGGATTCATTCGATTATATTTCTTCTTAGTATATTCCCTTAGCTTGGCGTGCAATTCCTTCAATTGTTCCCATAATTTCTCTTCTTTTACATCTAGTTCTATATCAGATTTCAATTCATCATCCTCTTCAAAGTTTAATTTTCTCAGCGAAACTGTTTTGTGCAGAGTAATCTATTGTCTCTTTGACTCCCAAACCATTCAATCTGCATCTAGTTGCCACTTCACCAACTTTCAAACTAGCGATATTTAATTCTATTGCGCTGTTTGGTCCTAAATGATCACAACAAACTGACATATACCCAAAAGGCTTAATATCCTTTGGATATAATTCCAAATGTGCTCTAAGTACATCACTTTTACTAATTGAACCTGTAAGATGTATTATTTGAACTAGAGGATTCTTCTCTTTCAATAAACCTATTGGAATAAAACCATTATTAGATAGTATATCAATGTTGTGAATGAGTTCAGCTACAATAATTGCATCATACGAACTCAAGTTTCTGATGACATCCTTGCGGTTACGTACAAACGGTCTTTGTTCTTCAGGAACATTATCATCGAAAGCTATCCTATCAATCAAAATATCATTTTTGATAAAGAAATCTGTTGGATAATTACCTAAATCTCCGCTTCCAATTAGTAATATCTTGTTTTTGAAAACACTAAGATTCTTCTCAAACAAAAGTTTGCATATATAAAATCCAACAGATCTAAACAAATCAAGCATTGGATGGTTCTCATCTGTACCCAAAATAGTAACTCCTTTTTTATGGCACATTTCTAGGTCAATATCTTCTGTTCGAAAATCCCTGGCAGAAAACATTAATGGTATCACTGCATTGGATTTCATACACGAAACCATTTCTTTTGTAATAGGACGTACAAATCCAGAATTGGTAATAATATCGCTTTTGCTCAGACAATTTTTGTCTTTTCTGAAAAGAACTGTAATTTTATCTTCAACTCCTAATTCCTTTGCTTCTTTCAGAGTTTGCTTTTTAACTTCATCTTTTTCTCCATATTTTGAATCTTTTGCCACAGCAAATACTTGGTCAGAACCAGCTAATGCAGATGCAATTGAAGTATACAGATAGTTTCCTGTAGCTGCCTCTGTAAAAACTGTTAATTCCTTAAGGTTCAAATTGAACTTTTCTATTGTCTTCTTTACAACTCTTCTTTTTCTTTCTATATTTATATTCATTATTTCACCAAGTTATGATAAACATTCTCCATTAACTTCATATTCTTGTTCTCATCAAAAAATTCCAGTGCATATTCCCTTGATTCTTCTCCTAACTTTCTTCTGAAATTTTCATTACTAAGAAGAAAGACTATTTTTCCAGCTAAATCTCGATAATCTCTTGGCCTATATGTCAAACAATTAAACTCAATTTTTGCATCAAAATTATCAACACTTTTGGTAATAATAGAAGGTGTTCCACAAGACATAGCTTGCCTTGTGGTCTGTCCTATTCCAACATATCTTGGAAATGTATCAACACAAATGTCTGCATTAGCTAAATACTTCGGCATATCTTCTTCAGAAACAAAACCAACCCATTCTATATCGTCATAAACACCCAGTTTTCTAGCTAATTCTTGTAAATTATTTTCTGATAAACCACCACCAACCAAAACAAATTTTACATTTTTCATAGTTTTTTGCACTAGCGGAATAGCTTTGATGAATGTTTCTACTGAATACATTGGTTTCCAAAATCTAGCACAAATTACTGAATATCCGTTCTTCTGTGGATTATTCTGTCTAATTCTTGGAGAAAAAGTATCTATATCAACTCCCCAAGAATATGGAAAAATCTTTTTTGAACTACAACCTAGCTTAATTAAACGTTCCCGCAACACAAAGCCATCGACAACATCAGAACATGCAATAACGTATTTTGCAACGAGCTTTTTGATTTTATAACTCCTTGTCAGATCACTTCCTAATACACTCAAGACAAAAGGATGAAAACCAGATAAAACGCCACAAAGACCATAATTTATTATATAATGTGCATGAAGGATATCTGGATTTATTTTCTTTATAGTTTTCAAAATACTTAACACTCGTAAAGGAAAACTTACATACGCAAACAGTCCAGAGTTGCGAGCAAGAGAAAACCTCAATTCATGAATCTTTACTCCTTTGATAGGTTTTGCTGTAGAAGTTATTAAATGAATGTCGTACCCTTTATTAACAAAATATGACAAAAACCTTTTAGTATGAACACTTTCCCCATCTGCTAAGAAAAGCAATCTTAACATTTCCATTTCTTCTACTCCTTGACTTCATCGCGCGCGCTTCTTCCTGTTTCAGTATAATGACGGTTATATATGCTTAACCAAACACTCCTCAAGTTCGTATGCGCAACAGTTGTGGTGGCCAGCGACGAATGAATGTAGAATAACAGTTATATCAACTGGAAAGTAAGAAGTCTCCGAGAATAGAACGAGAGAGGAAAAGGAAAAACTTTGATCCTATTCAGAATAGACGTCGACTATCCTTACCCTTCAAGACCCAGAAGTTTTCTCTACACCATGCTCGGAATCCGACTGGGCAGGGACTATTTATCCAACCCCAAGATAGTCGCAAGAATGATCAACGAAACCAGCGAGCCTGCGAAGGCCTACTGGTTCTTCACAGTTAAAACGACACCAGACGAAAAACTCCTGAAACTCCTGGACAACGACAGACATGAAGTATCTCTTCACGTCGTGAACGATCCTAACGGCGAACTGAAAAAGATGGAAGCAGCCACTCACGGCAAGATTCACTACTACACGATTCACGGCACTGCACGTTTCATAGCACGCTTAATGTGGAAGAGAAAAGGAAGAGAAGCAGAGATCCCAAAGGATTTTCCCCTCAAAGACTTCACAAAGATTTCAATACCCAGCTTTCCCCTAGATAGCATGTGCTACTATCAACCCATAGAGCAAGTCGTCAACACGGTGAGGAGAAAAACAGGAACTGACTTCGTCTTGTATTTTCATCCCATATGGCTTTTCCAGAGGGGAAAGATCAATCACAGAGGGCCATTTTATGAAGCTCTAAGAACGATCCTGGAGGTCGACACTGAGCTTGATAGTATAGTGTCTCGCAGGAAACTCTTCTTCAAAATTGCCAGGAACCAGGAAGAGTATCTTAAAGACATAGTTCCAAGCGGAAAACTCATCGGAAAACTCAGAGATAGAAGGATAGACGTTTTCACTTTTCTAGAGAGAAAATGGTGTTACGAAGTTGAAGATCCCGCAGAAACATGGGCCAAGGCAACCGACAACATTGCATTACTGCATATAACAGACCATCAGGAATGGCTGAGGACCATAGGGAAAAAAACACGCAACATGATTCGCAAAGCGGAGAAAAGCGGAATAGGGACAGGCATAGCCGAACCAAACGAGGTTCTGGCAAAGGGCATGTGGAAAATCTACAACGAAACCCCAATAAGGCAAGAAAGAGCCTTCCCGCATTATGGAATATCGCTAGATTCAATATTGAAAGGCCTGACCTCGACAAGAAATGCCACGTATGTTGGAGCCTACATGCAGAATGAGCTTGTCGGATTCGTCCAACTCATTCATGGCGACAAAATAGCCCTAATATCTCAAATACTGTCATTGCAGAAACATTGGGACAAAGCATTGAACAACGCATTGATAGCTAAGACAATTGAGGTGTCTGCAGATCAGCACCAACAATGGATCATGTACGGGAGAATGGGGAATCATCCATCTTTAGACAGATTCAAACTAAGCAACGGCTTCAATCAATTTGCGCTTACGAGATACTACGTACCCATAACGGGAAAGGGCAAAATGGCAATCAGACTTTGTTTGCAAAAGGAAATCAAGGACAGCTTACCAAAAGCGGTAAAGTACCCGCTGTTTCCGGTTTACAGCTGGTTTAGCAGAAACAGAGCAAAAGTTAGGTTGAAACTGAAGCCAAAACAGATTTTCTAATCGTATCTATATCTCTTCAAAACCGCGGTGGGTGACCAGTTGGCGCGCGCTTGCGTTTTGAGAGTGGCGAGGATTATGTTAAGAGTTCTGACAGAAGAGTGGTTAACTCTTCCTTGTTTTTTAAGTCTCGAAAAATGGCTTTGCCGCTTCCGTATAATCGAAAAGAAAATTTCCCAAACGTCAATTCGAAAACTATCCCGGCAATGGATTTCTTAAGAGTGGCCTTTGCCAGAATCTTCTTGACTGCCTCATCTTTCTTGTCGAACTTGAACATCACGATGACGTCTTGTTCCTTGCCGCACGTGCCCTCAGTTCTAGCCACGTAATCCTCTACTGTGACCATTAGAACCGGCCAATCTCCTTCAGGACTTCAGCGAACCGGTCAATCTCCTCACGAGTATTATATATGTAAAAGCTAGCCCTTGCAGTTGAGCTCAGCTTGAACACCTCATGTAACGGTTGGGCACAGTGGAAGCCGCTTCTGGCCATTATGCCATAATTGTCAAGAAACAAGGCAACATCATGTGAACTAAGCCCGTCTATTCCAAACGGGATAATCCCACACTTGACAGACGTGTCTTGCGTTCCAAAGATTTTGCATTTCTTGCAGCTTTTCATACGTGGAAGAGCGTATTTCGTCAGCATCTCTTCATGGGCCTTCACGTTTTCCATACCTATCCGCTTGAGGTACCTCACAGCCTCCATCAAACCCACGCCGCCGCAGATGTTCGGTGTTCCGGCCTCGAACTTCCACGGCAGAACGTTCCAAGAGATTGAGCAGCGCTTTGTTTTCGGGTTGAAGGAGACTTCTCGTATCATCTCTCCTCCCCCATGAAAGGGTTTCATGCTTTCAAGAATATCCTTCTTGCCATAGAGCACGCCTATTCCCGTTGGACCCAACATTTTATGGCCGGAAAAGGCAAGGAAATCAGCGTCCAACTCTTTAACGTTAACTGGGATATGCGGAACGGACTGGGCTCCATCTATAAGTGCCAAAGCGCCGTTTTCATGGGCGACTTTTGTTACCCTCTTAACGTCATTTATGATTCCAGTGACGTTTGACACGTGGGAAAGGCAGACCATCCTGGTCTTTCTTGATATCAGATTTTCAAAGGACTCATAATCCAAGGTTCCGTCGTCGTGGACTTCACCGTACTTCACGTTTGCCTTGGTGATTCCAGATATTATCTCCCAAGGAACGATGTTGCTGTGATGCTCCATCAACGACACGACGATTTCGTCGCCTCTCTTGAGGTTGTGAAGCCCCCAAGCGTAAGCCACGAGGTTTATCGCTTCCGTCGTTCCTCTCACAAAAACTGTCTCTTCCATCCCCTTTGCGTTAATGAACCTCGCAACCTCTTCATGCGCACTCTCGTAGAGTTCTGTGGCTTCCTGTGAAAGGGTGTGGACGGCTCTGTGAACGTTAGCGTTGTGGTTCTCGTAGAAATCCTTGATGGCGTCAATGACCTGTTTTGGTTTTTGCGAGGTTGCTGCGTTGTCAAAGTAGATGAGCGGGTTGTCGTTCACTTTTCGTTTGAGGATAGGAAAATCTTCCCGAATCTCGCGGGGATCCAGCACTATTTTCCCTCAGCCGCCTTCATCCTCTTGGAAAGCATTCTTGCCAGTTCTTCCTCTTCCAACGCCTGCTTCTCCTCAAAGCTCGGCTCCGTCTGCAACCAGCTCGGAGCCACCTTTTTTTCAAAGTATTTTCTTATGGCCCTCTTAAGCGCTCCAACTGCCAATATGCCGCAGTGAAACTTGACGCTGGGAAGTCCACCCACCGCTTCCGTCACACTTTGATAGGAGATTTTCCAAGCGTCTTCAAGCTTCATTCCCTTAATCATTTCCGTGACTATGCTTGACGTGGCTATGTTTGCTGCGCAACCGTAACTTTCGAAGGACGCTTTTTCGATAACGTCTTGATCATTGATTTTCAGATAGAAAGTTATCATGTCCCCGCACATCGGGTTTCCTGCAACTGAAACAACAGTGGCGTCTTCCATTTTTCCCAGGTTTTTGGGATTCTTAAACAGTTCAAGTATTTTGGGGTTGTACGGTAACGGTGCACGTGACACACTATTCCGCTCCTGTGGACCCAGTTATCCCTCTTATTCTTTCAACACCTTGTGGGATAACATCCAAAGCGCAGTTTATCTCCTCTTCGGTGTGATATCTGGTGACTTTCATCAATATGCTGCCGTGAGCTTGATCAAACTTTCTGCCTATGGCAACAAGAACGTGGCTCGGCTGCAAGAGTCTTCTGGAACACGCGCTTCCACTTGAAACGTAGACGCCGCTCAGGCTTAACTCGATCGTTAACGCTTCTCCCTCGCATCTCAAGAAACTTATGTTCGCGTTGTCAGGCACCCTCTTCTGTCCTTTCGGTCCGTTAAGCAACACGTCAGACACTCTGTTGGAAATTCCTTCGGTCAATTTGTCCCGAAGCTTTCGCAGGCGATTCGTTCCTTCTTCGAAGTTTTCGAAAGCCAGTTCGGATGCTTTTGTGAAACCGACGATTAACGGAGTGTTTTCAACGCCGGGCCACAGTCTTTGTGTTCCTATCTGGCCTTCCAAGATTTTGTCAACGTTCACGCGTTCTTTCACGTACAAGGCGCCTATTCCGCGAGGCCCTGATATCTTGTAGCTGCTGAGCGTTGCCAAGTCTACGTCAAGGTCTTGCACGTTGAACGGAATCTTTCCGTATGCGTCTGAGGCGTCCGTGTGAAAAACCGTCGCAGGGTTCTTGTCCTTAACTATTTTTATAGCTTCTTTTATCGGCTGTATCGTCCCAATCTCGTGGTTTGCTGTTGACAGGCTTACAAGAATTGTTTCCTTGTCAACCGCTTCCTTCAATCTCTCAAGGTTTATGAAGCCTTCGTCATCTACGGGAATTTTCGTCAACGTAAAGCCGCTTTTCTGAAGCATTTCCGCAACGTTCAACACGTTTGTCGGCTCAATCTCTGAAATCACAATTTTCTTGCCCTTATCCCTCATTGAAGGTGTCGTTCCCAAGAATGCCAAGTTGTTTGCTTCAGTTTCTCCGGGTGTGAAGTTGATTTCTTCTAGCGTTTTACAGCCTAGGAAGGACGCGATTTTCTGTGCTGATTCCATTATCGTTTCGAAAGCTTCCCAGCCAGGTTTATGAGTCAGCGTCGGATTTCCGTATGCACGCTTATTAAAATAGGGAAGCATCGCATTGATCACTTCATCAGGAACCCTGCTCGAATTTTCATTGTCTAGGTAAACGTCACATTCTAAACCTTCATGCGCTTTCAACAGCTCTTTCACGTTTTCAATCATCATGACTCAAGCCTTCGACGCGCGAATTCTTTTGTTCACTCTCACTATTCACTTTCTCTAATAAAAAAGCCTAACCCAGAAAAACCGAAATTTCGAGCTTGCGCAACGCTTTAAATGACCATCCTGCTAAACCTGTTGTAACGAAAGAGATGGGCGCGGTCAAGTGAAAGTAGCGGAACTGTCCATACCAGAAGCCGTCAAGGAATTGACAATCAAATCTGGAATTGTTGAACTCTACCCTCCGCAGGAGGAGGCGATAAAGGCAGGGGCTCTTGAAGGAAAAAACCTCGTTTTGGCCAGTCCAACCGCTTCCGGGAAAACTCTGGTAGCGGAGTTTTGCGCCTTAAAACACGTACTGGAAAGAAACGGAAAGGCCATTTACCTGACACCTCTGAGGGCGTTGGCAAACGAGAAGTTTGAAGAGTTCAAAAAGTACACCTCGATAATCAAGAAGAGTGGAAGAAAGATAAGGGTTGGAATCAGCACAGGCGACTTTGACAGCACCGACGCTTGGTTGGAGAGATTTGACGTAATCATCACTACTAATGAAAAAGCCGATTCACTCTTGAGGCACAGGACCAAGTGGATGGATGAAATTTCCCTCGTAGTTGCGGATGAGATTCACTTGTTAAATGAAGCTGAGCGCGGACCGACGCTTGAGGTGGTTCTGGCGAGACTGATGGTTACCAATCCTGAGGTGCAGATCTTGGCCCTAAGTGCAACGATAAACAACGTGGACGAGATCGCCCAGTGGCTTAAAGCAGATTACGTCACAACCGAATGGCGACCCGTTGCTCTAAAGGAAGGGGTTCTGCTTAATGAAGAAATCCAATACCGCGACGGGGACGCCCGAAAGCTTGAGAAGAAAACGCGCGATCCAACATTGAACTTGGTTTTGAACACTGTTAGGACCGGAGGACAGGCCTTGGTTTTCGCTTCTACACGGAAGAACGCGGCCGTTCTGGCCAAGAGAATTGCTGGCGAAATCGAGTCAGTTTTATCTAAGCCTGCCAAGCGGTCGTTGGAGCACGATGCAAACCGCATCTTAGCTGTGGGAGAGAGAACGTCGCTCGGCGAGTCGCTTGCCGAACTGGTCAAGTGCGGCACTGCTTTCCATCACGCTGGCTTAGGCGGGGGTCACCGAAAGTTGATAGAGGATGGGTTCAGACAGGGGAGAATCAAGGTTCTGACAGCAACGCCGACGTTGGCTTTCGGCGTAAACCTGCCGGCCAGAACGGTAGTCATACAAGATTACCGGCGATACGAAGCAGGTTACGGCTACTACCCAATCAGCGTGTTGGAGTACAAGCAGATGGCCGGCAGGGCTGGGAGACCAAAATACGACAAGACAGGCGAAGCCATACTCGTGGCCAAAACCAACGACGAGGCAGATTATCTGCTGGAGAGCTACATTCTCGCGAGGCCAGAACGCATCTGGTCCAGGCTCGCCGTTGAAAGGATAATGAGGACTCATGTGCTGGCCACTGTTGCAGCGGACTATGCTCACACGGAGCGTGGAATCTACGAGTTCTTCGGCAAGACCTTTTATGCTTTCCAGTACGACGTCAACGCCATCAAGGGCATAGTGGCCAAAATCCTCAAGTATCTTTATGATGAGGACATGATAGAAGTCTTCGGCGAAGACATCAACGCCACAAGATTCGGAAAACGGGTCAGCGAACTCTACATCGACCCGTTCTCAGCCGTGATAATCCGCGACGCTCTGAGGCAAGAACCGGCACTCCTGACGGATTTCAGCTTGTTACAGATGATCGCCCACACCCCCGACATGGGTCCCGTATTGCGACCTTACACAAGGGAGCAAGATGAGATTGCGGTTTTTCTAGAGCAGCACAAACAAGAGCTTTTAATAGCTCCACCAGACGAGTGGCAAGACAACATAACCTACGAACAGTTTCTCGGAGAAGTCAAAACAGCCATGACCTTGGGCGCGTGGATTGAAGAGGTGAGCGAAGAGCAACTGATCGAAAAGTTCAGAGTGCAGCCAGGAGATCTTTACAGGACGATTGAAAACGCCAAGTGGCTACTCCACGCCACAGATGAACTCGCACAACTCTTCGGCAATAGACAGATGCTGCCCCAGATTCTTGAAGTCAATCGGAGAGTAGAGAAAGGGGTTAAGAAAGAGCTGTTGCCGCTGGTGAAGCTGGAAGGAGTTGGCAGGGTTCGCGGGCGCATAATCTACAACGCCGGATACAAATCAGCGGAAGAGATAAAACGGGCATCTCTGAATGACCTGGCCAGTTTGCCATTGATTGGACCCAAGCTTGCCAAGAAGATAAAGGAGCAAGTCGGCGGCTTTGTCAAGAGAGAAGCGCTGGAAGAGCTTGAAAGAGAGGCAGAATGGAAACAAAAAGCTCTAACAGAGTACTGACCGACATGACCCTCAGCGGCGGACTGTACTTTCGGTTATTAGAACCCAACGATCCTCACACGCTTCAAACAACGGCTATTTACTATGGCATCGTTTATCCTCTCGTTCTGCGTTCATCAATTGTTTTCTTGATTGCAGAATCAATTTGGCTCGTTGCTGTGCCCAGGTAGTTCCTGGGGTTCAAGGCTTTGTCTATCTCCTTTTTATCTAGCTTTTTACTCACAGCTTTATCTTCCTGAAGTATTTCTTTGAATGGTTGCATCTCTCGTTCGCTTTTCAATGCCAGTTTTCTCATCAGTTCGTGAGCTTCCTGTCGATTCATACCCTTCTGTGCCACCGCCATCATCACGGCTTCGGACATAAAGCGTCCCTGGGTCAATCCAATATTGCTTAACATCTTCTGTTCGTCAACGTGTAAGCCATCGATGATGCTGGTCATCAGAAAAAGCATGTAATCCGTCAGTATGCATATCTCTGGAAATATGAAGCGTTCAGCAGATGACTGGGTCAAATCTCGTTCATGCCAGGTTGTGACATCCTCCAATGCTGGAATGACCAGGCTTCTGGCAATTCTTGCCAAGCCGCAAATTCTTTCACAAGTCTCGGGGTTTCGTTTATGAGGCATCGTTGAACTGCCAACCTGCTTTTCTGCCTCGAAATATTCTGAAAGCTCGCCGATTTCGGGCCTCTGCAGTTCGCGAATTTCGGTGGCAAAATTCTCCAGTGTGGAAGCGATTCCAGCCAGCAGGCACACCATTTCAGCATGACGATCTCTCTGCACGATTTGGGTGGAGATGTCGGCAGGTTCAATGCCTAAACGTTGCATGACGAGGTTCTGAATCTTCCTAGCGTTTGTTCCCAAACCCGCCTGTGTGCCCACAGCACCGCTCATTTTTCCAACTACAACCCGTTGCTCGCATTGTCTAAGTCGCTCAATGTGCCTGGAAACCTCGCGCATCCAAACGGCAAATTTGAAACCCAGCGTTATTGGCAGCGCGTGTTGCCCGTGGGTCCTCCCGACCATCAACGTGTTCTTGTACTTCAAGGCTTTCTCCATCAGAATCTTTTCAAGGTCGCCTAATCTCACGTCGATGAGCTGCAGCGCATCCTTCAGTTGCAGAGCAGTCGCAGTGTCCACGATGTCGTAGCTTGTAGCGCCCAAATGAACGTAAGCTCCGCTTGGCCCGCAAGCCTCAGCCAACGCTCTGACTAGAGAAGCAACGTCATGCTTTATTTCAAGCTCAATTTCCTTGATTCGGCGCAGTTCTACGCGCTCCAGCAAACACACAGACGCGATTTTCTCCGCGTCCTTTCGAGGTATATCCCCCACTTCGGCGTGCGCCCAAACCAAAGCAGCCTCAACGTCAAGCATTTTTTGGACCCGCGTCTCCTCCTCGAAAATCTTCTTCATTTCAGGCGTGCCATAGCGGCCCGTGTCAACGGGGAGAATTGGCAACTTCAGTATCCCTCATGCAGAGTAAGCTGACTAAAGATTAATGCTTTACCAAACACTGTGTGGAGACTAGCCTGAAGGTTCCTTTGAAATGGGCGCACTGGTGGCAGTTCTGAACAAAAGAGGCGAGAACGCTGTGGGAACAGCACTTGCCATGGTCGAAACAATGAACTCCGATGATTATGAAGCCTACGGAATAGCTTCATCCACGACCGTGAGGACAGAAGGATCCCTTTCGATTCTCAAGAAAACGAACATAGAGTCTTCGACTGCCGTTGGTTACGCGTTCTCCAAGATTCTTCCCAAAGACAAGCCTCAACCGTTGAAGTTAGAGGATGCGGCAATGGTTTTTGATGGAAGACTCTATCCCGTAGAAACTGCAAAATCTGATGCGGAGATCGCAGCGAAAAAGCTGGAGGGGAACCTTGAACAGGCGGTCACAGTGTTCGTCAAGAAAACAAACGGCGACTTCGCCTTTGCGATAGCCAAACCTGAAAAAATCATAACAGCTAGAGACTCTATGGGCGTTCGCCCGCTCTATTATGGCGAGAATGCAGAATTTGCAGCCTTAGCTTCTGCACGGAAAGCATTGTGGAGCATCGGAATGAAGGAGACAGCTTCATTTCCGCCAGGGTGCGTGTCACTAGTTGAGAGAAGCGGTTTCAAATTCACCGTCGCGAGAACAATCGCTTATTCCCAACCAAAGCGAATCACAATGCAGACCGCGGCACGCAGGCTTCGAACGCTCTTAGAGCATTCTATCAGAGAAAGGGTCTCAGGCTTGAAGGAAGTGGTAATTGCTTTCTCAGGCGGCTTGGACAGCAGCATCATTGCCTCTTTGGCAAAGAAAACTGGGAGTAACGTCCTTCTGATTCACGTAAGTTTGGAGAACGAGCCGGAAGTAGAATACGCCAAGCAGGCAGCAGAAGAACTGAAACTCCCGCTATACTGTTACCTTCACACTGAGCACGAAGTCCTTCAGACAATCTCGAAAGTCATCGGCGCCATTGAGGAACCACAACCCGTCAAAGTGAGCATAGGCATCCCGATATACTGGACTGCCGAAAAAACCGCGGAGATGGACCTTAGGGTGATGCTGGCCGGGCAAGGGGCGGACGAGCTTTTCGGCGGCTACAAGCGGTACCTGGACGAATATTTAGGAGGTGGCAGTGAGAAGGCGCAGATGACGATGTTCAACGATATCCTTAGAATGTATGAAGACAATCTAGAGAGAGATTCCAAAATCTGTAACCACTTGAACGTAGAGCTCCGACTGCCTTTCGCAACTATCAGCATGGCGAAATTCGCGATAAATCTACCCTTGGAGTTGAAGATGGAACGAACAAGCAACACGCTCAGGAAGCTCGTCCTAAGGCGGGTGGCCAAAGACCTTCTGCTGCCACAAACCATCGTGAACAGACCGAAGAGAGCCATCCAGTACACGACAGGCATAAACAAGGCCCTCAAGAAAATTGCCAGACAAGAAGGGGTGCCAATGGCCGAATACCTCCAGAAAGTGTTTGAAAAAACATTCGGGGAACAAGCTCCTACGACTAAAGTGGCTTAGCACGCGCTGATAACAAGGCAATCTTACGACTAGGTCCCCTTTCGTTTACCACATGACTGAAAGGCAAGTTCCCCAAAACCGCGCATGTCTGCTCTCTCAAAAACTGTTGCCGAAAAATGTTACACCGGACGTAACAGCACGAGGAGAGGACACAAGGGGCCGACAAAGAAACGTTACAATGCAACATTACATTTGACGTTACAAATAAACGGAACAGATTAGCTCTGAAGGGCATTCTAGCCCTGTCTTCTTCATGGTTTGTTACAATCGACATTACTTCTGACATTACAAACAAAAAGAGGGGGTCAAAAACACGACACCGTGATCTTGTAAAACGTAATGTTAGACGTAACAAAAAAAGGCGTGGTCGGCTTTCACAGGCTTCTCCTGAAGCACGTCTCGCTATCTGAGACGCCGACAGACTGGACGTCACATGCCGTACGGCACGCGCTGGGTGTTAAGTCCGCCGGAAACTAGGACGAAATATGCTGAATTGGCTCCATCATGATCGTTAAGATTGATAAATGCACTCCGAACGGTAAAGCCCATGCTTCCGCAGTGCACGGTATAGAACAGCATAACGCGTCTGTAAAGTGACTGAAAAAGTTAGAAAGAGTAAGATGCGTCAGTAGAGTCGAATGTATGAAACGCACACAATGAACTCTGAGATTTTACTCGACCACTTGGATTGCACTTTCGGGGCATTGGACTTCGCATGCTCTGCACACGAGGCATTCTTCAGATTTGACAGGGACGGACTTCTTCTCCTTGACCTCGTACACACCTACCGGACATGTATCAGCACACGTGCCGCATCCGGTGCACTTAGCATTATCTATGACTATTTTCACCATTTTTCATTTCCCCTGAGACCAGAATTTCAGTGAAAAATGAAAGTGGAATAAAAGTGTTTAGGTGCATTTAGTGGGTTTCTTCACGTAGTCTTAAGAGGATTCCATTTATCGTTGTTTTGGCTCTGTCCTTCCTGCGCTCGTAATCTCCCAGAAGCTTACGGTGGGTTTCCAACGATATTTCTCCCCTGGTTTGGCGGGCTTCAATGCTTCTAATGTTACCCTCTGCTTCGTCGATTTCGGTTTCGGCAACTTCAAGCTGTCGCATCAGATCTGAGTAGTGACCGCCAGCCGAGTGCATTTTCCCCCCCGCCTCTGCCAACGTTCTATCCAGCGCGCTCAGTCGAGTTTCCAAGGTTTTCTTCTGCACCTTGTACCTTCGCCTGGGGATTCTTCCTTTCTGCACCCTGGCCTCGAGGGTGTCGATCTCTCCTTCTATTTTCATTTTCTCCTCATAGGCGTCCACAAAGGCCCTACTATCCTCTGGACGAAGCCTCAGAATCGTTGAAGGAATCGCGACCCCGCTTGGAGCCCTAGGCCTCTTCCAAACCACGACCACCACAGAGCCAACAATCGCCAATGCCCAGATCCACATTGTGGGACCGAAAGCCAGCCACAAGGAATTATACGTGTAGCTAAGGCTCACGGTGAAACTGTCCAGAGAGATTACATTCTGCTCGCTTACACTCATGCTTTCCTGGTAAACATTACGGTTGACACCGTAGAGATTGCCTGCCAGGGTGGTTTCGAAACTTGACAATCGTGCACCTTCAGGTAAGACAAAGCTGGCTGAAGCTTGGTCAATGTAGCTAATCGAGTCTTGGAAAAAGCTCATGTTTACAGCGAAGTTGCCCGCCTGTTTACTGACGTAGACGTTGTCAGGCAGATTGTAGTTCACCGTAAACTTCATTGCCTTGCCAGAGTACACTTCAAGTGTGAAGTTGATTGTGTACCGATTTGGGTTGTCGCCGGTAGCCGCTGGTGTAACCACTGGTATCCCGAGTTGATCATTCGCGGCCAGGTTCGACGCTTTAGGAGGCACAACGAAATCCATAGACTCCATCGTGAACGTCGAGTTGTTCGTTATGTAATAGAAGTCGGAAACGCTCGTCTGACCGAACGCGTTTATGCTCACCTCACGAGTGAGCTGTTTAATATCAGAAAGCTGAACACCTCCTGCTGGTAGCAAGAAAATCACCTGAGACGTATTGTAGGTGAAGGCACTCAAATTCTCCACGTTGTAAGTGAGGCTGCTAATCGTTCCATTTATGTACTGTGCATCTGGTACAACAACCGAGCAATTACAAACAGGGGCGGTTTCTGTCAGGCTTGGAAATGCTGGGAAAACAAGTTGAAACATGCTTGCATTCGAATAGGCCTGCTGGAAACTGTCTGAGAGTACAGATATGACGCTGAGGACCTGCGGTGTTCCTTTCGATAAATCGACTTTCAGTCCGTAGAAACCAACACGATCTTCAAGCGGCACGTTAAGTGAGACTGGAAACGTGTCAGCTGCGTCATTGGTGCTGTAAGCAACCGCACTGACTACATTCGGACCGAAAGTGTGCGGAAAACCAAGCAGAAAGCTGTCTGTTTGCCCGGATATCGCTATCGTGTCATTTACAAGAACGTATCCGTTGTACAAGACCCCCACCGTGTGGTTCACGCTTTCTATACTGTAGCTGGAGCTTGCCCTGGCAGACGTGATGTTGAAAGAAGCCAAAGCAAGAACTACAATAGCCAAGGCCAAGATGATGAACGCGGCGACGGTTTTCTTCACGCTTTTTCCTCCGACCAGACTAACACTCATTGAGGCTTGTATTTATTGGTAAGCTCATTTATTTACTTTTAGACTTAGACCATCTTGGTCACGTATATACTTAGCTTTTCTTCTAGGGACAAAGAAATAGTACCGCGTATCCCGTTCAATTCAGTTATCGTCTGCTGTGCTTGAGGTAGTGATCTTGCTCTTTCTTGGAGCCGAAGCTTCTAACGCCCTTCTCTTTGAGCTGTTTCCTGAGCTTCTGAGCGTATTCTTCGTCGATTTCGCCCTTTCTCTCCAAGTAACAGATTATTTCTTCAGCCTGTTCCTTAGTGTCGCATCGCCTAATGAAGTCTATCACGTCCGGCATGTAGTTATCGAAACTCTGTGAGGTTACAGCTTTCTCCCCGTCTTTCGGGTTGGTCCGCACGGAGTTCACCTGAACCTTGTTATCATCTGTTTGCAACTCTTTGGCCAGATTTGGGAGCATCTTCTTTAGGGATTCTTTGTCCAGTTCCACGCTTGCACCTTCCTGTCCAACGCAGGCTCACTCATATTGTTCTGTGCAAAAACCAATATTTAAGAATCGTCAGATCTCGCTAGCATATGTAGATGAGCAGTTTGAGTCAAGTAGCGCCTATGCTTGTCCCGAAATTGGTGTAAAAATGGCTTCTGTTCCTTGGGCAGAGCCAAAACATGCTCATCCCGCACATGCATAATGAACCTGTACATGCAAGAACGGATTTGAGGCCATTTTCAACCATTTTTGGAATACGCATGCGCGTTCGGTTCCATAATGGGACGAACGGCGGCTTCCTTGACGATTTCACTTCTCAGCTCTATAGAATCCGCTCTCAAGGAACCATCACCGTCAAAACTCAAGCCTGACGCAGGATCTAATGTTTCACCATTTGTTCGTACAGTTTCAGTGTTCTCTCGGCAATCCTGTCCCAAGTGAACTCTTCCAGGACTCGTTTTCTGCCGTTTTTTCCAAGCCATTTCATCTTCTCTGGGCTTTCTAGGACGCTGATGATGCCCCACGCGATGTCCGTCGGGTTGCTCGGATCTATGTGGAACCCGCACTGGTCTTCTCCACAACATATGACTATCTCTCGCATTCCGCTAACTCCTGCCGCGCCGACGACAACGGGTTTTTCCATGCTCATAGCCTCCAGGACAACTATGCCGAATGGCTCATAGTGGCTTGGGAAGACGGCCACGTCGCAGGCCGCATAATGAAGAATGCGTTCTTCCTCAGGGAGGAATTCGAAGCGGAATTTCACGTACTCGTTCAGCCTCATGTAGTTGACCAAGTTCTTCAAGTAGTCTTGAAGATCGCCCAAACCTAATACGACCAGTTTGGCTTTAGGTATCTTCTGAAGAATGTGAGGCATGGCCATTATGAGCTTGTCGACTCCTTTAACGCCGACAAGCCTGCCGATAAAGAGAATCATGACCTCGTCGTCCTTGACACCGTAGAGGCTTCTAATCTTCTTTGCCTGTTCAGCTGTCACGTCTTGTGGGTTGTATTTCTGTGCGTCGACGCCGTTGTAGCACACCTGTATTCTATCTTTGGGAAATCCGAGCTTTGTGAGCTCTTCCTTCATAGCGTAAGAAACCGTAACAATCATGTCGGCTGCCTTTGCAGCGTGAAGTTCAATGTTGCTGACCACCTCGGAACCGTTTCCAAGCGTCCTCCCCTTCTCCGTGGAGTGCACGTGAAAAGCGAAGGGCAGTCCGACTTCTTTCTTGACTGTGATGCCGCCGATGGCTGAAAGCCAGTCGTGTGCAACGACAAGGTCATACTTAATGTTCTCCTTCTTGATGAGTTCGTTGACGAGTTTTGAAGCGCTCAGATAGTTGTAGATGAGAATTTTGGAGAACAGATGGAGGCCTCGGCCCCATTTTCTGATGTCTTCAGCAATTACGTCCGGCAGAGAATCAGATATGTCAATGTGTAAGGGGCGGTGTATCTCAATGCCGCGCCATATCTCCCGTGTTGGGAGGGTTCCAGCATCGTCATTCATCGTGAACACCGTGACATCATTGTCCGTTAGAACAAATTTCCTCGTGATCTCGGCAGCGTAGGTTCCCAAACCGCCAACGATCTTCGGCGGATACTCATACACAAGCACAGCCATCTTCATCTTTCAGCGTTTCTCCTTATAGCAAATGAGTGTCTATTGGTTATTGAGCTATTGCTTATTTACCTTCCTAATGGACTTTACGTACCTGCAATCGTTATCGAGAATCATCGAAACTTCCCATCAATTGCCTTTCAACCGGTCAATGATCGCGAAGTCACGAAAGAACCATGAAAAGCCTATTAGGCACATGTGACAAACTAAGACGAGTGCAACAGTATGAGCATATCACCTGTTAAACGTTTAGTTCTTGAAACCATATGGTTGTTGGACAGACCTGCAAAGGCCACGGAGATAGCAAAAGAGGCTGGACTGGGTTTTCCGCCGGTTATGATGCACATTCTAGGACTCACGAAGATGGGACACATTGAAATGCCGGAAAAAGGAATGTACGTCATAACGGAAAGCGGAAAAAAAGTGCTCGGCCTCCCCGATATCAGCAGGGAAAAGGCGACTGAAATCCTCGCGTACTTGCCCATGGAGAAATCGTTCCACTTCTACGCTGACATCGGCAAGTCTCTCAACATTCACGCCGCAAGCTTGGGTGACTTCTGCGACAAAGTCCAGAAAGTTGACCTGTCTTCCATAGAGTTTCACATCAACCGTGGCGATTTCGAAGCTTGGTTTGCCGCGTTAGGCGACGCAGAACTCGCAAGGAAAACGCTGCTCGTCCGAGAAGAAAAGATAGCCGGAGAGGACCTGCGCAAGAAGCTCTACGAAATAGTGAAGAACCGTTGCGACTTGCTGGCGAGAACAAGGAACACGGCGCTGCGGCCAGAGCCTTCAACCAACGCTAGGGTGGCTTAAACCGTCCCTTACGTTCCTGAAGAACCTGCTGCAACACCGTATACTCCATTTCTTAGCGCGCTGCCTTGTCCCTGTGTTGTGTGTTGAAGCGTGTTGGTG
This sequence comes from Bathyarchaeia archaeon, assembly GCA_050015055.1. Taxonomy (GTDB): domain Archaea; phylum Thermoproteota; class Bathyarchaeia; order Bathyarchaeales; family Bathycorpusculaceae; genus JBEKCD01. Next base: position 2,667 of record JBEKCD010000012.1, on the reverse strand, counting down.
GAACGACTTGGTCTTTTCACTGGTTTCCTGCTGCCTCCCTTTTCAAAACGAGGCGCAATAGGCAGTGAAGCGCGCTGGGGTCGCTGTCTTGCAGAGTCGGCCCCCCCTCTCAGTTTGTGTTGTCAGTTGTAATGTTGTTTTGTGACAATCTTCTCAAGCCTCCCCCCTTCTCTGTTTGCAAGGCCAGACGTAACGCTGCACTGCAACGGAGCGGAGGTTACGGCGGCCTGTTGCTAAACAGCCTCGTATGCGTCGATACACTTCCCCTAACCTGATTCAACTCTCGATTTAGGGACAAGCCAGCGTGCTGATAAAAGAAACCGTGAAATAATAAGAGTTCCATTACTGGATTGCGAGGGCGTGCTCATGGATGAGTTGAGAGTCATATCGGCGAAGGTTCCTGATGAAGTTTACAAGGAAATGATTCTGCGCATTCCTGAAGGAGATCGGAGTAACTTCATTCGCGACGCTATCTTGGAGAAGCTGCAGAAAACGCCCAAGCCCGACAGAATTCTGGAGCTCGAGGGCAGATTTGAAAAGATGGAGAAGGACTTTTCAGAAATCAAGAAGTACCTCGGAGACCTTGAACTACTCACTTATGAACGGGGAAAAACCAACCCGCACGCTTTCGGAATGGACGAGATAGACCACAGAATGATCGATTACCTCGTCCACTATAAAGGGGCAACTACGCCTGAGCTGGCCCAGTACTTGAAGACGAACAGGTGGCTGGTCTTGAACAGGTTGAGAAGAATGCAGAAGACTTCCAAGAAACAGCTCGGAAAATCAATAATAGACTATTATCCAGGGGAAAGGTCAGGCAAGAAAAAGGCTTGGTGGATAAACGAAGAATTGGCTGAGATGTAGTTGGCACAGCAACAATTAATTTCAGTTATGACTATGTTTGTGTTGGGCCCGTAGCCCAGTCAGGATTAAGGCGTCGAACCGCAAACGGGTGCGCAAGCCTCCGGGCATCAAGCATGGAAGAAAGCCGGAGAACAGGGGTTCAAATCCCCTCGGGCCCGCCAACTACACTGACCGAATACCATCCTGGCAGGACAAGAAACGCGCGCGCGGTCCTGAAGGAAAAAAGGGCGAGCGGACGCAAAAACTGGCCAAGGACTTGGTTGAAGCTATTCGGGTCGTTGACCCTGACAGAAAAGCGAAGCTTATTTCTGAGGTCAAGAAAGATCCGTCGCAGGACATAAAAGCCCTGACTGAAAGGATAGTTCACGAGCCGAAGGGACTGAAGGTTAGCGTCTATTTTGGGCCAGAAGTTGCCAGGTTCGTCGAAGAGTCTTCGGATGCTGCAGGTGTGGTGCCTTCGGTATGGGTCCGCAACATTGTAATGGAAGACATGAAGGCTCAAGGGAAACGGATTCCAACTGCGAAGGATCTTGTAAGATGACTATCTATCCAGTACAATCTTTCTCTTCATTTTTCTTTGATAGCTGAGGGTTGCGAAATGACTGAAGGACTCTCTGAACGAGAAGAGTTCTGGATGAACCTAAGAGGCCATAGGGACGAGTCACAACAGCGCCTAAATGCTCTAGAGACCGAATTCGCGCACGTAAATGACCTCTATGAAGAGTGCAGGAATCTATGGATCACGGGCAACTTCATAAAACTCTCACAAGTGTTGGACAAAGAGGGTTTTGCAGGCTTTGATGAACTCTCAGAGAGGCTGCCTCAACTGAACAGTGAAATCGAAACTCTTCACAGAGAAATAGAGAAGATTGACACAGATCTGAAGAATGGAGTTGCTTGTCCGAGGTGCGAAAGTCTTGGAGAAATCGTGGTCGAGAAAAGCTACGAAAGATCAGACGGACAAATCATCCCCACCATGAAAACTCAGAAATGCTCTTTGTGCAGGGGCTCAGGCAGATTGCGACCAATGAACAAGTGAGCGTGCGAAGAAAATGGATGAATGAGGTGATAAACATGAGTAAAAAAGGAAAAACGGCTTTGGCTGCTCTGCTCGGTAGCGCGCGCGGTATTGCTCTTGTGCTGCCCTATGCGTATCTTGTTTACAGTGCAACCTTGAAACAAAGAAGCTATGAAAGCAGGATTGTTGTGGGTGAAGGCAATTTGCCAGATTTGGACTTTGGATTCTTTACAGCGAATGGTACTGAGGTCACGAGATTTGATTATACGGGATTGATGCCGCAGAGTGTAACGGAGTTTAGTTACACGCTGAGGCGCGCGCGCGAAGTTTTCCACTTTTTCTATGGCGCGCGCACTTCTTAAGACCGTCGCTTCTTACAGCACTCGCGGATTCTCTCCGCAAAAACTACGCCGTCGCTACTTGTTGCTGTATCCTCACAGTAACAAACGTTTAAATTTGCAAATCAAGATTTCAAAGTTAGCAAAAGCGCGCGTTGTATGTGTTAAGAGCAGGAGGTGATTGAACCAATGAAATTCAAAAATATAATATCGAATCGTAGGGGTGGCATCGGCGGATTTCTATGGTCTGCTATTGTAGTAGTAGTACTAATAATAGTTCTTGTCGTTGTTCTGAGAATACTTCTTCACATAATATAAGGCAAACTAGCGCGCATGGTTGTTCCGAAATTAGTTTGCGAAGTATCTGATGCTTCTGGATCTGCCTGGTTTGTGAGTGTTTGCTGCGGCTTCTGCCGTGTATAACATGATGAGTAGGCAGAGTTG
>JBEKCD010000011.1:0-75993 GCA_050015055.1 Bathyarchaeia archaeon | reverse complement strand
TTTTCCATTTCTGCTTTAGACCTTTGACTCGGCAAGAAATATTCCGAATCCACATTGTTAGCCCATTTATGCCAGAACGACACGTCTTCCTTCTCCATAGCCCTCAGATTCACGGTCTTGCCTTCAAGCAACTCAACTCACCAACCGACACAGTTACTTTCGGTTCGGCTATAGCTTTTCCGCAACACCAAAACAGATTTTACTGCCAGCCGTAACTCTCTTTTGCCATGCGGTTGCCAATACAAGTAGTCGAAGCGATAATCTTTCGAAGAAATGGTGACTCAATAGAATATCTGCTCTTGAAAAGGCTTCCTGATAGAAATGGATTCTGGCACTGGCAACCTGTTACGGGCGGCTTGGAAGAAAGAGAGACCCGAACAGAAGCCTTACGCAGAGAAATAAAGGAAGAAACTGGAATAAAGAATCTCATCAGGGTGATAGAAGATTTATACTATTTCGAGTTTTCAGACCCCAACCTGAATCAGGAATACGTCTATGGTGTAGAAGTGTCTTCCACAGAGAATGTAGTGCTCGACGGAAAAGAACACAGTGAATACAGATGGTGTGACATCAAAGACGCTCTACAATTGCTCTATTGGAAGGAAAACAAAGAAGCCCTCGAAAAGTTAAACACGATTCTGGGCAAATAGTTCAGCCATAGCGCGCGCGCCTTTGAGGGCTCGTTCAAATTCGGGCAAGTCACTGCTGGGAATTGTAAAATCAATATCAATTGTCGATGGTTTTAGATCAAGCAAGGTCATTGCTGTTCCGCCGGCAGCTACAAGAGTAACCTTTTTTGTGAGGTCACCATTGAAGACTTCTAAGAATTCGAATAACGCGCTTTTGTCACATGGCATTGTATAGCCTCATCTTTTGGAGGATGCTTTCTTCGTCAGCAGGTATTTCCTCTTGTTCGAATGTTTCTAGAAAGTCTATTGTTTCACTAGTTTCTCGTGTTGGTTTGATGGCGTGCAAGATTTTCAGCAGGCCCATTAGTTTTCCAGATGTCTCAAATTTCTGGCTTAAGAATGCCAATATGTTGCTTTTGAAACTGTTTTTTGCAAGGATTACGGGTATGGCTTCCATGAGTCTCGCGTCTTCTTGAAGCAGTATTGCAGTTGTTATGTATTCAATGCAGAATTTCTTTCCTTGCGACACCTGAAGACCGAATTCTTTGTATCCGAATCTACAAAGATTGTAGGCCAGGTCTAAACCTGAGAAGTTAGCAGGTTTTGTTTCTGTCTTAATGCTCCTAATTTCTGTTTTTTCTGAGACTTGTTTGATATCGCTCCAGAAAGCTTGGGGGCAGAAAAAGCTGATCTTTTCGCTTAGAGCTTCTCTGAGAGGATTAATTTCGTCTGACGATATTAGATCGTAAAAATCGTCTCTGTCCGTGATAAGACTGTTAATTCTCAAGTTATACTTTTTTTGCATTTTCAGCATTTCTTTGTAAAGTTGAAGCGTCTCGTTGTGATATTCCGGTGTTTTCCGGAGGAGAAAAAGTAATTCAGTTTTGTTAAGTTTGATGTTTTTTGTTGGATCTATAGAACTGATTGATCTTATTGCGCAGGTATCATTGAAGAACTTGTCGATTTCGGTTAGGAATAACAATTGATCGCTTCTCTTTGTCAGAAAGTTCTTCTTTTTCTCTATTTCCATTTCTGCTAATGTGTCAATCAGTAGATAGTTTTGAAAGTTCAGTTTGATACTGGAGGATCGTCCCATGAGGTCTAGACTGAGCAATCCTTCTTTCTTTAGTTCCTGAATTTTCTGGTAGATGTTTGCGTAATGTGCAGTGCCGTATTTTTCTCTAATTCTTACAGTCAACTGGTTAATTGATATAGAATCGCCTAAATTAGAGGATATTGTATCCAGGATTCGAAGTGTAGGTGTATCCATTATTGTTTGCCTCTATTCACATTATAGTCAACTTGCCATATATTTAATTTACTATAACATTATAGTGACAATACTATAATAAAAATCTTGTGTCAACCATCTGCAATTCCAGCCTTGACATCCGCTTTTGGCGATCTAAAATTTGGACCACTGAGTAGTGCCTCCTCCTCACGGATCCTCGATTACGGCAAAGTCTGTACCATTGAATTTTCGCAATGCCCAACCAACTAATGTGAATCAACCTGCCATCGTAAGGTTCCAGTACTGGGGTAGACCAGCGCGCACTAAGAATACGGTACTTGAGTCAATCTCATGGTCTTTTTTGTCTCAATCTACAGCAGCAAGAAAGTCTTGAGTTCTTGTCAAATCTCCAATTCTATTAAACCTTTTTTGGTACGAAGTGATAGTATAAATAGCTGTACATGCAAAGGAACTATAGGTAACCTTTGGGAGGCTACTTGTTGTTTCCTCAAAAAAGGGGAACTTTAATGGTAGACAAGAACAAGGAGGAAGAGAACACCACATGGGTTTGTCCTTCTTGCGGGCAAAGATATACATCGTCACCGACAGCGGGAGCACGCACTAAATGTCAAAACTGTGGCAAAGTATTTTACAATGAAGGGATTGACGTGGAAAATCCTGAATCTCGAAAGCTTCAAGATGAAATGCAAAGACGCAGAAGAAGGGAAGTTGAAGCTGACAAAGAAACTGAATGAACCCTAATGTTCCTCGAGTTCATCACAAATAACTTTACATTATCAGAACAAACAGAAAGATAGACACTATGGTCCTTGCTGCAAGGACCGTCGGAGATGGATGCCTTTACCAGCCTGCGTGCATTTTGAAACGTTAAAAAAAGAGGGAGACTAGGTGAATATCGCCCATATACTCACTGTCCAACTGCCTGTCGATGCTGAGAGCGCCGCGTCATTGAACTGAACCGTTACTGCCGAGCTGTCATAGTAACCAACGGCTGTAGTGAACGCGTCTGAATAGCCTATTAGGCTATTTTCAGTCGCATTGTAGGCAAGGTCAACGGTTTTGCCGCGGAAAGTCAACGTAACCATGTCTGGAGTCAACGGGTTAAAAGCAGTATAATTGAACGGAGGTATTCCTACAATGGGTGTAGAAACAGGACCAAACACGTTGTTCGTCGGCATGGGGTAGAACAACACTTGTTGCGAGACACCAAAGACTATTCTGATCGTGTAGGACTCTGACGGGTTCAGGTTCTCTGTCACAACATGGAACGTGTACGGAACGCCTAAAGAAACTTCGTTAGGTATGTCGCCAGCTTTGGTGAGCCTTATTGGAGAAGTCAAGCTTGTGTAACTGTCCAACTCGTTGCTTGCACGTTGCCCGGAAAGAACGGCAGAAGCGGCGAAGACTGCTCCGACCAGCGCCAGTGTCGTCAGTGCAGCTACAATGGCTATCCTCTTTTTCCTCACAGAATCACCACAGATAAAGTGGCCTCCAGACACTTAATACCAAGCATTGGTACACGTAATACCAATCACTAGTACACGACAACACGCGCTAGTTGGGAAAATCCATCGGATACGATGCACGTCAGCCGGGTAGGGATTGTGAAGTGCAGGAACTTCTGCGCGAGCGGATTGTTCAGTGCTTGGGTGACGTTCTTGCTGCTCCCCATCTCTTTCGATGTCCGATTTGACGATTGTCAGCTAGTTCTTGGCTGACTCGTACCAGACCAGGACGACGCCTAAGGGGAAAGTTTCGGTTTTGACGAGTTTCAGTTTGGTCGCATTCATTCCATCCTTGAAGAAGCGCTTTCCGCTTCCCATGATAATGGGATGAACAAGAAACCGATACTCATCGATAAGGTCGGTTGGCATAAGCGATTTGACAAGGTTAGCGCTGCCGTTTATGAGGATGTTCTGACCGGGTTTCTGTTTCAGCCGGGTAATCTCTTCGATGATGTTTCCTTTGATAATTGTTGAATTATTCCAGTCAGCTTTTTCCAGTGTTGAAGAGACCACATACTTGGGCATGCTGTTCATCTTGTCCGCTATTCCATACTCGTTATTCTTCTGAGTAAGCCAGTAAGGTGCAATGAATTCATAGGTCACTCGTCCAAGGAGGAGAGCGTCAGACGTCGAAATATTCTGTTTAATGTACTCTCCCTGCTTGTCACTGTGACATGGGCTGGACCATTGCGCCATTGTATTTGCCTCAAAGACGCCATCCAGCGTCACCGACTCTGCAACAACAAGTTTTCTCATACAACCACCGTGAACCTTATACTGATTAAAGCTTTCGCAAACTGTCCAGTGCAGGCAAGCAGAGGCACAAGAAACGTCGCGTCCTACCTACACCCTACAGCATGCTGTGCTTCGTTCTAAACAAAGAAGCGACAGAAAACCTCAGGAGACCGTGCAAGCGCAAGAACGGTGATTGTTTGGTTTCGGTCAACTGGTGATACGAGGGGATTCTTGGGTTCATGAGGGTTAAGAGCTTCTTAGGGAGAAAGGAGAGGAGCTTCCGATGCCTCAATCATTACCATACGACCCAACATGGACAAAAACATCACCCTTGCCGCCGTACATTACAGATGACGCCCTGCCCTCCACCACCGCTTCCAGGGTCATCGGGCACGACTACTGCTCCACCAGCCAAAAGAGTGGAATGCACGCTCAGCCTGGGCAACGCTGTCTTCGCAGTCTGAATCGACTGTTCTAAGGCAAACACCGTGGGCACAAGGAGAATTGACAACACCAATATCGCAGCAAGGGCTATGGGCTTCATTTTTCCCCCAATGATACTTCTGCTAATAAAGCATATAAGTCTTTAGTCAAAATCGCATGGCAGATACAAAATGCGGTCCTACTACGCAATGTTTAAGAATGGTTGCCTGCATAATCTTGCCATCTCGACTCCCGGTGCGGTTCTATGAGTTATCAACGCTTGGTTCCTTCGATAACTGAGTATTCTGAAAAGTTCAAACGACTCGACTCTTTAGACTTTAAGATCATCAGGGCAATACTCTCACACAGCACGTACAACGTCCGAAGGCTGGCTGAAACCGTTAAAGCGCCAGAGCAGACCGTTAGTTACCGCATCAGAAGGTTCGACAGGGGAGACATGGTCCGTTTCAGAGCGGTTATTAATGAACCCAAGCTCGGATTAAAGAGCTACTCGGTCTGGGCCTCCACGCAAGTCGGAAAGGAAGATGATTCTGGCGCCGCCCTCACAAGTTTCCCCCTGTGGAGATACCTTGCCGTTGTGGACGGATGGAAACTCGGTAACTATGTCCGCTACGTTATCCCCCCCGACAAGGAAAGAGATCTGAAAGCTTTTCTCAACGAACTCTCAAAGAGAGAACTCATCTCTGACTATGAAATGCACGCAACTGCAAGCCCCAAATATCCATTGTTGAACATGGATTTCTACGCTGGAAAACACGACGTTCCGATGTTCGACTGGAAGAAATGGATAGCAGCCTTCGACTCATACACGCCAGAAAAAACTGATGAACACGAGAACTACGAAAGAGCAGAGTTTGACTTGATCGACCTTGTCATCCTCAGATGTTTAGAGCTGAATGCGCGGACGACCCAGCGGAGAATTGTTTCAAAAATAGCGCAAACACTTGGAGAAAAGAATAGCAAAAAGTACATTCCGTTGGTTTCTCGCCGAATCAAGAACAACCTCAACCCACAGGGGCTCATCAGCGGTTACAGAGCGTACTTGTTTCCCAACCAACAACGAGCATCGCTACTCTTCTTGTTCAACTTCGACTTCCAGAACACGATAAGCCTTAGGAAATTCACGGAGGCATTGAAACATCTTCCTTACAACACGAGTTACGAAAAGATTCTCGACCGGAACTCCCTGTTTCTCCGCCTCGTAGTTCCAGCGTTCGAGTACACAGGAATGCGAAAGTCCATCAGAGAACTGGCAGAGAAAGGGCACGTCAAGAATGCTAACATGCTCCTAGGAGATCTCGTTCACGGGACCTGGGACAACGTGGAAATATGCCAGATGTTCAAAGAGGGAGCATGGAATTTCAGCTACGGAGCAGCTACAGAAATGCTTGACAGGCTTCTGCACAAGCGACAAAAAACAAAGGCGTAAACCACCTCTGACAAACGAAAGCGAGTTCTCATGCAACGCTTGATCCGCTCTCCAGCGTTCCAAAAGGCTTCTTCTCTGCGGACACAATACTTTGCAGTTTACTTTTAGCGCGCGTGTGCTATAGGCTAAGCAGAGAGAAGCTAATGACAAAACAGCGATGCAGATACGCCGGCAAGTGATTGAACTCCAGCTTTGCTGATATGTCGGCAAACTGATACACTTTCGACTTTTTGCAGATTTTAATGCAGTATGCCAATTTTTGGGTAACTGCATTAAATTTCTGTATGACTGTAGGCGTGACAAGTTTTAAATATTTTTAATGCAGTATGCCATAAAATGGATAACTACGTTAAAAAAGTGAAAAGACTATGGCGAACAAAACTGAAGCGCTCTATGATGCTCTCTTTCCCATGAGAATAGTAAGCTTTGACGACATTATGCAAGCATCATCAAGCGTAATCGAGGGCTCTGCAAACCGCAGATACATCTATCGCAAATATGTTAAAAGACTGATAGAAGCTCACAAGCTCCAGTCAATCCGGAAGGGTCTGTATGCCGTTCTATCTCCGTTGGAAAAAGCAGAAAAGTACGAACCAGATAAACTTCTAATCGCCTCCAAAATCAGAAAAGAATACTACCTGGGCTTCCACACTGCCTTGGAATACTACGGATGCGCCTACTCTGCTTTCAACGAAGCTTACGTATGCGTCAACTCGAAATACAGGTTTGATCCTTTCAGTTACAAACGGTTCATTTTCAAACCATTATTCATCAAAGACACGACATCACGGGTAGTTGAGAAACCCTATGGAAGCAGCCTTTTGAGAGTGAGTAGCAAGGAAAGGACGTTCATCGAATGCATCGACAGAGTTCAATATGCCGGAGGATGGGAAGAATGCATAAAGAGCCTTGAAAATCTCCGCGGACTCGACGTTGAAGAACTGATTAGCCTCACGCTTCAGCAAGGAAAGAAGGGTCTTCCCAGGCGGATTGGCTTCACCGTGGATCTTCTGAGAACGAGATCACCGTTCTATGAACACATCAACGACACTGCACTGAGCAAAATGGAAATTGAAATCAGCGGTCCACCACGATACTTGGTTCGTGGAAAAAAAGGCAGCCTCAACAGAAGATGGAACCTGTACATTCCCGAGGCTTTCGAGGAGCAACTGAGAGGTATCTAGGTGAAAAGGAAATACGACTTCGACGCGTTGACTCTGCAGCACGGATTCAGCGCCAAAGAAATAGAAAAGGTATGCCGAATCTCGGATCTGCTAGAGGACATCTCGGCCGTGAAATTCCTTTCAGACCGCTTGTCACTTTACGGTGGAACAGCTCTCACATTTGTCTATTCACCAGAGGTACTCCGATTGTCAATAGACCTCGACTTCAACTATCGACACACGGACACTGCGGACTGGGGAGAGATACGAAAGGAAATCGACGAACGGCTGAAAGATCTAATTTACAGACAAGAATACACACAGGCGGACGTCGCCATAAACGCAAGCTATCCGCTCACAAGGTTTACCGTTAGATACGCGAATGTCAAAGGCTTCGAAGACAACTTCAAGATAGAAATAGGATACCTCCGACGAACCTCAATCCTCAAAACCGACACGTCAGCAGATTTCAAACACATAGGAACACAGGAAATGTTCAAGACGAAGACTCCAATGAAAGAGGAATTGTTCGCAAACAAATGGTGCACTCTGCTTTACAGAAAAACGCCCCGAGATCTCTTCGACACGTACCAAATAACCAGAATGAAATTCGACCATAACATCTTCCGCAAATGCGCAATCGTTGAAAGCCTAACTCACGAGAGACCAAGGATGCACGAAATCAACCCTGAACTAGTCGCACAGATTCCAATAGACTCCAGCCTGAAGAACCTACTGCAAACAGAGAAGCTCTCACAATACGATTTTGCCCAAATAACAAGAGAAGTCCACAAGTTCACTAAAGCACATCTGACCCGCATGAAAAGCAATGAAATCAAAGCAATAGACCAGTTCTACGATGAGAACATCTTCAACCCAAACATGATTGACAACACTGGACTATTCCATGAACGAATAGCGGAATATCCTGCAGTTCTGCGGGCGCTTCAACAGATCAAAGAAAGAAAAAAAGAGGATTTGCACGAGCCAGAGCATTGAAGATGAATGCTTGAATGAACTCTTTTTGTTCCATAGCGCTTTGTCCCTGAACCAGCAAGTGTTATAGCTAGGCTTTTTCAGATAGAGGCAGAGGAGACTGCAACTGCTTGGTCAAGGGCTCCCTAAGAATTCTCGTTTACCTCGTTTCTGCAGTTCTGATTTTTCTCGGTTTGGTGTTCATGATCTCCGTAAATCTTGGATACATATACTTCTTGGAAGGACTGACCTTTTTGATAGTTGCAGGCATAATCCTTCTCGCCAGCAGGGAAAAGAAGCCGATCGAGATCAAACAAACAGTCAGTGTAACTGGACCCGTCGTCGTCAAGGAAGTTCGGTGCCCCAACTGCAATGCAAGCGTTGACCCAACAAAAGCCCAAGTCATTGACGGAAAACCCTATGTTACCTGCAGCTACTGCGGACACAAATTCGAACTAACCGAGGAACCAACATGGTGAACCTGAAGAAAGCCGCTGTTCTCTCAGTGGCTCTACTTTCTCTAAGCCTCTTTGCCTTTTCAGCATGGCTGCCATCAGCTAAGGCTCAGGGTATAACCTACACTGTAAACCAAGAATGGGTGAAAATATGGATAAACACCGACAGATCCATTGACATACTTTACAACATAACGTTAACGTATCTTTCGGGGCAACCTCAAGGCATAGTCACCGTGGGCATGCCCAAATCAGGCTTCCAAATCCAGTACGCTCAAGATCTCTCAGGCTCTAGCCTGCAATATCAAGATTCTTCCCAAGGCAGCTTCTACAGCGTAGACGTATACCTAGCGGGTCCAGTGACCCTCAATCAACCCTACACCTTCGTTCTCTACTGCACCGTGCCAGAAATGATATACACAGACACAACAAACCCAGGAAACGTTGGAATGCAGCTCTATCCAAGCACATTTGCGTTGGCGAACAACCCAATCGCGGACCTTCGCGTTGCCATAGTGCTTCCACAGGGCGTTCAAAACAATGAAACGAAGTATCCGTCAGGCCTACCATTTGACAACGTCTTCACCGAAGGCAACAACACCGTCGTATACTGGGAAAGGACAAGCTGGCCGCAAGACCAAACCTTTCAGTCTGGCGTATCTTTTCCAGAAAACTACGTGTCTTCAGCTCCCGCACCTCAAACGGGTATACCTCCAGGAATCATCTCGATTGTTCTCGTTGCCCTTGCCGCAATTGCGTTGCTTGTCGTCTTCCTGGCAACTGCCAAATCAGCTTACACGAAACCTCACATTTCGATTGAAGCCCTCGGAGCAAACCGAAGCCTGACGGCGGTTGAAGCTGGATACGTCCTCGAAAAAGAACCGGTCCAAGTCCTGACGATGATACTCTACGGTCTTCTAATCAAACGCTTTGTTCAGGTAACCGGGACTGAACCACTGATAAAACTCCAGAAACTTCAAAAGCAAGGAGGAGACACCGTCCAACCACGATACTACGAAATCGATTACCTGAACGCGATAACGCAAGATGGCACACTGGATGAAAAAGCGCTTGCCAGCACGTACATAACACTGGCCAACAACGTGAACCAAAAGCTGAGAGGATATTCCAGAGAAGACACGGCGAGCTATTACAAATCAGTAGTCGACAAAGCCTGGGCTCAAGTCACGCAAGCTGGAACTCCGGAACTCAAAGGCGACGCACTGGACAAAAACTTGGAGTGGCTGCTAACAGATGACAAATTCGATGACCGATTCAGAGGAGCTTTTCCACCAGGAATGATAATTTATCCTCCGCTTGGATGGTGGTGGTACTGGGCCGGTCCACACATGCCGCTTGGAAAACCAACATCCACACTTCCTCCTTCAACTCCAACAACTGCACCGTCAATGCCGACCCAAACCAAGCCCATTCCAGCCCAAGACTTCGCCAACAACGTCGTCAAAGGAGTGCAGACCGCTTCGAACAACATCGTCAAAAACGTACAGGACTTCGCGAATCGCCTCATCCCCTTCAAGAACCCCCAAAAAACCCCTCAGAACCAGAGCTCAGTTCAGGGTCATCCAAACTGCGTCTGCGCGTGCCACGCCTGCGCATGCGCGTGTGCCTGCGTAAGCTGCGCATGCGCCTGCGCTGGGGGAGGTGCAAGATAAATGGGAATCATGGACAAACTCAGATCAAAATCTAAAGAGACCCTGCATCACCTCAGAATCGAAGACGGTGAATACAAGGGTCTAAGGATGCATCTTCGACTCGAAAATGACGGTTCAGGAGTCCTCGTGATAAACGCTTCTCGCGTCCTCTTTCTCAATCGAACAGCAACCGAGATTGTACACGAATTCATGAAAGGAAAAACAGAAGATGAAACGGTCAAGAGACTGCTGAGACGGTACAAAGTCGACTCTGAAACTGCTCGAAAGGACTACAAGGAAACCCTCTTCACGATTAACACGTTCGCAAAAACATCAGACGTCTGCCCCGTTTCCTACCTGGGAGTAGAAAAAATCGAACCCTTCCAAAAAGAGTTGAGCGCGCCCTACAGGATGGATATAGCCCTAACGTACCGCTGCAACAACAAGTGCATCCACTGCTACGCAGGAGGCCCAAAAGAAACAAAGGAACTCGCGACAAAAGAATGGCTAACCGTAATCGACAAACTGCACGACCTCGGCATTCCCCACATAGTTTTCACAGGAGGAGAACCAACCCTACGAGATGACCTTCCGACCCTAATAGCCTACACGCAGAAGAAGGAACTCGTCAGCGGCCTCGTAACCAACGGACGAAAACTCAAAGACGCGGCCTACCTAAAAACACTGATCGACGCAGGACTAGATCACGTCCAAATAACCCTGGAATCCCATGACCCCAAAATCCACGACAAAATCACAGGCTTCAAAGGCAGCTGGCAAGAAACCGTACAAGGACTAAAGAACGCCATTGCCTCTCCAATATACACAGTTAGCAACACAACACTGAGTCAACTCAACGCAAACGGCATAATCGACACGATCAACTATGCACACAGCTTAGGACTACACCACTTCGCATGCAACAGCCTCATATACTCGGGAAAAGCACCCGAAATCGCCAAGGATTTCGCTCTAGACGAAGCCTCCCTGGAACCCATACTCACCAAAATAAAGACAAGGACACAACAACTTGGCATGGACTTCACGTGGTACACGCCCACCGAATACTGTCAACTGGACCCGCTGAAGCTCGAACTAGGCATAAAAAGCTGCAGCGCCTGCAGAATCAACATGGCAACGGAACCCGACGGCACCGTCATCCCTTGCCAAAGCTACTTCGTCCCATTAGGGAACATCCTGAAAGACAGTTGGAAGAGCATATGGCAGAACCCACTAAGCCTGAAAATCAGAAAAAGAGAATACACGCCCGAAAAATGCCTTGAATGCCCCACCCTAAACATATGCGGCGCAGGCTGCCCACTAAAAACAGAACCACAATCCAAAAACTAACAAAAAACAATGACTCGCCATCAAACCGACCAACGACGGTGACAAGGAACCGCTCACATTTTCAATCCGACTATTCCGTAATCCTTTCGTCCAAGCATATGCTGAACTTTCCTTTCGATTTTTCAACCGTATCGGCAAGAGCCAAGTTACCGAGGCCATAGCGCGTGCTGAAGTGAGGAGGGAATAATCAGATCATCAGCGAGTTCCCACATCTTTCTTCTCGTCCAGCAAATCTGTGATCTCGTCGAATTCTCCCGTATAGTCCCTATGCTCCTTAACAAGTCTCCTCAACCTATTCTGGTTGAAACTTCCAGTGTATATTCCAAACACAAAAACGGCGAGCAGAGCCCAGAAAAAGAAATTGGAAAACACATCCAAACTGTCTGCGTAGATTTCAGCGACAAGGGGAATTAATCCTCCAACAGATGTAGAATACCCGCTAATCATCCCTATGAGGGCTCCCCTGAGATCATCCCTATTATCGTTTACACTCTTGGCCAAACTGGCTTTTCTTTGCCACAGGTTTGAAGTATCACTATAGTCTACAGCACTGGCCAGTTCGTCAAAGGCTTCAATCAAATTTCCTGAACTGCGTACGAGCGCGCTTTTCACTTTTTGGTGATACAGCTCTCTGCTCTCCAAGTACCGCTTCTTAAGTGCTATGTTGTCCACATAGGGGGTCTTCCTCTCTCGCCAGGCATACCTAACATTCTCCAAGAAGCCCCTCATTCCATCTGCCAGCCTGACCATGTTCCATCCGAGTTTTTATTCAAAAAAGAATCGCTATTTAAACATGACAAGCGCGCTACACAAAACAGGCTTCAAAGAAAAGGTTCAATGCGCGCGCTTTCGCCCTCCAAGAATTCGCCCTATTCCCACTAGTGCGCTAGCTTGTTCCTAAATTCCTTTTTTCAAGTGACCTAGTTGATTCATGCCTTCTAGAGATGCTTCACGCATTCCGAGTCACGTAATCTCGATAGATCAAAACAAAGTCAATGGCAGAAGCTAACATGACAGACTAATTTAGGAACAGCCATGCGGACTACAGAGTCGAAGGAAACGGTGGGATATTCAGGCGTGCGACGGTTTACGGTTTTGTGACGGCGGCGGTGGTGGAGGTGCGGAAGGAGGTGGAGGTAAAGGTTGTTGGGGAGATGGGGGTTTTCTTCTTCGGAGGACGGTAGTTGCTGCCACGATGACTATTATGACGGCTATGCCTGCGATGATGTAGATTAGATTGTTCTGTATGAGGTCGAGAGCATTTGCTGACCATAGGTTCGTTTCGGTTGCTTTATACGAAATTTCATATGCACTAAGATCAGGGTATGTTTGGTTCACGTATATTTCAACCATGAAGCCGCTGCTTTTATCATAGTAGACTTTGCCCTCGCTTGGGGAGCTTGTATCGGCGCTACTTTTGGAGTCTATATAGTTGACGTTTCTGTTTGCTCCTGCGTACAGTCTTGTCACGGTTTGGTTTATGGTGAGTTGGGGTGTTTGCGGGCTAAGCGGATCTCCCGCAGTCAGGTTGGAGGCAACGAGGAATAGATTTCCAGGCGAGTTGCCGCTTTGGACGTCTACGTCGTAGCTTTGGAACGTTTGTGTACCGTTGTTGAAGTGTGCAGTTTCGTTCAGGCTGGCTGTTGTGCCCGCTACGCCTAAAACGTCCACTCTCAGCCAGTCTAGCTTCTCTGCGTCTGTGATGTGTCCAGGCGCAGTTCCGTTTCCAGTCCAGGTGACTGTGATTTGGCCATACTTAATCCAGTCTCCAGCTTTAACTCCGACTGAATAATCTTTGGCATGAACCAGTGTGGGAGCAAATACTGCTGCCACAAGAATCGCCAGCAAGACAGTTCCAAGATTGTTCCCTTTCAAGTTGCTCATAATTATCGCTCCTCTTGATTTGGCTCTCTGGGCATATCAGTTTTTCTTAACGAGGCGTTGTGGAAACAGGCGAGAACCGAAGACCAGCGCGCCGCCATGAATAAGATTAGGTATAGAATTGGGTGAAATTCTGAAAAACAGTTTAATTGATAATTCGCGATTCTCGATAAGTTGGAGGTCGAGAAAAAGTCTGCAAAACCCAATCTCTTCAAAGAAGCTCGCTATGACCCAAGGAGTTGAACAATATGCTTTCCCCTCTCTCCTTTCTCCTCTCTGCCTTGGGCATTGCGAGCTTCAGAGAAGATGGTCTTGCGGACGGAATGAAGGCGCAAAAGAATGAACACACAACTACTGCTTGGAGAAAAACACGATATCGTGAAGAATAAACTCCTTGGCAACATGAAAAGGAAGCGGGTCTTGGAACTGGAGATCACCAAACAGTATGAGCAACTGAAGAGAATAGAAACGTCTATGGAAAAGAACTCACATGATTGTGGCCAAGGAAGAATAGGCTCACGTTTGAAGGATGGATAGGAAATGAAGGAGGGACCGTAGAGACCATGACTGCAAAGACAAAGTGGCAAGATGGGGAGTTTCCAGTATCAGAATACCGGAGTTTGCCGCCCCCACCGAATCGTCAGCACAGCAACAAAAGGATTGCCGCAGTGTTGCTGGCTCTTTTGCTGGCTATTTCATTAGCAATTGCACTCGCCTTGGCGTTTCCGTATGCCGTAAGTCCTTCAAGTCAACAACTGACTAGTTCTAACTGGTCGGGTTATTGTGTAGTCTCAGATCTGAATACGCCGCAACCACTGGCCACAAGCGTAAGTGCTTCTTGGACAGTTCCAACTGTCGACGTTTCAATGGGTAACTCTTACAGCGCTGCATGGATTGGTGTGGGAGGACAATATGACGTTACGTTGATTCAAGTTGGGACAGAACAAGATTCAATAAACGGAAAGGCTACCTATTTGGCATGGTATGAGCTGCTGCCCAGCTACGTGGTGACGGTTGATTCTATAAGCGTATCACCCGGGGATAAAATTGCAGCTTCGATATCTCTGACAAACAAAACCTCGAACACGTGGTTGATAGAAATCAATGACGTTACAGAGGGGCAATCATTCAACAAAAGCCTAGTCTACGCATCGTCAATGCTCTCCGCCGAATGGATTGTGGAGGCGCCAGCACTGGTCAATCGCATCGCTACCTTAGCCAATTTTGGTCAAGTCACTTTCACAGATTGCAAAGCAACCATAGGCGGCGAAACTGGAACAATCAACAGTTTCCCTTCAATCCAAATCACACTGAATAGCCATCTGAACATTACACTTGCGACTGTTTCAACCTTCACCTCAGAAAATTCCTCTTTCACAGTGAGCTATGAAGCCTGGGAGACAATCACGTAAACGCGCGCGCCTCAGGAAGGCTGTGGGACTTTTTCGATAGCAGCGGGTCTGTCAAGTTTCTTGTGGTATAATCTGGCGGCCACGCAGAGTCCACCTACGACGACTGCAAGCCAGAACGTCCACCCGAACTCTGCGGAGACGATGATTCCGCTTACCACGCCTTGAGCCATGGAGAAAGGCAGATGCAGCGTTTTCGCGCCGGTCCATGGAACGTTAAGGTCCGCTCCAGAAAGGCTGGAGGACCCTAACATCATCCCGAATATTGTCCCAGAATTCGTCATGAGTACCAACAGCACGAGAAACGCGATCAGCGTTCCCAGCGGCTTCTTGTATGCGAAGCCAAGCAGGCGTTTCGAGTAAGGCTTCGAGGGCATAATCGAGTAGACGACGAGAACGATGCCGGCGGAGACAAGCAGCACCATGAACATCCAGCTGACAGCCACGATTATCGGAAGCGCCACACTGTAGCCCACGACGTTTGTTGACAGGCTGACCGGTGAAAACCCGATTCTCGCAAGGGTCTGGCCCACGGTGACCTGCCACCATGGAACAAACAGAGAAGCGACTGCCAACACGAGAGTCAGAGAGCCGCCGACGAGCGCAAACCAGTTCACGTCTTTTATATTCAGGTTTTTCATGTGCAGGTTTTTTATGTTCAAGTCTACGCGGTTCATGCTTTCACCTCACTATCAACAAGTTGTTGACCGTGCTGGTTCCGTTCATCTGCAGGAGTATGCCCGCGAAGTTGATGTTAACGCTTGAAAGGTCAACAGCGAAGCTCTGCGCGCCAGCGTGGGCGGTCGCAACGTGCCCCGCCGCTTCCTCAGAGAGCACGCTGGTCACTTGGAACGTCACCGTCTCGTTGGCACCTGCAGTCACGGGGCTGGCGAGCGAAATCTGCCCCAGCGGATAACCGTCACTGTGGTCCGTCAGGTTCGCCGAGAACACAATTAGCGTCAAGTCGGTCGCAGTTGGGTTGGTGAAGTTGAACAGCATGCCGAACGTCCGCGAGGTGAGGTTGCCCCACGAGCTTGTGACGTTGAAATTCATCATTCCTCCCTGGCTCGACAACACGTTGTTGAGCTCATCAACGTTAGAGGGAGTAAACACTCGATTCAGGTTGCCGCGGTAGGCGAGCAGGGTTGCCCCAAGAGGCCCCACGATAATGAGTATGCTGACCACCGTCAGTATCAGCCGAGGCTTCTTAATGTTTACTGGAACCTTCCCCTTCTTCATTGCCAGTGCCAGAGGAACCAGATAGCCTACGCTGCAGAAGGCCATGATCACCACCGTGCCGACCAAGATGAAGCTAGGTGGGATGTTCAAGTTTATGCCGAGGCCACCTTGTCCGCCTTGGCCCTGGCTGCCTTGTCCGGCCTTGCCCTGACTGCCTGTGAAAACCGGCTGGAGAGTGTGGTCCTGCGTCATCTGCACCGTGATGGGATTCTCATTCACGTTTTGACCGTCGTCGATCCAATACTTGAAGGAACAGCCACTGTTCGGCGTGGCAGTTACTGTCACATTTTCCCCGTAGCCGTGCTCGTAGGTTCCCGGCGACGGGTCAGTCGTTCCCCCGTCTGCACCGTTAATTGCCAACATGAAGCTGGCCGGAAGCGTGTTCGACGCGAAGACGGGCCTCACCGTGTGATTCCCATCAAGGTTAAACTCGATCGAGGTCCAGTTTCCAAAGTTGCTTCCGTCAAGCAGCCAATGGTCAAGCCACCAGCCAGAATCGGGAATCGCGGTCACCTTTGCCTGGTTTCCAGCAGGGTATGTGTACCGTCCAGACGCGGGATCGGTCGTTCCTCCCGTCGCGGGGCTTATCGTCACCGTCACGTTGAAAGGGGGGTTTGGACCAAAGTTGGGGCCTAAATCGTGGCTCCGATCCATCGTTATCGTTATGGGGTTGCTCATGCCACCGCTTGTCTGGTCCAGAACCCACCCGGCGAAATAGATTCCATTCTGAGGAATCGCGGTCACGGTCACGCTTTCCCCGTAGTTGCACATGTACGTCCCGGGCGGGGGGTTGGTCGTGCCTTTACTCACACTACTCCATATTGTCAGCGTCCGCAGCCCAGAGGTAGCGTTCTCAAAAACGGGCTGAATCGTGAAGTCCGAGCTAATCGTCAGGTTCCACGGATTCTGAGTTCCAAGGTTCTCTCCGTGAACGCTCGTCCAATGGTCAAACACGTGGCCAGCGTCCGGAATCGCTGTTACGGTCACGTTTGTCATGTAACCGTAAGTGTAGTTTCCCGGCGGAGGGTCAGTCGTTCCCCCAGCAGCCGTGGTTATCGTCAGCGTTCTCTGAGCGGACGAGGCATCCTCAAAGACTGCTTCTAGCGACACGTTCTTAACCATCATTATCGTGTTGGGGTTTTGGTTGCCCATAAACCCAAAAACGCTCGTCCAGTAGTCAAATATGTAGCCCGAATCTGGAATTGCGGTCACGGTCACGCTTGCGTTGTAGCCGTAAGTGTAGTTTCCCGGCGGCGGGCTGGTTGTTCCTCCAGCTGTAGCGTTAATCGTCAGAGTGAGCGAGGTGGGCACAGGAGCAAAGAGGGGCTGCAACACATGGTTTCCATCCAGGGTTATGGTTATCTGGTCTTGGCCGCCGTAGCTGTTTCCATCGAGCAGCCACTGGTCAAGCATGTAGCCACTGTCGGCGACCGCGGTCACCGTCATGTTTTCCATGTAGCCGTTCACGTATGTTCCGGCGTCAGGGCTGGTGTGGCCTCCAGGCCCGTCTATAATGGCCAAGCTGCACTGAGTGGACACGACGACGTCCATGACAAGAACGTCGAACCCTCCGGTTCCTCTTTCAGGGAATGACGCGGTTCCCGCCATGACAAACTCGTCGTTTCCCCTGCTGACCATAGAGTACGTGGCACAGTACCCTGGATAGCCAAACGTTCTGTTCAGCAGCGCGTTGCCGGAAACGTCAGTTTTAACAACAAAAACTTTCTCGTAGTCGCCACTGAAGGAATACACCGAACCCGCAAGCAGATACCCATCTGGGTTTTGAGCTAGACAGTAAGCATGGGCATAGCCAGGGCCATCATACGTTTGACTCCACTGAAAGGCACCGTCTCCCGTGGCTTTAACGAGATAGAATTCCGAGGCGCCAACGCCCTGAACGGTCGTTCCAGCAATCGCGTATCCGCCGTCGTTCGTCTGCATAGCTAAGCAGGCGCCGTCGATGCCGCCAGCGTACGTTGCGTTCCACTCTTCATTGCCAAGAGAATCAGTTTTCACGAGCCAAAACCCGCTCACGCTGGAATTCGTGTACCCGGCCAACGCGTATCCGCCATCACTAGTCTGTATCATCGAATACGTGGCACTCCAGCCAGGGTCACCATACGTTCTGCTCCACTCCAATCCGCCAGTCGAGTTGACGCTCAAAAGCCAGAAGTCCACACTGCCCGCGGACGTCGTGTAACCGCCCAAAACGTAGCCCGTAGCCGTGGCCAGAATTGAATATGCACAATCATCTCCAGATCCACCGTACGCTTGGCTCCACTGCATGTTCCCCTGCTCATCAGTCTTCACCAGCCACGCATCGTATGAGCCTGCGATGCCCGAACCCGTCCTTCCCGCAATTGCGAAGCCTTCATCCGCAGTCTGAACTATCGCGTACGCCTCGTCATCCCTAGGTCCGCCGTATTGCCTGTTCCAATTCGAATTGCCGTTCGCATCAGTCTTAATCAGGTAAAAATCACGGCTGCCCGCGCCGAAAGAGTCTGTCCAACCTGCAACTGCGTATCCCCCGTCACTCGTTTGGATAATCGCGTTTGCCTGGTCGGTTCCTTCCCCGCCAAAGGTTTTTGTCCACCCTGATAATCCGCCCGATACGAAAACAGCCTGCAACGTCATGTTATGGTCGACGGTGACTAATAGCGGGTTTTGCATGAGTGTTTGGTCGTTGAGCACCCAGTAGGCGAGGGAGTTGCCCTGGTTCGGCTTGGCCTTAACCGTCAGGTTCGTTCCAACCGCGTACTCGTAACTTCCCGGCATTGGAACAGTCGCCCCACCCGCTGACGCATAAATAGTCAGTTGACACAAGCTTGGCGAGCCAGCGAAGCCTATCATCAAAGGCACTAGTACAAGAAACAGAACAGAGATGAAAAACAGTATAACTGAAGGGTGTCTTCGCATTCCAAGTCATGCTAGCTTGAAATATCTCCTCTTAAAAATCTTGTTAATTCAAAATCTTGCCTATGGCTCTGTTAAGCGGGCGCCCTTTGTTCATGAATCGATATTTCGTGGTTAACCTATCACTTAAAGCGCGCACTATTCTTCTATTCTAACTTACTTCTGTAGATCTGACAAGCCTTTCTCTCCAAACCAAGAGATAGGTCTCAAACAAAGAAAAGCAAAACCAGTAGTAGAAACGTGTGCGCCAATAAGGGCCAGATGCACTCTTAACAGTAGTTTTCAGAACATATGAAATGCGGAAAAGCTATAGCTGAACCTACACTATAAGCAACTTCTGCAACAAGGTAGACTAGGTGCCTGATGTGACACATGTGGGGTTTCATGCCTTCACAGGCAGTCATCATGAAGTAGGGGTTCAACAGGGGCGGGCTAGTCGTCAACAGATACGCGAAGCCTTGGAGAAAATCCCGAACTATGAATTTGTTAAACTCATGAAACCCCGTTTGCTACCCACTTCATTATTCATTACATTGGCTAAACGTCGAGCCGAGAGGCTATTGAAGAACGATGTGTTCGAGTATTACCCTAAACAGGCACAACGACTAAGCGGAATCGCCGAAGGTGCCGAAATAAACCTGTCTACCGTATTATTCCTGCAAGGAATGGAGACATTGATAGGCAAGCCAAGTTATCGGCTTGCGGCTTGCTCGACATTAGCGTTTGGTCCCAGCCGCACAACAACGGGGGAAACGATTGTTGGCAAAAACTTCGACTACCTAAACGTTCTGGAACCATACCAGTTGACGTGCGAGACAAAACCAAAAGAGGGCTACGCAACTCTCGGATGCAAGATGGCTCCATTGGCTGGAATGCTGGACGGCATGAACGAGCATGGTCTGACTGTAACATATAATCTCGCATACACACTCGAGGAACCAAAATGCTATGCACCCCTTTCAATGGCGTTACAAGAGATGCTCGAAACCTGCAAGAACACGGACGAGGCGGCGAAGTTCATAGTGAAAACGAAACGCGGTGGACATGACGCTGTCCTAACACTAGCTGACGCAGAGGGCAACATCAAGACCGTAGAAATCACTTCTAATCATTCTACGACCGGCGACACTACAGGTGGTCAGGTCATCAACACTAACCATTACAAATCAAATGAGATGCAAAAGATTGAGATACCTCGCAACGCTGTCTATTTTGGTAAAGGCGTGCGGAAAGAAGACGTTGGAGTCAGAGTTCATGAATCTAGTGAGCAAAGGCTGAAGCGAGCACAAGAACTGCTGAAGGGCATAGAGAAAGTGGAGGAGAGCAATATAGCCGCAATTCTGCGCGACCATGGCGAAAACAACAAACCATCGTTTCTCACTATTTGTCGCCATGACCTGGGCGCCAGCACATTACGTTCAGTAATCTTCTATCCGAACAGAAAAAGCATGAAAGTCTTGTATGGAAAGCCATGCCAAAATCAATATGACGAGTTCAAGTTTTCCCAATCAGACACGCTTGAAGCCTTTTAGCGCGCTCATACGACTTGTTATTTTTAAGCGCACGCGCTAACAGCCAGACTATAAGCTCTTTTGCGAGCACCAGGAAAGTAACAGGTTTAGACAGTATTGACTTTCAGAGCATCTAGGCCTTTCACGTATTCCTCTAATGTACTCATTTCAAAAGATTCACAACTTACTAGCGCGTTCAATACTTGAATAACATAGCGAGTGTGCACGGAACATGTTGCATAGGTGACCCATTCATTTTGTGCAATCGGAGCTGATGGCTGAATCAGGTGCTATTCCACAAGCAATAAGAACATATTGTCTAGTAGTGTTCTGTTGATGGGTAATGTGGAGAAGTCTTCTTGACAGCTCTTGAGCGTGATCGTGTTCCGAGTGCTCGTCCCATCGCTACGAAAGAGGTTCCGCTGGTCAATAGAGTTGAAGAGATGAATGCTCTGAAGCAGGCTGTTTACAGGGCAGTTCATGGTGAGGGCGGTCTTGTTTTCATTCATGGCGAGGCAGGCATTGGAAAAACAAGACTTGTCAGAGAGCTCGGTGCCTATGCACGATCCCGTGGAGTGCAGGTTCTGTACGGCAGATGTCCAGCACTGTTCAGAATGGACGGGGTTCCTCCATACATCATCTGGAAGGAAGTCATCAAAGACTACCTGGAAGCATGCACTCCAGAGCAATTGTACAGGGTTGTTGGCTATTATCCAGCGGAAGTCGCTAAGCTAGTGCCAGAGATTAGCCAGAAGCTCAGAACAATTCCACAGTCTCTTCCGATTAGTCCTGAACAGGAGCAAAACAGGCTCTTTGAAGCAGTCTCCCAATTTATCACAAACATTTCCAGAGAGACGCCGCTGCTCGTGGTTCTTGACGATCTACAATGGACCGATCCATCCTCGCTTCTGCTATTGCACTATCTGGCTCGTGGCGTGCAGAAAACGCCATTACTTCTTTTAGGGGCTTACCGCAACATTGACATTGATGCTAAACATCCCCTGTCGCCAGTTCTGTCGGAATTGAATAGAGAGCGTTTGCCTCAATCGATTCACCTGAAGCGAATGTCTCTCAGCGATGTCTCAGAGATGATCAAAAACATCTTGGAGCAGGACGATGTTCCGACAGAGTTCTGCACGCTTGTCTTCGAGAAGACAAAGGGCAACCCGTTCTTCGCCGAGGAGGTTGTAAAGTCTCTGAAGGAAGAGGAAGTAATCTTCCGAGAAGGTAACAGATGGGAGTTCAAAAATGTTTCAAAAATCGAGTTTCCAGAGACCGTCAAGAACGTTCTCAAGGCGAGGTTCAGTAGACTTGACGACGAATGCCAGAATGTTTTGACTTTGGCTTCTTTTGTAGGAAACGATTTCACTTTGGACGCGATGTGCGCCCTCACTGGCATCGAAGAGAACAAACTGCTTGAATTGATGGACAGAATGCTCAAGACCGGTTTGATCAAGGAAAGGGAGATCCGTGGAGAAGGGGTCTGTTCTTTTGCCGACATATTGGTCAGGGATGTCGTGTACGATGAAGTTAGTCTTTTGAGGCGAAAGAAGCTTCACGGGGTTGTGGGATGTGCCTTGGAAAAGGTCTATGCTAAGAAGATTGATGAGCATTTTGGAGAGCTAGCCTCCCACTTTCTTGAGAGTGGAGACAAAGACAAGGCGCTTGACTACTTCTTGAAAGCTGGAGACAAGGCTGCAAAGATATATGCAAATATCGAAGCTAGTTCCTACTTTCAGTCTGCTCTCAAGCTTTTTGAAGAGAAAGAAGGCGAAACTCGGGAAAAAGCACGTGTTCTTGAGAGGCTTGGAGACATCAAAAGGCTTGTTGGAGAATATGAGACTTGCCTGAAGCATTGGACTGAAGGATTGCAGCTGTGGAATCAGCTCTGTGAGAAGGCGGACGTTGCAAGACTGCACCGCAAGATGGCGAATGTTCTTTGGGAAGAAATGGGCGACGCTGGAAAGGCTAAGGAACACCTTGATAAGGCTTTAAAGATTTTGGAAGCCGAGCCTGAAAGCATCGAATTGGCGAGCCTCTACGAGGAGATGGCTCACATGTATTATCGTGTTGGAGACATGGCTAAGGCTCTTTCTTGGGCTGAGAAAGCGCTTGAGCTTGCCAAAAAACTGAATGCGCATGAAGTTGTGACAAGTTCGTCCGCTAGCTTAGGAACGATTTTTTCCTTCACCGGAGACATGAATAAAGCCCGTGAATGTTTGGAGAGAGCGTTGAAAATAGCTCTTGACAAAAGTTATATGGACACTGCATTGCGCGCATATCAGAACCTCGCTAACGCACTTCCCGAAGAAGAAAATGAAAGAACGTTAGAATGTTACGAGAAAGGATTGGAACTGGCAAAAAAGGTGGGGCACGTCTCCTATCAATCTTGGATTGGCCTCACTCTGGCTTGGAGATACATTGGCATGGGAAATATGAACAAGGCACTTGCCTTGGCGGAAGAATCAGTTGCATTGGATAGAAAAGCTGGCAACATGACTCAACTTTCTAGTTCTATTGATGGTCTTGGGATCGTTTACCAGATACTGGGAGAATGGGACAAAAGCGAAAAATGCCACCATGAAGCTTCGAGCATTTCCCAGGGGCTAAACGATTGGCAAGCGATCACGTTCAATTGCTGGTCGCTCGGATGGCTTCATCTTGAAAAAGGAGAATATGTCAAAGCGAGAGAACTACTGGAAAAAGCTTATGAGGTCTCTGAAAAGGCTGGAGCAAAATATGACCAAACGAGTAACTCTCGATGGCTTGTTTGGACCTACATAGAACTTGGAGAAATTGAGAAAGCCAACAACCTAATTGATAGCCTGCAAAAGTTAGCTTTCGAAAAAGAGGATAAGGGCCTCATCGCTACCGCAGATGCGTTGAGAGCAAAGCTACTCAGTGCCCAGAAGAAATGGGAAAAATCCATCGAACTTTTCGAAAAGAGCCTTCAAGAACACGAGGCTCTCAATGCGAGGCGATGGAACGTCTACCTTTTCGCCAAATGGGTTCTCGTTGAATATGCTCGTGCATATTTGGAAAGAAATGCAGAAGGCGACACAGAAAAAGCAAGCAAACTCCTCAACCAAACCTTGGAAACATTCCAGAAAATGGGAGCCAAAAAAGACATTGAAAAAGTAGAAGCAAAACTGCTCTACATAGAAACAGGTCAAGTGGCCTCAATCCCCAAGCCTACAGAACTTGTTGCCACTGGGTATGCAGATCTTGACAAGTTGCTCCTTGGAGGAATACCTCCAAGCTATGCAGTAGTATTGACTTCACCTTCCTGCGACGAGAGGGACTTTCTGGTCAAGAGCTTTCTTGAGACAGGGGCAAAGAAGGGTAAAATTGTATTCTATGTCACGACAGATCCAGGTGGGCTGAAGCCTCTCGCACAAAAGTTCCAGTCAAACCTCTACCTCTTTGTCTGCAATCCTCAAGCGGACGCAATTGTCAAGGAAGCACCCAACATATTCAAACTGAAGGGCGCGGAAAACCTCACCGACATCAGCATCGCTTTGACCTCAGCAATCCGCAAACTGACCCCTTCGTTGAAGAGCCCGAGAAGAATATGCATAGACCTAGTCTCAGATGTTCTGCTACAGCATCATGCAGTTCAAACGAGAAGATGGCTGAATGCACTCATTCCAGAGTTGAAATCAGCAGGATTCACCACTCTAGCAGTAGTAGACCCACGGATGCACCCCTCAGAAGAGCTTTACGCAATCATAGGACTGTTTGAAGGAGAAATCGACATCCACGAAAAGGAAACAGAGAAAGGCATAGAAAAGTTCCTGAAGATCAAGAAGATGAGCAATCAGGAGTATCTTGAGAACGAATTGCTTCTAACAAAAGCAGGATAAATGTTAGCAGCGTGAGCTGTATACTCGATTCCGGTACTACCGATATACGTACTCTATTATGATACTGATTATTCCCTACTCCCTTGACTACGGCAGTCAATCACTATCTTGAACCGTGTATACACTGCCCTCTCATTAGCTTCTTCTGAAGCCACCAGCATCGTCGTTTTGGTTTGGTTGGTTTGGGGCAAAGTTTTACCGCACGCTGGCTTGTCCCTAAATCGAGTGTTGAAGCACTTAGAGGGAGTGTATCGACGCATACGAAGCTGTTAGACAATAGATCGCCTTAACGCCCGCTTTGTTACAATGCAGCGTTACATCTGGCCTTGCAAACAGAGAGGGGGGGCTTGAGAAGATCGTCACAAAACAACATTACAACTAACCTCACAAACGGAGACGGGGGGTCGACTCTGCAAGACAGCGACCCCAGCGCGCTTAACAGCCTACTGCGCTCCGCCCTGAAAAGGGAAGCAGCAGCAAACGTGAAAAGACGAAGTCTTCCCACTAACACGCTTCAACACACAATAAAGGGACAAGACAGCGCGCTAAGCTCATCGTCAAGGCGGAAAAATGAAGCCAGAAGAACGAGTAAATGAGAAAGAATTAAGAAAAAGGAAGGGGAGATGTTAAAGCAAGGTTCCACGTTCCAGTTGAAAACAAGCTATTCCAACAGCATATGTTTTCACGTGCATCTGAGCTCCCATTACAAGAAACAACGATGATACTTGGGGAGGCGTAAGCGTGCGGGTTTTAAAGGCACTAAAACTCCTGCCATCTGCGCAGAAAAAACGCTGTGCGGTATTCCCTCAGATGAACGCATTAAGAAGCTTCTGACCGGTTGAAGAAAGGGAAAACGCGGCTAAGGAGACTATTCTAGGTCTTTCAAAAGTAAGTGACTCCATGGTCTGAAGCCCAGTTTTTCGGATTGGCGCGTGCTGTTCGGAAAAGAGAGTGGAAAACGTCTTAGAAAAAGCACAAAAACGCGAGTAAAGTGTATATCTTGGGTTCCGCAATTAGGGAGAAAGACCTTTGGAGAGAAGTGTGTTGAAGAAGATCCTTGAGGTAAGGTGGCATGGCAGAGGTGGCCAGGGAGCATGGACCGCGAGCGAGCTTCTGGCAAGAGCCGCCATCGCCGAGGGAAAGTATATTCAGTCTTTTCCGGAGTTCGGCCCGGAGAGGATGGGGGCACCGGTCACGGCGTTCACGAGGATAAGCACTGAGCCGATTAAGATACACTGTGCCGTTTACAGTCCTGACGTTGTGGCTGTCCTCGATCCAACGTTACTGAAGACTGTTAACGTGGCCGAAGGCTTGGACGAGAAGACGGGAAATATCCTGGTCAACACGAAGGAGAACCCAGCCGAGGTCAGGAAACAGTTGAAGTCCAACGCCGGGAAGGTGTGGACCGTGGAGGCTTCAGAGATTTCATTGAAGATATTGGGGATGCCGATAACGAACACGGCTATGCTGGGCGCTGTGGCACGCGTGACAGGAATAGTAACCTTGGAAACTATTGAAAAGATGATTAACGCACGTTTCAGAGGAGACGTGGCTTCGAAAAACTTCACTGTTGTGAAAGAAGCTTACCAGGGAGTGACATCTGAATGAGCAAAGAAAAGAGTTGGAAAGAAGCTTCACCCGCAGGCGTCTGCTGGAAATCCAGCGTCACGTACTTGACCGGCGACTGGAAAACCTTCAGACCCGAGAGGGACGTTACAAAGTGCACGAAGTGTTTGATTTGCACGATTTTCTGTCCCGACGGCGCGATACACTGGAAATCTGAGAAGGGAGACATCGAATTTGACATGAACTTTTGCAAGGGATGCGGCATATGCGCGAACGAATGCCCTACAAAAGCGATTGTAATGAAGATGTGAGAGGAGGCCACAGAAGTGAAGAGTGTTGTTAAACAGGAAATTCAAGGTTTAAACGGAGACGAAGCCGTGGCTCTGGCCGCGAAGCAATGCGACGTCGACGTGGTTGCAGCTTACCCGATAACTCCTCAGACGATAATAGTCGAGAAGTTCAGCGAATACGTGGCCAACGGCGAAGTTGAAACAGAGTACGTTTGCACAGAATCTGAACACAGCGCCATGGCTGCCTGTCTCGCAGCTTCAGCCACAGGAGCACGAGCCTTCACCGCTTCGGCCTCCGCAGGTCTAGCCTTGATGCATGAAATGCTGTTCGTCACATCAGGCTGCAGGGCACCCGTGGTGATGGCGATAGCAAACCGGGCGTTATCAGCACCCCTGAACATTCACGGCGACCATTCTGACACCATGGCTGAAAGAGACAGTGGCTGGATACAGATTTACTGTGAAAACGCTCAGGAAGTCTATGATTCGGTCATTCAAGCCTTCAGAATCGCCGAGCATCTCGATGTTCAGTTGCCGGTAATGATAGGCTTGGACGGATTCACGCTGAGCCACACACTGGAGAACGTCAAGACTCTCTCGGATGACGCCGTCAAAGGGTTTGTCGGAACACGCCAGTTTCCAGTGGTGCTCACACATGAGGGAAAAACCGTGCCTTACAAGCTTGACCCCGACAGTCCGATGACGATGGGACCCATAGCCCTGCAAAATTACTATTTCGAGTTTAAACGACAGCAGGAAGAAGCCATGCGAAACGCCCTTGCAGTAATCCCGCAAGTGCACGATGAATATGCTGAAATGAGCGGCAGACGCTACGGAGACGGCCTGCTAGAGCAATACGCATTGGAAGATGCCGAAGTGGCCATCGTGTCTTTGGGCTCGACCGCCGGAACCGTGAAGACAGTTGTCGACGAGTTGAGGGCAGAAGGCGTAAAGGCAGGACTGCTCAGAATCAGGACTTACAGACCGTTCCCAGCTGAAACAATAGTCAAGGCACTAGGCAACGCGAAAGCAGTGGCCGTTATGGAACGAAGCCTGAGTTTCGGCGGCAGAGGCGGGGCAGTGTTCCATGAGGTTCGTCACGCGCTCTACGACGCGGCAACACGGCCTTTCGTCGTCAACTACATTCACGGCCTAGGCGGAAGAGACACAAACCCAACGCAGATAC
This sequence comes from Bathyarchaeia archaeon, assembly GCA_050015055.1. Taxonomy (GTDB): domain Archaea; phylum Thermoproteota; class Bathyarchaeia; order Bathyarchaeales; family Bathycorpusculaceae; genus JBEKCD01. The sequence continues at coordinate 48,546 of JBEKCD010000011.1, read as the reverse complement.
GCAGAGTCTACGAAGACTTGCAGAAGATAATCCGATCCAATCGAGTCGATGATCTTGTACGATTCATCGGATTAAGGGAGTGAAAAAGATGAGCGAGATTTCGGAAGGAAAATTCACGGCGAAGGACATAGCTGAGAAACCTGAACTCTTTCTATCTGGACACAGAGCCTGCGCAGGTTGCGCTCCAGCCACCGTACTGAGATTGATAATGAAGGCCACCAGAGGCCCGACCATTGTCACTGAAGCCACAGGCTGCATGGAAGTAGCCTCAACCATTTATCCTTACACGTCCTGGGCAGCGCCATGGCTGCACACGGCCTTCGAAACTGCAGGATCGAACGCGTCCGGAATCGAGGCGGCCTTGAAGATTCTGAAAAAGAAGGGCAGAATAAAGAATGAACAGGTCGACGTCGTGGCCTTTGCCGGAGACGGCGGCACCTACGACATTGGAATTCAGGCTCTTTCTGGCGCGGTTGAGAGAGGGCATGACTTCCTGTTCGTGCTCTACGATAACGAAGCGTACATGAACACCGGCATCCAGAGGAGCGGCGGCACACCTTACGGCGCATCTACGACGACTTCGCAGGCTGGCAAGGCCGTCCCCGGCAAGTTAGAGCAGAAGAAGCCCATCGCTGACATAATGGTGGCTCATGACATGCCCTACGTCGCCACAGCCTCGCCGTACTATTGGAAGGATTTGATAATGAAGGCCAGGAAGGGCATAGAGGTAAACGGGCCCGCGTTCCTGCACGTGTTCGCTCCTTGCCCCAGAGGCTGGCGGAGTGAACCCAGCAAGTCGATTGAACTTTCGCGTCTAGCGGTTGAAACGTGCGTTTTTCCGCTGTGGGAGGCAGCAAACGGTGAATACCAGCTTTCAACGCCCAGCAAAGTTATGGCATTGGCTCCACAGAAGAAGAAGCCAGTGAAAGAGTACCTGCAAGTTCAGGGACGATTCAGACACCTGTTCACACCCCAAAACGAGAAGATTATCGACGAAATTCAGAGGCTCACCGACCAGAAGTGGCAGCGGCTACTCAAAAAATGCGGGTTAACCCTGGCGAAGACAGCAGCCTAAAAACCCTAAATCTCTTTTTTCCCTCTGCTTCTAACAGTGTCACAGATGTGAAGTGGCTGCCATGAAGGTTGTTTCGGTCGAGGATGGTTTCGAGCGGGTTTTCTGGGATGTCGTCAACAAGGATCCTGTGAATTACTATTTCTTTATTTTCGACTGGACCCGTCGAAGAGAGCAGACTAGGGTTCTTTTGGCGATGGAAGATGAAAGAGTCGTGGGTTCGATGCTGCAGTATACGGCACAGGGACGCGACAACATTGTTCAGTTGAGGGGAAGTCGTGAAGCGGTTGAACTGCTTCTTGAGTGTATTGATTTCGAGAGAGTCGAGTTGCAGGCGCCCGTTGATTGTGAAGACATCGTGCTCAGAAGGTACAGGCCTTCGTTTAGGCACGTGCTGGTTCTCATGTGTCTGAAGAAGGGTGAAGAGAACCTTCAGGTAAAGCACGCGCCAGTGAAACTGGGCGTCGAAGATGTTGGCGACGTTGTTGACGTGATGCGGGAGGCTGATCCTGAGTTCTGGGGAGATCTTGATGTTGAACAACAGAAGTTGGCTTGGAAAGACGCTTACATGCTGGGCATAAGACAGGATAACAAGCTGGTTTCTATCGGGTTTACTAGGTTTGTGGACATCGGCAGCAACGTTTCGGCCATAGCGACAGACAAAGCCTACAGGAACAGGGGGTTTGCAACGTCTATAGTTTCAGCTTTGGCAGAGGAGATTCTCAAGAGGTCTCCGCCGGCATTGATTCACGTGCTCAGCGACAACGCCCCTGCCGTGCGAGTGTACAGCAAAGTAGGGTTCAAACCCTGCAAACAGTATATTCTCGTCCGAGCAAGAAGAATTACAGATTAGATGATCCACTCCTATAGGCTATAGCGGTAATTATAGGTCAGCTCGCGCAGCCTGCTATGTCTTCAGGTACTTTTCTATTTCGTTTTCTGCGTTGTCTGCCTTTATGAATATTGGAACGTTTTCCATGCCCGTGGCTATGTAGCTTGAGAGGAGCCATTCGCCCGGCGCGAATTCTAAGGTCTTTTCAAGTATGCCCTTGTCCACCATGAATGTGTCGCTTACAAGCTGTCTGTCGTACGGTCTGGGCAGGGTGCCCACGAAGTATGTGTGAACTTGTTGGAGCGCGTTGGTGTTCAGGTAGGCGATGCGTTGGGTCGCTATGCACACGCCGAGGCCGTATTTTCTTCCTTGCCTGAGCAGGGTTTCAACGTGAGATGAGCATTTAGCTTCTATGCCTGCGCCGTTGCTGGGGATGAATTCTTGCGCTTCGTCGAAGACTATTAGGATGTAGGGCTTCACGGTGAATCGGCGTTTTCGGCGGACGAGCAGGTCCTGTGTTAGGTTTATGGCGAGTTCTTTTATCGTGTAGGGGTCTGAGATTGAAATGCAGACGAGGTTGGTTTTTTTGTCTTCGAGGGTCTCGCGGATTTTTTCTACGGTTAGTCCATTCGTGCTTTCCGTTTCTTTTTCATGGCCTTTTTTTATCGTGTCGATTATCGAGTTTCTTGTTGTTGCCCAAGCGTACAGACCGCTCTTGTCGTGGACTTTGAACTGTTCAACGGTTTCGGTTGCGATTAGGTCTATGTGATGGACGAAGTCCTCGGTGACTTGTTGGTTTTCGCTTAACCCGTGCTCTTCGACGTATTCACGAATTACATCGTATATTCTGTCCAGGGCGTTGATGTAATGCGGCTTGTCCACTGATGCTCCTCTTTGGTCATCGAGCTCTTCCATGAACTGACTGTAAGTTGGAATCTGCTGCCGGGGCTTTGTGTAGTAGGCCAGTTTTCCCTGGTCAATTATTCGTTGCAGCCCTTTCTTTGTGCGTTCGTCTGTCTCGTATTCTCTTGGTTTGACAACGGAGTTGAAGAACTGTTCCAGGGAATCGATTCTGTGCTCAAGAATTACTTTTGAGTGAATTTCGGGGTCTGCGAGTACGTCGAGCAGGAGGAACATGTATTCGCAGCTTATGTCAAAAATGACCACCTTTGTGTTGTCGGTGTGAAGAAGAAGCCTGCGGAGGATATTTGACATCAGGTTGCTCTTGCCGCCGCCGGTGAAGGCGAACACGCCGAAGTGGTAGCGAACGAGTTTTTCAAAGTCGACGTATATTGGGATGGCAGTCTTGCTTGCCTCGAACATTTTTATTAGGCCAAGTCTCTGGTCGATTCGGGCATCTTCCACGGTTTTGGATGTGTCTATACCGTACTCTTCTGCAATCTTCTGGTTGTACATTCGGTTTATCATTTCACCGTTCAAAACATAGCACGGACTTCCCGCGACTGGGTAAGAAAAGCCCTTGACGAACTTGAATTCGCAGCTCTTGTTCAGAATCAAGTCGTAGTTTACTGGAACAGCATCTATCTGAATCATCATAGTCGAAGTGTCATTCGTCTGCCAGTCACTCTCTGACTGCTCTATGATTTCAAACTGCATAGGATAGTAGCCGTGGTCGGACAGGCCGCGCAGGCCGAAGTGTTCAGGCCAAACACGACTGACCTCCATCAGCGTGTATCTTTCCGAACCAGGCTCAACTTGCTTAAAGTTCTTCACGGCCAGCAGTATGCCTTCTTCCAAAAGCCCCATGAGATCCTTTTGGTATTCAATCTTGACGCGACACTGGTAGCGTGCACTCGTGCCTGCAACCTTGGTTTCTTCGCCCCCCATGAAGAATCTCGGGATAACAGCGGCGAGTCTCGCGTTGAACTTTCCGTCAAAGTCTGTGAAGCATGAGGTGTTAAGTGTTCTCTCTTCTTGTGGATTCAATTGAAGCTCTCCTTTCCCTGAAAGTGCTCATATAGAATATGAACTTTCTCAATTCATGGTTGTTGAGCAGCCAGTTTGCCGTCGTGTCCACCATGCATCTGAACTGGTTGTAGTTCCATTTTGCAATCTTGTCTGCGATGAACAGCGGCTTGTTGTGTCCGAAGGCTTCTGGGATGCTGGATGGAGCCATGGCGACCAGCACGTTCATGACAAGATTCTGAAGCTTGTTAGTCGCATCCTTGTTTTGGAACAGGATTATTTCAACTGGTTCTGTCGCTCCGCCGAATTCGTTCAGGAGTTTTACAGTGTTTTCAGGTTTGTAGTCGTGTTCTGGGTACACTAGGCGGTCGATGAGAAGCACATTGCTACGCAGCATAGGATCCGTCCTTGCCTGGCTTAGCTGCACGTACGTTTTGAGGAATGTTTTCTCAAGGGTTATTCTGTTCTTTATGGCGCCTGAAACGTAGCCTGAACCTTTTTGCCGATCTGGAACCATCGTTCTCACAGCAGAGTCGTATTCGATGAGACTCCAAGGAGGTTTGATCTTCTCAGGGTTGAACATGCTCGCCGATTGGAGTATCATGCGATCGGTATTCGGAAGAGCTGCAAGGGATTCTTGGCTGACTGTGGTCTTCAAGAGCCCCTCGTTGCGCAGTATTGGAACCAGTTGGCGCTTGAAGTCTCTTGCCGCCGTGTCCTTTGTCATGCCTATTAACAAGATGTGCTTCTTCCAGCATTCTTCCATCAGCATGTGCAACGTGAAAAGAGTCAGGAAAGCAATGTCAAGGGTTGTCAGCCAATGTTCTTCATTGGCCTTTACGATTTTCATCGCTTTGTCTGACCCTGAAAAAAAGAACTGATTCCCCAAGATCGTCACAAGCTTGCTGACGCGTTCCCAGGTTGTGTTGTACTTTGCGTTCAGAACAAAAGTCTCGTTCGATTCTTCTTTCAGGATTTCTCTTTTAACTAGATTGTTCAGGTTTCGTCTTGTTCTTTTTGCTCTTTTCTCGTCGTCTATGCCTAATTCACCGAGGATCTGCTCGGGAGTTAATGGTCCCTTTCGTCGGACCAAGCTGGTTATTGCGTGAAGGAGGTAATCCGCTCTTGCGGGTGGCAAGTCCAGCGCTTGGTTGAACACGTGTTGTCTGGCTAAGGTCAAATCATTCTCGTCGATGGTCTCTCCGTCGATTTCGTATCCTCTTATGTTGCTTTTGGTCTTCCAGAATTCGTGTTTTGACGTGTCGTAAAGCAGGCTTGCGCGTTCGATTGAAAGACTTCTGTCTAGGAGGATTATGCGTGTTTTCTTGCTTTCATCTGAGGCGAGTTTGTAGGCGAGGTAGTATTCAGAGAAAGTCATTATCCAGTTTGCAATCGTGGAATTGTCTATTATCGATTCGTCTGTGAAAGGCTTGTTAGGGTTGACTTCTTCCGAAGGGTGATCCCCGTAGAAAGCCTGGTCCAAGTCGACGACCTCGTTAATGTAGATTGGCATAACACTGGAGATGCCGGCTCTTTGTTGCATCGTCTTTTCGTCGTACTTGACGATTACCGCACCTTTTTCTCTGAAAGTTACAGTGCCTGTGGATGCATACGCCCCTCCGAAGAATATCACCATGTCAAACAGTGGCCTGGAATACATCGTGCCGTCGATGCCTGCAAAGCGAACCGTGGAATCATTGAAGAATTCTCTTGCGGTCGCGTACGCCTCTTCGTGACCAAACTTCATTCTTATCAGGTTCGAAAGAAGACCTTCGTATAGATTCTCAAGCGACGAAAATCGCCGCTCATAGTCTGACACCTGTGAGGATGCCCCAAACTTGAGCACATCTGAAATTCTCTTCGTCTCTTTACTCAAAGAGGACAAATTATCTCTTTTCTCCCTTTTCTCAATAGACTTCTGACAGTAAAAATCTTGTTAATATTGATATGCACGTGAATGACTTTCGTCTTGTTAACTGGAAAGGCGCGTACAGGTGCTCTTTGATCAGCTGTTTGAGTGTAATAAAGACTGAGTAGCGCGTCTTGATTTGTGTAGTTTGTGTGTGCGTGCAACGCGTCTAGGCCCCTTTATTTGGAGCCAAATATGATTTGTCAGCGTCTGGTGTGCGCTGGCTTGCATGTTTGTTCCTGAATCTGTGCGTAACAGGTTGTATTCTTCTCCTGCCCGTTTGCGTCCGATAAGGGCTGTCTGATCTGTGAATCTTGGCCGCTTCGAGGGAGGGCACATCAGGGGAGCCTCGGCAGATCCTACAGGAAGCGGCGTTTTCATCTCTCCAAACACCTAGAAAACAAGAAGACGCAATGCTTGACCATTTCCCGGACTTACCCGCGCTATTCATGGCCACTGTTGTCCGTAATGCAGCGCTAGGATTGCGAGGTCTGATAATCCGACTGCGCCGCTGTTGTCTATGTCTGCGTTGGGGTTCCAGTGGAGGTCGCCTGGTTTAGAGCCGTAAGCTAACGCGAGTAATACTAGGTCTTGAAGGCCCACTTTGAAGTCGCCGTTCAAATCCCCTGGAATTGTCACGGCCACCCAGCCGCCGCTGTAGGCATTGTTTGTTGTGTCGTTTTCGTCTGGAACTGGTGAAGCGTAAGCTTTTATGGTGTAGTTGCCGAAAGGTATTCCGACTGTGTTCCAAGTGAATGAAAGGTCGATTGAGGAACCGCTTGGCAACGAGACGGGCTGCATCCCAATCACTTGTGAATTAACGTAGACTGTAACGTCGAAAGCTTCGTCGAAACCACCTTGATTCCGAACAGTGACGTTGATGTTTACGATACCTCCCGCAACCACCGTTGTGCGCGAAAAGTCAATTCCTGTGACAGCTACATCAGCCGAAACGGTGAAATATCCATAACTGTCCACAGGGGCCTGAGTTTGAATTGGTTGGCCCTGGGAATTAACCAGAATCGCCTCACTCAAATGTAGTGGGCATCCTCCACTGTTATACACATAGAAAGTTATGCTCGCTAAGGTTCCATCCCCAGTAACTCCATTAGCATCTCCCGTCAAGGTACAGTCAACCTTCATACTACCGTCAGTAACATTAACTTCAGAGGCAAAAAAAGTGCTTCCGCCCCCCGCCTTTAAGAACGGACCCTCAGTCACGTTGACTGCGTCTAAAAGTGAGCTGTTCCATGTTAGGATAAATTCCCAACCATAAAGGCCGTATGGATCACTAACCCCTGAAACATCCACATCAATCGTAAAGTTTTGATTGACCGAGATTGTAATCGATGAGGGCGAAACACCCACTTCAGCAGACTGCAGAATTGCATGTACGTTAAGGGGCTTTCCCAAACCGATGAAACAAGCAGTGCAAGAAAGGAGAAAGAACATAATGAATCGAACGATGAACCTCCTTTGCATCATAACCCCTCTAAGTCACTAAATAACGATCATCGAAACCTATTTACCTTATTCTAACAGAAAAACGTCATACTGTATGCACGATAAGAATAAAGAAGAACCTCGATGTACATCCGTGAAATGCATCGGAAAGTTGAAGGTCCAGGATTATGCTTCTACGTCCCTGATTTGAAATTCCGGGTTTGCGCATAGCTTGCTTCCCTACGAGAATGCCAAACGATGAAGCAAGAATCAAAGCCAGAACTGCAAAAAGTGATGTGAATTCCGGAACCACGGTCACTGTTCCATCATAACCTTGGTAGGAAATTTGAGAAACATTAGAATCTAAAAGTACCACTTCATCTAAATGCAGGGGAGTTGACGCGGCTACGATGAGGGACTTAAACTCTATTGCCGCGAGCACGCCGCCACCGCTTACGCCGGGCACGGATCCAGTTAGAGTGCCAGTAATCCACACAACGCCATAAGGTGAATTGTAATTGTCAGTGAAGCTCACTGTGTCGAAGAAAGTCTGGCCACCGCCGCTGCTCAGAAAAGAGCCTTCAGTAGGCTGTCCCGTCCCGTTCATGATAGTTGAGTCGTAGTATAATTTGAACTGATAACCATACAGGTTAGACACGTCGGCTATGCTCACATTGACCGCGAAAGAATCTCCTACGGCACTAACCGTCTGACTAGGTGGATCTAAAAAAACGCGAGTTGACTCCGCACTAGCTTTTGTGACAGAGTCAAGAGGCATGGTAAGGAGCACTATTAGAGCTGACCACGCGAGAATTCTCCAAAAATGGATAGGTTGCGACATATGCATGTTCTCAGCCGTTATTTTACTTTGTCCGCATATCAAAGTTCGTCCCTATCCGTTATTGTTCAAAAAGAAAAAAGGGAGAAAGAGAATTTTAGCCTGTTTGTCCGATTTCAGTGGCTACTGTGACTAGGTCGAAGACATTAACTTGGAAGTCATTGTTCACGTCAGCCTTCTCAACGTCGTCAAAGTTGGACAATCCTCCAAACTTGGGGTCTCCTGGCGTCTCTCCGAAGCGTCTAGCCACGTACACAAGGTCGAATATGTCCACAACGCCGTGATTAAGAACGTCGCCTTCCAGAATCGTTTTAGCGTTTATAACAAAGCGTTCTACAGAGCCCGTCACTTTGTTGAATCCTGCTATGCTTAGGGTGAAGTTCTTCCCATTTCCATAGACCTCAAGCACGCCTGTATCGTTCTGCCCTATGACGGACGTGACTGTCTTAAAGTTTTCGTAGCTTGCTCCGCTATAGCTGAATGTGACGTTACGAACATTCCATAGCCCTGAAACGTAGAAGTCGTCGCCAGAATAGTTAAGCGCGACCACCGTGGTGCTGATCAGCGTGGCAGTGTAGAAGGAGTACGTGTAGTTGCCTGTTGCATTATGCATTGCCCATTGAGGTGATGCTCGTGGCATCGGTCCGGACAGTGGTACCCACGTGACTTGCGCTTCAGACACGTTTCCGCCAGTTGAATTCGAAATCTTTGCGTTCGCGTGTAGCACTCCCGATGCATTGGAGTTGCCAAAACCCGTAACGCGGCCAACAACTTGGATACATTCATACTGGACTGGTGGCGGCAATGCGGTCTCCGAAATCAGTAGTGTCAGCTTCCCTAGTGCTCCGCACTCGCCTGTGGGCAAGTTGGTATAAGTGTTTGGAACCGCAAAATCAGCCATAAAAGTTCCGTTCTCAGTCTCTATTACCCCATTGAACTCGACGCTCTTTTCGTCAATGCGCGCAAACCCTTCAAAGGTAGCGTTGTAGTTTCCGGGAGTTATCCCCGTCGGAACCTTTGCCGTAAAATTCTGCTGAACGGTTATATTATCTGCCTGAACGTTCCACCATCCCAGCCGCATAGAACCCGTTAAGTCAACTTCTACGATGTGAAGAACCTTGTCGGAATTGCCCATGGCCATAGCTGAACCGGCAAAGACGGATATGCCGAGCAGTGCGACTATTGTTAGTGCGATTAGCTTACTTAGTTTTGCCATTCTAAACCCTCTGTTCAGTAGAAGACAAACACAAAACACTCATAAAAGGCTTTTTTCGTTCGTTTCCGTTCCATAAACCCGCAAATGGTTCATTTTATTATTTAATTGTTCATAATCGTTTATTTTGTCCACAAGCTCACGATTTAGGCTTTAAATCTCGGTACAGCGTATGAAATTCCGGTTCACACGCCTTAAATATCACACTATATTATTACCATTCAAGAGAACATGAAAGACATAACACTAATTCTGTGCGCTGTCTTTTGTGTTATGACAATAGTCTTGGCCGCCGTCCCCAGGACGCAGGCATATACGCTTCGGACAACGTACACTGTCGAAATACATGAGGACGGAACAGCTTCATGGGTGATTGAGCAGAGCGCATACCTGGAAACAGATGCTGATCAGGCGAATTTTGAACAGCTCATCAGTCGGGCAATGGTATACATCGACCAATTCACATCCAATGTATCCACGATAATCGACCAAGCCCATGCTAGAACAGGACGATTCATGACGGCTGAGAACATCACCGTGGGCGGCAACGTAACAGAAAGCGGTGCTGGGGCATACGGCTTCCTGGAGTACAGCTTCGACTGGACAAACTTCGCCCCCGTTGGAAACACAAACATAACAATAGGCGATGGATTCTCTAACGAATCGTTCATGTTCGGAGACGGTGGGCTCTCCATTCTCCTTCCAATAGGATACAGTGTCAAGAGTTGCTCCCCATCACCGGACTACGAGTCAAACGGTCTGCTAGAGTGGAACTCTGTCAGTGATCTTCAAAATGGTCAGCCAACAGTCCTACTATCTGGAACGCCTCCCACAATTGTCGTCTTGTCTCCTGGGAACAAAACGTACTCTGTTAGCCATGTTTTATTGAACTTTACTATCAGTGAGCAGGTTTCTTGGGAAGGATACAGCTTGGACGGATCAGGCAACGTGACAATAGCTGGAAACACAACTCTAATCAATCTTTCCGATGCCTCGCACACGATAACAGTTTACGCTAACGACACCGTAGGCAACATGGGCAGTTCAAACACTATCAATTTCGCAGTCGACGCTACCGAGGGAACAAGTTTCTTCCCAGCATCCCCTGTCTTTTTCGAAGTAATGCTCCCATTAGCGGGCGCAGTTTTGGCAAGCGCGCTAATCCTGAGGACTAGAAAAAAGAAAAAAGAACGCACACTTGAAACCTTCCCTGACGAAGCCATCAAAGAAGGGGGGGATACCGAAAGAATACTTGCGCTATTAAGAAAAGAAGGAGGGCAAATGCTTCAGTCAAAAATAACTGATCAACTCAGATTCTCAAAAGCAAAAACCAGCATGATCCTGGGAGACATGGAAAGGAAAGGATTTATCAAAAGACACAAGAGCGGAAGGGACAAAGTGGTGTCTCTCCAGAAAGAACCTGAAAAAGCAAGAAGCTAGAGATTATTAGCTGGGAAAATGCTGGAAATTGCTCTCAGATCTCGAAGTGTTTCAGTTGGCTGTAAGATGGATTCAGAAAGCTGCTCCACGATTTCTCATTTTGGAACTCGCTAGATTCGATAACGCATGACACAGCCACAAGCACCACGGTCACAGAGTCCTTGAAAGACAAGCCAGCTCGACATTCTCCCTTTCTAAGAACCCTCATGACAGGCTAGATGCCGTCTGTAAAACGCTTTGATTCGTTTTGTCGGTTGAAACTATCTAAGCGCGCACTCTTAGGAACGTTGACATGTCAAAAAGAATATAGGAGTTGATGTTTTAGTACAAAATCGGACAGTTTGTAACTCGAATGGGAAGGCGAACATCATGTCCAAGGTGATTGATGAAAAAACGAAGGCGCAACTTCAGGAAATCCTGAACAATCTGATCTCTTCCGTGAGACTAGTATTCTTCACCCAAGAAAACGCTTGTCCTGCGTGTGAGCAGCAACTCGAGCTTCTGAAGGATTTGAGTTCCCTCTCAAGCAAGCTTGAACTCACAGTCTATGACTTTGTGCTGCACGGTGACGAAGCAATAAGCTACAAAATAGACAAGATACCGGCCACAGCTGTCATCGGAAAGAGGGATTACGGGATACGATTCTACGGTCTTACTGCCGGCTATGAATTCTCTTCGCTAATACAAGCCATCTTGATGGTATCCACAGGTAGCTCAGGCTTGGACCCACAACTCGAAGAACTTGTGAAGAGCATAAAAGAACAGGTACACCTTCAGGTGATGGTGACGTTAACCTGTCCCTACTGTCCGAGAATGGTGCATGTTGCGGACCAGTTTGCTCTCGTCAATCAAAACATCCGTGCAGACATGGTAGAAGCCTCAGAGTTTCCCCAGCTAGCCCAAAGATACAATGTGACCGGCGTTCCCAAAATCATCATCAACGAAGCACACTCTTTTGAAGGCGCGATACCGGCTGGAACAGTGTACATGGAGATTTTGAAAGCTGTAAGTCCTGAAGAATATGAGCGCCTAGAAGAGGCCATACGCGAAATCCAAGGCATACGTAAGAGTGGATTAGCAGAAGAGAAGCACGAATATGAAGTCATAATTGTCGGGGGCGGGCCGGCTGCCATGTCCGCTGCCATTTATTCCGCTCGCAAGGGATTGGATGTCGCCCTGATAGCGAAAAGGCTGGGCGGACAAATCGAGTATACGGCCACCATTGAAAACTATTTGGGCATGCCGAACGTCAGCGGGGCAGACTTGGCGCAAACATTCCGCGGCCACCTTGAAAACTATCCTATCGCCGAGGCACTCGGTTCGGATGTGGTGATTATCAGGAAAACGGACGACCGTTTTGATGTGTTGACAGACGACGATCGACAGTTCAGAGCACGTTCAGTGATATACTGCGCGGGGAAAGAATACGATAGACTCGGGGTTCCTGGAGAAGAGCAGTTCATCGGAAAAGGCATAGGGTTCTGCGCCACCTGCGACGCTCCGCTCTACCGAGACAAACACGTGGCTGTCGTTGGAGGCGGCAACTCTGCCTTCACCTCTGCGCGTGACTTGCTCAGCTTCGCCTCTGAGGTTCACCTGATTCATCGAAGGAAAGAATTCAAAGCTGATACGGCCTTAGTCCAAGAGGTCCTCAAGGTAAAGAACCTCACTGTTCACACCGACACAGTAGTTCGTTCGTTTCTTGGACAAGACAAATTGACAGGCGTCAGACTCGAATCAGTCGATGGCAAGGACAGGTTGGACCTCAACGTGGAGGGAGTCTTTCTTGAAATCGGCTTGAACCCGAACACGAGTCCATTAAAAGCCTTGGTTGAATTGAACGAGAGAGGTGAAGTTCCCGTGGGCAAGGATCAGTCCACGACAATAAAAGGCCTGTTTGCGGCAGGAGACGTTACCGACGTTGAAGAAAAGCAGATATCCATAGCTGTTGGCCAAGGCGCTCTGGCGGCGCTCGCAGCGCACAAGTATCTCGTACAAAACCATCTTACCAACAGCACAATCGGTCCAAGGGAACAGTGGGAGTAGCTTGGACAGAGGAGAGCAAGTCGCTACTACATATCATAAAAAACTTGAATATAATTCACTATCTAGCGAACGAGTGATGTCTCAGACGTGAAAGATTGGCGAAGAATTGCCTTGCAGACTCTCCCAGTACCACAGGTGATCGCGATTCCGTCTGGAAACCTTTTCCTTTGCCCTTCTGCAATAAGGCAACTGTCTTGAACAACTTCAGTTCCGTACGCACTATTGATGGCTTTGCCGGTGGTATTCTCAGTACTTGAATGTGAGGTACAAGAGAACTGCTAACGCAAGGCACGTGAACAAGTCTGGCAACAGGGCAAACGGGCCGAGACCAAACTCGTAGAAACCAAACACCTGATGCAGCAAAGGAATTGAGACAAAAGCGTGCAAAAGAAGTACCGTTGAGAATATTATTAGCCCTATCGTGAACTCAGACTGCGTCTTCCTGTATATGTTAATGTACATGAGCAACAGAATGATCGAAAGTGTTACATTGACCACCGAAACTACTGTTTCCAGAGTGTAGAAAAGCTCTATGTCTCCGCGAATGTTCTCCGGGGGCAGTGGTCGGCGCCCAAAGGGAGAAGGCTCAAACTCAATCGTGGAAGTGGCCCAGAGTGTCGTTAGGACAGCTATTATCACGATAGCTATCACTATCAGAGTTGCGGGTATCAGAGAGGTCCTCGTTTTCTTCTGCATATAATGGTTCATTGTTTTTCCCCTCCTTTTCTACTTTTTCCATATTTTCTTCAGAATCTCCTCGAATTCGCCGTAGTTCTCCTCCATGGCTGGAGATATGAAATATGTTTTGCCGTATCCTTCCCCCGCGGACGTTATTATTCTGTTTTTTTCAAGCACTTGAAGATGGTGTCTTATTGTCCTGTAATCCATTCCAAGAAGGTTTGCTAGCTGATTTGCATTCTGCGGAGTCTCATTCAGGGCCTGAATTATTCTGGCGCGACTCGTTCCGCCTCTTGTGCCTGCAATTAGCCATCCTATTAAGTACTTGAACGGACGCGCACCAGCAGCCATCTTTACCGCACCGCATGCATCAAGGAGATTTTGTTAGACCTATTGGAACTAAGTATAATAAATATGTGGCTCAGCATTCCATGGTCACGTCTGACATTAGCCGTGGACTAGATTAGGAATAGATTTTGGCCCAATTCTGAAAAACAGTTTAATAACGAACGCACTAACATGGACGCTTGGAGGTTGAGAAAAAGTCTACAACACCCTATTCTCCAAAAAAGGGACTCGCAAAGGTCCAGAAAAGCTGAAGGTTCTTTTTTTGTCTCTCTCCCCATTTTCCTCCGGCTGTTCTGGACCCTAACGAGAACCAAAGGGGAATAGACAAGAGAACCGTGAAGGAGAGGAGAAAAATGGATAAGAGCAGAATGCAAGACTCGTTTTCAGGCGCTATAATCAGCAAAGTCTCAACGTTTCATCTCTGTGTGGTGGAATGGGCAACACGTTTCTTCCAAACGGCCAGTTTGGAAGTCGGCAGAGCCTTGAAAGATGCGGTTCGTATGTTCAGAGTCATAACTTTTCTGCACTCAGCGAAAGATTTGCAATCCGTCCTTAGGCTCTACAGGATAGAAGATTCCCACGCGTGTCAGAGCTCAAACGAGATGTAGCATTTGCGCACTTCGTGTTGCGCGTGGTAATGTACGACTGGAAACGCGAACGGAAAAACTTTTAGTCGCAACCCCAATCTTTAGCTATCGCCTACAGCCAGCAGGGAATGATACGGAAGAAGAAAATGCGTCAAAACCCGAAAGGAAACTCGACTATCGCTATTCACGCCTTTTAGGAGTTGTTTTTCCAAGTGTTTACCTAGCGATATTGTGTGTCTTCTGCCTAGTATACAAGATACTTCCAGGACCTGAGTTCATAGCCCTATGTTTTTTCATATACGCCGCATACAACAAGACGACTCGCCGTTTCATCGGGGACTGGGGCCCGTTTGTCTTTATTTTCTTGTCTTTTGAAGCAATGTACGGAATTGTTGGCGGCCTACCGAAGCTTGTGCACGTCCAGGAGCCTATCATGGCGGACTTGCGACTGTTCGGTTCTATCCCAACGCTAGTCCTTCAACAGCTCGTTAGGAGTCCATTTCTGGACTATCTTGGAGCCTTCTTCTATTCTCTCCATTTTGTGGCTCCAACGGTTTTTGCCTTCGTACTGTGGAAGTACAGTCCCAAAAACTTCCGAAAATACACTCTCGCCCTTGCAATAGGCACCTACAGCGCCTTGGTAACGTTTCTTGTTTATCCAGTCGCACCCCCATGGTATGGAGTTAATCAAGTGTATGGAGCCGGTACCGTTACACGAATTCTGTTCCAAGTGGACAGCAACGTAGGCATTCCCTTCTTCCGCACCATTTTCGATTACATCTCAGCAGACCCGTTTGCGGCGTTTCCGAGCCTTCACGCAATGTATCCATGGCTGATTTCACTCTTCGCCCTGAAAATCAAGAAAACACGAGCTTTACCCATCCTCGTGTTCCCTGCAGGCGTGTGGTTCAGCGCGGTCTATCTTGGAGAGCACTACGTAATAGACATAATAGGCGGAATCATCTACGCAACATGCGCCTTCCTTCTAGTGGAAAAGCTTGTTCCACACATCACCACAAGACTCTCGCAGCGGATCAAAGCTTCATAATGAACCGAGAAAACCCTAGATGCTTCTGTGATTGGCAGTCGCATACGAATGAGTCTGTGCGTTTCGCATCCGCAGGCTAGACCATGTACATAAGTCTTTTCACGAACAGGACGGCGGTATCCATTCGTCGATGATGAGGCAGGACGTTGAATTAGGAAAAGAATCTGGTGCAATTCTGAAAAACAGTTTAATAACACCCTGTTCTTTCAAGGTGAATTGTCAGTAGGCATGGAGATGGCAGCTGTGAAAGACGTGAAGGACCTTGGCGACGGACGATATAATATAATATCTGGGTTCATCATTGCTGCCGCTCCTCGCTTCATTGAATTGAATATGGAACACTTGGAACGGTGATAAGTTTGGGTGCCTTTACAAGAGCGATAAGGAACATTTCAAGAAGGAAGATAAGGGCATTGTTAGTAATCGTTGCCTTGAGTTTTTCCTTGGCAATAATGATATCTATTCCTGCTGGCGTGGTTGCAAACCAAAAGTCCACGCAGAACTTGACACAGAATTTAAACAGCACCATCATCGATACGGAACAGCAAATCAACCAGAGTACTACGCTGATAGAATGCTCAACGTCGACGGGAAGCATGTTTTCCAGTCCGCCCTCAGGCATGTCTGGCTTCCCCCCATCAGGCATGAACCGATCCGACTTCTCGTTCACACAACAAGAAGAATTCTATATGAATGAATCCGTTGTTGACAGCATTAGTTCCATTACTGGCGTCCAGGACGTTGTTCCGTTCCTGGTGAAATCATCCTCGGAGACCACCGAGGAGACCATAACTACACCGCGCGGAGATTTTACCATGTATAGACCGCTCTACACGATTACGGGTGTCTGTCTGAATTCCTCGCTTATCGACGAATACTCTGTACTGCCAACAAACATAACAGCAGGGAGAAATCTACGCGAAGGGGATAGTGGCGTTGTTCTCATGAGTCTTAACCTTACAGAGTACTACGGAGTTGGAGTGGGCAGCGAAGTGGAGCTGAATGGCACATGCTTCACGGTGGTAGGAATCTATGACGAGGCTGGTCAAAACGCTATTGAGACGAGGGGAGTGTACATGAATCTGACTGATGCTCAAACGATTACCAACGAAATAGGAAATGTGAGCAGGCTTGACGTGTATGCAGAGAATGTCTCCGTTGTGGACACGATAAACACGCAGATACAGTCAATGTATTCAAATGAGATCAATGCACGTGAGATTTCTGTCAGCACGTACGCGGATCGCTTGGCAAACCTTGAGAGCGAACAAACAAGATACACCGAGCTTCTGAACAACGCCGAATCAACCGTGGCCCAGACCCAATCGGTTGCAATCCAAGAGATCATCGTGGCAATCGCTGCAACGAGTCTCATCGTCCTGTTCGTGATGCTCTACACAGTGCGAGAAAGAACGAAGGAGATAGGAACACTCAAAGCGATAGGATTCAGCAACTGGAGCGTCATGAGCCAGTTCATGCTTGAAGGAGTAATTTTAAGTCTAGCGGCAGGCGTAGTAGGCATTGGCATAGCAACTGTTGGAGCCCCTATCCTATCAGGAATTCTACTTCCAGCTGTAAACACATTTGGTTCTAACACATTTGGTTCTGGAAGCACGGGCTTTCGAACAGGCGGCTTTAGTGCAGTAGCGTCTGTCGGGTCATCAACTGCGTCAGCTGCTGTAACCCCAACGATCATGTTACTTGCGCTTGGCGCGGCCGTGCTCCTAGGAGCCGTAGGTAGTCTGTACCCAGCTTGGAGAGCTTCAAGAACAAGACCTGCCGAGGCGATGAGGTATGAGTGAAGCTGTTAGTGAAGCTGTTCTGAAAACTGAAAAAGTTACCAAAGTCTACACGATGGGCAAGCGTGAAGTGCGAGCCTTGTCCGATCTCAATCTTCAGGTGAACAAGGGTGAGTTTATCGCCATCATGGGCCCCTCTGGTTCAGGCAAGACCACACTGCTAAACGTTCTGGGCTGCCTTGACAAACCGACCGCTGGAAAAGTGGTTCTCGACGGCGTTGACGTCTCAAAACTGCCTGAAAGTGAACTTTACAAGATAAGAAGAAACAAAATTGGCTTCATCTTCCAGACCTTCAACCTCTTGCCATACCTCAGCGCCTGCGAAAACGTCGAGCTGCCGATGGAAACCACAAAAAGACCCAAGAATGAGAGAAGACAGAGAGCCCGCGAACTGTTGAAGCTCGTGGGGCTGTCTGGAAGAGAAGATCACAGGCCGCAAAAGCTGAGTGCTGGCGAACAGCAAAGAGTGGCCATCGCACGGGCCATGGCAAATGACCCGGCGATAATCCTGGCGGACGAACCTACCGGCAACTTGGACACGGAAAACAAGCACGAAGTTGTCAGACTCCTCGCGAACCTAAACATAAATCGAGGAACAACCATCGTGATAGTTTCGCACGACAGCCAAGTAGCTTCCCACACCGAGAGAATGCTCCTTTTGAAAGATGGAAGAATCGCGAAGGAGAAGCAGGGGCTTCATTTGGTGAAGAAGAAGCTCATGTGTCCTTACTGCGGAAGCAAGATTCAGCCTAACGATGAAAGATGTCCCAGTTGCAAGAAACGACTGTGAATGATGAAGGAGAAGCGTAGATGGAATCACCCGAAAAACCAAAAACACGTAGTCTATCCACGATTTTGATTGGAACAGCCGTCATATGCCTGCTTATAGGAGGAATACTGGGCTACGCGATAAGCAGTTTTGACACTTCAAGTCAAATCAGTGGTATCCAAAGCAACGTGTCAACCCTTGAAAAGGAGGTTTCAGATATTCAGTCAACGAATAATTCAACCTCAGGAAACGTAACCTACGCAAACTCCACGTATGAAAACGTCACCTATGTTCTGGGAGACAACGTTTCACTGCCTCAGTTGTACAACCAGGTCAAAGACTCTATTGTTATGGTTCAAGGAATAATAGTAGCAGGATACGACTTTTTTGGTAATCCTTCCTACGAAGGGGTGGAAGGCTCAGGGTTCGTCTCAAACATGACAGGACAGTTTGTCATCATCACGAACTACCACGTTGTTCAAGACGCAGTCAACATTACCGTAACGTTCACGGACGGAAACACCTACCCAGCCAACGTGACCGGCACAGACCCCTACGCAGACCTCGCCACACTCTCAACAAAAGCGCCACAGAACGAGTACGAGCCGTTGAATATCACGAGTTCATCGACGCTGCAAGTCGGCGACCCCGTGTTCGCGGTCGGCAACCCCTTGGGATACACTGGATCATTGACTTCTGGGATAGTCAGCGCTCTGGGCCGAACAGTCTCAGTGTCTTGGTCCAGCTACAGCATTGCGGACTGCATACAGACGACGACGCCCATAAACCCGGGCAACTCTGGAGGACCACTCTTAAACTATGCAGGCGAAGTCGTCGGCATAACCTCATACACTGCACTCACCTCCCAAGGAGTAGCTGCTCAAGGTTTGGGACTGGCGATTCCTTCCAGCGCGATACTGCGAGAAACCCCGTCCCTCATAGCAAACGGTTCGTACAATGATCATCCGTGGCTGGGAGCAAGCGGATCAGACGTGGACTTTGACACTGCACAGGCTATGAACACAAACGTAACCTACGGCTGGTTAATCTCTCAAGTCACGAGCGGCGGACCGGCGAACACAGCCGGGCTCAGAGGGGGCACGACCCAATTCCTGGATCTCAGTTCTGGAACATACGTGACAATAGAAGGAGACATCATTACAGCCATAAACAGCAGAAGAATCACGAACGGAGACGCATTGTCAAGCTATCTGGAAGAGCTCACCCAACCAGGCCAAACGATAAACGTCACAGTCGTTCGAAACAACCAAACGATCAACATCGCAGTAAAGCTAGGAACGCGACCGCTACCATCAGCGTAGCCCGCTCTGAGCAGGCGATGACAATGAACAATAAGTACGACAATAGTGCATATTGTAGTCATTGCCAGCGTTGGATTTCTAAAAAAGCCTTAGTATCCAACAGTTCAGGCAATCAAATGTGTCCTCACTGTCACAGTCGAGTACGCGTGAAAAGACACCTGCATGACCTCGCCAGAAGAACCACGTCTAACGTTTGAGAAAGTGGAGCATTCAAAGATTAGCCACACACGCAAACGTCATCCAGACCAGAGTACCGATCAACAAGAAAGCGGATGTGCATGCTGATCTTGGCAGATAATCTTTACAAAAGCGACAATAAGGGTTTCAGTGGTATTGGCTTACAAGCGTGTTTTCAAGAAATAAAAGAGGGTTTTCAAATCACGAGGCTTTTCAATTAAGAGGTTAGAGGTTTAACCTAAAAGTGGCTTCCTCTTCTAAATCAGTCATTTGCTCAAAGAACAGACACGGACTGGAATCAGTAGTTCAATGGTCTTTGAACGTGCCTGCCTGAATTTCGGCATTGAAATTGTCTTCAGGTTCTCTCTGTCTTGGCAAAGCGCGGCATGTTTGGATTATGGATAGAGTTGGGTCTAATTCTGAAAAACGGTTTAATAAGCGCGTGCTTTGCTGTTCGTGTGAGGCGATGTGAAAAAAATGAGGAAAACTTTGAAGATAGCTGCTGTAGCTGCGGTTGCGTTCTTAGCTTTGGGCGCTGTAGCCTTCGCGTACGCGTTCTCGCAGAATAGCGTCACGGCTAATGCTAATGAGCAGATGGGCATGCAGAACATGCAGACCTTTTTCGGATCTGATAACGTTACTTGTCCAGACAACGTTACGATGCCAGGGGGTCATATGAGAGGTATGCTACAGATGCGAGCGAACGGTCTTCAGTGGATCGAAGGGTTATCGCAGAACGCTACGCTTGCGAACGTTTCGGGGACAGTGGTCTCAGAGGTGAAGGGCATGCTAATCTTGGACACTAGCTCGGGCCAGATCCGGGTTTTGCTGCCTGAAGACTGGACAGTGGGCACCGAAGTCGTGGACAGAAATACGCTTTTCAACGGTACATTCGCGAGTTCAGGCCAGAGCGTGACGATTGAAGTCTTGGAGAGCAGCGTGTTCAGCAACGCTAACTTCAGCATCAACGAAATGCTGGGCTACGAAGCATTCAACGCAACAAACACGCAAGCATACGCGGTGCTACCCTTCAACATACAACCCACCAGCTAAACAACCTCTTTCTTTTTTTTCAAACCTATCCTGCTCTGAGAAAAATCGCTTAACGAGCGTTCAGTTTCCCGTTTTTCTAGTTCAGCTTTCTCGAAAGCTACTCTTCAGATGCAGTCAGGCTTATTATATCCAAAGCCGTGATGTCTGAGCGTGTGAGGCTATGCCTCAGTAAAAACTCGTCCGTTGGTAGACCTCCCTGCTCTTCGTTTGTAAGTTTAAATGTTATCTGCAATTGTAATGTTTTCTCGGCCCCCGCCTTAGTTGCTGACATCAGATGTAAAAGGTGATTATGATCTGTGACAACATTGTGCCGTGCACCTCCTCGCGTGCGCTAGTTTAGCGGGGGGAAGAGCGCTATATTAATACACAAGAACAAGGATTTGGTCTTGAGAAGTGAAAAGCAAAGCCACCGGGTTATGAGTAGGAAAACCGTCTATTTTCCTCACAATGCTTTGGTGTTCGCAGTCTTGGTGCTTATTCTTGTCATAGTGGTAGGTCTGATTTTTGTAGGAGTCATCGGAGCGGCCTTCGAGGATGTTGGATTTAGTCCAATCATCACTGCCTTGATTCTGGTTGGCACTTTCGTTGGAAGCTGGATTAACATCCCAATCTTGAAGCTGAAGACAAAGATCCCAGTGATAAGGGAGGAGTTTGTGAGTTTCTTTGGCATTGTCTATCGAATTCCAAACGTAGAATATGGCGAGACGACAACAATGGTAGCCGTCAACGTTGGAGGAGCGTTGATACCCACTGTTGTTTCAGCCTATCTGTTGTGGAAGGTGCCCTCGGTCATATTGTACGCCTTGATGGGGGTTGCTGTTGTCGCTCTTGTGACCCACCTCGTTGCGAGACCGGTGAAGGGAGTAGGCATCAGTACGCCAATCTTCATTCCCCCCTAGTCGCTGCTCTCTCAGCCTACCTTCTTCTTCCAGCCGCCCCAAGAGTGATTGCCTACGTGTCAGGTGTGCTAGGAACACTCATAGGTGCCGATCTATCTAATCTTAACCGTATTCCCAAACTCGGTGCACCTGTTGCAAGCATAGGAGGGGCAGGCACGTTCGACGGCATCTTTCTAACAGGCATAATAGCTGTTCTTCTAGCCTGAGGTCACGCCCCGAATTCATGGTCCACTGCTGTAATCAACATAGACGAGAATAAGAAGTAACTCTCCCCACCTTTGAGTACGTGTCCCAAGAGGTTGGCATGCCGTGTTTCAGAAAACGCAAATAAAGAACAAACACGTAGAAAACACTGCACAGTCAGGGAAAAAAGGGCGGGGTTGCCCTAGCCTGGTAGGGGGCAGGCCTGCTAAGTCTGTGGTCAGCAATGGCCGCGTGGGTTCAAATCCCACACCCCGCGCCATACTTCTTTTACAGAAAGAGAAAAGAGGAACGCGCATCCTTTGGAAAACCTAATAGACAAGAATAAGCCATTGTGTCTGGGGATATCAAATGCCAGAATGTTCACACTCAAAGGGAGAAATAGAAGAGAGTGAGAGGCTCTGCCAACGCCGCTAAATAAGCTAGCCGGAACACCTCAAGACCAGACTAAGGTCGAGTCCCCCCCAGAGAATGCAGTTAAGAACACTTCCATGGAGGACGAGGTTAAGAACACCATAATCAAGAGGCTTGACGGGATAAAGAACAAAGATGAAGCTACAGTAAGAGCGCTCATTGATGAATGCTACAGCAAGTTTGATGACTGGCCTCCCTTTGAAAGACAGGATGCTGCAAAAGGTCTGGAAAACGAGTTTAGCGCATTCAAGGTTCTCTCCAACTACAGTTACGAGTTGAAAGATTTTGAAGCAAACGTTTTCGGAGACACAGCTGTCGCCACTTTCACCATACATTATCAGGGACAAATCAGAAACAGGCCATTTGAAGTAACCTCGCGCGTAACATCTGTCCTGAAGAAACAAGACTCAGGATGGAAAGTGGTTCACGAACACTTCTCCAGATTCCCAGACCAGACACGACAACAGTACATGCCGCCTCGCCGTATGATGCAACCCTGACGCAAACGTGACCTTTCAGGCCCGATTAATCCAAGTCACTTTTTCTTTCAACGAGTGCATTCACTGCGTTGATGAGAACTTCGCACGCGGCCTGTCTGGTTTCGAGAGACCCATCGACGTCTTGGTTCTCGACCTCCTTCTCCTCAACCCGAATCTGGTCGATGACGGGCTGCTTCTTTTTTTCGTATTCGTCTCTAATCCTCTCTTGTTTAGCGGCGAAATTCTGGACAGCTGAGGCGAGTTCCTCTTGTGCTGAGTTCAGTCTCTGTGACGCTTCTGTCTCTCTCCGTGCCTTAGCCTTTTTCGAGATGGCTCTGAAGATGCCCGTCTTCATTCGAGCTATACGATCCAGTTCTTCCCTGAGACCATCAACGTTGCTGGACAGACGTTTGATTTCAACTTGTTTCTGCCCTTCAATCTCCCTCGTCCTAGCAGTGCACTCCTCTTCGATTCGTTCAAGAAGAATTCTATTTTCAGAGAGGCTCTTGATAGCTTCGTCACATGAAGCCTCTTCGCTCCGTTTCTTCTCAAGCTCAAGCTCAACGTTCGAGAGTATTTGTGAACGCTCCTTCAAGAATTGATCATCCACGCTCACAGTGGGACTTGACTCAAGCTCAGACAGGACGACTCTCAGGTCCACCAGCCAACGACTGAAGTGCTCACTGAACGGAGAAAGGGCAAACACTTGGTTTCCCAAGTTACGCAGCCTTTTGAGGGTTCTGTCCACAACCTCTTCTGAAGTCGGAAAATGATCCTCCTCTGACACGTAGCTGCCACCAGATCGACGTTTCTGTCCCCTTGATTTGGCCTTGCCCTTTTCACGCCGTGGCATTCCATGTCCTCGGCCAGAGTCTCGACGTGACCCCACACGCTGCTGGTATCCCATGAACGAAACCTCTCACATTTGAGGTATTTAAAGAGTGGCATGGTTGCATATGCATCAAGCGCCCTCGTACACATCAAGTCATTTAAACACTGATTACTTACAGAACTTCAAGAATCCTCAAGGGGGGAGAGATGATAATGAAAGTATTGTTCGTGTGCTCCGGGAATGCTCACCGTAGCCCGCTTGCCGAAGCTTTGTTGAAAGAATTGAGACCTGAATGGAAGGTTGACTCGGCAGGACTGCGAGTTGCCATTCCTGTCTCAGAGGAAGCAAGGCTATACCTTGGAAGAGATAGGGCAGCGCGGTACCTCAAGAAAGTGCCAGAAAGCCTAGATGGCAAGAAGCTAAACCAGTATGACCTTATCGTAGCAATGGAACAAAGACACAAGGACGCTGTCCTGATAAAATGTCCAGAGTGCAATAGCAGAGTAGTCGTGTGGAACATTGAAGACCCCTACTTCTTGCAAGGAGAGGCTGCTAAGAACGTTTATGACCATATCAAAGCGAGAGTTACTGAATTGGCAAAGATCAAGGACTAGGGCGGACACTTGAGGCTTGCGTCTAGGGGGTATAGCACAATTTTGGATGTGCCACAAGTCGCAGACTTAGGCTTTGAATAACGAAAAAACCGGTGCATTGGCTCTGGTCAACATCGGTTTCGTTGATTAGAGAGTCTAAAATCGTTTGAAAATGTTTATATCGATTCTGATTGTATCCACTATGCCAAGATCACAATGAGCATAGCAAAGCCGCTGCTGGATTATGCCAAGTCGCTTAACCCGCAAAAGGGTTTCTCGCAGTCCTTTTCGACTTTCAAAAGGCTGATAAAGTACCATAGAAGATATCCCTGGTACCTCGCAGCAATAACCATTCTCGCCCTCATAAGGTCTATCTTGTTCGCTCTCGAACCGTTGTACACCTATTACATCATAATCAAAGTCATCGGACCGCCGACCGACACTAGTCTATTGCCGAGCTACCTGCTCGTCATCGTACTCGCAGGAATAGGCTATGCCATTTCAAACTTTGTACTGATATACGTGCATGGAAGAATGTCCCAGTACATAGTACGAGACATAAGAACGGAATACTACCGTTCGCTCCAAGGCAAATCCTTCAGCTTCTACGATTCTGTAGGCGTTGGCGACCTCACTTCGAGAGCGACCGTTGATCTTCAATTGGTAGACATGTTCCTAAGATCATGGCTTGGCACAGTTCTCAACGCTGTTTTCTTCACGATCATTATTCTGATAATAATCTATCCGATAAGCCCAATCATGACTCTGATTTCCATGGCCTCGATGCCTTTCATTTTCTATTTTACGACGCGCCTCTGGACAGACACGATGCCTCTGTTCATGAACATGCAGCTGATCATGGGAAGATTGACTTCCTACATACAACAAAACATCGTTGGAATGAAAACAATCAGGATATTCCGTCAAGAAAAAGACGCTGTCGACGGATTCAAAGGCGTAGAAGACATATACGTGAACACTGCTATCAGCGCGGGCAAGATACAATCGATTTACATGCCACTCGGTCCGGCGATACTCACACTTGGAATAGCCTTGGTGTATGTTTACGCAGGATACACGCTGAGCCCAAATGCAGCTTTGGCGATTGTTCAGGTTGGCAACATCGTCCTGTTTGCCAGATACATGATGAGACTAACGTTCCCCGTAAGGGACGTAAGCCAGACTATAGGAACATGGATCGCCGCCTACGCCGGACTGGAAAGAGTCCTGAAAATGACAGACGCGCCCAGAGAAGTTGAAGATGCGCCTGACGCTAGAGATGTAAAGATAGAAGAGGGAAAGCTTGAGCTGGAAAACGTGACGTTCGGGTACGTAAGAGACAGAACTGTACTCACCGACGTCACTTTCACGGTGCAGCCTGGAGAAAAAATAGCGATACTCGGCGCAACTGGATCCGGAAAAAGCTCCCTCATCTACCTTATTCCGAGGTTTTATGACATCCAATCAGGCAGCATAAGAATAGATGGCATAGACATCCATGAATTCAAGCTTGCTTCCCTCAGAAGGCAGATAGGCGTCGTGTTGCAGGATGTATTCCTGTTCTCCGGAACCATCAAGGAGAACATCGCCTTCGGCAAGCCTAATGCTTCGATGGATGAAATAGTAAAAGCCGCCAAGTCAGCCAGAATACACGATTTCATTGCATCCCTTCCGAGCGGCTACGACACGCCCGTGGGAGAAAGAGGGGTCACGCTCTCGGGAGGACAGAAGCAAAGAATAACCATAGCCAGAGCGCTCGTGGGCAATCCGAAAATTCTGATAATGGACGACTCGCTCTCTTTCATAGACGCGAAGACTGAACAAGAAATTCAATCTGCAATCGAGGAAGCAACCAAGACAAGAACGACCCTCATAATCGCGCAAAGATTCTCAACGATAAAGACCGCTGGGAAGATACTGGTCCTTGAAAACGGTTCAATAGCCGAATTCGGCACACATGAAGAGCTCATAGCCAGAGACGGCGTCTACAAGAAGGTCTACGAAACGCAGTTTGTCCAAAAAGCTTCACCCATGTTAGAAGAAGCGGGTGGTTCCTAATGTCGGGTTCTTACGGAACGTTCTCCGCAAAACAGGAAGAAAAAAGAAAGAGAACCATCCCTGACCGGGTACTAATAAGAAGGGTCTACCAATACGCCCGAATGTACAAACGAAACCTCCGAATCGGGGTCGCCGCCACTGTAATCGGCGCCTTCACAGGCCTGGCTGCACCCTACATGCACGCGGTAGCCATCGATAACATAATAGAGCCTTATAACTTTGCAGGGTTCATATGGTGGGTCCCCCTTTTTGCCGCCATCATTCTGGGCAACTACGTGTTTCAGTATATACAGACGTATCAGATGCGAGTAGTCGGAGAAAAAGTCGTTGCTAAAATGAGAGATGACATGATGGAAAAACTGCAGGTAATTTCCCTCAGATATTTCTCGGAAGGGGAAGCTGGAAGAATCATCTCCCGCCCCACGAACGATGCCAACACCGTCAGGATATTCCTCAGGTTAGGACTCACGAGCATTCTCGTAGACGTCTCCTCAATACTTGGTGCCTTCGCTATAATGTTCTATCTTGACTTTCGACTGTCACTTCTCGCCATGACAGTTCTACCCGTTGCCATAATACTGGTCTGGTTTCTCGGAAAATACTCAAGGGCCGCATACAGGAGAGCGCTAATCACAACTTCTGGATTGACGGCGAGAATGCAAGAGGATCTGGCTGGCATGAAAGTCACCCAAGCCTACGCGCAGGAGAAAGAAACAGAGAAGAAATTCATTAAGAGCCAGGACGAAAACGTCAAGGCAACCATCAGAGCCATCCTGATAGGCTCGTCATACACGCCGTTCGTAATAGCACTAAGACTGATTGGAACGACGATAATCCTCTTCTACGGGGTCAATGCTTTGTTGGCAGGAACAATTCAGTTAGGAATTCTAGTAGCTTTCACAGAGTACCAGTTCTCATATTTCATGCCACTTGTTGACCTCGTAACCATGTACGACCAGTATCAATCAGCCATGTCTGCAATTGAAAGAATGTTTGACGTGATAGACACAAAAGTCGAGGTCGTGGACGCGCAACCTGAAAGGAGCATCGTATTGCAATGATAGATGAAGTCAAATTCGAAGACGTCAGCTTCGGATACGAACCAGACGTTCCAGTTCTAAAGAATATCAGCTTCACCCTAAAGCGCGACATGAAACTCGCGATCGTCGGCCAGACGGGCGCCGGAAAAAGCACGATAATCAACCTACTCGCCAGATTCTACGATCCAAACGAAGGCAGAATACTCATCAACGGACACGACATAAGAGACATACCGCTCGCCTCTTTGAGAAGCCGCATAAGCATAGTACTTCAAGACTCATTTCTTTTCACAGTTTCTATAAAAGAAAACATAAGGTTCGGAAAGCCCGAAGCATCAGACCAGGAAGTCATAGACGCAGCCAAATCAATCGGTGCCCACGATTTCATAATGAAACTTCCCAAAGATTACGACTACATGATACAGGAAGGGTCTTCAAACATATCCATCGGCCAAAGACAACTCATAAGCTTCGCCAGAACGCTACTCGCAAACCCTGAAATCTTGGTACTGGACGAGGCAACATCCTCAGTTGACGCCTACACCGAACTGGTGATACAGAAAGCTCTGAAGAAACTGATGCGCAACAGGATGACGATAATAATCGCCCACAGACTTTCAACCATCAGACTTTGCGATGAAATCTTAACCATCGACCACGGCGAGATAGTGGAGAGGGGCAGCCATGAACAGCTCATGCGCGAGAAAGGACTATACAGCTCATTCTACAGGCTGCAGTTCAGAGAAGAAACAGGAACGGATGCATAGCAATATTCCAACTCGCCAACGAGGAGACGGCCGCATATCTAGCCCCCACCGCGTGTCTGGGCGGAACTTGTGAGGCAGACTAAGCCGCCCAGTTGCATCAACCTTTTACCTGCTGGAGTATCGGCGTCAACTACCACGGTTTTCACGTTCTTGTTGTTTGAAATCTGCAGCAGTCGGTTAACCCTGTTTCTTTCTCTGCTACTCTGCAGATACTCATCTGTAAGCATCAAGTATTCAGGCTTGACTTTGCCACCCGTCCATTCACTGTAAATCGAGTCCTCCACTTCTTCAAGAGAATACAATATCCTTGCACCGTCTTCGTCGTTGAGCCACTTCTCCAACGTGTCCAAGACGCGATCAGCATCTGCCGCTGTCGTTTCACTGATTAAATCACGAAAAGTTTTCGTCTTCACTATGTCAGCTACTTCATGAGGTTTGCCCGCAGAGCCGGCAAGCACGCCAAAGGCTGCCGAGTTCGGTCCCTTCGCTTGAACCAGCCATGCATCATGCATCTGCACATGTTCAAGAAAAACATGAGCAAAATCGGTCTTTGGCGGAGCTGCAACCACTATGCTCTTGACTCCCTCCTTGAGCACAGATCTCAAAGCGTCCACGATTGCTTCATGAAAACTGTACAAGGCCTTTCTATCCGATCTCACTGCGCCAAGTCTCAGCGTAATGTGGGGCTTGACGACGTTGCTGAAGACCCGCCACAGGACCGCACGATCATCCTCCAGACCTATCAGAACAGCGACAGGGTATCCTCGTCTGTAACCACGTTTTCGCGTCAACTATACGACCTCACACATACATTCCTTTCAGAAGTCAAACCATGTCCTACAGAGTCAAATGCCCAGAAGCCTCTTGAGCAAGAGAATAAAGTTCAGGGATTTAAGAGTCGGTACTGATGATTCTCACACTCAATCATTTCGTTCTCAAACAGTTTCCGCAGAGACTTGAAAACCTTCTTATCCGTCTCCCCGCAGTTCGCAACAATTTCCTTGAGTGTCAAACCCTTGCCAGCGGTTTTCAACGTCGAGACCACAGCTTCGTCAACCTTGTTCAGTTTTGCCACAGCAACCATCCCGAAACCGTCTGCCCATTTCAGGCTCTATACCGTACCTTTTTTCTTATAAATTTTTATCTCTATGCCGCCGTTACACATGTCTGGTTTGAAAAAACAAGCACGGTTTCGACCTGAGGCGCCAATGACAGATGCCCTACTATGTCTACATCATCCAATGTGAAGGAAACAGCCTCTACACAGGCTACACAAAAAACCTGAATTCACGCATCAGGCTTCACAAGAAAGGAAAAGCCGCTCGGTACACGAAAATGCATCCGCCGAAGAAGCTGGTTCACGTCGAAGAATTCAACTCCAGAGCAGAAGCAATGAGAAGAGAAAAAAGAATCAAGAAGCTAACGCACCTGCAAAAACTCAAACTAGCACACTCTAAGACTAGGCGCCATAGGTCCAAGAAACCTGTATAGTCAACGCGCGCGCTGAATTTGAGTTTGTCACTCAAATGGAACATTCAAACACGGTGCGAGTCCGGCTGGAATGCTTGTTCTATTTTTCTCGAAGCCACCGCGAGCCTAGTGAATAGTTTTATATCCAAGAGTAACACGAGATTTTTGTGTAGTAAACTGGCGAGGAGGTGAAGGTGGATGGCAAAGAAGGGCACGAAGTATAAATGTGAGGAATGCGGGCTCGTAATGGTAATTGATGAGCCGTGTGGATGTGAACCAGCATGCATCCCAGTGTGTTGTGAAACTCCTATGAAAGAAGTGAAAGCAAAACCAAAGAAGTAGATTGCCGAAAAACGTTCTTCCCCCACATTCTTATTTTTCGCCAAAAAAACGACAATAGCGGGCATAACGCCCTTTTCCAATGCTTCAACTTCATAACCGTTGAAAGCCCAATTTACTCCCTTGTCTAATCATTCCCAATCTTTGGGGTATATTCTGTTGTAGCTGCAGGCAGTTCTCCGAATGCTAGAAGTGCTTGCTACATCTTTCCCTTAGCTCCAAAACAAATGATTCCTCATCCTGTGCAACTCGCTTCTTCAATTCCTTCCATGTAGATGGACAATCCTTGTATTTGACGCCCACGATCTCGTGGATCACTCTGTCAATTTCTCGCTTGTTAGCTTCAGAGACTTCTATTCCTGCTTTTTCGAAGATTCCTTGAAGATGTCTGAAGTAGCAGGTCAACCCAACACACCTCAGCAGATAGATAATTGAAGAAGTTTAAAGGCTTTCCAGAAATGCTACATGCCTCCAGCAAGCGGACCCCTCAGAGTTATGAAATCGCACTGACTTGGGACTGCGAATTAACTAGAGTGCTATGTATTTAAAAGTAGGCTAAGCCGCTGATAAAACGGGTTTTGTGTCGAGTTTCGACATACTCTGCTTCTGAAGCATGCCTTTTGTGGTCAGCTTGTTCAAGTACTTATCAAGGAGAAAAGGAGTAGAGGCAATGCGGCACTCATTACAAGGCATTGAAAAGGGGCGTAACAGAGCCATTTTCATTGACTTGCGAAAGACAAGAATCACTGTTCTCGATAATGGAATGGAGTCTTGCAAACGCGGAAGTATTCCTGAAAGTTTCTTAGAGAAGCCTTTATCAAACATGAAGCATCCCGAAAAAGTAGCACTACGAAGATTATCGATTACCGAACTTCTCTCTGGCGCACTCACCGTACTCTGCCTCGTGATATTCGTCTACATCAAGATGTTCCAACTCCACTTTCAAAGCCAAACGTCAATACCGCAACTTGACACATACGCTGCCCTATCTCTCATCATTGGAATCACTTTTCTAGTAACTTTCACGACATCCATGATTCTCAGAAGAGTGTTCCCTGGAGAAATGTAAACCCCAAAAAATGACCTCACACCCAAAAACCCGAGGTTTCTCTCCCAAATGCTCCATCTAGACCTGCGCAGGCTAGCATGATGTCCGCAAACTCACAACTGATAAATAGCGAGAAGTTACATTCATTTTACGAGGAGAGGAGGATTGGAGTGGAAATCAGGCTCATTGGTTCCCTGGTTCTTGTTGCTGCTCTCGCTCAACGTACTGGACATTTCGTTTACGAATCCTTCCCGCGAAGCTAATCCCTTAACTCTCCTATCGTGGGCACAGATAGGAATCCTTCCTTCAGCCTGTATGAAGATCGGGTTAGTATTGTTGTTCGGAATCTTGTGTGCGATAACAAGAAAAGTGACCAGCCAAACCGATTGGAGTCTTGCAGCCAAGCAGATGCGACGAATATTAATCACTCTTGTGGCCTTCTACACATTCGTCGTAACCTGGAACATGATTCTCTGGATCTAGAGTTGTTCGCGTTTCGTATCCTCTGCGACTCTTTATATGTCACGCTCATGAAAGAGGTAGTTAAAGGCAAAATGTGCCTGTTCCGAAGTTCAGGAAAAGCATAAGGAGAAAAGCAAATGAAGGTTGGAATTCTGAGTGGCGGCGGAGACGCTCCGGGAATCAACGCTGTCATAAGAGCAATATTGAGGAAGGGCATCCAAAACTATGGATACGAAATCCTCGGCATAAAAGACGGATGGGCCGGACTGCTAGAAGCCAACTACCTGCCGCTAGACTTGAACGCCGCTTCGGGTCTTCTACCACGAGGAGGTTCAATACTGGGCACGTCCAGAACTAACCCGTTCAAAACCAAAACTGGCCCCGAAAGAATGATAAAAAACGCGAAAGAAGCTGCGATCGAGGCAGTCATCGCCATCGGCGGCGACGACACTTTATCAGTTGCTGGCAAGATGGGCAAATACGGACTCAAGTGCGTGGGAGTGCCAAAGACAATCGACAATGACCTGGCTGGAACGGACTACACGTTTGGCTTCAACACGGCAGTCTCAATAGCCACAGAAGCCTTAGACAGACTTCACACGACTGCGGAAACCCATCACAGAGTCATAATCCTGGAGGTCATGGGCAGATACACGGGATGGATAGCCCTAGAGGCTGGGATAGCCGGAGGCGCAGACGTGGTGCTGATTCCTGAAAAACCATTTGATATAGGCGAGGTCTGTGCGCTGATAAAGCGGAGGCAGGAGAGGGGCAGAAACTTCAGCATTGTAGTTGTTGCAGAAGGGGCCAAGCCGAAGGGCGGAGTTGAAATAGTCTACAGTGAAAGCCTCGACGAGTTCGGACACATTAAACTCGGCGGCATCGGCTACTACCTGGGAAAGGAGATTGAAAAGTGTTTAAACGTTGAAACCCGCGTTGTTGTCTTAGGGCATCTTCAACGAGGCGGCAGCCCAACCGCCTTTGACAGAGTGTTAGCTACAAGATTCGGAATAGCAGCCATAGACATGGTTCACGAAGGAAAATTCGGTCACATGATCGCCATAAAAGGAAACAATATCGTCTCAGTGCCGCTTAAGGATGTTGTCGGCAAACGGAAAACGGTGGACCTGGAACTCTATGACATAGCGAGTGTGTTCTTCGGCTAAAACTCCATGCAGTCCGGATGTTAGCTTGCGAGCACATTGGCCAGATCCAGCAAGCTCAGATCAATAGGTTTCTCGGTCTCACATGACTTCTTCATGTCAAGAGCCGCTATTCTGCCATTCAGCAGTCCCACTACGCTGTTGCCGTCCGCCTGTGCAAGTAGCTCGACTGCCTTGTCAGCAAACAGGCTCGCTAACAAACGGCTCCTTGCCGTAGGGCTGCCCCCCCTCTGGGCATAGCCCAAGACGCTGAGCCTAACCTCCGTTCCAGCATCTTTCTCGATTTCCGCTCCCAGTTTTCGCGTGTCCCCAACCCCCTCTGCCGCGACGATGATGCCAGACTTCTTTCCCTTAGCATTGTTCTCCTCCAACTTTCTGACAATCTTGCCTGTTTCAAACTTGACTTCTGGAACAAGAATTATCTCTGCTCCGACGGTCAGTCCCACTGTTGAAGCAAGAAAGCCTCTTGTCCGACCCATGACTTCAACTATAAAAATCCTCTCATGCGAAATCGCAGTGTCCCTTATCTTGTCGATCTCGTCTACGGCAGTGTTCACAGCCGTGTCGAATCCTATCGTTTCATCCGTCCCAAAAACGTCATTGTCTATCGAAGCCGGAACCCCGACTATCAACGTGTTAGTCTGTTTGCTGAGCTCAAAAGCTCCCTTGAAAGAGCCGTTGCCTCCGATGACCACGAGCCCGTCAATGCTGTTCGAAGCAAGAGTCTTCGCAGCTTTTCCAACCCCCTCCTCCGATTCGAACTCCAGACACCTTGAAGTATGGAGTATGGTTCCACCCAACTGTATTATGCCTCCCACCGAACGGGGAGTCAACTCCCTGAACGCGTTCGTTATCAGACCCTCCCAGCCCCTCTCAAACCCACAAACTCGGTAATTCTTCGAATGGGCTATGCGCGTAACAGCTCGAATAGCAGCGTTCATGCCCGGCGCGTCTCCGCCACTCGTGACCACGCCTATTCTCTTCAAAGGAACACCTCTTCAATCTCTAGACTTGTTACCGCTTCGATTATTAGCGTTTGCTGTCGCCTTGTGCTAAGCATCTTGCAGGCCAGAACAGTTCGAACAGCGTTCGTCGGGAAGGTTGAAGGAGATGAACATTGGGCTAGACGAACCCACTATCCTTATCATTAGCGATGAGTGCTATTCCAGTAAATCTAGAAATTCCAAGTGATTTGAAATGAACACCAAGAACCGTCAATATGGAGTATGTGGCGTCTACTGTGGCCAATGCCCGAGTGGGAATGGAAGAGTGAAGATGATGGCGGGAGAATTGAAGAGACTTGTGGACACGGCCCGCTACGATTGGGTCAGTTCCGTCGTCAAATCATTCAAGTTTGAAGAGTTCAGAAAAGGCTTAGAATGGTTTGCCGATGCCCAGTGTCCCATGTGCCTGAACGGTGGAGGCGCACCCTGCGAGAACAGAGGCTGCGCATCTGAAAAAAAGCTGGAAAGCTGCCTCCTGTGCGATGACTTTCTGACCTGCAAAAACACGGAATATCAAAGAGAATGGTATCCTTTCGTTGTCGAGAACCACAACCGTGTCAAAGAAGTGGGATTCGAAAAGTATCTCGAAGAAGAAGAGGAAAGGGCGAAGGCAGGCGTTGACTTGATGAGTCATCTGGAACGAAGATGCTGCAAAGTCGTGAAATTGGACAACACGCAGTCTTCGAAGTAAATCGCGCCCCGTTTAAGCCCAAGTGTTGCGTGGAAGAAAGACAGGGTTTAAGCCTTGAGAACAGAATGTTTGCCTTGCAGTATATGGACAGAAACCTTTAAGTCCGTCGCGGGCTTTATATCGGTGATAATTGGAAATTTACATTTTCAATTTCAGTCCAAATCTAACAGAGGTGAACACTTTCCAAAAAAGAATGTTTGAGATTAAATGCACTGATTGTGGCAAGACTGCCATGGTGCCTTTCAAGCCTACGGAGGGCAAACCAGTTTATTGTAGCGCGTGTTTCTCGAAACGCACGCTTAAACCAAGAGAGAGCGGAGACTTACGCTTCAGTTTTGACCAGAAACAGGCATGGGCCCGACGAGGAGATAACTATCAAGGAAGAAAGGAAGAAGCGCCCGCAAGCGTTTTCCAACGGTCCTAGAGTCGTTCATTACGAAGCAAGTTTACGAACGACTACCCAT
The DNA here is from genome assembly GCA_050015055.1 of Bathyarchaeia archaeon. Lineage (GTDB taxonomy): Archaea > Thermoproteota > Bathyarchaeia > Bathyarchaeales > Bathycorpusculaceae > JBEKCD01. The sequence continues at coordinate 14,122 of JBEKCD010000011.1, read as the reverse complement.
CCCTTTGATGCCTCATAGCGGGCGCTAAAGCTCTATCTACGTTCACAGGCCAATTTCTCACAATCGAAAAAGATTATCGATGAGTCAGAACGTTCTAGCCAAGTTTTCTGCGTTTTCCTTTATCTTAAACAGGTCTTCTCCGTTGGGTTTTCCCATGATGTCACCCATCTTGCCCTTCGTGCTCCCCTCTTTCCACCCATGAAACTCGCTCAGGATATACCATTCATCAATGACTGTGAAACCAAGATGTTCCAAGAATTGCCCAATGTACTTGCCAACTGGTGTAGCCTCGTTGACCCCTGTATGAGGGCCAGAATATGTGCAAAAAATCAGTGCATTCTTGCCTGGAATCTTCGGGGCGCATAGATTGACCTTGCCTTGTTTTCGATAGTTGTTTATTTTCATTTTCAGCAGGTCTTCCATCGGTTTCGGAGGATGCCACTCGTAAGAAGGAGAACCGATACAGACGAGGTCGTAATCGAAGAAGTCTACATCCGCAGCCTCTTCAGCCCTCTTTGCAGAGACCTTGACGCCTGCTCTTTCAAGTCCTTCTTTGATTGCGAATGCCACCTTCTCTGTATTCCCTGTTTTTGGACCAATATATCATCACAGCCGTCTTCATCAAACTTCACAACTCTGGGTTATTGTCCCTACTGTCTTTATAATATTGTAAAGGTAACCTAACAAGAATTCGCTTCCCAGACTTGCGTGAAAACGTTCCTGCTAACCGACTTATGGGCCTTATGAATCCAGCCTAAAACCTCGTTGCGGAGCACGATAGCACACACAAGAGTAAAGTTTTATAGCGTTGAGTATTGAGACATTGTTGGCGGTGGGCCTTAGGCGGGGGGGTAGGGGTCCCCTGTACCGTAAACCCTCTATATGACGGGCCGAAAGCTCAGGTTGAGGCGTTTAAGGCTGCTTGGGCCTTCACTTCCGAAGCGAAGACTATCCGTCTCTTGGGGCTGGCGGTCGTTGAGCGGTTTCCGTAGGGAAGTCGTCTTCAATGTTGACCAGGTGAATCTGGCCAGGCCCGGGAGGGAGCAACCTAAGTCTGGACGTTCAGCGCTCAAGGGGGTGCGGGTACGAGTGTAGGGTTTGAGTGTCCGGTAGATTCTGGACGTCGAACCTCTGTGGCCCACCGCCTTTCTCAAACATCAGCGCGTTTTTTGAACAAACCGCTCAGATGGAACCAATGAACAGTAATGCAAAAGAGGTTTTCAGAAAACGATAAATTCCATCAGAGTCTATTCTGATGCTGGAAGTCTGGGCATGACCTTCAACGAAGTTCGCAAAGACTATCTCCTCGATCGCTGGGTCGTAATTGCCACTGAACGAGGCCGCAGACCAACAGATTTTGCAAAACAGGAGAGACAGCAGGCCAAGACCGCAGTATGTCCAATGTGCCCAGGCAACGAGCACATGACGCCACCCGCAGTTCTGGTCTACCTCAAATCAAGCAATGGAATCAGGAAAACCAAGGATGAAGATGAGTCCAGACACAAAAACTGGCTAATCCGCGTCATCCCCAACCTATATCCCGCCTTCTCACCGCCGAAAGAAAAAATCAGCCCAAAACAAATAATGAAAAACGAAAACCTGGCCGCAGCCGTAGGCCATCACGAAGTACTCGTTGAATCACCAAACCATGATGAAGACCCAGCAAACGCGCCCATACCCCAAGTTATTCACGTGGTCAATGGCTACATCGACAGACTTCGAGACCTATCCACCAAACCCTACGTTCAGTACGTCTCCATTTTTCGCAACCACGGCTTAGAGGCCGGAGCCTCACTCTCGCACGCCCACAGCCAGATAATTGCCACACCATTTGTTCCAAAAACCGTGAAGGAAGAGATGGATGCCAGCAGAAAATTCTGGAGACAAAACAAAAAATGCGCCTTCTGCGACATCATCGAAAAAGAACGCGACGGGCCCAGATTGGTGCTTGAAAATTCGAAGTTCATCGTGTTTGCCCCTTACGCGAGCGTTAACCCGATGGAGTTCTGGATATTTCCCAGAAAACATGAAAGCTCTCTTCTGGGAATGTCTCATGGCGAGGTGAAAATCTTCGCTGAAACGTTGAAAACGTGTCTAGGTCGATTGAAGACGTTGGTGAATGATCCGCCCTACAACTACGGTTTTCACATGGCTCTGGACAAAGGGGCCCGCGACTATTATCATTGGCATCTGGAAGTCTATCCTAGGCTCGCCATCTGGGCTGGGTTCGAAAAAAGCACAGGTGTGTACATCAACACGATGACTCCTGAAACCGCGGCGGAAAGCATGCGGAAGAACGTCTCATCCTAACCCTTGCAAAACTTCACTTTCGAATCTTGGCCTAACCTGCATGACATCTTCCACGTAGGCCCTGAGCGGTTCTGCCACGCTCCAGGCTTGGGATATGCATCCTCTAGAAGTGTGCGGTGAATCCCCGTCGAAGACTTCACTCAGGGTCCCAAGTCCACCTTCGAGGACTTTTTCAGCAAACAATGGCGTGAGGAAATTCTTCAGCGCATATTCGCGTCCTGACTCCACGTAACCCGTGGTTTTTAGAAATGCCGTGATGAACGGCCCCAGCAACCAAGGCCAAACGGTGCCATTATGGTAAGCGTTGTCTCTGCTTCTTCGGTCACCAGCGTAGACTCCGACATATCTTGAGTCATCCCTTCCAAGAGTCCTCAGACCGTAGGGCGTCCAGAGCTCACGTTGCACCAAATCCACGACCTTCCGGTTTCGCGCATCGTCCAGCATGTTGAAATCCAACGCCACTGCAAGAATTTGATTCGGCCTCAACGAGTCATCGAGTTCCCGTCCGTCGACGTCATACAAGCAACCTTTTCCCACATTCCAGAACTTTTCAACGAAGCTCTTTCTCGTTTTTTCAGCCAACTGAGCGCACGTTTCTGCCTCATTTCTTTCATTGAATTCTCCAGCCAGCAACTGCACGGTTCTCAAAGTGTTGTACCACAAAGCCTGAACTTCAACTGCCTTTCCCGCCCTCGGAGTCACTGGTTTACCCTCACAGGTCGCGTCCATCCAAGTCAACTGCGGACCGTGAGAAAGCAGACCGTCCTCGTCCACATGTATGTTGAAGGCGGTTCCTCTCACGTGATTTTCAACGATTGACTTCAGCGTTTCCCAGAGTTGCTCCCTGACGAATTTGAAGTCACCTGTGTACTTCAGATACTGCAAAACCGCGTTCACGAACCACAGGGTAGCATCAACAGTGTTGTAAGCTGGTTGTTCAGTTCGGTCTGGAAGAAAATTCGGCATCAAACCCTGCTTGCAGTACTTCTTGAAGCTTAGGAATATCCTTCTCGCGTACTCAAATCTTCCAGGAACAAGCACCAAACCTGGAAGAGAAATGAACGTGTCCCTTCCCCAAGCTTCAAACCAGTGGTAACCGGCGATCACAGCTTTCTGATCTGCCGTTCCGCTCTGAACCATGAAAGTGTCCGTCGCCAAGACAAGCCAGTCTAGCCAGTTGTTTGAAGGAGTAGTTCTGTGTGTTCCATAGAAACCTATCAAGAGATTCTCACAGCGACTCATTTCCGCTTCATACAGTGCCTTAACGTCACCAGTTGTCGAAGGCAACTGAGCCAAAACCTTTCTCGCACCTTCCTCATCTTCACCTGCAACCGCTGCTATGGCAAAATCCTTGCTCTCCCCAGCCTTCACGCTTGCTTCAAAGTATCCAGGTTGATAACAGTCGTCAAAGCAGCTTTCACCACGATGAGCTTCCTCTCGCAGGTAAATGTGTTCAACCCATTTTCCACTTGCAAGGTAATGTCCTTCCGTGGTATTCATTATTAGGACAGAGCGGGGGAGCTTCAGGCTCATTTCCACTCTGGCGTCATCTTGTTTTTGGACGAAATCCGCTGGCGATTTCGATCTGTCGGTTACAGAATGAAAGTGCCTTCCGTTTACGATTGGGAAAACTTGAACCTTGACGTCAAAACTGTTGCTGTTCAGGACACTGTAGAGCGTTATGGCAGCGTTTTTTCCATAAGGCGTGAATATTGTTTTTTGAACTTCAACGTTAGGCAATGCGTAGACGTATTTTGGAAATGGTGAAACCGAGAATTCCTCGAGAAAGCTGTATCCCCGGGGGAAGAATCCGTCTTGAAATTCGTTCGCCCCGAGCCTGTAAACGTCATTTCCTACGCTCACGTCTTCATCGAGCTTCGTGAGAAAGACTCTGCGATCTTTTGGCGGATGCAAGGCCGCAACGAGCAGCCCGTGGTATTTTCTCGTGTTTATGCCCAGAACCGTGGAAGATGCATAGCCTCCTAAACCGTTTGTTACTAGCCACTCTTTCTGAATTGCAACGTCGAAACGGGAAAGTGTTTCCCGATTAAGGCTGATTGACGGCAAGTTCATTCACGGCATCAGCTTCGCAACGTTTTTTTCACGTGGAACACCGAAAAAGTTTGCGACCGGATTGCACTTGGTTCTGAAAAGCAGAACGTGAGACTTCTTCAGCCTGTACTCTGTGAGAGTCTCAGCGTAACCCATGCCCTTCGCAAAAACCAAGTCCACGCAATCGTAGACTTCGCGAAACTCCGAGGAGACCTCGTCTAATGCCAGACCGACAGAATCTGTTCCCGTGGTGATCACTCTGTCCGCGACTTTGCACATTCCAGACACTTCTGCATCTTCGAGAGTTGCATCATTTATTATCGGTTTGCTCTTAACGGCGACTGTCACCGTCAATCCCATGCTTTTCAGCTGATCGACTAGCAAAGTGTCAAACACGATTTCCCCAGCATTGTCAGTAAGGTAAAGAACGGTGTGCGCCTTCCTGGCTAATTCGTAGATGTTGCTCGTGTCGTCTATGACTAGGTCTTTTGCAGCGTCCCTGAAAGCTTTCTTCAGGCTGCTAAACGTGAACCTGTGGCCTGGAATGTCAAATTCCATTATGTTGCCGACTATGGCGCACAAACAGGCTCTTTTGAACCTGTCCTGAAGCGTGTAACCTTCTTCAACGAGTTTTCTCGCATAAGGCAGAAGCTTCAAGGCTTTCTCGTTGCTGATCCTCTTGCTTCTCTTGTACGGGTCAGCATTGCCCGTTACCCATCGTATCACCACGTCTCTTCTTGTTCCTAAATCCGCCGGAACGGCGGTGGGTTTAAACTCTTTTGTCAGCAGCCTCAGAAGATCGTTCATTGCCCTGAAACGTAAAGCAGGGTTGGTCGTAGCCTCCTTGACTTCTGCTGCTCCCCTGCTGATTATGCAAGCCGCACATTCAGCTTCAACCTTCAAAGCTACCAGACTCACCTGTCACTTTCCTGTTGCTTCGGCGAATTCCAGCATAATAGCGTATGGATCCTTTGCCTTCACGATGCCGCTCGCCACAAGCACACCCTGCGTCCCAAGCCTCAAAGCTGCCTGAAAGTCTTCTCCACGAGTTATACCCGCTCCACAGAGGATAACAACTTCCGTGTTGACCTGCCTGACGAGCCGCACTGTGCCCGTTACAACTTCGGGCTTCGCTTTGGAAACTGGGATTCCGCTACCTATGAGTTCGGGCGGTTCAATCGCAATCAAGTCGGGCTTAAGGGCCGCCGCTGCCATGCTTATCGTGGGGTTGTTGGCGCAGACAACGGAGAGCAGGCCCTTTTCACGGGTAAGATTGATTATTTCATCTATGTCTGACAGCTTGAGCTGCATTTCAGAATGGTTAATCAACGTTCCCTTGGCTCCAGCCTCTTCCACGGACTCAGCAAGCACGTGGCCGGTGTAGCCACCGGGCCTGATGGGGTCTATGTGCTGCGCGAAGACTGGAATCTCCACAGTTTCAGCAACCGATGCCAAGTCTGCAACTTGGGGAGCCACACCGAAGTTGACTCCTGTTTCATGGTTAACTCTTTCCGCTTTCTTCGCAAGCTCGACCGCTCTCTTCCCAGTTGCCTCAGCGTACGTCTTGAAGTTAACAATCACGATGGGCACACTGATTTTTTCCGCCATAAACGCTCCTCTGGCCTTTAACGTCCTTCAATGCTAATTGACGTTTCAGGATAAAAACGGTTGCGTATTGTCAAGTGTCAGCTTCAGTGTTTAACCATGTTTTTTCCAGGCACGAACACCGCCGCTGCGATTGCGGTTGTCCACAGACCACTCTTATCTCCTGTTGCAGACTGGGTCACGTTTGCCGTCTTGATCATCATCCCGCTGGTTTTGAACAACTGTTCCTTCTCGTGCCAGGCGATTTCAGGATCAAACTGGATTCCCATGGTTGTGGCAAGCATTGTTGCAGCCAAATCCTCAGAGTAGTCTCCTGCCTTGTCGTCGGTCTGTCCAAAAGAGTGATGCTCGGAAAGGTAGCCGTAGTCTTCCTTGACTGAGGGGATTGCGACTCCTATTGACGCGGCAATGAGTCTGTGCGGTTCGTTCGTTGAATTCCTAGCGAGGACGACGAACGTGATTTCTCCAGGTTTTATCAGGTTAAGGCCTTGTTCTTTTGGGATGAGTTTGCAGCCTGGCGGAACTATGCTTGAAACGCTTACTATGTTGCAATGCTGTATGCCTGCATCTCTTAAGGCCAACTCAAAAGATTGAAGCTGTTCCTTGTGCTTTCCAACGCCCTTTGTCAGAAAGAAATATTTCGGTATCATTTCGCGAATAGATAACATTGATGTGCTTATTAGTCTTTTGTTTTCATGAAGCATTGACCGACAAAAAAGGGAAAAGAATAACAAAGCTTGACGCCTTAATCACTGCGAGGACAAGCAAGTGTCAACACATCGAAGCGTGTTCAGGGACGAGACGAAGCTTGACATAAACTACGTTCCCTACAAGCTTCCCCACAGAGAGGCAGAACTGCGCCTGCTCATGGAATTCTTCAGCTTTGCACTGCAGTCCCCAGAAAAAATGGCCCAGCGGGTCATGATAACCGGTGATGTTGGCACTGGCAAAACCGCGCTTTCGCAACGTTTCGGAGCGAGTATCACAAGCGAAGCGAACAAGCGTGGAATTAGTCTCCGCTACGTTCACGTCAATTGCCGCGAATGCCACGGAAGCCTCTTTCTCATCCTGCAGTACGTAGTGTCGATTTTCCATCCAAACTTTCCAAAACGCGGCTACTCCGCTGAAGAGATTCTAACCTCGTTCATGCAGATTCTGGACGAACAAAACTCACACGTAATACTGGGTTTGGACGAATTCGAAAGTCTCATCGACAGAGAAGGTTCCGAAGCTGTTTACAAGCTCACCCGCCTACAAGAGGCAAGGCAGAACAAGCCTCAAAGGCTTTCGCTCATATGCGTTGTACGAAACCTGAAGTCAATTAATCAACTGGACACAAGCACAAGGAGCACGTTACAGTCTAACATAATAAACCTCGAGAAATATTCAAAACAACAACTCGTCGACATCCTCAACGACCGAGTCTCACTGGCCTTCAAGCCTCTAACCGTGCCCGAAGGGACGCTGAACTTGATCGCCGAAATTGCAATCTCCGAAAGCGGAAACGCCCGCTTCGGAATCGAACTGCTCTGGCGAGCCGGAAAATACGCAGACACGGAAGACTTGGACACTGTCCCGCCTGAATACGTCCGAAAAGCCGTCTCAAGTATAATCCCAGCAATGCGAAAAAGCGACCTAGCCCCCCTTAGTCTTCATGAAAAACTCTTCCTGCTCGGCATAGCCAGAACACTCAAGAAAAACGAGAAGGCCTACGTCAACTTCACCGAGGCTGAACTATCCTACGCTGTCGTTTGCGAAGAGTTTGAAACAACTCCAAAAAGCCACACGCAACTGTGGAAATATCTCCGAAGCCTTTCCGGCTTGGGCATAGTGAGATCCGAGTCGGGAACAGGAGCTTCCAGAGGTAGATCTACGGGCATATGCTTACCTAGGATTCCGGCTGACGAACTGGAGAAGGAACTCAAGACTCTGCTGGAAAAACAAGAAACGTGAAAAACATGAACGTAGAAGACGTCTTCTCCTCCCGACTTCGTATGAAAATCCTGAGAATTCTAGTCCAAGTCGGCGAGCTCAACGGTTCTGAAATCGCCCGAAGATTGAACGTAAATTACATAACGACAAGCAAACACCTCAAAGCACTGGAAGATGAAAGCGTCTTGGTGCACAAGGTGTTTGGAAGAATTCGCCTGTACAGGCTCAACGAACGTTCACCCAAAGCTAAAGCTGTGCAGTCTCTGATTGAAACATGGGAACAGGCAAATAAGCAGTAAACGACGTTATCTACACCTACGTGAGCGTGCCATTGGCTTGATTAAGAAGGAGCTGGACACAGGACTAAGCGAGTTTGAGCAGCTTTTGCAGAAGATTGCAAGCGCTATCGCCAGCGGAGTTCTCTCGGAAAAGCTTCCACCTTCAAAACTGCTTGAAAAAACCGAGAAATACGTCACCCACTTGTCCGAAGTGGCGGCAAGCAATCAGGAATCAATGCTCATCCTGAAACCAGAGAAGACCCCCACAATCAAGGACAAATACACGAACCTAACTCAAACTCTGACAACATTCAAGGACATCCTGCTTCAAAACACATCAGACCCCGTTGCAAACTCGCGCCTGGCCTTTGAACAACTGAGAAAAGCCTTGACCGACGGTTCAGACTACCTCTTTCTAATGCGGGAAGTCCGAGATAATCCTTCGCCACTCATCAGCCACATGCTTAATCTCAAAGAGGTCTCAGATGCAAGAGGTTCAGTCATGGGTATTCGAGCCTCAGAAGGCGTCCAGCCCCTGGTAGAGTACGTTCTGAAGCATATTGAAGAATTGAACACAGGACTGACTGAACTGGAAAAGAGAATCGCCGAAATCAAACAACGCGCACGGGAACTGCAGGAAGAAAGCCTCAAAGCTTTGTACCGCAAGACCGAAGAGCAAACCAACCCAACTGAAAACAAAACAGAAAAAAGACAACTTTCTCTCTCGAATTTTAAAGCAGAACAGAACTGAGGAGACAAGACAGAATGACCATGATTGACATTTCAGACAAGCCTGAGATCCTTCGAGAAGCTACAGCATCAGGCATAATTAGATTGAAGCCCGAAACGATACAACTGATCAAGAGAGGTAAGATTGCCAAAGGAGATCCTCTTTACACCTCCAAGATTGCGGCAATTCTAGCCGCCAAGAGAACGAGCAGCCTGATTCCGCTTTGCCATCCAATACCGATAACGAAAGTCGAAGTCGAAACAGAAATAGTGGACGAAACTAGCGTGCAAGTCGCGGCCACAGTTAGAACGAAGGCTCAGACCGGCATTGAAATGGAAGCATTGACAGCCACGACTACGGGTCTTTTGACGATATGGGACATGGTTAAACAGTACGAAAAAAACGCTGAAGGACAGTATCCGACGACGGCAATCGAAAACATCCATGTGGTGAAGAAAATGAAGGCAACCGCTCGGAGGAAAGTGCGTCAAGAATGAGCGAAACATCGAAGAAACACAAGACCGAAGCGCCAAAGAAACTAAAATTCGGCATTTTCACGTGCAGTACATCTCGTTACACTCAAGTAAAGAGAGGCGAAAAAGTTCACGACCTTTCCGGAGACATGATCGAGTCTATGTTAAGAAAGGCCCGACACACCGTGCTGTTGCGAAGGATAGTTTCAGATGATCCGACGATGATTACCGAAGGCATCAAGGACGCGATCGGCCGTGAGGAGTTGGACGCGGTCATTTTTTGTGGTGGAACGGGTATAACTCTCTCTGACGTCACAATCGAAACCGTGGCGCCTTTCCTGGACAAGACATTGCCAGGTTTTGGCGAAATATTCAGACGTCTGAGCTATGATGAGATAGGCTCAGCAGCTATTTTGTCCAGGACAATCGCGGGTATCGCCAGAGGCAAGGCTGTTTTCTGCATTCCAGGTTCGCCTAACGCGGTGCAACTCTGTCTTTCAAAACTCATCTTACCTGAAGCTGGACATCTGATTAAGCACGCGCGTGAGTAGGCAAAACCAGGATCCTATGCTATTACTTCGCCCTTATCGCTTCCAAGACCTTTCCTTTCCGTTCGAATTTGGCTTCAAATTGATCGTTGCCAATCCTCATTTCAAGTAGAAGAATCTGCTCGGTAGACTTATATTCTCGTTAGCGGGTCAAGTCGTTAGGCACGCATGGGAATAACGATGGTTCTTAAAGACGATTGTGGGCGACCACTCCTTAATTTACGCGTTGCAATCACAAGAAGATGCAACCTAAGATGTTCTTACTGTCACGGAGAAGGCGAAGAAAGGCCCGACAAGGAGTTTACTGAAGAAATGAGAGCCGATGATATCTCTCATATCGCAAACGTCGCAGTCGGTTTGGGTATTTCAAGAGTAAAACTGACGGGCGGAGAACCCCTTTTGCGCAGTGATGTCGTGGATATCGTCAAAGAAATTAGCTCCATATATGGACTCACAGACATCTCCATGACCACGAATGGAACCCTTCTTGCGCCCTTAGCCAAGAGACTTCATGAGAGTGGCTTGCAACGAGTAAACATTAGTCTCCCAACATTGGACCGCGAGACTTACTATAACCTCACAGGCGGCAGAGTGGAAGATGTACTGGGGGGCGTCAAGGCCGCTGTTGACGCCGGATTCTCGCCTGTCAAGCTTAACATGCTCATCCTGAAAGGAACAAACGAGTGTGATGTTCCAGAAATGATAGAATTTGCTACTCAAACTGGAACCGTCCTCCAGTTGATCGAGCTTGAACCAATAAACATGACAAACGAGTACTACTCTGAAAAACACGAAACGTTAGACGAATATGAAACAATGTTGAAAGAGAAGGCAGTGAAGATTGAAACTAGGCAGTACATGCAAAATCGCCACATCTACTATTTGCCGCGCGTGCAGGTTGAAATCATACGACCGATAGAAAACACCGAGTTTTGCCTCCACTGCACAAGGCTGCGCGTAACAAGTGACGGAAAACTCAAACCCTGCCTAATGAGAAACGACAACCTAACAGATATTCTGACTCCCATCAGAAATGGAACATCAGATGAAGAATTGGCCAGACTTTTCAAACTGGCTAACCAAAAAAGGCAACCATATCAAACAAGCCCTTACCTATTGGAAAATTAAGAAGACAGCACTTGCCTTGGCGTACTCTTCCGCGAACTTTCTGGGGGACCTGCATCACAGCTCAACAATTCTGGCTTCGCGTTTAGCCGTGTCGAGCAGAGCCAATGTCGACTTGCCAGTTACGTACCCACAGACTTCGCCTGGGTTGACGACCAACGTCTTGCTTTTTCTGTGGATTTCATGGATGTGAGTGTGTCCATGAACTACGACATCAAAGCTCTCCTGATTGATCAAAGCCTCCAAGAGCTCCACATCGCCTCCGTGTAGCAACGCAATTTTCAACCCGCCTGCAGTTATCTCCGCGAAGTTGCCTCGCAATTCAAGTCTCTTGTTTTCGCCGAACCTTTTCCTCAAGAGCTCATGATCCCCATCATTGTTGCCGAAAACGCCGATCAGCTTCGCCTTCAGCTCCTTAAACCTTGGAATTACAAAGCCAGCCACATAGTCCCCTGCGTGAAGCACGAGCCCAACGTTCTCTTCGTTCAACCTCTTCACAGCTCTGTCAACCATGGGCAGATTATCATGCGTGTCTGCAATCAAACCTATTAGCATCCTTCCACCTTGCCACACTCTTCGTCTCAGACGATAAAACCTTTGTGAGTGTTCTCAGCACTTGAAGGTTAAGTCTACGGAGTCTTCAGTTTGGGCATATCACGGCTGAGAATGCGATGTAGTCTGCCTTATTGGCTGTTCTCAATCTCGAGGTTGCCCTTCCAGCGCCTGAAAACTTTAAGAAACGACAATAGTCGAGAAGAATAGAGGTTTGTTCTAGAGAATATTTCGATTCTGGGAATAGTCAAACGGGCGAAACACTGCTTAAGAAAATCTCTGCTTTCTTGTTTTCTAGAAAACAAATCTAAAAGAGGAATATAGAAAATGAATCCATGGGGTTCGAATCCATCTTCAAAAAGGAGAGACAAGCTCTTCATAATCGCCGAGATTCTGGAAATAGCAAAGGAAGGCACTCTGAAAACGCAGATCATGTACCGTGCAAACCTCAGTTTCACGCAGTTGAACGACTATCTCAGGTTCATGTTGAGGATCAACCTGTTAGAAAAGATCACTGAGAATGACAAAGAGAGATATGAAACTACGGACAAAGGCATGGATTTTCTCCAACGTTACCGAGAAATAACAGAACTGCTGAAAAATGATGATGAAATCAACGGGAAGAACGGAGTTAAAATCCCACCTCAACACTTGCTCAAGAAAAGCCAAAATCTGTGCTGATCAAAAAACATCAGCTTTCCCGTCTGCTCTTACCCATCCTTAGAATTGGCCCGTCGATATCTTTCTGCAAATCACAAGTCAAGAGAAAAGACATCGAAGCCTTATTTCTGCCCTCTATTCTTTTCCTTCAGGTATTTCCTGGTTTTTTCCCTCAATCTTGGGAACTCATCGAGCATTGCCCTGAGGACTTGCCATCGGATTTCATCTTTTTTCGATTCAATTCCCATTGCAACTCTTCCACAATATTATATCGCACTATACAATATAAACCTTTATCCTTTCTTCCCCATTGAAAACGCACTAGGAAACTGCCTGGAAAAAAGTCTCGAAAGCAGGCGCAGCGTGAAATGACAGTTCGAACATCAACACCGCAAAAAAACTGGCCTAAGAAGCGAAGCAATTGCATCATGCAAGAACTGTTTTTATCCTTGCCCCAAGAAATAGTTCCTTAATGTGAGATCTATGCAGGTTGACGCTGTAGTCTTTGATCTGTTTGACACTCTGCTGCTACTCGAGAGTACCGAGGCATACTATGAAACTTGTTTGCTGAAGATGCACGAGTTCTTGGCCAAGAAAGGAGTCAACGTTCCCTTTCACAGTTTCCAACATACCTATTTTGACATCCGTGACAAGTTCTACTCCGAATCCCGCGAAAGTCTGGAAGAACCGCACTTCAACGTCCGAGTTGCTCAAACGCTCAAGAAATTAGGCTACAATTTCAGAGTCTCTGACGTGGCTGTCACGGGAGCTACAATGAGCTTTGCCGACGAGTTCACGCGTCACGTGCAGCCAGACAAGGACGCTACCCACGTCCTGCAAAAACTTCATCAGAAGCATAGGGTCGGTTTAATCTCGAACTTCGGCATTCCAGAATGTGGCCGAAAATTGCTGAAGGCGTTTGAATTGGAGGAATACTTTGACCTCATCGTGATAAGTGCTGAAGTCAACCAACGCAAGCCCAGTCCCAAGATTTTCAAGAGAGCGCTCGCCGAATTGGGGGTTGATGCTTCGAGGGCTGTCTTCGTTGGAGACATGGTGGATCTAGACATTGCAGGCCCACAGAGCGTCGGGATGAAGACCATTTTAATCAAGAGGAAACGAAGCGGAGAAGACAGCGGTGCGAGACCCGACGTTGTAATTAAGAGTTTAACTGAATTGTTGAGGGTCATCGAAGATTGTTGATTGAGCATTAGAACCATGTATTGGTTCTGAAAGAAACATTTATATCGGCTGAGATGCCTTCAGTTTCATTTTGGCGATTGATTAGCTCCGCAATTTTACGGCGGCGGCTCAACCCCGACTGCAAAGGCGCAAAGTCGCCTCATAGAATGAGGACGTTGGCCTCCAATTGCGGGGACAAGTATGTGGACCTGACATTATATCGCGTTAGGTCTGAATTGGGCTTTGGCGTTTAGTGGTTGATCTTCCCTCCAAATCCAGTCGAATTTGCGGTTTGTACAACTTAGTAAACATGAGGCTGTGATCAATGTGGAGCTAACTCCGGTTGATCCTGCCGGACCCTACTGCTATCGGGATGGGACTAAGACATGCTAGTCGTGCGCCTCCTAGCCACGCTGGAGGCGCGGCGCACAGCTCAGTAACACGTGGCCAACCTGCCCTTGGGACGGAAACACCCCCGGGAAACTGGGGCTAATTTCCGATGGGTGAAGACTCCTGGAATGGATTTTCGCTTAAAGGGCGCCTGGGGCATGCTCCCAGGCGTTGCCCAAGGATGGGGCCGCGGCCGATCAGGTTGTTGGTGAGGTAATGGCCCACCAAGCCTTTAACCGGTACGGGCCGTGGGAGCGGTAGCCCGGAGATGGGCACTGAGACAAG
>JBEKCD010000010.1:0-93422 GCA_050015055.1 Bathyarchaeia archaeon | reverse complement strand
AATCGACCTTGCCAAACAAGGTCTCAAGAGTCTCGTATCTCTTCATTTATCACCCTAAATAGGAGGTACGAGACTCAACTTATTACAATTCATGAATTTCGGAACAAGCACGCGCGCTAAAAAAAGATTCGATCGACCGATTCTTAAGCGCACGCTGGCGCACGCAATTCTGCGCGCGCTAAGCGTGCATGCTCTACATTGATTATCATTATTCTTCTACTCAAAAGAAAGAGCATAACCAGTAGTAAATCATGTAGCCAAAATTTCTGAAACGTAAAGAAAGACGAAACTTCGTTTTGCCCAATCGTTTTTTGTATCCCACGGGCACCTCAATGCATTTCAGCCCAGCGTCCAATGTCAACACGAAAATCGCCATTTCTATCTCGAATCCCTTAGCTTTCAACCTTGGGTAAAGAGTTTCAACCGCTTTCCTGCTAAATGCCCAATAACCTGTTTGCACATCTGTAAAAATTCTTAGGAATCGCAACCCAAGAAACAGCGACACAATTAAGTTGGGAATAATTGTAAATGGAGTCATAGCGCCTTTTTCTCGTTTCCCCCTTACCCTTGAACCAAGCACAACCTCGGCCTTTTCATCCTTCATGGCCTCAATCATCTTTGGCAACTCCTTAGGATCATTGCTTCCGTCGCCATCAATCATGCACAAAACGTCGTATTTACTGCTGAGAAAGAATTCCATCCCTGTCCTTACACCGCTGCCCTTACCTCTTCCGAACTTTTGACTAATAACTCTAACTCGATATTGCGTTGCCACTTCGACGGTTTCATCTGTACTGCCACCGTCTACAACCAAGACATCGATATTTTTTGGTACATCTCTTAGAATCCTTCTTATCCCTCTCTGCTCGTTTAAGGTTGGCACCATCACAAGAACGCTTCCAGTTGAACCCTGACTCAACTATATCCCTTCAACCATGGTTCATTCATCAAGATTAGGAAGGAGTTGTTAAGCGCACGCGGGGTGGGATTGCTAGCGCGCGCGAGTGCGCCATGTCGAGCATCTGCAGTAGAATTATTTATCATGATCGTTGTCCAAGTATCCATATTCTGATTTGTTCGCTTTGCATTGCTGCTTATCCAGACTTTCTTGAATGCGTTGATAATTCTAGCCACTCTCGGCGCGTGCTAATGGCTTTCTTGTCTTTCTTTCTGTTTTTTCGCTTTTCCTTTTCTGTTTCTTACCGTCTTTCGTACATTTAGAGTCACTATCGTTTCTGTCAGTGCCTTTGTCACTGTGAAGCAAACTACATCACTCGTGGCAAGATCAGCTTCGATATTTGCAACTGCACTGTAATCTCCTTCAGCAATGAATTCTTGAACAACAGAATAAGTCCTGTCTTCTAAAGTTGCAGCTGGAACATGCATTGTATCTCCACTAGGAAGAGTAACTGTTATAGTAACAACTCCACCTGCCTTCTCTTGAGGACTAACAGTTCCAACAAAAGTTATTTTTGCCATGATTTTTCACCACTTGTCTATTTCATTACATACAGTTCTGCACTAGCGCGCGCTGGACATGCAAAGCAGAGATCAATCAGTCTATGGCAAGACAAATACACGATAAGACGGGCAGAATAGATGAAAAGTCATTTCAGTTTTTCTTTCGTTTCATGGCCAACTTTTCTGGCTTTTTCAACGCCTTTCTTGCCGGCCCTTTTTATTTTTCCTCCAGCTTCCTTGGCTTCTTCCTCTGTCTTTTCAGCTGCTTCTTTAACTTTTTTCTTGGCTTTGTCAAAAGCTGACATAACTACCACCCGAAGGGTGGTTGGTTTTGCTTAAAAAAGCTTTCGCGCTGACTTAACATCGGCTTTATTGGTTTTGGGCGCGTGCCTTACTAGGTTTTACGAAGTTATAAATATAGGGGGATGGCGACTTATCGCAGGGAATTGGCAATGGACGCAGCGCGCGCAGAAAAAAGATAGCGTTACAGACCAGACCGCGCGCATCTGAGTCTCACTCTTTTTTTCAACCTATGTCCAGTTTCTCAAACATGCACCAAGTTGTAGCGTAGGCTAGGAATGAGAAGTCAAAAGGAGTTTTGTCAATGAGACGCTTCACTATTATGTCAAGTCGCGCGCGTCGTCTTATCCACGTGCACTCCATTGTTACTATTCTGTTTGGTTCCGCCCGACTTCGTGGAAACATTCGCCATCTCCCTCTTGAACAGCTTGCAAAGGTTCTCGGCGCCGACGATCTCCTCCTTTCCAAGGTCCCATTCAGAAGGATGCAGTATGAAGGGCTTCGACTGGGTGCCACCCAGGCCGCCGTGGCTACCAATTAGTTCTTCAAATGCCGCCACCTCATCTTTCTCCGTGTCGTACATGCTTATGAGAAGGATATCAGGGACGCAGTTGAAGCTGTCCAACCTGCGTAGGTGCGCGGCAGCCCTCTTCCCGAATTTGGCCAGCGGGTTCTCGCCCTCGAACTTGTCGTCCGCGAGGTAATATTTGCCCTTCGCGCCTATGACGACAGGCCCCTGCTCCTTCGAGCGGATCATGGCAAAACTCACGCCCTCATGCTGTGACAAACCCTTCACCATCTTGGGATAGGTCTTGTTGATATCTTCCAAGCTTATCCGATCCGTCCATTGTGTGAAGTATATCAGACCCACGTTTCCCGAGGCCAGCACGATTGCATCAATCGCTTTGTCCTCTTTTTTCTTCGACTTCCGAGTCACTCTGTTTCTTACGTTCTGCAGAGGCACCGTCACCATCT
The DNA here is from genome assembly GCA_050015055.1 of Bathyarchaeia archaeon. Classification (GTDB taxonomy): domain Archaea; phylum Thermoproteota; class Bathyarchaeia; order Bathyarchaeales; family Bathycorpusculaceae; genus JBEKCD01. Next base: position 90,686 of record JBEKCD010000010.1, on the reverse strand, counting down.
GTCCGAAGTGGTCTTGGTTGGAGTCGAGCTCGAAGTACGTCCTGTGCCCTTCAGGGAGAAGCTTCTCTACGAGATTTGCTAGTGTGTAACCATAACGTTGCTTGAACGTGGCGCCGTTGGTCTGACCGTGGTCTGAAAGAATGCAAAGGTAGTATGGGCGTTGGGCGTATGCCTTTGCCGTCTCTATCCTCTTTATGCACCTATCTAGCTTCCTTAGAACGTAGAAAGCCTCATCGTCCGAGATGCCGCAGTGATGTGCCACCTCATCGTACCCCATGAACGTAGTATATATGACATCCTTGTCACCCGCGACAATGTCGCCTATGACCGTGTAAGTGCTCAACTCGCGAAGGAAGACATCTGCAACCACTCTTGTGAAGTAGTATACGCGTCCGCGGTGGAGCAGTCTGGGTAGGGTATGCCTTCGTCCCTGCCTGTACCTGGATCGGGCCTCCAGCACTATCTCCCAGAGGGTGTACGCGATCGTGTGGACAAGATTGTAGGAGACGGCGTAGAAAGTGTTCCACGACTGGCTGTACAACTCTCTTATCTTGCTGAGCTTGCTGTAGACGAAGGTGTTGTCTTTGGCGTCACCAGAATAGAGATTGGCTATAGCGTGTCCATTAGTTGCAAGCAAACCGTTCCCGTCCGAGATGCGTACCTCGATAGCCGGGGCATCGCCCACGCCGAGGGTCGATACGACTTTGTTGCCTTTCGCTTTTTCCACCCATCGGAAGGCAGGGATGTCTTTGTTGTTCCCGTGCAATATGCCCGCTTGACTTGCGCCAGTCTGGGACGAAAAGTCCGTTTCCCATCCCCTTATCTGGTGCGTTCCACTGCTGACCCACCCTGCTAAGGTTGGCATCGTCCCGTTCTCTATCGCTTTGCGGAGAATCGCCTCAGCCAACCCGTCGATCTCCAGAAAGATGAAGCCTGGCTTGTCCTTATTCTCCGCTGCCTTCTTTGCGCGTCCCTTCATCTTCTTGAACACCGCATGGTAGAATGAGGCATCATCATCGATGGTAAGTATCCCAGAGGCCACGGTATTGATCAGCGCTATGTTCAATGGGAGCAACAGTAACCCCCACCCAGAGGCCTCAATTTCCGAAGTGAAGAAAGCCAGCAACCAGATTACTATGCCGTTCAATAGTAGCGCGCTCAAACCGAACGTTATCACAGAGCGCGCAAGCGCTAACCTAGATAAGAGGGGCCAAAGCAGTGCATTAATTGACCCCAGCCCGGCAGTCGCTATCAGCGCGACGACAAGATTGCGGGCGTAAAATCCAGTCAGAACGCCCGTAAAGAAGATACCTAAGGATGTTAAAAACCATACAATTAGTGCGCGTATGAAATTATCTTTTGTCATGCTCTCTTCTCTTTAGATTGCAGATCAATGACCGTAATCTCGGGCGCGCAATTGATGCGTATCCAGAACGTGTTCGTGCCTAAGCCGCGGTTAGTGTACTGGACCATTCCCCCCACCTGATACCTTCCGAGGGGATACTTCTTAAAACTGTCACCGCGGAAAGGGGTTCCAAGCTTGGGTATCACAAACTGGCCTCCGTGGGAATGTCCGGAGAGCTGGAGGCTGAACCTCTTCGTCTCTGCGCTGATGTCTGCGAAGTCGGGCTCGTGGGCCAGCAGAATTGCTGGTCCGCTGGGGGGCAGCTTCTGCAGCACCTTGTTCAGCTGGTTCTTCTTCACAGTGGTGCTGTCGACTCCTGCAAAATGCAGCGCGCATCCTTCTCTAGTCACCGTGTAGACGTCGTTGTTCAGCTCTATTATTTTGCTTTCGCTTAGTATCGAGCGGATCCTCTTCGCTCCAAGCCAATAATCGTGGTTGCCTAGCACTGCCACCGTCGCGCCCCGCGCGCGTATTTCCTTGAGCGCGGGGATGAGGTCCTCGACATTCTTCCCTGAGTAGGATACAAAATCCCCTGTGATCGCAACGATGTCCGGCTCCTGCTGGTTGATCAAGCCAACCACGCCTTTCAAGCGATCTGCAGAGATCCATTGCCCGTAATGGATGTCGCTGATGTGCACTATTCGGTAGCCTTGGAAGGGGGTCGGAAGCCCTGGGATATTGATTTTGACTTTCACGACCTCGAAATCGCCCGGGTTGAACTTCTGTCCCAGCAATTTGGAAGATCTCGACATCATCTTTTGCGCGCCTCTTCGGAGGCGGAAGGTCAAATCCTCTCTAGCATCTTCTACAGGCTTTCGCTTTCTCATTAGCCAAATGCCCCCTATCAATCGCCTAAGCGAATGTCGCTCATAATGAGCAAAGTTGACCAATATATTCTGTTTGTCCCTATCAAGCGGGCATGGCGCGCGCGCACTTTTGCTTTTTTCGAATTTGAGCATTTGCACGAGTTCCTTTAGTTCAGCAACTACTTCTTGGCTGATTTCTCCTGTTTACGCACGCACTACTCTTCAGCGTCGTCTTCCTCTTCGAAGTCTTCATCTTCGTTAGATTCTTCATCTTCTTCAAATACCGTTTGGACTCACCACCTTCGTCCTCAAAATTCAATTCCTCTTCTTTGGGTCTTAAATACATAGCGCGCGCGTTAGAAAAGAGCCTTAGAAATAGACTTTTCGCTATTCAATTTTCAATATCTTTTTAATCACTTTCCTTCGTACGTCTACTACTGCCCGAATAGAATAGCTTTCATTGCTCCCCTTCTTTTTCTTTTTCGATATTTCTTCCATCATCGGGTGCAATAAATTGACATAAGTATAGGTTACCCATTCAAAACTTTGATACCAACCGACTTCCACTTTTTGTTTTGTTCCTAATGATACTGCCACCATTATCCTATGGTTCTCTAAATCCACTCTTTTCCCATCATCAATATTCAGAGTGACTTCCTCTTTGTCCATTTGAAGTTCTCCTATCCTTTTTCCCGTATCCAAAAACTCCTTTCTTTCTATTTCTACTTTTCTTTTCTTTAGCGCGCGTTATGTCAATCATTCTCGGCACCACATAGTATAGTCCGCTTCTTTTTGGCCATAACTTTTCCGCATTTTTCCAGCTTAGAAATTCGCGCGCGCTATTTGTTCAGGTCCTTCGAACTAGTAAGTCGTTTCCAACATGACTCTTTTGGCTATTGTGAGGCCATGTTTCAGCTTCAGCTTTTTCTCGCCGAGTCGTCGTCGATAGGCTATGTCTATCTCCATGATGCCGTAGCCCTTTCTCTCGATATGATGGTTTAGCTCGCGCGCGCTAAGTGAAGGACTCAAACTGGAATTCTGGGCGGAAACCCCCTCAGGAAAGCTTGAAGAGCAGGCCAAAATGAATATAGAGGAACTTTCAGTTGGAGAGGAAGCCCCGCTACTCCGCCGAATTTACACCAAAGGAAACAGGATACTACACCATATACGCGTATTTAATCCATGAAGGGAGAAGAATAGGCTGCAAGACAGAGTCCATCTATGCGCAGAAAAAATAGCAATCACCTAGCCGACTTGGAGATTTCCAACCGTTTTTTCGATTAACAAATGACTACCGAGTACACATGTGTGAGGCAAGTTTCCAGCCATATCGTTTAGCGCGCGGGAGAAATGCGGCCCGCAGGTCCTTTGTTTCCATCAGAGGCGTTCTATCCCTAAAATAGAAGTTCTTAAGGTAATCGTTTTGAATGTAGAAATGGTCAGTGCGGGCTGCGGCAAAAATTTTATATATAAAAGTTTCTAGAGTTACTTGTAGATAAAAAGAGCCGAAATTTCGGGAGAACTATGTCAATTCCACCTGAGATCGCCTGGCTAATCCCGGTCGTCCTGCCATTTATCATAGGTTTGCTGGTAGGTGTTATAGTTAAGAAAGGCTTCAAGCTTCTGATAGCCGTTGTCGCGCTCATCATAGTCCTCGTCGCCACGGGGATCCTCAGCTTGACCTTTACCAGCCTTTTCGATGAGGCCATGAAGTTTTTGCCTAAGCTCTACGATGCCGGGCACGGATGGCTCAACGTCTTACCTTATTCTTCCGTTGCGTTCCTGATCGGCCTCGCGCTGGGATTTCTCTTTGCGTGAAGTTGCACGCGCGCGCCTCCGAATAGTGATTTTCCGCGCGCGCCACCATGGCAGAAGAATCAAATGAGCCAGTTGAGACGCATCTTTAGATTGGAGGTGAAAGGACGCCTGAAAAAAAGGAAAAGAAGGGCAAAGCTGAAGAGGCTGCAGAGAAAGCTGGAGAAGCAGTCGGTAAAAGCCTTAAGAAAGGCTTTGGAGTTGTGAAGGGTGTTGGAAAGGGAATAAAGGAAGGGGTTGAGGGAAAAGAAAAGAAGAAAGACTGATTTTCTTCTCAACATTAGACATAGACTTCGAACCAACGCGCGCAATCTTGTTCTGGTACGCGCACGCGATGGCGCAATTTTCAGGTCGTAGATGCGCATGGAAAGATATTTGATTGCCAGTATTTGGGTAATCGCAGTTGGGATAATTCTTTGCCTCTGCGATTCGATAATTGGTGGAATGGGAATAATCTTCGATATAGGTAAATGGTTTTCTGTTGCTTATACATTGACTTATGATGTGGCTATAGGTTTAGTATGGGGTGGCATAATTCTTTTTACCGTCGGAGCATTTGGTATAGGCAGCGCGCGCTATCAGTAGCACCTAAGCCAAAAAGCTTAAAAAATATGTTTCAAATAACGTATTCTCAAAAAGGAGGGAAAAATGAGGATGAATAGCAAGGAGTTTTTGGACAAAGATGTCTATGCTGGAGACGAGAAAATAGGCAAAGTCAAAGAAATTGGAATAAGTCCAGAAAGTTGGAAAGTAACTCATCTTGAAGTCGAATTGACCAAGGATGCAGCTGAATCTGTGCTTGGCGCAAAGAAAGGCGGAGTGCGAAACATGTTGGACACTAGAGCCCTAGAGAGGGGGGTTGCACGCTGGACAGACGAAGGGCTGAACATAAGGGTCCCAAAAGCAGAACTTCACGCATACCTAAAACCAGTAGTCGAAACTTAGTTGGGGATTTGGGCTATGGACACGTTTTGGACGATTGTTGTTATTCTCGTGATACTGTGGGCAGTGGGATTCTTTGCTTTCCCTGGCGTAGGCGAACTGATACATATACTGCTTGTGATTGCCCTAATCATAGTAGTATATCGACTGTTGACTGGAAGACATATCTTGAGCGGAGAAAAGAGATAGCGTTCACAGACTGTAATTTATGCCAAAACCCATACCAAAACCCAAGAAGACTACGCTTTCCCTCTCCTAATTTCTTTTTCTGTTCTACACTTTCGACATATTCTTTTTTTTTATCAGCGAAATTCTTGCTGTATATCCTGTTCTCTGCAATACTCTTTTCAATGCTAATCTCCCTACTCTTCTTGACTCCACTTACGCTATGCTTCTCTCTGAAATAGGAATAGTATTAGTTTTTGTGGCTCTAATTCTTGCTATAGTAGGGGTAGCTTTAAGCTAAAATGGTAAAGTAATAAAACAAAGTCAGTATCTCTTTTTTAGTCTCTTAGTCTCTTAGTTCTTTAAGTGGTTCTCCGGTCCTCTACCATACTATAAAGTAAGTTTATTCTAGAGAAAAGTTATAGCGCGCGCTCGAGTACTGCCACAGTAACTGGAGACGGAACGGTCACGGCAGTGTTCAAAAAAAAGCGATCCACCGCCATCAGTTGGAGGAGAATGGTCCCCAATAACGATGCAGGCGCTTACTCCAGTGAACACGCATCAGATGCTAGCTCTTCGGATAAGCCTGATTTCATTGATGACACTACTCGCAACGTCATTTGTCTATGTCAGACGCAAAAGACGCGCGCGCTCGTTGCGCATTAACATATAGCCGCAAAAACCTTGAATACATCGTTTGTCAAATATATTAGTTCACGGGTGTGCAAGTTGAAGATGTGTATTGAACGAAATTATGAACCAAAAATGAAACTGAGAAAATGCCGAAACGGATTACGTCGAGAATTCGCCCAGTGTATTGAGCGCATACCCTCGGGCCCGCCATCTCACTGCGATACAGTGTCGTCGGCTGTAGCGTGCGCTCTACCAGACCCAGCCATTCTGGCTTTGTACCACGGGCAACACTGCCCTAGTCCCTGACTCATACATTGAAAATTACATCTGACATTACAAATAAAAGGGCTGAGTCCACTCTGAACGGTAATCTAGCCTGATTTTCTCCATGGTTTGTTACATTTACAGATTACATCTGACATTACAAGTGAAAAAGGCGCGCGACTTTGCTGGATTATGATGCAAAAGGTGTTTCAGTATTCTTGGATTAGTGGCGCGCGCGCGCTAATTTTGCATATCTAGCGACGCTGGCTATTCTCATCATATCAGTTTGAAGTTGGTGGTGGAGGGGGTGGAGGTGGAGGAATTATTGGGAAGGGAGCCATGTCCTCTGATGAAGACTCCAGGAAGTTTTGAAAGTTGAAGTGACCGCCTAGAATGTCTCGCAGTATTAACGCAAAAATTGGGAAAACGATTATTCCTGTCAAGAACGCGATTAGAAAGATGCTTGGAATCGCGTAGCCCAACTCGAGTGATAGGCTGTTCCAACAGATGTGGTTAAGGTATGCTATGCCCAAAAACTGCAGGGAAAAAAAGAGCGATAGTTTCATGAATCCATATCTCTTGGCTGCCAACGTGAAGACACCGACGCCGACGAATGCAGACCATAGAGGATGCATGAAAGGAGTGATAAGAATTCTGGTTCCAACAGCTTCGGCATTCCCGGCTAACCCAAGGGGGATGATATAGCCCAATAGGCTTTCGGCTACTCCGAAGCCTAATCCTGATGCGGCCCCAAGCGCTGCTCCGTAGCGGCGACTCGGTATGGCGCGCCAAAAGAAGAAGGCAACGATAAGCATGCTGATCGCCTTTACAGGTTCTTCTACCAATGGGGCTATCACAGTCCCCAAAGCTATGCTTGGGGGGATTGGATATTCTATGGCAAACGCGATGAGAAATCCTGCGGTGGCTGAGAAAATCAAGGCAAAGATGAGACCAAACCGGACGCTTTTGTTGAGCCCAAACCGAAGCGTTTGTTGCTCCAAGCCATCCAGGCGTGAAGTGATTGTTGGGAAGAAGTTGGTTTTTGGGCCATGGAAACCTGCCCTCGGGCTGCTTATCGACGGTGGAGGTGGAGGATATTGTCCCTCAGTCATTCAAATCATCCAACGGATATCAAAGGAAATGCTTCTTGGCACGCGGTTCTATAGCAGCAAGACGGGTTCTAATTCCCAAGAAGTTTGTTGGCGTGCCATGAAACCCACGCCGAGTGGCGGGACGTGCTGCTTGTCCTGGTGGGGCGGGTGCAGGCGGCGGAGGAGGATGAGACTGTTCCATGAGAATCATCGTATGCCCAAAAGCATTCTATGGTGGAGGAGGTGGCGGCGGGGGTGGTGAAGCTGTAGTAACCTGTTTCGTTTGAATGACTGTTGTTCCAGCCAAACGGTCAAAGTATCTCTGTCGTGGGTCAGGTCCAGGAGTCGCCAATCCAATCAAAATGTCGATTAGAAATATTATCCAGAGTATCTTGCTTATGTTTCGAACGAATGCTTTATTGAAGTCTGCTCTACTGCCGTTGAGCATCTGCACTTGCAAACCCATGAACCGTTTTCCAAACGTTGCTCTAGAAGCGGACGATTCCATAATAGTGCTATAAATGACCCAGAATAAACCATAAAAGATCGGTACTAAGAATACCCATATAGCCCATGAAGCTCCTCCAAATGTTGTTGCGAGAGGCGCTCCTGCGTTAAAGGCCAGCGCCCACCATATAACCCAACCAATTATTGTCCAAGGTATACTATCGATAATTGCGGCTACAATTCTCAACAGCCAATGGTTCGCCATATCCACCTGCGGACCGGGACTCCCATATCCTGCAGACATTTGTTTCATCTCGCACAGTATTCAGCTCGGTCTGTTTTTATCATTTTCTATAACTCGACAGGACAACATCATCACATGTTGCTCAATAGACTTTGAGTTCTTCAAACCTGTTCTTCTTGAAAGTTGATCTTCGCATCTTAAGGCTTATAAGATGTGTTGACAACTATCTGTAGATGCTGGAAGTGATGTGAATGTCCAGACAGGATAGAGATAAGAAAGCTATGACGAAAGATCGCCTGATAGGCATGCAGATAATCGACAGCGAGGGAAACGATGCTGGAACCGTTCAAGACATCGCGTTCACCGTTGGAAAAGTGGGCATGACACTGATTTTGGAGACGAAAAAGGGTGAAACTAAGGAAATCGCGTGGGAAGACATACAGGCCGCAGGAGACTTCGTGATACTGAAGTCCTCATCAAGCCAAACACAGTCTTTCGGCCCGCAACCAACGATGCAACAGCCTCAACAGACCCAAACACCAACCTGCCCAACATGCGGAGGACCCCTAACCTACATTCAACAATATCAGCGATGGTACTGCTACAAGGATAAAAAATACGTATAGAACGCCTTTATAGAATCTGCCAGTTTCCCTTACACTTTTTTGCTAGCTACGGACTTTTATGACGTTTTAGCTGACCGCCTCACGGATATTTCTTGCAGTTGGGGCAGTACCCTCGGTTGTACTGCTCCACAAAGGTTAGTGGTTTGTTACAGTCAGGGCAGAGCTGAGTCGTCGCGCTCGGTGGAGGCGGCGGTGTTGGGGGTGCCCGAGAAAGCATGTGAGAAAAGTTGAAAAACCCTGGCATCGCAAACGGTCTTGCTTCGAGAAAACCTGAAAGGTAACCCCCTGCTGGCATAAATATGAATGCGAACACGATTGAAATGATCCACGCTATGAAGATGTTTGCTGCCGCAGCCGTATTCATGATCGCAAGCATCAAAGCGATTATTAAATCGATAATCAGGTAAACGAAGGCTGTAAAGAACCCCGCGGTGAGTCCTGCCATTTCCCTGTTTTCGCCCATTTGATGGAGTCTGAAGTTTATGTAGCCGGCTATGAAACCGGCGGGAATGAATCCGAAGATGCCAGCTACAAATAGTACGCCTATGTATGGTCCCCAGTTTCCAGCTACACCACCTGCTGTTCCAGAGATAACCATTCCGAAAGCTAGTCCGATGAAGCTTGCCGCAAGATAATCGTGCAGGTATCCTTCTCTGAGGCTCATCACAGTTCCCCACAGATTTCGGAAAAACCTTTGAGCTTGTTCAGTATTTAAAGCTTTATCCTCCTTGGATATGGCAAATGCGCGTGGGGTCCAACCTGCGTGGGACCACTGGTAAGAGCTCAGCAGTACAAGCGTGCACTGATCAGCTATGCAAAGCGTGGGAGTTCTCAAGCGCGCGCATTCGCCTGACGAAAATGGCCAACAGTCAAAACTGCTGGAGCCGGCAAAAAAATGTTAAATACTCATAGCCAAGATATGTTGCATCAACAATTGAGGAATAGATTATGACTGAAGAAAAAGAGTATTTCATCGATTACATCGCTATTGGAGTCATAGGATTTGCCATCGGACAAGCCATCGCGAGCGTCGGTGGATTTCAAGGCCTGATCTCAGGCTTAGTATCCAGGTATACAGGCATCGACTGGGGCAGAACAGCAGGAAGCGACGTTATCACGGGCATCTTCGCGTTCCTTCCGGCAGGTTTCGTGGCCGGATACCTTTGTTATAAACTGCTCAAGGCAGAAGGAAGCATGGCAGGCTTCACAGGCGGTTTCATGTCTTTCTTGGCTTACCTCATAATCACCCTGATAATGACACTTGCACAGACCGGAATTTGGGGAGGCGACTTCGGAACAGGTATAGGGCTTTGGGCCGTGCTTATGGTGTTTGCATTGGTCTTCTTCCTGATAGGAGGGTTCCTGGCAGGCATGATGCACGGAATGAAGACGCCGATGCCTTCATTCCTGAAGCTCCAGTTCCAGAGAGGCGCTGCGGTTCCTCCACCCCCTCCAGGCGCTGCGAACATCTGCCCAACATGCGGTAGTCCACTTAGGTACATCGAGCAATACAAGAAATGGTACTGCGACAAAGAAAAAAAATACGTTTAGGAAACAACCCATCCTTTTTTCTTGTTCATACGCGCCTAATCGCCTAATCACGTTATCACGTTTGAAGAGTTCGACTTGGGCAGGTAGCAACCGATATATGTGGAAAATGGTTCTAACTAACCGCACCACCGACGTGGGTTTGCCCTAACGGAGGGAGCGTTCGTTGAAAAGCGGTCGAATGCTGATCTATCTTGGGATCTTTGCCGTTCTTATTCTAGTCCTGAGGTTGACTCTTTCGCCGTCTTATTCTCAGTCTTCAGATCAGAAGATTGGATACATTCATGATATAATAGAACCCTCAGTTGACGAGGTGAAATGGTCGGAAGAAGGGGGAATAGAGGTTGCACCCACATGGATATCCGATGGCATGTGGCATGCGGTTTCCATTCAGCAGAGTCTGGTAAGCTCGGGCGACATCTTCGTTTCATGGTACGAGTCGTTCAACTGGTCACTTGTGCATGACTATTACGGCTTACCTTTCGTTTCAGCTGAGGATTTCGGCAGCAACCTGACGGCGAACGCGATGTGGTGGCTTAACTACATGTGGAAGATTGACACTGACTGGTCTGGAATATCGGCCAACACTTCAAAGGTGATTGTCACATCCAACGACACCACGTCCACGTTCGAACTCTCTTTGTGGTTCCACATCACTCGGATCCCGGAGTACTTCGTAAGTCACGGTGGCCTGCAGGGCTGGCTGGCGGGTTTCGACTTGACACCTGTCTCAACAGGAGCCTTGACGGCCTGGGAGTTCCACGAAGACTGGAACCAAATCGGCGTACACTACAACCTGTACTTCAAGGCTCCTGCCCACGTGCTTTCTGAACACGAGGACAACTTCACGTTCAGCATCGGGGTTTCAAGTTTCTATCAGGGAGCAGCTTTTAACACTTCTCAGATTATTGACGTCAACATGCCAGCAAACACCGAAATCAAGGAAACATCGCCGTCAAGTATGGCCGTCCAGAAGGGCAACACGGCCTCTTTTGTCAAGGCTCCCGAAGACACGTATCCAGAGGCGTTTACAGTGGTAAGCGGAGCGCCAGCAAAGTCGCTGAGCCAAATCATAGCGGATGATGCGAGTCTATGGTTCTTTACGCCGGGAGGCTGGGCGGCAATAGGTTCGCTGTTGGTTCTTAGTTTCACGGGGCTTCGCGGGAGAAGAATATTGAACCGAAACAAGCTGTACCACCGCCTGTACAAGGGCATGGTTAGCATCTACGACATGTATTCTAAGGATCTCTTGAAATTCCATCAGGAAATGGAAAACATGTCAAGAACCATCATCAAAATGCTCGTGGAAGACAAAATAAACGACGAACAGTTCGAAAAACTTCTCAAACGGCGCGACGACCTGATGATAAGAGCGCAACAGTAGATGAGAACCAAAAACCACGCTAATACTCGCCTGTTAGTTTGCGCATCAGCTCCGTTTCGAGGGTGTCCTCTTCTACCTTGAAGGTTTCAGGCTCGTCCTTTTTCAGTATAGCCTTCAGTTCTTCGGCCGTAAGCTGGGTCACGAGTCGGATTATCTCTTTTTTTGCGTTTTCAAGATGCTTTCGCAGCAGCTGCTTGTCTTGGTACACCGCTCCTGAGAGTTGGCATATGCTGTTCATCTTGACGAACCATTCAATCTTTTCTGTCTTGAAGTTTATGTCGAAAGTGATGGGTCCGGCCACGCAAGTTTCGGGTTTCACGGCGTGAATTACGCACTTTTTCGTTTTCTTGTCGTGAAACACGCAGTAGCCGTCAGCCACTAGCCTCGGAAAAACATATTCCGTCCGCTGGAACGAGTTGGCGATGGATATTCTGTTTTTCTTCAAGTAAGCTTCTATGATTTTTCTGCGTTCAGGCGTCACTGGCGGTGTCGTGTCGTTACAGCAGGAATAGCTGGTTCTGCAGTTGCTGCATACGTCGAAGAAGTTGCTCTGTCTTTTGTTTGCATGTTTGCTCAACGTTTGACTCTCCCGTTTGCAAGTTAGAAGTAGGGCCGATTGTCCATAAGGCTTTCTGCGAGCTTTGAGTAGACGGTGATTACTGCTTCTCCGAAGTCCGTTTTCTGAGTTTTCTTCTTCACTCTCTCGCGTATGATTTCCGACAGGCTCCCGTTGTCTATTCTCTTCCTTACGATTGGCAGGTATTTCCTCTCTTGCTGCGAGGCGTTTTTCCACGCGACTGCGTATAGAGATTCGCAGACAGCGCGTGCGGAGCGCCCGCTCGGTCGTGCGTTGAGGCCTTCGGCTACGATGGAGTTCAAATCGTTCACCAGGACTTCGTGGGGTAGAAGATGCAGGTTTTCGTTGAACACTCCTCGCAGCAACGCTCTGATAAAGCAGCCTATCGCTACGTCGGATTTGATGCATTCCTGTTCGTCCATCACTCGTATTTCCAGTGCTTTTCTGTCAAACCTGAAGATTACGCCTCGAGAGTTGATCCATTCCTTGTGTAGGAGCAGCGGGTCTGCGCCGGCCCGAGCCATTTCTGAAGAGTATTTTTCGATTATTTCGGTGCGGTATTGGCTGAATGAGTTCACATACTCCGGGATTATGTCCCCGGTGACTGAGGGAATCTCACGTTGGTTCAACTGATAGAAGTGCAGTCTGTTGTCGATGTCTTCTCCGAACATGCCTTCGCAGATTGGGGATGAAGCTGCGAACGCGGGCAGGTAGGGGATGATATTGGCGAGAAGATTGTGCATTTTGACGCCGTCTTGCTCGTTCGAGTACGGAAGGTTCAGCTGAAAGCTTTGAATGTTCAGCCACCCGTGCTGGTTAAGGTTGAACAGTCTGCTGAAGGCCTCGTAAATTTGGCGGTGACGGTGCGGCCAGATGCCCGTTTCTTCAAGCCTCAGCAGAGGGTGCATTCCAGTTCCAAGGAGACGTGCTCCGCGTTTTCGCCGCAGAAAATCCGAGATCAACAACACCGCGGCTTGCATATTCTCCTCGAAGGTTTCCGGCGATCTGAAGGGCGCGTTGGGTTTGACTTCCATAACGTGCAATTGCAACTCTTTTCCAAAAGTGAAGTCACCTAGTTCTACAGAGTTGACCATACGCCCATGAAAGTCTTTCAGTATCTCGTCAACGATTGGTAAGACTCTTAAATCATTGTCAACCACTGAAAACTCGTGCTCTGGGCCTAGAACCTCAAGGGTTTTGTACGTACTAGTTCCTCTTGTATTCTACTGTTTTCAAAGAATCGAATATAAGCCTGCGGATGATCCCGAGCGACTCGCTGTTCAATTTGTAGAGACGCGCCCCCTGAAACCAAAGGCTTGTCCAGATGAGAAAGTGAGGTTTTGTCTCTACGTCATATGTTGGTTGATGAGTTTGGCCATATCTATTGCTTCCAGGCTGTATCCACAGTTTGGGCAGATTTTGAGCACTTCCTCGGATTTTGCTCCAACTTCTAAAGGAGTCCCGCAGTGACAGCAGTGGTAGGTCAGTGTTTGTCCTCTGTCAACCAGCTGTCTGATAAGGCTGTTGATATCGTCACGTAAAGCAGTTATCTCTTCTTGTTTTTGTCGGAGGTGCTCTGCTCTTTCTGGCATTCCGAGTTTTTCGCACATCTGAGCTGCTTCATCGTACCGCCCGGCTTTTTCAAGATTGTCAACAGCCTTCTGCTCGCTCTCAACTTCTTCTTTATAGTAAACGCATTTCTCTGCTTGAACAAAATAGTCACTGTATCCAATCGAGGTTGGCGTCAGTTTGCTTCCAGTTAACTTGCAACAATCTTTGTCAAAGTGCGTGCAACAATCGCAGTTTTTCTTTTTGTCGTATTCCTCTTTGATTCTTGCGTAACAGTCAGCACAAAAAGTCTTCTGTTTTCCATCCAACGTCAAGCTCAGTCCAGAGCCTGAAAATTTCTTTCCACAGACATCGCATCGCATGTTCTATCTTTCTAATTCTAGCATAATCATCTTTATTTGTCTTGCAGTCAGCTTCGGATCACAGTCTGACGCAAAGTCTTATACAATCTGGGTCAAAACTGACTATTTGTGGGTCTGAGGATTGGGCCCGCGATTTTCTGTAATATAATATGAGGAAGGGCAGAAAGGCGGTATTTCGCTTTTTGAGCATTGGCAATTGGTTGAGACCTATTTTAGGATCTGGCAGGCTTGCTGTTGCGCGCATGCGTTTTCCGAAAATGGTTGAAAGTGGTCTTAAGTCCGTTCTTGCATGTACAGGTTCATTATTGATTTGCGGATGAGCGTGTTTTGGCTCTGAGCAAGCGCGCGCTTTTGTTTGGGCAGAAGATCTTTGACAAAATCATGTGAGCAAGGGAGAGTATCAACAGCGCGCGCGTTTCTTGTACTCTTCAAAAGCGACCCCTCGCCTTTTCCTATTTACATCTTTTGTAATGTTGAATTGTAAAATTCGATGTTGTGAGGTGACATGCATAACTTGGCTCTTGGCTGTTAACAGCGCGCGCGACATCGACGGCGACTTAACTGTCGGAGTAAGCGATCTTGTTCTACTGACGGAGGCCTACGGTTCAAAACTCGGCGATCCCACTGGAATCCTATCGCAGACATAAACGGCAACAATGTCATCGGACTTACAGATCTAGTCATAATGGCCCAGCACTACGAACTACACTATCATACCCCCTTTCTTTATGTTTGAGCAGTGTCTCCAGTATCGCAGGCGCGCTCTGCGCCGTGTTGTAGAAGAAAGTTCGAGTGCGTGCTGCAGAAATTCTTTTCGGAAGCTTCTATTCCTGTTGTCTTCTGTTTCTATTAATTGATAGAATCTTTGTATTTCACCTGATGAAGCGCCCGCTTTCACAGTTTGCAGCGGCTAGCAAATGACAACGTGAGCCTTGACTCTCGGATCTGAAGTCGGCTGTTCAACACGCGCTTAAAAATCTGTATTCTGACTTCATATTCTGATTTCGCAAACGTTTTTTATCCAAGGCTCCTGACATTGAATTTAACATGTGAGTGAAAAATTGAGTTCTATTCAACGCTATGAATTCAGGCGGAAACGGAGTTGTAAAAAAGGAAAATGGCGATGAGAGAGGGGAGAGTCTCTGCTTGAAGATGGGCACTGTGTTTGTGATGATTTCAGGCGTCTGCTTTTTCCTCGCTATCTACTTTGGAATCCTTTCACAATATCTAGTAGTGAATGAACTCTTAAGAGTGCAGCTCACGGCTCTGGCTACCTCATTCTTTGTGGGTGGGGCAGTGGTAGCCATCTTGTTCGCACTCACAAAAATCATCACAATGCGTACGCGTTAGGACTCGCAACAGGTAGGCTGTCATGCATCGTTCCTGTTTGTAAAGAGCTTACTCTTGAACTGCCGATGAAACAGAAAAAAAGAGGCAAGTAGCTGAAAGTCGTTAGCAGTCTTGCAGTGGATAGTTAAGAACACTCTTGAAGATTGGGTTAAGCTTGTACTTTTCGACAATTTAACGCGCGTTTCCAGTACCCGCACTCCGAGCATTGATCGCAAGCATATCCGTGAATGGAACCTTGTCTCAAAAGACAAGCATCAGTTTCACCTCTAACTTTTGCATTTCTAACAACGAAAGGCCCAGCTGCACCTCTTAGAACGGGCGTTTTGAGTGAAGAATCATTACAGATTTTGATTAGTTCTGCACAAACTTTTTAGGCCTACGTTAACCAACTTTTTTAATGGAGAGTGCCAACAGAATTCTGGGGTTTCCCACATGGGAATTCCAGGTTTCTCCTTTCTCCTAGTATGGCACTCTCCCCGCGAACTAGTTCTCCCTTCTCCTTGGGCACTCTCCACACAAGATTACCGAAAAACCGCTTTTATTTCTTGTGGAACCTAGTTCTAGAGGTTCTCTCCACGAAACATTCACTCTTACTCGCACGCGGCTAAGGCTACAAAAATTAACAAAACAAGAACGACGAAGACAAGAAATGCGTACGCTAAGTAGGCTTTGGTACAGCTCATTTGTCTGTTCTTGCTATATTATCAAGTTCGAAATAACCTGTATAATCCTTCGCGCGAACATTATTCGTGTTGGGTGATGAAGATGGTGAACTGTCCACAGTGCGGCAAACCCTTGGTTAAAGATAGCAAATGCAAATATTCTTGTGAAAATGAACGTTGCCCAGTTGTGTTTGTGCGCGCTCCCAATAACCCTTTTGGAAGGAGAGTGGCTTTCGCGTCTTCAGCCACGGAGGAGACAGTTAGAAAGACTGAAGAAGTAACGGAACGAGAAATCTCGATAATTCGCTCACTTCGGCTTCTTGAAATAGACAAGTAGGGTAAACTGTTAGCACACGTACCTAATGTTTTACTTCTGCTTCTGGGCTTCTCTTCTCATCAAGTCTTGAAGCGCCTCGCTTATTCCTTCATGATAGAACGGAATTGCAGCCATTAGCGCCCGCCACTGGTATTTGCGGGAAAAGGCCAAGAATCCATGATCTCCTTTTTTTGGCGCGCGCGACCGGAATACTCGATAGGCAAACTTGGGAAACTAGTAGGTTCCCTTTTTCTGGCTTGTGCTCGCGAAAGGCTTATGCTACGCCAATACCGCTCTAGAGTGGAAGGTGCTGGATAATGAGCGAGTCTTTTGAGTTTGAATTCCAGAAGAAGTTGACCAAGATGCGAGAGGAACTCGGCAAGAGAGAAGTGGACATAAGAGGTCAACTGGCAAGCATTGAAAAGATCAAGGTGGAGGCGTTGAAGAAGGCTGAAGAACTGAAGTATTCTGCGAAGCATGACTTGGAAAAAATAGAGCAGGATGTTATGAAAGCAAAAGACTTGAACGTAGAGGTGAAGGCGAGACTGACCTCAGAAACTGCCACGTTGAAAGAAGACCTTGAGAAGAAATACGCGGAGCTGAGGAACACTATTCTGGGCAAGGGTTCTTAGACAAAACTGATTTGGCGTGAAGACGAGCTGGCAGGGGTTCGGCCAACGTGTTAGCGTGCGCTCAGCGCGAGCGTTGAAGTGTGCGTCCGGGTTTCGCCTTTAAGGCTTTTTTCCATTCTTCGAATAGGTTCCAGTATATGCTGTCGAAACTCTCGTTTGACGGGTTTCCCTGGGCAGCGTACTTTTCGATGAACTCATTCAGTTCTACGGAGTTTCTGCACTTCCTAACATCCTTGAAATTCAGCAACAATATGACTTCCTTCATCGCGCGTTAAGCAAAAGCAAACCATTTCACGAGAAAACAGTCTTGCAATGACCTATCGACACGTCTTTACTTAGCATATCTCTGCATCGCTTATAAAGATGAGCGTGCGCTATAGACTGCTTGGAAGAAGTTGGATTCTTCCGTCGGGTTTGTTTGCACCGTTCTCGGTTTCTAGCAGCCTTTCGATTTCATAGCAGTGGTACAGGAACTCCGTGCCCCTGTGGGTTGCTTTGTACACTAATCTCTTGTTCAGCAAGACTTTCTCCAGCAGTTTGGCGTTCATCATGAGCCCAAGGTACTTGTTCAGCATATGCGAATTCAGTCCTGCTTTGTACATTATGTTGGTCTTAAGCACTCCTTGGCGTGCCATCTCCAGAATTTCAGCAACTATGGCTATCCTGTCTCTTCCGCTATTCCTTAGCTGAACGTTTATGTTCGCCATCTCCTGTCGTCACCAGGAAAATGAGAAGCTGCCGAAGGAGTTAATTCTACGTTTTTGTACGTTTCTGCGTGTCTGTACAAATAGTTTGAACGGACTTGTAAAAACAGTTTGAACTCTGGCGCGCGGTGGCGCAAGAAAAGTTCTGACTCAAGCGTGCGTACTATTTCGCTGGACGCTGCAAGCGCCATGTGCCTTTGTTGGAACTGCGTTCAATTCTGGAAAAAGCTTAATAATCGGGCCCGCTCAGTGTGCCGATCACCTTTTGCGGTTTGCATGGTGACCTCAAGATATGATGAAAAGCCTGAAGAAGATTGCGATTGATAAGTGCTTGATGGGTGAGTGTTGGTTACTTTGACAAATCCATCGTTAGAGGCTGTGAATCTTACTAAACGCTACGGGTCGTTTGTCGCCGTTTCCGATTTAAAATTGAAGCTTGAGGGGTCGAAGTGTGTCGGGTTTTTGGGTCCGAACGGTGCGGGGAAGACGACTACTCTCAAAATGTTTACCGATTTAATCAGACCGTCCGCTGGGCAGGCTCTGATAAACGGTGTGAACGTGCACAAAGACAAGAAGAAAGCGTTGGAGTCTGTGGGTACCTTGATTGAGACTCCCGAGATTTACCCTTCGCTGACGCCTAGGGAAGCGCTCATGATGATAGCCGAGATTAGGGGAGTGGCCAATGCAGCGGAGCGGAGGAAGCGAATAGAGGAAGCGGTCTCTGAAGTGCGAATGGAAGAATGGATGGATAAGAGAGTTGGGAAGTTTTCCAAGGGAATGAAACAGAGAATATGTATCGCCTCTGCACTTCTGAGTGATCCAACCATACTTCTACTAGACGAGCCCAGCAACGGACTTGACCCTAGGGGAATGAGCGAGGTCAGAGACATCGTGAAATCCTTGAAGCGCAAGGAGAGGTTGATTTTCATGAGTTCCCATATTCTCAGTGAGGTTTCGGAAGTCTGCGATGAGGTCGCGATGATCGATCATGGCAAGTTGATAGTTTATGACACGATTTCCAACGTTTCGGCCAAGGTTTCGGGAGGGGAAAACCTCGTGGAAGTCGGGTTGCAACGTCCAATCGATTCCGGGCTAGTAACCAAGAAAATAGGAACTCTTGCAGACGTGGTCACGGCAGAGATGAAAGACGATAAAACTCTGAGAATTAGGTTCAGCGGAGGCTTGGATGTGCAGGAACGGCTTCTGTCCGACCTGGTGAGGATGAACGTTGGAGTTATCAGTTACAGGCCCGCGTCATCGGAGCTCGAAGACGCGTATCTTAAACTCATCACGAGCACGTTGTGATCAAGCATGAACGAGAAACAAACCGTATCAGCGAACAAGGTGCCGAGCAGCCTGACGCAGGTTGGCATCACGCTGAAGTACACGTTTATCGATTACTTCAGGTCGCGCAGGTTCTTCATACTCCTAACCATAACTCTTCTGATAGGTGCACTTCTCACCGTCATAGTGGGGTACTATCGTCCTGAGAGTTTTCTGACTTCTGACCTGTCGTTCTATTCCAGTTGGTGGGGCATGTCCGTGACCTTCGTCATCGCATTTTCCGGCATTTTCTTCGGTGGCGATGCAATTTCAGGAGAATTTCAGAACAAGACGGGCTACTTTGGAGTCCCGAACCCGATTAGAAGGTCGTCCATATACGTGGGTAAATGGTTGGCAGCTTTCATCGCGGCAACCATAATATTGGTCATTTTCACGGCGATTACTGTCAGTAACGGGATGTACTACTTCGGCTTAAACGTGCCCTACCAGTTCGGTCTATCTGTGCTATTCGCATGGTTCTACCTTGTGGCAGTCCTCGGGTTCACGTTCTTTTTCAGTTCCCTGTTCAAGAGCAGCTCAATGTCCATTCTCGTGACTGCTATCCTCTTTCTCTTCGCGTTCACACTTATCGAGACACTTGTCGCAGACCTCGTTCAGGTTGAGCCTTGGTTCATCCTGACCTACGGGGGACAAATAGTAGGAAACATACTGGCCGTGACCTACCCAGATCACGTCGTTGTGGCCACCCGACACGTTGGCACGCGCACAATCACTATCACCTCTTTCAACGTCACGGTTCCCGAAGGACTCGCAATCATAGCGCTGTACTTCATCATCACCAGCATTCTGGGACTAGTCCTGTTCGAAAGAAAAGAGTTCACCTAACGCGCCGCCTCGTCCCCCTAAACCAGTTCATTTTTTTGAAAGTTAGTTGGTGTCAAACGCGCTAAACTGTCAACACCTGAATCCTGCAGCTCACTAACGCGACGACTGCTTGTTGTCTCTTTTGTTCAGTTCTTTAGCACGCGCCAGCCCGTGCAACTCCACATCCAACAGCGCAAAGCGTCCATCTGACCTAGCGCGCGCTATGATTTGTGTCTGTTCCGTTGTAGTCGTCCCAGTAGTTGCTGGGTGCGCGCCATTTTCAAGAGTGTCTTCCGTTCAGTCGTTAATGCTTAAATATGTGGGTCATGTTTTTCACAGGGGGATGCAAAATGCACGCAAAGAATTACAGACCTGTCAAGGGACAGGCTTACACCCGGAAAAAGTTTGTGAGGGGCTTTCCACCGCCGAAGATAACAAAATTCACCATGGGAGACACAAAAGCCGAGTTCGAGTACGAAGCCAGACTTGTATCTTTGCAGAGCGCACAGATCCGCCACAACGCCCTAGAAGCGGCACGGATAGCAACAAACCGTCAACTGATGGAAAAACTCGTGAACAATTATCAGTTACAGGTCTGCCCCTACCCTCACACAATCCTCAGAGAGAACAAGATGATTTTCGGAGCACACGCAGACCGACTTCAGCAGGGCATGCGCAGATCCTTCGGAACACCCATAGGAACTGCCGCCCGCGTAAGGCCCGAACAGACAATAATAAGCGTCCATGTTAACGCTGACGCAGTTGAACTCGCTAGACAGTCCCTGAAACGCGGAGCTGCCAAACTTCCGATGCCGTGTAGAATAGTGGTTGAGAAAACCAAACCAGAATCCAAGCCAGAAGAGGCGAAGCCTGTTGAGTGAAATGCGCAAAGACCTGGTAATCTGGTTTGAGGGCTTAAGAAGAACAGACATTCCCTCCGTCGGAGGCAAGAACGCGAACTTGGGCGAAATGACATTCGCCGGTCTGCCGGTTCCACCAGGCTTCGCAATAACAGCCTACTCCTACAAGAAATTCATAGAAGAAACGGGCATAGCAGCCAAAATCTACGACATCATAAACGAAACGATGACCACACCAGACGACCCCAAGCAGGGTGAACTGGCTTCCAAGAAAATCCGCAAACTGGTAGAGTCAACACGCATGCCCAAAGACATCGAAAAAGCCATAAAATCAGCCTACGAGGAACTGTGCAAGAAACTCAAGATGAAAGACGTGTTCGTTGCCGTCAGATCAAGCGCGACAGCAGAAGACCTGGCAGACGCATCCTTCGCTGGACAACAGGAAACCTTCCTAAACGTCAAGGGCGCAGACGATGTGATCGCCAACACGGTGAAATGCTGGTCCAGCCTTTTCACGCCACGCGCCATTTTCTACCGCAACGAGAAAGGCTTCGCCCACGAAAAAGTCTTCATAAGCGTGGGAGTCCAAAAAATGGTCAACTCCAAAGTCGCAGGCGTCATGTTCACCTTAAACCCCGTTCTGGGCGACACCCGCCAGATAGTCATCGAAGGCAACTGGGGCCTAGGCGAAGCTGTCGTCTCAGGATCAGTGACGCCGGACGACTTCGTCGTTGACAAGGAAACACTGAAGGTAATTGAAACACGGCTGGCCAAAAAAACAGTCCAGTACATCCGCGACCCGAAAACTGGAAACACAATACACGCGGAAGTGTCCCCGGAAAAGCAGGAGCAACCGTGTATAAACGAAGATGAAATCCACAAACTCGCAGAACTCGCAAAACGCATCGAACAACACTACGGAAAACCCCAAGACATCGAATGGGCCATAGACAAAGACATACAGTACCCAAGTAACATCTTCATAGTGCAGTCAAGGCCAGAAACAGTCTGGTCCGCAAAGGTTGAGCAAGCTCCAGCAAGAGGCGAAGCAGAACAAACGAAAAAAGCTGAAGCACTCAAAGTCATCGTGAAAGGAATCGCAGCTGGCAAACGAGGCTTCGGCGCAGGCACAGCGAAAATAGTGGCAAACCCTGAAGAAGCGGCCAAAGTCATGCAGAAAGGCGACATTCTCGTCACAGACATGACCAACCCAGACTACGTACCCTTCATGAAGCTCGCAGGCGCAATTGTCACTAACAAGGGCGGAGTAACGTGCCACGCCGCAATCGTAAGCCGTGAACTGGGCATACCCTGCGTTGTCGGAACAGAAAACGCCACGCAACTCATGAAAACCGGAAAACAGTACACAGTGGACTCGAGAAGCGGCGTCGTTTACGAAGGAATAATGGAAACACTAACCCAGCAACTATCTTCAGCGGCAGGAGCGGCCTCAGGTTCAACAGCAGTTGCCACCGGCATGTTCCAATCTGTGCCCGTCACAGCCACCAAGATTTACATGAACTTGGGAGTGCCAGAAAAAGTCGACGAGTACAAGGACCTGCCCTTCGAGGGCATAGGACTAATGCGCATCGAATTCATCCTAGCCAGCTACATCGGTGAACACCCGATGAGCTTCGTCGAAACAGGACAAAGCCAGAGCTTCGTAGATAAACTCGCAGAAGGAATAGCGACCGTTGCAAGAGGGATAATGCCAAGACCGGTTGTTGTGCGCTTCAGCGACTTCAAAACAAACGAGTACCGAGAACTGAAAGGTGGCGAAAAATACGAAATCGTAGAAGCCAACCCGATGCTTGGATGGAGAGGCTGCAGCCGCTACATAAGCCAATGGTACGAGAAAGCCTTCAGACTTGAATGCCAAGCCATCGTCAAATGCCGGAAAGAATGGGGCCTGAAAAACGTGTGGGTCATGCTTCCAGTGGTGCGCACCTTGTGGGAAACAAAGGCGGTGCTGGAAATCATGCGTCAAGAAGGCCTGGAGAGATCGAAAGACTTCAAAGTGTGGTTTATGGCTGAAACACCCTCAATCGCCATACTCGCCGACGAATTCTCAAAACTTGCAGACGGGTTCTCAATAGGCTCAAACGACATGACTCAAGGAATACTCATGATTGACAGAGATTCAGAACGCCTAGGAATAATGGGATACTTCGACGAAAGAGACCCAGCCGTCAAAAGAATAATCGCGCACCTCATCAGAGTCGCTCACGAAAACGGCGCAACAGTGTCCATATGCGGAGAAGGCCCGTCAAACCTGCCGGACTTCGCAGAGTTCCTAGTCAGGATGGGAATTGACAGCATCTCAGTGAACAACGACGCAGTGATAGCCACGAAGAAACTGGTTGCGAGCGTGGAACAGAAGATAATTCTAGAAAGGCTCGCCGAACAGGAAGCAAGAGCCCTCGGGCATCCAATTCTGAAACCAAGACAAGACTGGGAATGGGCAGAATAGACCCTCACACGAGCACTTCTCTTTCCAAATCAAATTTCATTTTCAGCAATCTTTACTGAAGGTACAGGAATGAGACAGTTCGATTTTGAAGAGGAAAGAGTTAAACAGGAAATCCTTAAACTCGGAGCAAAACGCGTCCTAATCCAGTTCCCAGAAGGCCTGAAACCCGAAGCGCCACGCATAGCGAAGACCATCGAAAAGCTCGGAGTCCTACCGATAATCTCCGCAGACCCGTGTTACGGCGCGTGTGACCTAGCAACAGCAGACGCCGAAAACCTCGGAGTAGACCTGATAATTCATTACGGCCACTCTAAACTAGTGAAGTACGAGCGGTTCCCAACGATTTACGTTGAAGCCCGAGCAACTCTGAACGTTCCTTCGGCCGTCGAGAAAGCGTTACCGATGCTGGAAAAATGGCGAAAAATAGGCCTAGCCACAACAGTTCAACACGTGCAAACCCTCGACGAAGTCAGAGAGATTCTAACCCGTCAGCGAAAGATCGTAGTAATAGGCGACACTGGACGCCTGAGTTATCCAGGCCAAGTCATCGGATGCGACTACAGCAACGCCGTGTCCATCGCGAAGGATGTTGAGGCCTTCCTCTTCGTCGGCGGCGGGCAATTTCACGCCTTAGGCGTAGCCCTTTCAACTTCGAAGCCGACCATAGTTGTTGATCCCTACGACAACACAGCCGCCTCCGTGGAGAAAGAAGCCGAAACAATGCTGAAACAAAGATGGGCACACGTGCAAGAAGCAAGAAAAGCGAAGGTCTTCGCAGTTCTGATCGGACTGAAACCCGGACAAAAAAGACTCGAAGAAGCACTGCAACTTAAAGAGAAACTCGAAAAAGAAGGAAAGACAACACATCTTTTCGCCATGAAAGAAATCACGCCTGACGCACTCATGGAATTTCCTTCGGTTGACGCTTTTGTAAACACGGCCTGCCCAAGAATATCGTTTGACGATGCTGCCAGATTCAGAAAGCCTATCCTCACCATAAACGAAGCCCTGGTAGTTATTGGCAAATTGACCTGGGAAGAACTATGCAGAAAAGGCTTGCTCGAAAGCTAGATCTGGAAATTCTGCTTTCAAACATCAAGCCGCACCCGACACCCAACCCAAACCTTGAACAATACACGATTTCTGCCAGCATAGCAGCTCAAATGCTTTACATGGCAGCCTACACGTATGGCGACATCGTGGACAAAACCGTAGTGGACTTAGGCTGCGGCACCGGAAGACTCGCTTTGGGAGCCGCCTTCCTGGGTGCAAGAGAAGTTGTGGGCGTGGACATAGACCGAACAGCGGTGAAAGTCGCTTGTGAAAACTCGGCAAACACGGGATTGAAAGATAAACTGCAATGGGTCACCGCGGACATAGACGCTGTCTGCGGAGAGTTCGACACGGCGCTGCAAAACCCGCCATTCGGTGTGCAAAAAAGGGGCGCAGACCGCAAGTTTCTTGAAAAAGCCCTTAACTCAGGCAAAGCAGTCTACTCACTTCACAAAAGCACGCAAGATAACATCGCCTTGACGAGAAAACTGAAACCTCACAGAGATGACGTCCTTCAAGTTTCCGCTTCGCCCTTTCTTAGAAGGTTCGTTGAGAAACGCGGCGGATGCATCAAAGCCGTTTACCCTATGGTTATGACTATCCCGTACATGTTCAGTTTTCACACAAAAAGGAGGCATGAGTTCACAGTTGATCTCTATGTCATAAGAAGGAGATGAAAGAACCATGGTAACGAAGATATCTGTTTGCCTCGAAGTGGGTTCGGAGGGCACTGGTGTTTTTGTTCCAAGCTACCCAGCTGCTGGGTTTTCGGGCGGACACCAGAAAGCGCCATGACAAAGGTGAAATATGCAATCGCCGACTGGTGCGAATGGCTGGAAAGGCACGGAGAACTGGTTCCCGCCGAGAACAAAGATTTCGAAGTGGAAGCTTCTGAAATGCTCAGAGTCACCTA
This sequence comes from Bathyarchaeia archaeon, assembly GCA_050015055.1. GTDB lineage: Archaea > Thermoproteota > Bathyarchaeia > Bathyarchaeales > Bathycorpusculaceae > JBEKCD01. The sequence goes on along the minus strand of JBEKCD010000010.1, from coordinate 65,700 downwards.
CAACCCCGTCAAGGCCGGCAAGCCCGAACCACTATTCTGGTCTGAAACGCCTCACATAACAGGAAAAGACATCATAAGAACACTCCGTCTGATGCAGTACTCGCGGGAAGACCTGCTGAGAGCCGCCACCTGCCTAAGCAATGACGCCCTGAAATGGAAGCCCATCAACGAGCACGCACAATGGAGAACTATCTGCGCCACATAGCCTACGTGGAACCATGGTACATCACGCGCCTGAACGTGGACCTTCAATGCAGATACCCAAGAAAAACGTTCGAAATGCTCAACGCCACCCGCAAATCAGTAGTCAACTACTTGCAAGAGTTTCCCCGTGAAAAAATGAAAGGCATCTACCAGCCCACAGAAGATGCAAGCCCAACTTGTAACCTGTGGACCGCAAGAAAAGTTCTCCGCCGACTCGTAGACCATGAAAGACTGCACACAAAATACATCCAAAGAATTCTCACAATCAGGCCTTCTTGATTCATCAGCAGTCAATACAAAAAGCAGTCATCCCGCATATCACCGAATTCGTGTGTGTTCCACAAGTTATAAGAACAGTTTCTGACAACAACGAGCGCGTATTAGGAGAAAGCCAACGACAAGACTGCCGCCTCTACCACCAACCCCGCCCCCCCGCCTCCATGATTAAACCTTGAAACTCACGCGCGCCAAGATGACCACACGGAATTCGGTCACCTGCTTTTGACGAACAGGGTTCCATAAACAATAAGAACACGAGTGAGACACCTACATCAGATGCCGCATGCGAAGAATATCTGTCTTGGCCATCGGACTGGTAATAATAATCGTTGCAGCTGCCACAATCGTTGTGGTGTACACACGCATGTCTAGCGCACGTGTGACCACTGTTAGGATAGAGCCGGAGAGCGTTGGGCAACTCTCAGTTGACGACACCTTCACTGTCAACGTGACCGTTGAAAACTGCGCCGATATCTATGCTGTGCAGTGTGACGTCCGCTATGATCCTGAAGTCCTGAACGCTATCAACGTCTCCGAAGGGTCGTTTCTGCGTTCAGCTGGACTCACAACCTTCCTAAGCACTCCTAATGAGACTTTAAACACGACAAGTTCGCTCTCAGCTCGAGTCTTCTTCGTCGACACCAAGAGCGGCCTTAGTCTTCCGGATGCTAGCGGCAACGGCGTCTTGCTCACCATAACTTTTCAGGTTATCGCGGGCGGCTCATCAGAACTCCAGGTCTTTCCCTACCCTGGAGGCGACGCAGCCGTAGGGACGTATTTCATGAGACGGGACAAGACAGAAATCATTCCTGAACTTCACGATAGTTCATACGCGGGGCCTCCATAGCAACCCGACCCAACTTCCATGAAAATCCATCGATTTCTTCAATCTTATGTCGTTTTCATGCTTCGCTGTTTTGTCCTAGTTTTAATTCTGAACTTGATTTTGGAGCGCTGAATCCCTCGTATGGGCTGAGCAGAAAGTTTTAAACAACCTGCATTACAAACTGAACAGCAGGCGACGAATAATGCGTGCGAAAATCTATCGAGAAGTCAAAGAAGAAGTTGCTAGTTTTCTGAGCGGGTTGATCCGCATTGACACGACTAATCCCCCGGGAAACGAGACTGCGGCCGCGAAGTACGTTGCAGAAACGTTGAAGCAGGACGGTTTCAAATGCGAATTGTTCGAGTCCGAGCCTGGAAAAGGCAGCGTCGTGACCCGACTCAACGGAGTGAGCAATAAGCCGAGCTTGCTCCTTCTTTCACACCTAGACGTCGTGGCAGCAAACCCAAAGGAATGGAGCGTTGAACCATTCAGCGGCTTGGTCAAAGACGGTTTCGTTTGGGGTCGAGGCGCATTGGACATGAAGGGAATGACGGCGGTCGAGGTTATGGCGTTGAAGCTTCTGAAAAGAAACAACGTGAAACTCAAGGGTGATATCATACTGGCCGCAACGGCTGACGAGGAGAAGGGCGGCGAGGCGGGTGCAGGTTGGCTTGTTCAGAATCATCCAGACAAGGTGTACGCGGACTATGTTTTGAACGAAGGCGCAGGGATGGCGATGAAGATCGACGGAGAAAACACCTACACCATAAACACTGCCGAGAAGGGCATACTATGGTTCAAGGTTAAGGCAGGTGGAACGCCTGGTCACGGCTCAGTGCCCGGCGCTGCAGACAACGCCATCTTGCGTATGAACAAGGTCGTTGAGAAGATTAGTAGCTTCCGCCCGAAAATCTCGCTTGTTCCAACCGTCAGGCAGTACCTTAGTGAATTGTCAAAGTCCAGCAGGTTTCGAGACCTGTCAGTTCTGCTCAGAGACCCGAATCAGAGTGACCAGATCTTGGACAAGCTGGCTCACAAGGAAAAATATCTAGCGGAAGAGCTTCGGGCAAGACTCAGAATGACAGTCACACCTACCATCATCCGTGGCGGAGTAAAGGAAAACATAATCCCATCAGAATGTGAAGCAATCTTTGACTGTCGAGTCCTGCCCGGTCAAATTCCGGCAAAAGTTCTGAGCGAAATAAAGCAACTCTTGGAGGATGCAGGCTTGGACAAGTTGAGCTTCGAAACTATTCAGGCGAATGACCCCTCCGAGTCGCCGCTGAACACTCCACTTTACGAGATGATCGTGAAGGTCTTGAAAGAGTTTGAACCCAAGAGCGGTTCGACCCCTGTTATGCTTACCGGAGGAACGGATTCTCGCTTCTTCAGAAAGATGGGCAGCGTGTGCTACGGTTTTCATCCTGTTCGTCCAGAAACATCATACTCGGAAATGCAGCAGACCATTCACGGAATAGATGAGCGCATATCGACAGAAAATCTCGTGTTCGGAACAAGCGTGCTCTACAATGTCGTTGAGCGATTCATGACTTGAAACGGCGAGCGCCAAGATTTGAATCTCAAAAAACCCGAATTGCGTACTCCAACACAGGCTCCCGAAACCAAACATCCGTCCAGGGCAAACGAGACTTCGCGCGGCGGGTTCTATCGCCAAGCTCTTATCAAAAGGTTTATTCATAAGCACATAAAGTAAAGTTACAAACGTTCAGTCAATACCAGCAGGCATCTGGTGCGAACGTGACGGACAAACAGAAGGAAACTTCAATGAGTTCAAAACTAGGGGAACAGAAAACAGGTCAGCTGGCCGTGCCCGGAGACCGTCTAGGCGTGATTGAAGAGTTCATCCCCGACGCTGGAACATACGTCAAAGATGGCGTAATATACTCTAAAGTCATCGGCCGCATTCTTATCGATCTAGTTCATAGGCGCGTCTCAGTACATCAGCTCATCGGCCCGTCAAAGGTTCCCGCCCTGGGCAACACTGTCCTAGCACAGGTCTCGAACGCGCAGTCAGACACTGCGGGAGCTCGCATCTTTGAAATCGGCGGAGAAGAAATCAACGGAGTCTTCACGGGCATTCTACACGTTTCCGACGTGGCGTTGAGGTACGTGGACTCGATGTACGACGTGTGCAAGTCTGGCGACATAATAAGGGCCAAAGTCGTCAGCGAAAAAAACCGTACATACCACCTGTCCACCAAAGACAAGAACCTCGGCGTCGTCTACGCTTTCTGCTCCAACTGCGGCACGCTTCTTGAGCCCAAGCGGCAGGGCATGTACTGCCCCAAGTGCGGAAGTATCGAAAAACGCAAAACAGCCTCCGATTACGGAAAAGGCCTGATACCCCACAGGAAGGAGGGTCTGGATGAAGGTTAACGTGCTCAAAAAAACGTCAAACGAACTGAGAATAGAAATTGAAGGAGCAGGTCACACCGTCTGTAACCTGCTGCAGAAAAAAATCCTAGAAGAAAAAAGCGTGGATCTGGCCGGCTACGACATACCGCATCCGCTCACTCCCAACGCCGTAATCTACGTCCGCACGAAAGGCACAGCTAAGCCCGAACAGGTGCTACGGGCCGCGTTGGAAAACGCGCGTGGGATGAACAAGGAATTCAGCAAGGAACTCGTCAGAGCGCTCAAGGAAAAGTAACCCTCTTTTTGGTCGTTGCCAATAGCGCGCTCATACCTTCAACCGCGTCCTCACCTTTCCTCATTATCGCGACACTCTCATCCAATGTGAGGCAACCATTCAGCCAAGCGTACATAATCAACGCTTCCGCTGCATCAGTAAGCGCGTGCCTCGACATACTCGAGCCCAAACGGTCCCTCAGCCCAGCCTTCCGTAACGCCTCGGCAAGCACGCTTCCCTTAACTCGAACGCCTAACGGCTTCTGTCTCCTGTTCGACAACGCTAGGGAGTACGTGAAGTTCACGCAGGCGTCTCCCAAGGAAGCCAAATCACGATCCGTCAAGACTTCAGCAAGGCTTCCTCGAACCGTCCGAAACGAGAACACTCTACCACCTCTGCCCAAAGCTCAACCCCCTCTTGGCCGTTATCGTTGATCAAGTTTATAATTGCTGCTTCTCACATTAGTGTTGGAGCTAACGGGGAAAAGGTTTGTCCGTGAAAAAGTTCCGCACAATTAAACGTGAAATCCGCGTTTTAGGAGTCGATGATGGGCCGTTCACTCCTCACCAGGGCTACGCCCCCGTTGTCGGCGTCGTCTTCCGCGGCGGCTACTGGCTCGACGGAGTGCTGAGCACCAAGGTCAAGGTTGACGGTTTCGACGCTACTGACAATATATCCTCTATGATTGTTGAGTCCACCCACTACCGCCAAGTCAGAGTCATAATGCTCGACGGCGTCACGTTCGGCGGCTTCAACATTGTCAACATCAAAGAACTCAACGTCCTCACAAAACTGCCCATCATAGTTGTTACGCGTGACAAACCTGACTTCAGAGAGATTCATGCGGCGTTGAGGAACTTGCCGAGGAGCGCGGAACGCTGGACAACTGTTCAGGACGCTGGACAGATTTTCGAGGTGCAGACAAGAAGCAGAGGCGAAAGAGTGTACATGGAAATCTGCGGCATCCAAGAAAGTGACGCGCGGAGGATTGTCCAGTTAACCTCCACGCGGAGCAACATTCCTGAAGCCCTCCGCGTCGCGCATCTTGTCGCTTCAGGTGCCAGTCAGGCTTAACCTGAATACTTAGCTGAGCATAAGAAAGTATAAAAGAGACTTTGCTAAGGCTAAAGAAACGAAAGACGGAGAACAGGTTCATGGAATTTTGTCCAAAATGCGGTTCTCGACTTGAGGCTAAGAAAGGAAAAAGCGGCACAGAAAAAACGTTAGTGTTGACCTGTGCAAAGTGCGGCTACAAGAAACCCGCTGCAACAAAGAAAATCGAACCCAAAGTCGCCAAGGTTTTTCAGCACAAACCAACGCAGCTTGTGGCAGTGATAGGAAAAGAGGAACAGAAATTGAGAACCCTGCCCACCGTGAGGATGGAATGCCCGAAATGCGGGAACAACGTGGCATACGTGTGGCAAGTGCAAACCAGAGGCGCGGACGAATCCTCGACCCAGTTTCTGCGTTGCACAAAATGCAACTACACGTTCAGAGAATACAGTTAAACCATGTGCAAACATACTCGCGCGCATGCCTGTTCCGAAAATCGTCAAAAATGATTTCTATTTCCCTTCTTGCTCTTCGAACTATTTCCAATTTCCATTTTGAATCCAAGCTTCTAGAAATGACCCGAGCGCCGGGAACAGAATAAAAACCATTATTTGCATTTTAGGAACTAGCACGCGCTATTGTCTATTCTGTAGTTTTAGTCATGGTTTGAGATAGAAGTTTGTTCTAGAACAAATCTAGAGAACATATATTAGGTGGCGGTCCCTAGCCAAAACTTGGTGTATAGCCTTGGAACGACGGTATAGAACCTTTTTTATCGTAGTAGTTCTCGCGGCGGTTGTAATACTCGGCATATTCAGTGTAGCATTATTCCAAGCGACTCTCGTCAGCCATGCGTTGGTTAGCGAACCCACCGGGGGACGTTGGGTTCCTATAGTTCTAAATTCAAGCGATGCAATACGCCTCCCAGAACCACCTTCAAGCGGTTCTCCTCAATTTCAACAGGAACTCAACGAATTGCACCAGCTCCAAGCGAATCGAACTGCCCAAGAAAACGAAATCGTATATTACTGGAACATCGGTGCCTGCGTTCGTTGGAACGAGATCGCACGAAACCTGGTGAGCAAGAGCAGTGCCTCTCCCCCGATAGCGTCGCGAGTCTATGCGCTGGTGAGTGTTGCACAGTATGACTCACTCGTGGCCGCGTGGAACAACAAGTACTACTACAACAGAACCACCCCTCACGAGCTCGATCAAAGTATAACCCCGCTCGTCAAGACCAGCGGCGACCCGGGCTATCCGTCTGAACACGCGGCAGTCGCAACAGCGTCTGCAGCCATTCTCAGCTACCTCTATCCGAACCAAACTGCGTGGTTGAATCAAGAGGCAAATGAGGACGAAATGTCTCGGCTTTGGGCTGGCGTCAGCTTCCGCAGCGACATTACCGCAGGAGATACCTTGGGTCGAGAAGTAGCTGACCAAGTCATCAGTCGCGCCAAAACTGATGGTTCTAACGCCGTTTGGAACGGTACTGTGCCAACCGGACCTGGGTACTGGTTTAGCAGTCAAATCCCGCCGACTCCACCCGTCTTGCCAGCGTGGGGACAGGTTAAACCATGGCTTATAAATTCGTCTTCAGCGTTCCTGTTGCCGCCACCGCCTTCTTTCGGCTCTGCCGAATTCAACTCGTCACTTGAAGAGGCAAAGCAGATTTCAGACTCTCGCACAGCGGATCAACTGCGAATCGCCCTTTTCTGGGCCGATGGCGGAGGAACTTGGACGCCGCCTGGGCACTGGAACCAGATCGCATGTGACCTGATCGTACGCTATGATATGAATGAGCTGAGATCGGCGCGAACTCTCACGCTGATGAACATGGCAGTCATGGACGCAGGGATCTGCTGCTGGTACAACAAGTACACTTACTGGCTCATACGCCCATGTCAAGTAGACCCGACGATAACTACGCCGGTAGGCATTCCGAACTTTCCCTCCTATCCTTCCGGGCACTCATGCTTCTCAGGAGCAGCCGGTGAAGTCTTGAGCTACATTTTCCCGAACGAACAGGACAACATTCAATCAATGGTCAATGAGGCTTCAATATCCCGTGTCTACGCTGGCATTCACTACCGCTTTGACTGTACACAAGGCGTAGAAATGGGTCAGGCAATCGGGCAAGTCGCTGTTCAACGAGGGCTAGCTGACGGCTCACCATAGCTCTTACGATGTAGGAGATTCCATAGCTCTCTTTCATCCCAAGATAATATCGAAAAGTATATCGTCTTAGTTAACTAGAGCCTCTACTTCTCATTTCTCTCTTGAGTTAGGTCTATCAAACCGATACTCGCGCGCAGCTGGGCCGGGTAGGGCATATCTGACATTTTCTATGATTGCGTTTTCTGTCACAATAACGTCATAAACAATGGGCAAGCGCACGCTAATTCTTAAACTGCTTTTGAGCCCAAGAAGAGGGGTTACCGCCTGCGCATGCTAGAGTTCTTTGGATAGGTTAAGACAAGAACTGTACGCTTTGGCCTTGCAGCTTCCCGAAGAAAGAATATCGAGTACTTGCTTCGCACTGTTGCGGAAACCTTTAAGTCCATTGTTGTGTTCTAATTAGTGATAATCGAAAATCTGGGCGCGCGAGGAAAAGCCAAGGAAGAAAAAATCTGTTGGGTCGTTATTATGTCCGAATACAAACCTTGCGCGCTTACCTTTTTTGACGACATCAGTGAATTGAGCAACTATGGCAAACGCGACTTTTCAGTCGGAACCGGAGCGGTCAAGTCCTGCGGGAAGATGCATTTTGAGTTTAGAAAAAAGAGGCCATATGAGAGGGGGAAAAAGAAACGCAAGAAAGGGAAGAGAGACCCGATAAGTCTCCTATGTAACGGCACACGCGTCAAGGACTGCAACTTTAAACATCTTCCCGACTGAAATCTCCAGCCCTGCATGTTCTTCAAAGTCGCCCCCCCTCCCCTTTTCTGTCATAACGTCATTTGTAATGCTGCTTTGTAATAAATCATGGAGAAAACAGGCTGGTGTGCCCTTGAAAGCAGACTCCCCTACTCCACAATTGTAAGGTCAGATGTAATGTTGGGTTGTAATGAAAACATGAAGAAACAAACAGGCATTTTGATCGATTCTCAAGTCTGGGAAGCCTACCCGGAGCTTTGCAGATGTGAAAAGATGCGGGCTATCTGAGTGATAAGCGAGTTGCTCAGCCGCGCGGTAGAAAGCGCCATTTTGCCTGCTTCTTTTGTTTCAAACCATTACTCTCTTATGCGTCAGGCAACAGTACTCACATGTCCAAGCATGGTGCTCGATAGTCAGAACACTTACGTGTTTGTTCCAGGGAAGAATTGGAAGCTGTCCCTAGCGGAGCTTGTCGCGTATTTGGAAGCGAGAAACTACGGGTTTGAGTTGTGTGAGTTCACACCAGCATTCTTCACCGCTAACGTCAACAGAGGTTTGCATGCCTCAGTTGTCGCTGATATGGGTGGAATCATAAAGATCGGCAAGGTCGTCACGAACGTTGCTACTTGTGCCGTGGAAGAAGCGTTTCTTAAAGAGAGCAAGCAGGCCCAGGCGCAAATCAGGATGAGCCTTTCCGCAAGCGGTATAGTTGATGAAATGGTTGAAGCCGCTTCTGGAAAATCTGTTTTTGGCGTAAGCGTATACTACGCGGAGCGGTCTTTTCATCCAGTTTCAAGAGCCATGCAACGGTTCGTCGGAAGCTCCCTGAAACATGAGCTGGCCGCTCACGGCAGGAAATCAGGGTTCATGGGCTTTCCCAAGAGCCGACCACAACCTCAACTGAGCCACGTTGAAGTGTTGAAAAAAGGCTTGGTTGAACGGAAAGCGGAAGTACTGTTTTGTATAGGCAAAAAACAGACGGTGGTATCCACCACCGTAGGCGTGCATAACCCGTTCGAATTTCAGAAACGCGACATAGGCAGACCAGTTCAACGTAAGATATTTGCTATACCGCCGCGACTGGCAAGAATCATGATAAACCTGGCTTCCTGCACGGCTGGAAAATCTCTCCTCGATCCGTTCTGCGGGGTTGGCACAATCCTTCAGGAAGCACTTCTAGCCAAGGCAAGAGTGATCGGAGTAGACGTGAACCCGTGGTGTGTTGAAGCTTCGCGGAAGAATCTCGAGTGGCTCAAAAAACAGTACGCGTTGGAAGAAACAGAATACACGGTTCTGCAAGGAGACTCGCGCAGACTGACGGAAAGAATCCAACAAGAGGTAGACTGCATAGCAACAGAACCCGATCTGGGTCCAGCGCTACGGCACATTGCAACCACACCCTACGCGACAAAGATCATCGACAAGCTCAGACCCCTTTACTGTGATTTCTTGGAAAAGGCACATGAGAGATTGAAAGAAGAGGGGCGGCTGGTGCTCGTAACGCCCTACATAAAAACTCGTTCAGGAAAACCGGTCACAATGCACATTGAAGAAAAAGCTGTGAAGGTCGGTTTCAAGAGAGTCTATCCATTTCCGAAAGAGGCTCTTCCCAGAGACGACACTGCACACGAGAATTTGACCGAAATGACATCCATCGTTGATGTGGCTGAAAGACACAAGATAGGACGAGAAATTCACATTTTCCAGAAATAGAGACAAGATCAAGACGTGCGCGCAAAATGTTTGAGCAGGAACTTGCAAGGAGAGGACAGACTAGAGCACGTCGCATGCGCATATTGCCGAGTTATTCGGGAACAAATCTTGGCGCGCACTGAGAAGATATTTATGTCTGAAAGTTTATGGTAACGAATCTCATCGGTGAAAAAAGCTTTGCAGCCTGCCGCTGGGGTTCGAAAGTATGTTAATCGTCTGGGTACGCTCAGCCGCAACGCCAAACTCTATCTCGTGGCCACTGTTTTTCAAGGCTTGGGATCTGGAATCTGGGCAGTATTGTTCTATCTGTACCTTAATTTGCACGAAGTGGGTTTTCAGATGAACTTCATCGGTAACATGTTCACGGTAGGTGCCATTGCAACGGGCCTCATTGCCTTGCCCGCCGGCTTGCTCTGTGAGCGTATCGGTCCCAAGAAAGCCATCTTGATGGGACTGATGGCAAACTTGGTCAATCTCGCTCAAATCCTGGTTTTGCAGCCGACAAATTTGCTGGCTGCGAGCATTACTTCAGGCTTGGTTGGGACTCTGGCTTCGGTTGCTGCGACACCGTTTATGGTGGAGAACAGTAGCATGGAGGAACGTACCTACCTGTTCAGTTTTCAGTCAGCGCTGTCGATAACTATGGCGGTTGTCGGCAGCTTGATTGGTGGTTTCATGCCTGACCTATTCAACCTTTCAATGGGGTTGCCGACTGGGTTGAACGGTTCGGCTGCTGGATATCGAATTTCGTTGGCAATATCGATTGCGCTGTCACTTGCCGTCGTCTTCCCTGTCTTGTTAGTGAAGCAGAGGAAGAGGTATGAACAGCAGAGGATGGTCGATTTTCTTAGGCTGAGGAACATAAAGAGTTCAAGGACGATAATTAAGTTCATGATACCGACCGCATTGACGGGCCTTGGCGCGGGGTTCGTGATTCCGCTTGTCAACCCGTTTTTCAAACAGAGATACAACGCGGGGCCAGAACAGGTGGGGGTCATTTCGTCTCTGGGCAACATAACACTGGGCATCGCCACGCTTGTAACGCCTGCATTGTCGAAAAGGATGACGAGAGTCAGGTTCGTCGTGCTTTGCCAATACCTTTCAATGCCCTTTATCATGCTTACCTCGCTTTCTCCAAACTTAACATGGGCAGGGGGTTCTTACATTGTGCGAACCTCTCTGATGAACATGGCGGGTCCCATCGGAACAACGTTTCAGATGGAATCAGTGACTGCCGAAGAGCGTGCCACGACGAACGGTCTGATGGTTATGTCAGACCAAATTCCGAGAGCAACGACCGCTACAATCTCAGGCGCAATGATGACGGGCAGCGATTTCTTCACGCCTTTTCTAATCATGACCATAGTATATCTCGTCTCCAGTTCACTGTACTTTACGTTCTTCAGAAATGCCGAGGCCAAAAAACCAAATACTTCTAGCTAGGAGCAAGAAAAACCGTTCATGGCTGGGCAAGTCTTATCCTGTCAAATGCCCTTGCGTGGTTTGAGTTCTATGTGAGTAAACGTTTGTTCTTTAGCCATGTCTTTGCCAGTTCGTCGTAGTTTGGGAAAACTTTCTTCAGGATTGGGATGTACATTTGCATTTCATCTTCTGACAGGTATTGAAACTGAAATTCTCCCATGTAGGGCGAGGGTTCTCCTTCTCTTGTCACAAATTCTACGTGCATAAACGGGTCTCCTCGTTTGATTGTTATGGGACGGCGGTCGTTACTGAGATTTACAAGCTCCAACGCGAGTCTTCCGACGAATCCGCTGTGAACTTTTGCAGCGTTCAGGAACGAGAGTCCCATTCTGCCGTACTTGCTTTTAGCGGTCAAATGGGCAACGTTGTTTGGCAGTGTGAAGACGATTTCGTGGGTAACTAGGTTCTTGTGTTCCATGTAGTTGAGAGTTGTTTCCTCCCTTACTGTTAAGATGTACCCGTCTCCGTCGAGTAGATTGTAGTCGCACGGGTACACGCACTTGTAATTGTCAATCAGTTCCTTCAACTTGTCTTTGCCCAGGATGCACATATGTTAAAAACCTCGTTTTTTTCTAGCAGTACTAAACCTTTGAAGTTAAATAGTTTTTCACGTTTTGGTCAGGGCATGAAAGTCTGCGCGCTCTAGGGATCAGGGTTTTTCCATAATCTAAACCACACGAAAAAACAACTTTGGCCATTCTAAGAACATGCATACGCCTAATATTTTATATCGTCTCATACCCTCTTCTCTGTGTCCTGAAATAGAGGAGCAGCACATGCGTTGCGACTACTGTGAGAAAGACGCAATTTACAGGTGCAGTGCTTGTGGCAGACTGCTCTGTGCGGAACACGTGAAGATAGAAACCGTATGCGCTTCTCATGCGAAGAAATCAGAACTGATGTTCACAGTGCGTAGGGTAACGAGTGAAGAGGAAAGATCGACTATCCGCAAGTTTGTCAGGAGATTTTGGGGAGAGGAGAAGCAGGTGACTTTTGACAGAAAATTCGCAGTTGCAGAACTGCCAGCTTATGTTGCCAAAGTGCAAACCGGCACAATCGGGTTTATTTCATTTTCACCTGCAAGCGATGCGCTAATAATTGTTGCACTGGGCGTTCTGCCAAGATACCAACGTTGTGGAATCGGTAGCAGATTGATTGAAAAGGTTGAAGGTGGAGCGAGAAGGCTGGGAAAAGGGAAGGTACTTGAACTTCGAACGACGATTTGCCCGCTTTGGGCTTCTATCAGTCGCGCGGCTTCCAGATTTACGAAGTGAAGCCTAACGTCATAGCCGAAAAACATGGAACCGTCCTGCGGGGAATAGGCGGACTGCCAGTGAGAGACGAGTTGAGATTGCAGAAAGCACTAAATTAGCATTGTTTCTCCGCAAGTTAAGACGTGCGCATATCACGGACAGGTCTTGATACGCTCCCTCCGTCGTTGGATCACTTTTCAGAACTGCTGTTTCTTACGGAATCGTCCTAGAGTTTTGTTCTTTCGCAAGGACTTTCAATGAGTCTATTTCCCATGATTGGAGGTACAGATCTTGTCTGAAAACCTTTCCTGCAAACCCTTTTCTTAGCTGTTCTACTACTTTTAAGTTCAACTGTTGAGGTATTTCCCATTGACTTGAGGACGTTCCTTGCCGCAAATTGATGAGACGATCGTCTGCGGGCACATCATAAGAAATCACAAACTTGGACTTGTTTGGGCTTATCAGGTCTTTGAGGTCTTTTTCAGATTTCCCGGGATGATGTCGTTCATATCCATACTGTTTCATAATGCGATAGTAAGCCTCTCGCACTGTTTCTTTGCGTGCGTCACACAAAGAAAACATGGCACGCCGAGTTACTCGACACACTTCCCCGAGAGCTTTTTTCCATTCACTTATCAAGTGAAGAACGTGAACACTAATCGTAACATCGAAGCTCTCATCTTTGAATGGAATGAAACGGGCATCCGCAATAACTAGGCTTTGCACACCCTTTTCTCTTGCCTTACTCATCATTTTCTTGCTGATGTCAATTCCGAGAATTTCAAACCCTGCGTTTTGCAGAGGTTCAGCAAGTCTTCCAGTTCCCACGCCAACATCCAATATCCTCGCGCAGTTCTTGAGCTCAACACACAATGTCTTGACTAGTGTTTTCATGACCTTATTTGGCAAGCTTCTGGTCTTGTCGTAGATTTCTGCAACACGATCAAACGATATGCTAAACTTCAGAACCTCCAAACTGAAGTTGTTGTGTCATGGGCTACACCACACCTTCTGCGTTTTTCAAATCATAAACTTACAGAAATAGATCACCCTTTGCTTCGTGAGCAATTCATGCTCGCGCGCTTGAACCGCCCCCTCGACATTCCTCTGCCCCTTCCCCCGGGCGTATTGAAAGAAGAGAGAAAGCCGGCAGAAGGAGCCTAAGGTCAGCGAACAATTCTTCTCTTCTGTAGGAGTCTGTGCTCCAAGCAAACGCATGACCTATATTGCTGAGAAGAATCTTGTGAAAAAACCTTCACATGAGCTTAGGAAAATCCATTGAACCATTTGGAAATTTCAGCTTCTCTTTGCTCTTCGAGTTTTATGTCCATGGATTCAAGGGTTTGGTTCAAAGCTGTCAACAAATTCCGAATGTAGTCATTAACATTTGTTTCCGAAAGGTCTTTGACAAATTCCGCTGGTTTGACGGTGAAAGTTCTTTTTCCATGCCTGAAGGGTTTCACTTTTACGAAGGAGACAGTGTCCCCTTTTTTCAGTTTCCTGCCAGCGTTCATGAGTTGCAACGCGCATTGGTAGGGTTGATGTGCTGTTTTCATGTCGCCTATTTTCTCGTCAGGGTCAAAGTAGAGCCGTACGGAATAGATCAAGTCTTCAAGCCTGACGTTTCCGTTTTTCAAATCTGCTACGGCATTTCTTACGACTTTTTTGATCCGGTCCTTTCCTTCAGAATATTCTGGCAGGTTTTTCACTGTGGAAAGCTCTTTCACACATCGTTCGAAGACGTCTCTGATGTACCGGGGCGAATTAGACTTGATCGCGGTTACTCCTTTGATGTCAGGCGTTCCGTCAGGCAGGATTCCGAAGTACGCTTTCTTTGCCTTAGGTAAAACGCACAGGTTGTAACGCTTATCCACGGCTAAGTCCAATCGAAACCTGTTTTTGGCCGTGTTGATCAGCCATTCGACTTGAGCGTTTGAAGCATTATCCAGAAACAGTGAATCGGTGTCGCCATAAAGGGGATTCAAGCCGTTTTCTTCTGCCATTCTCCAACTTTCTCTCAAGACGTGACGGCCGCAGCCGGTGATGGCTTCAGCCAAAGGACGGCATGCTATTCCATGAATTCTGACGGTAACACCGTAGCTCGAGACGAGGATTAGTTTTAGCAGTTTTGATGCGGCGTGGGAGATTTCTCTCTCTTCTTCGGACAGGGAGTTGTCTTTTGAAGCTGGCTTGAAGACCTTGATGCGTAACTCTTTCAAAGCGCCGACAAGGACTGCGTAGAAGCCTCTGCGTTTTGTGCAGAAACTGTATTCAACGTCGGGGATTCTGTTGGTCTTGCATTCATCGTGAGCGCAGTCGACTGTTTCGTGGGAAAGGTTGAAACTGTCTATGCAGCTTGCATACAGACTTTCGAAATCGCAGACGACCGTGTTAAAATAAGTTCCCGCTTTCGGCGCAATCGTCAATGCTCCTGGCACGGCTTGAGTCTGTCTTCCTCTTCTTAGCTCTTCAGAAGAGGGGATGAGAATGTCGTTCTTTCGCAAATACGCGTACATGATGGCCTTAATCCAGCTACTCACGTGTCTACTGTTGAAAGCCTCAGTTATGGGAATGTTTGCAATTCTTGCCAACATGAAGGCTCTGTTAACTTCGCCTAGGTCTGCTTGTTTGCCGAAAAAATTGGGGGTCAGCTTGGGTAGCGGTTGATTAAGAAGGTTGAACCAGTATCTGATTTGCTCATACTTCAATGGGTCGCTGGCCTGAATCTCTTTGAACAGGGTTTCAAATTTATGCGTGACCTCAAGTGGCACTTTCAGCGATGTCTTCAAATCTTGCGCAGAATGGGGAGCGCCAAACACGAGTCCTCGATCATGAACGTAGGATTTCTCGAATTCGACTTCGCTTTCCCAATGTTGAGGAAGCTTCTCCGCGGCTTTCGCAGCGATTCTGGCATTGGGCCAATAGACTTTTCCGTAAATTCTCTTTGTGTTTGAGCACAAGTCGGTCTTTTCTACAGGTTGAATTTCTCCACTGAAATACTTGATTATTTCCTTGTCTTCATCTTTCAACGGCCATTCAACGAGGAAATAGGGCTTATATCCAACATCAACCGTTTCCTGATATTCGCCGTTGCTGTCCACGAATTCAAGCTTGATTGCGTTTGTCTCTGTTACCTTTGCGTCCAGAAGGCAGAGAAGGTTCAAAGACTCACTTACCAGACAATTCCTTTTTAGATCACACTAATGCTCAAGGACATTAAATAACATATGGACGTCACAGGGAGCGTTTCAGTAACTCATGTGTTGCTTAAACATCTAGTCACTCAGTTCTCAACAGCTTCTTCAGGAAATAACCCAGGATCCAATAAGAACGAGTTTTTTTGTGGGGTTGCGCGCAATTGCAATTCAAATTCATAAGCTTCACCGGGTGGCGAGCGCTAGGATATATCGATTTTCGGAATAAGCTATATATGAAATCATGTGATATAAGACGTATTGTATAGGCGTGTAACAATAAAACAGTACAACACAACTACAGATGGAGGTAGAATGTATGAAGAATGTATTTACGTCAAAACAATACGAACAGGAAGTGAACTCGCCTTTTGCGGCAATGGAGACAAGCGCAGGCAGTCATGGAGTATTCCTTGAGGCTTTTCCACAATCCAAAGGCAGCTATCAAGAGCTTGTACTTGACGCAGTCGATGAAACCTTCTCTACTTTAGGAAGAACAGCAAAACAAGTAATCTACTTCCATCTGGAAAAGACCTTCAAGATCTGCAAACAGGAAATCCCATACAAAACAGAAGAGTTCACCAAATCGATTGAAGAGATGATTGGTCCAGGAGCAAAACTGCTCGAAATAGAGATAATTGAAAAACTCTACAAGAAAATGGGACAAGACTTCAAATACCACCCAAAGCAGAAAGACCTAGCATTCACGGAGTACCTAAAAGCCGTCTACACCTTCCTAAACATAACTAATAGACTCAACAAACTTACATGAAGTCGCGCGAAAATTCTGATCTAGAAAAAAATCTTGCAAGAGGTTCCCCGCGCCTATGTCGCAACAGAGAGGTTAAAAAGAACTAAGAGGCTCGAGAGAGATTGCGCGGGCGCTTCAATTTGTCTAAGACGTTTGAAAACCATTTGGAACAAATAATAACACAATTCTTAACAGTTTCAACAGACAAAAACAGTAAATGGTGGGCCGGACCGGACTTGAACCGGCGACCTTCTGCACGTCAAGCAGATGTCCTAACCGAGCTAGACTACCGGCCCCTGAGATAGTCTACTTTCGTTTCCTGTATATAGCCACTTCGTCCTTTTCGCTGTAGCGTACATATTCAAAGCCTGCGCGCGCGTCGGGAATAAGCAGAATTCTATAGTGGGTACCATCCTGTTGAATGCTTTTTTCATAAACCAAATGGCTGCATATCATCTTTTTTCTCTGTTTTATGGAGACTACTTTCAGAGACCAAGGAGAGGTTTTCTATCGGAGTTCTGAGGATTGTGTGCACAAGAATATCTAGTATTGTGTTATGTCATTGTGTCTGTGTTGGCGTATACTGAGTATCTTTAATATTTCTTGCATTATGATAGTAGTGCTTGATAAGCCATGTTTGAGGGTGAAAAGACAAGGGTTTTCTGGGGTGGGGGTTGATATTCTGTGCAATTTCTGTCATTGTCCTGTTCAACGTATTCTGGTACACCTTGGCAATCAGCACTGGTTTGAGCTTGGTAACCTTTGGACCTGAAATCTTTGGCAGTATCGTTTTCCTGTTTGTCGGGTTGTACATGATGAAGAATGGGACAAAGAAGAAGGAACAAGGAAAAACACAGCTTCTAAGCAAATAGTCAAGTCCTACTAGAGACTGAACTAGCAAACGCAATAACTAGCGCGGGCGAGTTTGCTCCATGGGCTGCATGTCGTCATGGAACTTGCAGTCTGACTGTCCCTCAGAAAAGCTCGGTTTTCAATTCTAGTTGAGGATCTTGGGATTCTGTTACATGTTCTCTCTGATCATATTGGCCAGCCGGTGGATTCCTTCATCTATCTGTTGTTCTGAGGGGTAAGAGAAATTCAGTCGCATAGTGTTCTGTCCTTTGCCGTTGCAGTAGAAAGCCGACCCGATTACGTACGCTACCTTGTCTTCGATTGCTTTAGGTAACAGTTCGTTTGCGCTCATTTTCTTGGGCAGCTTTACCCAGAGAAAGAGTCCACCTTCGGGATGCGTCCACGTTACACCTTTGGGCATGTACTTTTTCAAGGCTGTGAGCATGGCTTCGACTTTCCTGCTGTACAACCGTCGGACGCTCTCAACCTGCTTCTGCATAAGTCCGCGTTTCATAAATTCGGCCACTATCAATTGGTTGTAAGTGGGACAGCACAGATCCATGCTCTGTTTAGCAACCACCATCCGGTCCATCCATTCCGAAGGCGCCATGATCCAAGCCAACCTCAAACCTGGACAGAGTATCTTGGAGAAAGTGCCTAATGCTATCACTTGTTTCTCCGTGTCCAAACTATATATGGCGGGAACGCCTTCTCCTCTGAACCGCAGGTCTCGATAGGGGCTGTCTTCAAGAATCGGGACTTCGTGTTGATAGGCCAGTTCCAAAAGCCTCTTGCGCCTTTCCAACGGGAGAGTGACGCCTGACGGGTTTTGAAAGTCTGGCACTACATAGATGAACTTCGGCTTCTTCTTTCTCTTTGCAAGCCTCGCCAGCACCTTTTCGAGCAGGTCCATCCTCATTCCGTCCTCGTCTTGCGGCACCCCAATCATCTTGGCCCTGTAAGCGGCGAAAGCCTGCAATCCGCCTATGTAGCTGGGCAACTCCAACACTACGATGTCTTTAGGGTCGAGAAACACTTTTGAAACTATATCCAAGCCCTGCTGCGAGCCTGCAGTGACCAGAATGTTCTCAGGTTTGACTGTTGACTTCTCGTGCATCATCCACTTGCTGATCTCTTCACGCAACGGAGCCTCTCCCTCAGTGGTACCATACTGAAGAGCGGTCGCACCTCTCTGTCGCAGCATTTCGCAGGATATCTCCTCCAGTTCCTTAACCGGAAAAGTCTCTGAAGCAGGAAGCCCACCTGCAAAAGAAATCATGCCTGGAACGCGACTAACCTTCAGAAGTTCCCTTATCTCAGAACGTTTCATGCTCAGAGCATTCTTCGAATAAAACGCGGTCAAATCCTTGATCATGACACTATCTCCCTCTATATAGTAGAGTGCAGAGCCCGTTTCGAACATTCAGCTGGTCAACCTATAAGGTTATTGCACTCACCTGACAGATCGCGAAGATGAAAAAACAAGAATGCCCGCGCTAAGCCTCGACAGTTAACAGACTTCTTGAAGACCCTAAGAGTTAACAGAGCCGTCTTGGGGTAAACATTTTAAGATGGAGCGAATTAGATGAGCTAACCACACTTGGTGCCGGAACAATACGCCGGGATAATGGTCAGATACGTGTCTCACCATCCCGTAGGCAGAGTGGATTAATGCGCAGGCCTTGAGGCGCAAACGCGCTTGAGAGCCTGTGGCCCTTCGGGGCCGCGCGGGTTCGAGTCCCACTCCCGGCGCCACAACACTATCGTGCACGGACTTGCCATTTGAAGAGGTTCCTTTAAAATGGTTGTAGCGTTTTAGACTTGTCTGCTTCTGAATGCTCCCGTAAAGCATAAGAACCTTTGAACTGTGAATCGAACGTGCGGACAGTTGCCCTATGGATAGAAGAGTGTTGCAGGTAAGCAAATTGTTTTCTCGTAGACTCGAAGATCAAGGAGCGGAAGCAGTAGTTCTGTGGGGCAGCAGGGTGCGTGGCGATGCTTACACAGAGTCAGACATCGATATTCACGCCATAGGCAGAGGGCCACATTACAGGCTTGAACAGTATCAGGGCTTCTTGTTCTCAACTTCTTGGGCAACTGCCAGGCAACACCGCCAGGCCTTCAAAGACTCCGGCAAAGCTGGCGGAATCATCCTTGCTTGGCGGAGTGCAGCAATAATCTATGATCCAGAGGGAATCGCGAAGGCCCTTAAACAGGAAGCTCAAGATTGGCGGTGGGACTCTTTGGGCAAGAATGTGGATAGGTGGGTCGGGGAAGAGTTCACTGGGTGGGCTGAAGAGGTTCATAGGCTAGTCGGCAATTTGCAACTCGGGCGCACAAACGCCGCGGCGGTCCAGCGGTCGCTTCTGGCAACTCACATGGCTCCGATACTGGCCGTACATTATCGAATCCTGTATGACACAGAAAACACTCTGTGGAATCTGGTCTCTGAGAGAATGGGAATGAAGTGGTCTCAGGTTCAGAGTGTCGCTCTAGGAGAAGGCGGACAAAGCTTCGAAGATACCTGTAAAGCAGCACTTCAGTTGTTTGTTTTGGCAGCTCAAGAAGTCAGACCCCTGCTGGATCAACGACAGCGTCAGGTTGTCGCCCAAGCCTGTAAGATAGCAGATTATTCCCCCTAGCCCTTGGAAAAAGTAGTTTCATGAGGGGGACGGTAGAAGGGATAGGAGAAGGAGATCCGCCATCCACCCCACTCATCCAATAATACTTAGCTTCTTGAAACATTTGGTTCTTTTTTCAGTTGACACGATTGAAAAAGACAAGTTTGTGCCTGAAAAAGACGAAAACCAGGGCCCTGCAAACGTGGCGAGGCTTTATTTTCTTTCAATTGAAGAAATTGAAACCCTTTACTTTCGGCGAGTGCGTCTAAAGCAAAAGCAGTGCGGAACTTGGCGCGCGCCAGAGTTTCCAAATGTCTCTGGAAAGAGATTCTCATGAAGGCATCAAGTGCGTTTGGTTCAAAATTCTGAAAGACTTATATCGTGTGATAAATCAAACGGCTTTGAGAGGCACAAAAATGATTTCAGAACTGGAAAAACTGAAATCAGGAAAAACCTGGGGCGGCATAGGCGCCATCTTGCTGGCAGTCAGTTCATTAGGAGAGATCGCGTTGACCTATTCGATAAGCCTTGGAGCCTCAGAATTAACATTTCCGAGCGCCATCAGCAGTGTTCTGGGTCTTGTAGGCATAATACTCGTGCTCACGGGCATGAAGAACTTGGCAGAGCACTACAGAGACGATGGCATATACAGAAACGCGCTCTACGGCTTCATATTCGGTATAATAGGCGTTGTTGCTGTCGCATTTGTTGTGATAACGCTGTTTTTCGGCTGGTTCTCTCAGGTAGGAGGCTTCTCGGGAATCCTTGGAGCCATAATTCTGACCTTACTCGTCGTATTCATCTTCTACGTGCTTGAAGCCGTTTACTGCAGAAGAGCCTTGAACTCGCTCGCGGACAAATCTGGAGAAAAAATGTTCAACACTGCGGGGATACTTCTGCTCATAGGTGCAGCTCTCACAATAATTCTCGTAGGTCTAGTCATAGTTTTCAGTGCTTGGATACTGGTCGCGGTGGCATTCTTCTCCATTCGAGAACCAGCCACATCAGCGTCGTCACAGCCCACAGCCCCAAGTCCTCCATCAAAGACAACTTAGACAAGCTGGCGCAACCCAGAGAGGGCACCTCACAGAACTTGTCCCTTATTCCCTTTGACCAAAACGAACGCTAGGCAGGGAGATATAGCATCATATAAATGAAGATCCCAAGGATCATTTCCATTAGCCAAAGGGCTATCGTGACTCTCATAACGTTCTTCCTTTTGAAGCATTTTTCAACGCTGGCTGTGTTCGAACGCCATGTTGCGCGCGCACTCCCACGGAGAGGTAACAGAACCCATGTCGCTACGAGCCAGATACCTATGATTTCTACGAGGCTCCCTACCGTAGCATGTGATATCGTTAACAAAGCAAAACCAATCGGCTGGTTCCTCAAGAGGACGCCCATGCTTAGCAAGGAAGGAACCATAATGGCAACTATCGCAACTGTGTGCAACACGATGCCGCTGCCCATCAACATGGCATGTTTCACTATGCTATGCTTAAGCCTAGCGTATATTGCCAAACCGAGGACAACAAGGATGATGGCTTGAAGTATCAGATTCAAGTCTGAAAGAAACGGTGCACTCGGATTAAAGATGCCTATTTTGCCTCACAGCCCGACTTCTTAATGAATCTCGATATTGCACTAGTCCTTAATAGCCTTTCAACACTTCCTTCACTCGGTTCTCCGTATTCTGGCTATAGAAAGCAAGATCGCGCGCGCTCCGTTTAGCAAGCTACCAAAACAAATAAGAACTTGAGCATGAACCATGAATGCGCTGAACGAGCGTGAATTGGTATGCCTTCGGAAATCTCTGATCCTGAAAGATTCGTCGAAATCAGTGGAAACGCTGAATACTGTGCAGTGAAAAGATTGCAGGGCGTCGTGAAACTGAAGCTTCGGACACCAAGCAGGCTTTACACTTTAAAAGTTGAGCCGTTGAAGGCTGAGGAAATAATCAAGAAACTCCAATGTGAAATCCGAGAAATATAGAGGGGCTTTACAGAAGCGCGCATCTTTTCCATGCTTGACATTTTCTCTTAGCGGGCGCAAGAAATCAAGGCAACGTAGTCGCGTCCTTTTCCAAGAACTCTTGTTGTATGATGCCCTCAGATTTGAGAGAGGTTCCGCAGAAAGGGCAAAAGCCAAATTCACCTTCTGGCAGTTCTTTCCCGCATTGCGGACACGGCGTTGCGGTCTTGAATGCAATCTTTGCCAACTGCCCCACGAATCTAGAGTATAAACGTGAGTAATGGAGATACACGACGAATCCCACCGCAGCAATCACTAGCCCGACAACCCCCAGCTCGAGAGAGTTTCTCGCGAGGGGAATGGTTGAAAAGCCAGCAACCGACACAACCACACCGACAAGACAGGCCAGAAGACCGCCTCTCTCGTTTCGCTTCGCATCCCTCATCATTTCTTGAAGAAGTGCAATCCTCGCCGCTTCAGACAAGTTCAACGCCTTTTCCATGGAATAGCGCACGATAGCTGTGTTTGCGCCATATGAAAAAGTTCCGCACGGAAAGTAAATACGTTATGAATTCTCAATAAGAATCTGTCCTAAAGACGGAGCTATCATAACAAAACATACACGTATTTTGGCGCGCGCCTGAGAAAACGTAATAGGAAGATGCTTCGTCTATCTGCATGGAAGAACTCGGTGGGACTGTAAACTGAAGATTTCAGTTGCGGGGAAGGGAGGTGTTGGAAAGACCCTGCTGGCTGGAGGTCTAGCTTTCCAGTTTGCCAGAACCGGGCTGAGCACCATAGCCATTGACGCTGATCCATCGCCGAACCTTGCCTTGACTCTGGGTCTGTCTCCAGAGGAAGCCCGCAAAATCGTGCCTCTCTCTGAGAACAAGAGCCTGATTGAGTCCAAAACGAGCACAGGATACTCGGGCATTTTTCGCTTATCTTTCAGCGTAGATGACATTGTCCGCGACTTCTCAGTGAAGACTCCCTTTGGAGTAAACTTGATTGTAATGGGAACCGTGCAGTCGATGGGCTCAGGATGCACCTGTCCAGCAAACGCACTCATCCGGGCATTGATGCGTCACTTGGTGGTGGAAAGAGGCGAGGCCGTCATCCTTGACATGGAAGCAGGCTGCGAACACATGGGCAGGGGGACAGCGCGACAAGTAGATTATATGCTCATCGTGACTGACGCAAACAGCAAATCCTTGGAAGTTGCCAACCACATCCACGCATTAGCCGCTGGCGCCGGAATGAAACAGGTTTTTCTAATCGGAAACAAAATTGCGAATGAAAATCAAAAAGATGTCATCAAAAAATATGCCCAAGAAAACGGCTTAAGGGTTCTTGACTTCATTCCATTCGACGAAACGGTCGTGGAAGCAGAAATGCGAGGCGAGACCCCGCTCAAACACGAGACCTCAAAAGCTCTGCTCGCGATAGAAAGACTGTGCAAGAACTTCACGACGAAGAACAACTCATAAATCTGAAAGAACACTCCTTTGTGCAGAAGAGAAGGAAGAACATTTGAAGACGCTTGTCACTATCGGCCGCGGAGGAACGGGAAAGACGAGTTTTGTGGCCATGATGGCCAAGCACTTCAGCGAGGCTGGAGACTCACCTCTTCTTCTGGTGGACGCTGACCCTGACCAGAATTTGGGTGAAATGGTCGGGGTAGACCTGAAAGAAGTGGGCAAGAAGTCAATCTCAGACTTGCTTGTGGAGACTTTTCTGGAAGAGGGCGGAACCACCGTTGGCGTTGCCCCCACTGAGCGGGTTGAAAACAAGATATGGGCTCGAGGCATGTACGAAGGCGACAGTTTTGACTTCATCGCCCTAGGAACAAAATGGGTTGAAGGATGCTACTGCCTGCCAAACGCCGCTCTGAAAGGAGCACTCGAAACCCTGACAAAGAACTACAAGTACGTACTCATCGATTCGCCAGCCGGCCTGGAGCATCTGAACCGAAGAATCGCGACAAAAGTCAATGACGTTTTCGACGTCATCGACCCTTCTAAGAAATCCATCGACCACGTTGAACGGGCCTATCGCGTGGCCAAAGAGGTCAAAATAGCCTTCGAGAACTTCTACGTTGTCGGCGGCTACAGGCTTCCAGAAAACCTGAGAAGCCACGTTGAAAACGCTTTGAAGTTCAAGTATCTGGGCAAGATAACTCGCGACGAAAAAGTCGAAGAGTACGTTCTTGAAGGAAGATCTCTACTTGACCTGCCCTCAGACTCTCCGGGGTTTGTCTCCGTTAAGGAAATACTGAGGTCTGCAGGTTATATCAGCCACTAATTCACCGCGGCATTTGAGGTCAGGTCGACTCTAATCATCCGAAAATGCATTCTCAAAACCGAATTTGGGATGATTGAACGGCTGGATTGTCAAGACAAACTTAAAATATTTCAGCGACCACGTTACAGCCTCTGAAAATCTCCAGGTTGGTTTCTTGTGAGTAGAAAAGGCGTTAAAGTAAAGATTGGAGAATTGAAGACTGACGTTGGAGTTATCAAGAATCTCGAGCTTTCAGTGGGCAAGGTTGTTGACGAGTCATGGGCCGAGCCCATGGGACCAACTCCATTTCCTTCCATGACCGCGCTCAGGGAGTGGGACAAGAAAATCCTTCAGAGATACAAACCGTTCTACATGCCTTTCTGCGACGTGTGCTGTCTCTGCACCTATGGAAAATGTGACTTGACAGGGAACAAGCGTGGGGCTTGTGGAATAGACATGTCTGCACAGCAGTCGAGAACAGTCCTGCTGGCTTGCTGCATAGGAACGTCGACGCACATCGGACACGCTCGTCACCTCGTTGAACACTTGATTAAGAAGTTCGGGCGGAGGAAGGCACTTGACGTGGGCGGCCTTAACGTCAAAGTTGAGGCACCGATCATACGCCTGGTCTGTGGAACAAAACCCCAAACACTGGGGGATCTGGAAGAGGTTTTAGATTATGCTGAAAACCAGCTTACTAATTTGCTGGCGGTAACACACACTGGCATGGAAGGGAACAGCACCGATTTTGAGTCAAAGGTTCTCCACGCTGGCATGATAGACCATATCGGGTTGGAGATCGCTGACATCGCCCAAGTAGCAGCTTATGGTTTTCCAAAGGCTGATCCTGATTCTCCTCTTGTAGATTTGGGGTTTGGAACCATAAAACCAGAGAAGCCCGTAATCCTTATCATAGGTCACAATGTCGTTCCTTCAATTGGAATAATAGACTACATGAAAGAGAGCGGAGCTGACACGGAAGTTGAGGTTTGCGGCCTCTGCTGCACGGCGCATGACATTACCCGGTATCATAAAAAAGCGAAAATCGTGGGTCCGATTTCGTGGCAGTTGCGCTTCATAAGAAGCGGTGTTCCAGACGTCGTCGTGTTAGATGAACAGTGCATACGAACAGACGCTTTAGACGAGGCTCACAGCATCAAGGCGCCCGTCATCGTGGCCTCTGAGAAGAACTGCATGGGCTTGCCAGATCGCACTAACGACGCTGCAGACGAAATTGTCGAAGATCTTGTGAGCGGAAAGACTCCTGGAGTACTTATTCTTGATCCTGAGAAAGTCGGAGAAGTCGCAGTTAAAACCGCGTTGAAAGTTGCGCCTATGCGGAAGAAGTTCAAGACAATTCCATCGGCTGAAGAAGTTGTCCGAAGGGCGAAAGAGTGCAAGCAATGTAGTGACTGTAGACGGGCATGTCCACAGGATCTTAACATTCCAGAGGCGATAAAGGCCGCTGGCAAGGAAAACTTGACGATGCTTGCAGATCTGTACGAATCATGCGTCGGTTGTGGAAGATGCGAGCAGGCGTGCCCGGTCGGCCTGAAAATCCACAGTTTCATAGTGAAGGCAGGAGAAAAGAAGCTGAAAGAGGAAACCTACAAGATCCGTGCTGGAAGAGGAGCCATACAGGACGTTGAAATAAGGAATGTTGGAAGCCCTCTTGTGTTCGGTGAAATTCCTGGCGTGGTTGCTTTTGTGGGCTGCGCCAATTACCCCAAGGGCGGGGCAGAAGTTGCCGAAATGGTGACCGAGTTCGCTAACAGACGTTACATAGTTGTGACTTCTGGATGCTCAGCGATGTCCGCTGCTATGTACAAGAATGAAGAGGGCAAAACTCCGTACGAAACATTCACGGGTGAATTCGCCGCAGGCGGCGTCGTCAATGTCGGCTCATGCGTAGCGAATGCGCACATCGCCGGAGCTGCAATTAAAATTGCCAACATATTTGCTAAACGCAATCTGAGAGGCAACTACGAGGAAATAGCCGATTACATATTGAACCGTGTCGGTGCGGTCGGAGTGGCATGGGGAGCCATGTCCCAGAAAGCAGCAGCGATTGCAAGCGGCTTCTGGAGGCTCGGAATACCCGTGATAGTGGGTCCGCATGGAACAAAGTACCGCCGCATGCTGCTTGGAAGAGCTGACCGTGAAGAGGACTGGTATGTTTATGATGCGCGAACTGGAGAGAAGGTGTATATTGGGCCTTCGCCTGAACACCTGTTCTGCGCAGTGGAGACGAAGGAAGAAGCAATGGTTATGATTGCCAAGCTTTGTATGAGGCCTAATGACACGTCGAAGGGTCGAGCGATAAAGCTGACCCATTACATCGACTTGCACAAGAGGCTGTTTGGAACAATGCCTGAAGACATTCCACCGTTCGTGCGCAACGTTACCGACATACCTGTTACGATGAAAGACGAAATCATGAAGATATTGCAGGACAAGAAGTGGAAGGAAACAGTCATACCTGACCCAACCCTCTTGCCCAGAATGATCCGAAAGAGGAAGGAGTGAGAGAGCCGTGGCAGCGGAACCCTGGCAAACAGCCGAAGTCTCAGGCCCAAAAAAAGCCTCTGTCATAACAAAGCCTGAAGTCGTCGTTGCGCTGATTAAGAAGGCTAAACACCCGATACTCGTGGTCGGCCACAAAGTCGCGGAAATAGATCTCGAAGACAGAAAGCTGATTGACTTCATCGTTGATTTTGCCCAGAAAACGAAGATTCCAGTCGTCGCCACAGCCCACACAGTAAGCGAGTTTTTGAAAAGGTCCTACAAGCCCGCAGGGTGGATGCCCGCGGTGGACATTGGAAACAGGCTTGTAGATCCGGAGTGGAAAGGGATTGACGGCAAAGGGCCGCATGATTTGGCTTTGTTCGTCGGGTTGCCCTATTACATGGAGTTAACTATTCTTTCCGGACTCAAACATTACGCGCCGAATCTCAAAACGGTGACGTTGGACAACGTTTATCACTCGCATGCAAGCTGGTCTTTCCCAAACATCCCAGCGAAGGACTGGCTGGAAAACCTAAAGGTCATAATTGACAAGTCCGAAGTAGGAGGCAAATAGAGAAATGTCGATGTTCAAAGACATCCCAGTAGACGTGGGCGTAATCTATGAGGGAGAACGAATTCGAAGAAAAGACATGCAGGTGGAGCTGGGAGGACCAGACGTTAAAGAAAAGTTTGAGCTGGCACGAGTGAAGGGGCCGGAGGAAATCGAAGACGGAAAAGTGACCATCGTAGGGCCAGACTTGAAGGACATGGAAGAGGGAAAGGCCTACCCGTTCGGCATCCTCATCGAAGTTACGGGCGCCAAGCTGGACCCGGAACTTGAAGGTGTCATAGAAAGGCGCATACACGCTTTCAGCAACTTCATCGAAGGCTTCATGCACCTCAACCAACGCTACGACATCTGGCTTAGACTGAGCAAGAAATCCTTCCAGAAAGGGCTGAACTCCTTCGAGTACATCGGAAAAGTCCTGCATCGACTCTTCAAGAGCGAACTGCCCATAATCGAGAAAATGCAGGTGACATTCATCACAGACCCTGAAAGGGTGAAAGAGATGTACGGCGAGTCTCTGCAGATTTACGAAGCCAGAGACGCCAGAGCCAGAGGATTGAAGGACGAAGAGGTTGACAAGTTCTACGGCTGCGTTCTGTGCCAATCGTTCGCTCCAACCCACGTGTGCGTCATTACGCCTCAGCGATACTCCAACTGCGGTGCCATAAGCTGGTTTGACGGGAAGGCGGCGGCAAGCATAGACCCGAAGGGCCCAATCTTCACAATCGAAAGAGGAGAACAGCTGGACGCCGAGAAAGGAGAATATTCAGGCGTGAACGAAGCGGTTAAGAAAAAATCCCTAGGGGAAATCACGAAAGTCCAACTCTACACAGCTTTCGGCCATCCACACACTTCGTGCGGCTGTTTTGAAAGCGTAGCCTTCTACGTACCGGAGACAGACGGGTTCGGCATCGTGCACAGAGGATTCAAAGATGTGACCGTGAACGGACTGGCGTTCTCAACGTTGGCTGACTCCACGGCGGGCGGCCGTCAAGTGGACGGTTTCCACGGACTGTCAATAGAGTACATGAGGTCCTCAAAGTTCCTGCAGGCTGACGGCGGCTGGAACCGAATCGTGTGGCTGCCCAAAGAAGTGAAAGACAGAGTCAAAAACTTCATCCCGCCAGACGTTGTCGACAAAATTGCCACCGAAGAGAACGCAAAAACCATTGACGAGCTGAAGGCTTTCCTGAAAGAGCACAACCACCCAGTCGTTGCAAACTGGAAGGAAGAAACGCCAGAAGCCGCAGAAGCGACTCCAGAAGAAGCAGGAGAGGAAGCTCAGCTAGTGCCCGCCGTTACGGCGGCAACACTACCCATAACGGCCGGCGGTTTCAAGATAATCTTGAAGGACGCAAAAATCTACGCGAAAAAAGTGATCATCCGTCAACTCAGAAGTGAAAAATCGGAGAACAGGTGAAAAAGCTTGCCCGAAAAAGAGAAAGAGAAGGAGAAAGAAGAGAACCCCCTTGGGCTGAAGCTCAGTCCACGCCTCACAGAGCTGCTCGCGAAACTCCAAGAAATAGAACTCGAAGACTTCGAGATGGAAGTCGGCAACTTGGAAATCTCGATTCAACCCGGCATGGTTGCTCCGCGCGTAATCTCGCAACCCAAGACAGTCAAACCGGCAAAGATTAAGCCTCAAACTATCATACAGACAGAGTTTATTCCGCCAGTCAAGGCGTATCCCAGCCAAATTGTGGAAGTGAGGCTTGGAGCGACTAAAAAAGAAGGTGGAACCCGCGGAAAATCCGTCGTCATAGGAGGCGAAACCGCACCCGCTTTCTACACTTTTGAGAAACCCACGTTGCACACTCCTGTCGTGGCGTTGGACATTTTCGACATGGAAGTTCCCCTTCCGAAAGCCGTCAAGATGCACGTCAAAGAAGTGGTGGGCGATCCTGCGGCCTGGGCCAAGCTCGCGGTCGAAAAGTTTGGAGCTGACCTCCTAACCATACACTTGATCAGCATTGATCCACTCTTGAAAGACGCTCCACCGAAAGAGGCGGTCAAAACTGTTGAGAAGGTCGTTCAAGCAGTGGACGTGCCCCTAGTGATCGGCGGATGCGGAGATCCAATCAAAGACACTGCGGCCTTCGCAGAGATCGCTGAAACCTTTGCGGGCGAGAGGTTTCTCATGAGCTCGGTGACTAGGGACATGAACGTTGAACGTTGCGCAAAGTTCATCAAGAAGAACGGGCACGTGGCGCTGTCCTTCACTCCGATGGACTTAAACTTGGCTAGGGAGCTCAACCGTCGACTCTATGACTTCATGCCGAAAGAGGACATTGTGATGGATTTGACGACGGCGGCACTCGGGTATGGACTGGACTACGCGTTTACTAACATGGAGAGGGCCAGACTCGGCGGGCTTATGGGAGACCCTGAGTTGGCGCATCCCATGTCTTCAGGAACCACAAACGCCTGGGCAGCGCGAGAGGCTTGGCTGAAAATGGCCCCCGAATGGGAACCCAGGGAACTGCGAGGTCCCCTGTGGGAGGTGACCACAGCTGTGACGCTTCTACTTGCGGGCGTCGACCTGTTCATGATGATGCACCCGGCCGCGGTGAAAACCCTCAAAGACATAATCAGAGAACTCGAATGCGGCAGTTCGGGCAACGCTGGAAAACTTGCAGAATGGGTCTCCGCCAGAGTCTAGATTTCAAGGTGTACGCACATGAGTGAAAAGGAAGGCAAAAAAAGAGTCGGCATAAAAGAGCTAAGCCCGATAGACGTTTACAAGCTTCTTCCGAAGACGAACTGCAAGGAATGCGGAGAAGAAAACTGTTTAGCGTTTGCAACAAAACTCGTCAACCGCGAAGTAACGCTGGAAAAATGCAAACCGCTCCTAGCCAAAATGCAGGAGAGAGCCTACAAACAGCTGAAGGAAATGTTGAAACCGGCCATAAAAGAAGTCGCCGTGGGCGTCGGTGACAAGGCTGTGAAGATCGGCGGAAAACTCGTCATGTACAGACACGAGTTCACGTACACCAACCCGACGGCCATCGCCATCGACGTGACTGATGAGATGCCTGATGAAATGATGTTGGACAGGGTGAAGCGGACTGAAGGCTTCAACTTCGAGTACATAGGGCAGACATTGAGACTCAACATGGTTGCCGTCCGCTCTACTTCAAACGACCCTGACAAGTTCGCGGTCACCGTCAAGAAAGTGGCAGAAAACACGGGCCTGCCGCTCATTCTGTGCTCGTTGGACCCCAACGTTTTGGAAGCGGGAGTGATGGCCATTCCGAAATCTAGACCGCTCTTGTACGCGGCTACGAAAGACAACTGGAAGGAAATGGCAGAGCTTGCCCTGATGTACGATTGTCCTCTCGCGGTTCTTGCGCCAAACGATTTGAAAATGCTCCTATCCTTGGCTAAGACGCTGACGGAATACGGCGTTGAAGACTTGGTGCTGGATCCTGGCACCTTCTCAAGCGACGGTTTAGCAGACACGCTGAACAACTTCACGATGATTCGCAGGGCCGCATGCGAGAAGGGAGACGAGCTCTGCGGTTTTCCTCTCATAGGCGTGCCGATGGTCGCCTGGATGGAAAGGGGCGAAGCCGTGGACGAAATCGTGAAGTGGAGAGAGGCCTACTTGGCATCGATGCTTATCGTCCGCTTCGCGGACATCGTTGTCATGCACAGCGTTGACGGCTGGTCACTTCTTCCAAGCGTTATACTACGGCAAAACATTTACACCGACCCCCGAAAGCCAGTGGCTGTTGAATCAGGCCTGAAAGTGTTCGGCACTCCTGAAGAAAACTCGCCGGTGATGTTCACAACAAACTTTGCGCTCACGTACTTCACAGTCGCTTCGGACATCGAATCTGCGAAAATTAGCGCGTACGTGCTTGTCGTAGACACGGAAGGAACAGCTGTAGATAGCGCAGTGGCAGGGAGAAAGCTGACAGCGGAGAAAATCGCGGACGCCTTGAAGGCTTCGGGAATTGAGAGTAAAGTCAAGCATAGGAAACTCATAATTCCCGGAAAATCCGCCCGTCTCAGCGGCGAAATCGAAGAGCTCAGCGGCTGGCAAGTACTAGTCGGCCCTAGGGACTCTTCGGAGATTCCGAAATTCCTGCAGGAAAAATGGCAAAAACAAGTATGACTTCATCAATCAGCTATGATAAACATGTTCTTGCTTTGCCGAGTCAAATTGGCCGATGTCTGCACTATAGGCAAGCCTTTGTCCAACTTGTTCTTTGAAATGAATCATCCAGTTCGGCGCGGGGGTGCTTGGAATAGACTTGCTATTGCCATTTGAGTAAGCGGACGCAGGAAGATTTTGACATTTGAAGTGGGAAACGAAAGTGATAAAAGAGTTACTTTTATCTGTTTGAGTGGAAAATTGGGTTTCTGAGAACAAGGAGGACGTGTGAGATGGCAAACGAATTGTCCGCAGAGAAGGTTAGAAGAGAATGTACGTCTGACCTTATGCGTTGTGAGACCACCCAAGGGTTGGCTCCTCTAAAAGAGATTATAGGCCAAGAGAGGGCTGTTAGAGCTCTTAAATTCGGGCTGGAAATCAAGGACCGCGGTTTCAACATGTACGTTGCAGGGTTTCCTGGAACAGGCAGGACGACAACTGTTAAGAACTTTGTGGAGGATCTGGCCCGAACCAGACCGGTCCCCGATGACTGGTGTTACGTGAATAACTTTCACAACCAATACGAGCCCAAAGCCCTGAAGCTTCCCGCCGGAAAGGGTAGACACCTCCGAGATGACATGGGCACTTTCGTCAGTGAGGCGCAGAGGACCCTGCCGAAAGCATTTGAAAGCGAGGATTACGGCACAAGAAGAGCGGCCGCTATCAAAACTGTTGAAGAGGAAAGACAGAAGCTCATCGCCCAACTGACGAAACAGGCCCAAGAACAGGGTTTCATTCTGCAGGCGTCGCCCGTCGGGTGGCTCATGATTCCAGTAATCAAAGGAAAACCCGTGAACGATCAAGAATTCATTGCGTTGGACCCGAAAATACGCGACGGAATAGAGAAGAAAAGACAGCAACTAACCGACCAATTCACAAGCGCCATGAGACAGCTCAGAGAATTGGAAGGAAAAACCGACGAAGCGCTTAAGAAACTCAACCGCGACGTTGCACTTTTCGCCATCGGGCACATGGTAGCTAACTTAAAAGAGGAATACAAAGACTTCCCAGATGTGATCACCTACATCGATGCGGTGCAGACTGACATCTTAAGCAACTTGCCCCACTTCATAAAAGAGCCCGCGGAAGAGTCTCCACCACTCCCTTTTCCAACTCGTTGGATGAGGGAGACACCCTTCAAAAAGTACGAAGTAAACGTTATCGTTGACAACTCAGACGTCAGCGGAGCCCCCGTCGTAACGGAGTTTAACCCCACTTACCAGCATCTCTTCGGCAGGATAGAGAAGGAAGCCCAGTTCGGCGCCCTTGTTACCGACTTCACCATGATCCGCGGCGGAACATTGCACAAGGCTAACGGTGGATATCTGATTCTTCCAGTTGAAGAACTGCTTCGCAACCCGTTCTCGTACGAAGGCTTGAAAAGAGCCCTCAAAAACGACCACATAGTTATCGAAGAGGCAGAAGAGACATTGGGCTTCATAGCAACAAAGAGCTTGAAACCCGAACCGATTCCTCTAAACGTTAAGGTGATCCTCATCGGAGACCCCTACCTGTACCAGCAATTGTACAGCTTGGACATGGACTTCAACCAGCTCTTCAAAGTCAAAGCAGATTTTGACACAACTATGGATAGGACGGAAGAAAACGTACAACAATACGCTGCTTTCGTCTGCACACTGTGCCAAAAAGAAAACCTGAAACACCTCGACGGTTCAGGCCTGGCCAAACTAATCGAACACAGTTCAAGACTGGCAGAAGACCAGCAGAAACTGTCAACCAGGTTTGCCGAAGTTGCCGACACCATTCGGGAAGCCAACTTCTACGCCACGCAAGAGAACTCCGAGGTTATAACTGGAACTCACGTGAAAAAAGCCATCGAAGAGAAGGTTTACCGTTCAAAACTAATACAAGAGAAGATAGGCGAGATGATACAAAGAGGCATCCTGCTCATCGACACAGAGGCAGCGAGCGTGGGACAGGTGAACGGCCTTTCCGTAATAGATTTGGGCGACTTCGAGTTCGGCACTCCTTCACGCGTGACGGCGAGCGTGGGCCTCGGTCGCGAAGGAGTCATCGACATCGAACGGGAAGCCAAAACAGGAGGACCCATCCACACCAAGGGCGTTCTGATTCTAAGCGGCTACCTGAACGAGAAATATGCACAAGACAAACCTCTCAGCCTCTCAGCCCGCCTTGTTTTCGAACAGAACTACGAGGGAGTGGAAGGTGACAGCGCCTCCAGCACCGAACTCTACTCAATCCTCTCAGCTCTCTCTCAGCTACCAATAAAGCAAAACCTCGCCGTCACAGGCTCCGTGAACCAGAAGGGCGAAGTTCAAGCCATTGGCGGAGTGAACGAAAAAATCGAAGGCTTCTTCGAGGTCTGCAAAGCCAAAGGTCTCACTGGAAAACAAGGAGTCATGATGCCCGAAAGCAACGTGCAAAACCTAATGCTAAAAGAAGAAATAGTCGATGCCGTCAAAGAAGGAAAATTTCACATCATCTCCGTCAAAACCATCGACGAAGGAATAGAAGTTCTAACAGGCGTCAAAGCAGGTGGGAAGCAGAAGGATGGAACGTTCGAAGAAGGAACCGTCAACGATAGAGTAGACAAGCGCCTAAAACAAATGGCAGAAAAGCTCAAGGAATATCCCTCAGTTTCCACGGAAAGGGAGAAAAAAACCGAAAGCTAACCGCAAAGACTAGAAGTGCGTGTCCTTCCGATTGTCTAAAGCACATGAATCTTTCTTCGTAGACAGATGTAACATCTGAGGAGGCTAAGCTTACATTTCGTTCTTGGATGCTTTCAGACAGGGCAAACGGGTAGGCGACGGCGCTAGGCTGTTGCTAAATCGAATCGTTCGTGTCAATTTCTCGAATGGCCTCTGGGCATGATGGGGTTTTCCCAGCACTCCTCCGTGCCAAGTTATGGTGTCCGTCAAAAACTGAGAATGACAGAGCAAGTTTATGTCAATCTCGGGAATTTAGCAACACGCTGGCGCGCGCAGGGCGGTCGTGCACGAAAGGACGAAGGAAGGAGACACCATAATAGTAGTTGGCGCCATCAACACATTGGGCATTGAGTAACAATTCAGCGTCTACGTGCGCAACGACTCTGTTCCAGCGCTTTTTCTACTGCTTCTCGTATGATGAAGCCGCCGAGG
This sequence comes from Bathyarchaeia archaeon, assembly GCA_050015055.1. Taxonomy (GTDB): domain Archaea; phylum Thermoproteota; class Bathyarchaeia; order Bathyarchaeales; family Bathycorpusculaceae; genus JBEKCD01. The sequence goes on along the minus strand of JBEKCD010000010.1, from coordinate 31,343 downwards.
TGCAGTATCGGCTCTTTTGTTTCAGGGTCAACGCCCATAGTCGCGGTGCATGGATAACTGTGATGAGCTTTCGCTATCGCGTCATAAAGAATACCCTTCTCTGTATCCACTCCGGTCAGTTTTCTTGCCACGTACCACGTGGAGCCGCAGGGCGCGCTTCGCCTGACAACCGCCGCCTCTGTGACCTCACGCTTATCTTCCTCCGCAATCGAAATCTCTAACACGGGTTTTCCAATCTTTAATTCGGTGACGCATCTCGATATCGTCGGTTTGCTCTCGGAGGGTTCCAGCGAACAGAAGGGTTTCGGAAAGGCACTTTCAAGCCCAAGTTCCCGGCACTTTTCTTCAACCTGCTTCTTCAGGCCCGTCGGAACCTCTACAAAATCCTCTACGGGCACGATTAACCCCTTTACTCCTGCCGCGTGCAGGCGATTCGGCAGCTCCAAAAGCAAATCTTTGTGGAGGCCCGATGCTATGCACAAGTCTACTTTAGGGATTTTCTTCGGCATGTGCTCATCCGGGTTATCGATGAAGGCTGGAAGGTTTGCAGGGCTAGGCAGTTCTATCGCTGCCTTTATGTTCTGAACGTGGGTGTAGGCACCGTACTTGCATGAGTCACAGTAGAGTCCGCACGGTTTGCAGAAGCTTGGATCGTTGATGAGGTTCCTTATCACGCGTTCCGCAAATTCTCCGCTGTAAACGAAAACCAAAGCTAACGCTTTCTCTTTATCCGTCGGGTTCAAGCCTGTTCCACATGAGAACTCTGAGCGTGTCAAGTTCTTTATGTTTTCCCTCTTAGCGTAAGCAATTTTCAGATTACGCTTTGTTGCTGAAAGAGTTAGTTAATGAAGGGTTAATACAAATTCTTCATGGCGCCTTCTTCTTGCGTCGCTTGAGGTAGTCTTCAGGCTCGGGAAAGACCTCTTTGATTCGTTCTAAGCGTTTTCTTGTGTTGACGTTGCTTTGTTGGGTTATGAAGTCTCTTGGCTTGCTGAAGGTTTCAACTTCGCCGGTTAATCTTTTCCTCGTGATTTTTATGCAGTCATCAACGATGCAGCTTAATACGCACGCTCCGCAGTATATGCAAAGCTCTTCGGTCAATCCGATTTCTCCCGCTTTCCAGAACAAGGCACTTGTCGGGCATGCTTTGATGCAGAGTTTGCATTCAACGCCGTGACAAATCCTCTTGTTTATGGTTATGGTCCCTTCAGCGAAGAATTCCTTCGCGCCTAAAGGTGCGAGAATTTCCTCCCTTCTTTTCTTCTTCTCTTTTTTTCCAGTGTCCTCTAAGAGTTCGAATATGTCGACGCTCGGAGACTTCTCGCCTTTCTTGGGCATCTGTTTCATCTTTCAAGATTATGCTCATCGAAGCGTATGTCAGACTTATGAATTACAACTATCAGATCTGAACCCTAAATGTGCATTGGTCCAACGCACCGAGAATTGCATGAGAGAGGCGGGAGGCAACAGATTCTCTGAATCATCGTCAGTCTGCCCCATTTGTTCAAATCTCCTTCTCAACACAAATCGATTTGAACTCGCTTGCGGTATGGCATTTTCCTGAAACATGAAAGAGCAAGTGTTTTATACAAAGTGATAGTTCTTTGAAAGAACTAAACAGGTGAGACTTGATGGCAGACAAAGTCGGTGTCGCCGTTGTTGGAGTAGGATTCGTAGGCGGACAGGCACACGTACCCAGTTTCAAGAAAATCGAAGGCTCAGAACTGATTGCTCTAGGAGCCACCACGGAAAAACGTGTAAAACCTCTTGCCGAACAGTACGGCGTCAAATACTATTTGGATTACGACAAACTCTTGGAAGATCCGAAAATTCAAGCCGTAGCCCTAGCTGTTCCAACGCCGATGCATTTCGACTTGGCTATGAAAGCAATGAAAAAAGGCAAGCATGTTCTGTGTGAGATGCCCCTTGCCCCGACCATAGATAAAGTCAAAGAGCTTCAGAAGACCGCTGAAAAGAACAAGGTGATTCTGATGCCGATTCTTCAGTTCAGATTCGCACCCATATACACAAAGACGAAGGAAATGATAGAATCCGGCCTGATCGGCAAGCCCGTAGCTTTCCACTTCCGCGAATTCATACCAGCTTCAAGCATCGCTGAACAGTGGCCTGCAGGGTCCTGGGCTTGGAACATCGAAAAAAGCGGAGGATACCCTGACTTCACCCTCTCCGTCTGGTCCATAGACATGTTCAGATGGCTGTTCAAGAGCGAAATTGAAAACGTTCAGTGGATGGCAAGCTACCCCAAACTTGAAAAGTACGGGGGAATACTGGGCTACAACACGATGGGCGTAGTAAAACTCTCAAATGGCGCCGTGGGTTCACTTCATTACAGTGCGTCAGTGACACCTTCTGCAAGCCTCAGTAGGCTGGAGGTCTACGGCGACAACACGGACGTTATCCACGCTATTAATTTCAACAAGATTCTGTTGTACGGGTCAGGGGAACAACCACAGGAATGGAACTTGGATGTCAAAGGCACCAGAGTCTGGGGACACCGTCAACTGGACGAACACTTCATAGACTGTGTTCTTCATAACAAGAAACCTCAAGTCACAGCTGAGGACGCCATTAAAGCCGAAGAGGTCGCACTGAAAATAGTTAAGAGCATAAAGTAGAACAACAACAAGCCAAAACTCCCTCCGCAGAGGATAAGACCAACAGTCCAACAGTCTTCCAAAGAAGACGTTTATAACCAACTCAATTCTTTCTCTTTTGTGTGGTAGGCAACGATGTGCGAATTCAAAGTGATTCTTAACGGAGAAACAGTGTTCAAGGACGTCGTCCTCGCCAAAGTCAAAGGCAGCAGTGTAAGCGTCAAGGATGTCCTCGGACAATCCAAAGAATTCAAGAACTGCAAAATACTAGAAGTCGACGTGAACTCTACACGCTTAGTCCTATCAAGCCCCTGAGAAATAGATTCAGAGCAGAGTCTGATGGATTGGAGGCCCGCATGAGGAGATTTCAAGTCCGTCGCTGCTCAGTTTCATAGTTGACTTTTCCTACCGACTTAGAAGAAGATAAACGATCAGAGGCAGAAGGCCGAGAAACACCGGGAAGGGCAATCCTGGGAACATGCCTCTCTTTTCCAGCATCTTGAGAACCAATAAAACCCCCGCAATTATGCCGATTACTGAGAAAGTGCAGAAGATTAGAGCGCGCGCTATTGGACCTGCGTTTGCGAGAACCAGGCCTGTGAGCATTGAATAGAACGTGAGGTCACCCAGCCCCATTTGAACATCCCTGAAAGAGAAGCTCAGTCCGCGAAGCTGGTCAAGTCCGTGCTGAGCTATCTTCCCCACGGGACCGCGATAAACTGCAAATACGTCATAAATAGCCAGGAAAGCCAGAATCAAGACCCCGCTTATAATTGGTATCGAGATTCCGAGAAACGCGCCTAGAGCTCCACCCAAAAGAAGAATCACAAGGTTGGAAATCCTTCCCTGAACCTTAAAAATCGCAAAATCCGTCAAGGCCGTTACAGATGCAGCCACTGCCAAAGTCAGAATCAGGGCAGCAATAGAGGAAACTGCAAGCAGGGAGAATACTGCAGACAGATAGAAGATTGAAAGCATGAGAATCGCAGCTGTCAAGGCGAAGCCTGTGATTAGGCTTATCGCCCTCAGTTTTTTGCGTTTAATGAGTAGATACAGCAGTGTGGCGCCGATTCCTGCGAGTATGACAAAGTAGAGTGCGTTGATGAGTGATTCTGGGCCTTCTGGGAACGGTGTGACTGCGTAAAGGCTAATGTTCGATGTCAAGACCAAGTAGGCGCAGACTATGCCGAACACTAGGCTTCCTAGCACAGGCAGCAATTGTACTGGCTCGGTTTTAAACTCGCCTTTCAAGAACCTTACCCTTGTCCGCGGTTGTCATTGCTTTCACGTAACACTTGTTGCAGAATAAGCTTTGCTTTCTGTCAGTTTCGAAGATGGAGTTGGAAAAATACATGACGCAAAACGGGTTAGCGCAATGTTTCAACCCCAATGTGTGCCCGAGCTCATGAACTGCTTCCTTTGTGCCTCTTTCAACAAGAACCTGACTGTCTGAGGCTTTTCCGTGGAACTCGGGTCTGAGTCTCCACAGCGATATGACAGCTACCTTTCCAGGGCATTCCGCCTCTCCGAAGACGAAATTGAGTCTCGGAACAAAAAGGTCAGCGTCCACGATTCCCAGGATACGATCGAAGAAACTCTGGATTTCACCAAAGTTGCGGATTGCGCCCAAGATCATGTCTGAACGGTATTGCTGTCTCGTCTTAGAGTAGGCTTCCTCAGGCAGCGGCAGAGTCTCCGCGATTAAGGCGGTTCCTGTATCGGCAAAAATCGTGTCCAAGCTTTCTTGGATTCTGCTTATCACGCCAGAATCCACTGGTCCAACCCGCACTATTCCAAACTTCATCGTTTCTTTCTCTCTAGATCTTGACGATGTCACCTGTTCTGGGCGCCACAGCTTCTAGACCAAGTTCATTCTTAGCCCATTTTGCTAGCAGTTCGCAGTTTCCTTCTGCCCCATGAACCACGTAGACCTTGGGTTTTCCGCCAAGTCTTTTGAGCGCTTCTCTGAGCTCGCCTGCTCCGCAATGTGACGAGAAATCGAAGTGCTGCACCTGAGCCTTGACTTTCCGCATTTTTCCATCGATGACGCATAATCCTTTTTCCATCAACTCTTTTCCAGGAGTGCCTGGAATCTGATAGCTTACCAAGAATATGGCGTTATCTGATTTCTTTGCGATTTTCGAAATGTAGAACATGGCTGGGCCACCCTTAAGCATGCCTGCTGGCGAGATTATCACGCCCGGCATCCTTGCGGCTCTCCTCCGATCCCTCCATCCTTCAACCCAGTTTGTAGAGTGTATAGCGTCAGCGAAGGCTCTTCCGTCTCTCAAAAACTGGGGGTAGTTCATCATCACTCTGCTCACTTCGCGTGCCATCCCATCAAGCGTGACTGGATACTCAAAATGATGAGCGGCCAGTACGTACGCGAGTTCCTGTGATCTTCCAACTCCGAAAGCTGGAACAAGAACCGTGCCCCCTTTCTCCACAACGTCACTGCATGTGTCAACGAACCGTTTTTCAAGTTCTTGGCGTTCGGTGTGCTCTTCATTGGCATACGTGCTTTCAATTATCACAGCGTCCAAGTCTTGGTAGTCCATTTTTGCTCCTTCGAGAAGCCTTGTGTCTACGATGTTGAAGTCTCCAGTGTACAGCAGCCTTTTCCCCTCAGCTTCAACGAGCGTTTGCACGCTTCCAGGGATGTGTCCAGCGTTTTTGAACTGGAATGTTATGTCTCCGACTCTCTGTTCAACGTTGAAATCCACGTGTCTACTGTTCTGCGTCATCGATTTGAGCTCAAGATACTCAAAAGGCAGGTAATAGCTGGACAGGTGAATGAAGTCTGAAATCAACAACTGGTTCAGCTCCGCACTCACCCTGTTCGTGTACAAGGGTTTTTTACCCTGCACATAAAATATCGGGATGGCCCCTGAGTGATCCAGGTGACTGTGTGACAAAACTATGGCATCAACGTCCTTAGGAGGCACGTGCATAGGGAACCCTGGCTCATGATCCAACATGGCACCATAGTCCATCAGAATCTGCGTTTTTTCCGTCTTCACCGAAATTGCAATTCTGCCGACTTCCCGGGTCCCGCCCAAAAAACCTACCTGTAACTGTCCCATTTCTTTTCATCCGCTAGTTCATTATTCATGCTTTGCGCTCTTTTAAAAATGTATTGACTTGCGCGTTGAAGAAGCTCTTACGAAGCCTTTCCTTATCGCGGTTAAAATCTCGTCAACGTTCAGCGAGGCCTCGATCTCTGTGTAAACACTCCACAAATCTTCGATGTTATGGGAATCACTGCCAGCGACGCCAGGCAAGCCCATTTCCCTAGCCAGTTCCCCTGCAAGCTTGTTGAGGCTAGATTGTGTGCCGCCGTTCAGGACTTCAACCGCGTCAACACTGTAGTTCTTTGCCAAACTTCCCAAACCGTGCTCTCTGTACGGGTGGGCAACGACGACTACGCCGTCTCTCTTCCTTGAAAAATCGATCACGCCTTCAACGCTCCAAGGCTTAGGCGGCAGTTCGGTCATTCCCAAGACGAGCAGATCTCCTTCAGGCGTCGTTATCTCCACACCCGGGATTACTAAAACATCCGTATACGAAGCCGCCAGTTCCAGCACCTTGAAATAGCCTTCAATCGTGTCATGGTCGGTTATGGCAACAGCTTTGATTGACGGATGTGAATGAAGTTGATCTGCTAGCGTCTTCGGACTTATTGAAGAGTCAGCTGAATATTTCGTATGAACGTGCAAATCAGCCTGGATCAAGATCTCCTGTTGTCTCCTCACAGAAAATCCTTCAAATCAGCTATCAAGTTCTTCCCTTGCTTTTTTCTGGCGTCAACGCATTTGAATTTGATTTTCTTCTTTGCGCAGGTTTTTCTGCACGCATTAAGAACAGTTTTTCTCCAGTTAGTAGCGTCGTCGAACAGTACAACTGTTTCATAGCGCGTGCGGCTGATGTAATCAGCTAGCTGAGTTGCTACGTATTCTGATGTTTCCTTGTCAGGTGTGATAACTGTTTCATGCTGTGAGAGCGGATAAACCTCGTCAAGTTCGGTTGGAACGACACCGAATGGGGCACTGTAGAAGCACGCGTGAAGTCTGTGTAGATTCTCCAGTGCACGGGGTTGCCCCATGAGATCCGCGAAGAGCTTTGACTTGTGAAACGGTTTTCTGCGTGTTTGAGGCAACAACAGGAGAATCTTCGCTTCGGCGGGCGGCGTGTACCTTTCAATCAGCTTCTTCCTATGTCGGACGATTTCCGGTCGTGCAAGCCCGACGGAGCTGAAGAAGAACAGTCCGCTGCTTTTTGTGGCTGGGTCGTGTTTCTCAACGTAATCCTCGTACTTCTTCAGGTTTTTCACTGCTTGAAACAAAGCTGGATGTCCGTGTGCCCGCATTTCCAAGTGTTCCCACAATCTGCCGTCTCTTATTGCTTGTTTAATGCGTTTCAACTCAGCAGCACAAGCGTGAAGGTTGTGTTCGGCGAGGAACATCTGCACCTCTTTCGGAGACAGTTCCATAACCTGTTTCGGAGATGCCCTCGAGCATTTTGGGCAAGCGCACGGGAAGTAATCTAGTTCATTCAGTCTGCAAGTGCCTGTTTCAGTCATGTAGCGGCCTTCCTTGGCGTACAACGAATAGGCTGCGGAATCGAAAAAGTCGCATCCCAGGGCTATGGCCAAAGCGAACATGAAAGGATGTCCAGCGCCGAAGAGGTGAAGCGGTTTCTCGATGGGCAGATGCGTTTTCGCGGTCATTATCATGTCAACCAGGACGTCGAAACGATAGCGCTCCATAACTTCAGTCGGGCTTCCTAAGGCGTGTATTTGGAAGGGAAGTTTCCCCATTTCTTTAGCGGACTTGGCCACGAGGTCCAGGTATTTTCCGCCTTGCACCGGCCCCACCCAGAGGATGTCTTCTCTTGTCTTAAACGTGAGGAATTCCTTGGCTCGTTTAAGAGTTTCGTCAACTGTCTGTCGCGCACAGTCTTCTGTAACTTTCCAGCCTGTTGGAATGTCAAGTATCGTGGCAATGTCAGAACCTATCTGTTCCTGGTATTCCACTATCTCTTTCGGAGTCACCTCTATGCCGCCATATACAAGAATCTGGTAGGCGCCGGAGTCAGTCATTACGGGACCATCGAAATCCAGAAAGCTGTGCAAACCATTCTTGACAGGCTGTTTCTGCGAATGCTTCTTCAAAATGTACGCGTTGGTTATTAACGCCTCAAAACCAAACTCTTCCCTAATCCTCCTCGGAGAAATGAGCTGCACGATGGGGTTTATGACTGGGAAAAGCAGGGGCGTCTCCACTGTTCCACTCTTGGTTTGAAGTCTTCCAATTCTTGCCAGCAGATCTTTTTCTTTTATCTCAAAAGACATCGTCGAACTCAGACAAGAGAAAAACAAGCACACATATAAAAAACATTCACTAGATAATGACAACCAGATAAGAATGCGGGGTTCGGACATGAGTTTAAACGAGATTATCAAAGAAGAGATTTCTGGAAGCGTCGCCAAATCATACGTAGCACAAATCTCCCGTTTTCACAGGGTTCAAGCCTCAACGATGTTTCACGAAGCCGCAGAATACGTGAAGAACGAGCTTCTGAAAATAGGGCTGAAGGACGCCGCGATAGAACAGTTTCCGGCTGATGGAGCCAAGAAATACTGGACCCACACCTCCCCAATGGGCTGGACGGTGAAGAGTGCCGAGCTTCGAATCCTAGAACCTGAGGAAAGGCTCCTGGCCTCCTACAAAGACACGCCTCAGAGCCTACACACTTACAGTAACGCAACGCCTCCAGAGGGCGTGACGGCCGAGCTTGTTGATGTAGGCGCTGGAACCAAACCAGCCGATTATGGGGGAAAAGACGTGAAAGGTAAATTTGTCCTAGCCACGGGCAGGGCTAAATCTGTTCACGAACAGGCCGTTTACAAGTATGGAGCTACCGGCGTAATCACCGACTCGGTGACTCTCGAAATACCCAGCGTCCGAGAAAGCCTGGACATTCCTGACGCTCACGCGTACCAGTCCATATGGCCCACAGCAGAAGTACTGGACAGGGTCACGTTTGGCTTCTCTCTGAGCAAACGGCAAGGAAATCAGTTGCGGGCTTTGCTTAAACGAGGAAAACAAGTGAAACTCAAGGCGAAGGTGGATGCCCGTCTGTTTCCTGGCAGCTTGGAGTTGGTTACAACCACGATACAAGGCCGGTCGAAGCCGGACGAAGAAGTGTTTCTAGTCGCTCATCTCTGCCACCCCAAGCCCAGCGCCAACGATAATGCTTCTGGCAGCGGTCTGCTCTTGGAGATTGCCAGAACCATCAACGTCTTGATTGAATCAGGAAAAATCGAGCGGCCAGCTCGGACAATGCGCTTCATATGGGTGCCCGAAACGCGCGGTTCGATAAGCTACCTTTACAGCCATGAGAACTTGCCCACAAGACTGGTCGCGGGCATAAACTTGGACATGGTGGGTCAAAACCAGGAACTGTGCAAGTCCACGCTCAACCTTGACCGCACTCCTGACTCGCTGCCATCTTATCTGAACGATCTCGTCTTCCGTTTTATGGAAGAATCTATCAAAGAATTTGATGCACCATCTCCGTTCGGGTCATCATCCACGTTCCGGTACGCGACGGGGGCTTTCAGCGGCGGCAGCGACCACGCAGAATTCACCGACTCAACGATAGGTGTTCCATGCGTCATGTTGATTCAATGGCCAGACTTGTTCTATCACACAAGCATGGACACCATTGACAAAGTGAGTGAGGACAGCCTCAGAAGAGTCGGATGGATGGTTGCAAATGCCACGCTAACTCTTGCAAACGCCACATTCGAAACAGCATTTCAGCTTGCGAGCAATACCGCCTCCAAAGGGATAATCAGAATCGAAGAAGCCAAGCGAGAAGCCGTTGAAGAACTGTTCAAGAAGAGGCAAGACCCGAAGCTGAAACACAAGCCTGAGGAACTAGCTAGAGAGCTGAGGAGAACAGCTTCTTACTACAAGAACAAGATAGAACATTTCACATGGCGTGAACAAGAAGCCGTCAAATCAGTGAGAAGACTCGGAGAAAGCCCTGAACTGAACGCATCCTTGAGCGAACACTGCAGAAACATTGCAGATCTAGCTACCCAAGAAGTCGCAAGACTTCAGGAGACACTGAGTTTCATAGCTAAAACCTCATCATTGACTCTTCCTAGCCAGCCTGAACACCCAGAGCCAGACAAGGAACTCAGAATTGTTCCAAAGCGGCTGTTCAAGGGCACGCTTGATTCCAGTGTTCTGAAGAAAACGCTGAGCGAGAAAGAGCTTGAGTGGTACGAAGAAGTGCGCGAGACAGACGGGGATTTTGACAAGAAGTCGGCTGAAATACTGAATTTCATGAATGGAAAACGAAGCATCTACGAGATTGTGAAGGCTGTTTCGGCGGAGTACAGCGAAACCAACCCTGAACACGTGTTGAAGTTTCTGCGGGACCTTGAGAAAGCCAAGCTTGTCGAACTCTCCTAGCCTCACGTTTTTCAGCCAAACACACTTATATCACCATTTTTCCTTCTACTACGTGCCTGCCCTATTAGAAGGGAAACTAATGGTCTGTGCAATTGAAATCTTCGAGAAACCTAAGCTTCATGATCCTGTTCTAATCGAAGGCCTGCCTGGAATAGGCTTTGTAGCCAACATCGCGGCCTTACATTTGATTCGCGAGTTGAAGGCAGAACGTTTCGGCGAGGTTCACTCCTCGGCCTTCCAAGACTTGGCGGTCACAACGCAGAACGGTGGGGCACAGTGTCCGATGAACGAACTGTACTATTACAAGAGCCAGAATGGGGGGCGCGACTTGATAATCTGGTACGGCAACACGCAGGCCTTGACCACTTCAGGACAGTACGAGCTCTGCGGCAGAATCTTGGACGTTGCTCAAGAGCTAGACTGCCACTGCGTCGTAACCTTGGGCGGGTTCAGACAGGAAGAAATTAAGGGTACACCTCAGATTTACACAGCAGCTTCAGACCATGAAACATTGAACGATGCCCTCAACCTCGGAACAAAGATAATGGTTGGACAAATATTCGGAATCGCAGGGCTCACAGTCGGACTGGCTAAGCTCAGAGGTTTCAAGAGCTTCTCACTCTTGGTAGACACCTTGGGCATGTATCCAGATGCAAACGCCACGCGTTACGTGTTGACAGCACTGAACAAATTCCTGAACATGAACGTCGACCTGTCCAAACTAGACGCAGCCACAGAAGAGACCAAAAGAATCTTGGAATCATTCGGTTTGATAAGAACTGTCGGGACTGAAAAGAAGAAAGAGGAACAGCAGTTCCGCTGGTTTATCTAAGTTTTTCCCTTGGATTCAGTGATGAAAGACGCATAAACCTTTTCCACGCGTTCGGCAGCTGGGCCTGAGCCTTCAACCACGCCCTTTTCCGTCACTTTAACCTTATCCATGACCCAAATGAACCCTTTGTCTTCGTAAAGCTTGATCATTGTCGGAAACACTTTTTCAAGACGATCAGCCAAGGCCTTCAAATCAAAGGGTTTTTCAACGCTCAAAATTTGGGCGACAACATTTCCGTTCAGAAAAACCCTGTGCAACGCCTTCCCTTCCTCATCCTTCGCTTCCGAGAGGCAAAGGCTTAAATTGTCAGGGTTAATGCCGAGCAACGTTCCAGTAAACGTCTTTCCAGTAGTCGTTCCCACAATCACGTGTCTATCCGCCAACGCTGAAACCTCAGTGAAGAACTTTCTTTGCGCCACAGACAATCATTTAACCCCCATTCTACCTAACGAGATTGCAAAACAACTATTTAAAAATGATAATTCCCGGATTTTCGCTTTGGTCATCTCACCTATTTTTCCTGGTTTTTCACGGCTGAATTGAACAATTCTGGCTTAACAGTGCGTGCTTCCAGTTTCTATCACGGCCACGCAGGGCACTAGTCGAGTTAACATTCTACGCGTCGAAGACTGGGCATTCTCGAAAAATGGAGGGGGGAAACCGTTTTTGGCTAGGACGCTTACAGGTCTTCTGCCAGATACTTCAGGTCAAACGGTTTGATGATCATCCCTGTCTTCAAGCTCACGATGAATGATTGGACGTCGCTGATGAACTCTGCAAAATTGATGGTGTACTCCCGCATGAAATCTGCGTATTTCGAGTAGTCCTTGTGAAGCGAGAGTATCACTGCGTCTTTCCCGAGGCCTTCTCCGTCGGATGCAAAGAAGACGTTAGGATGCTGCATAACCCATTTCTTTTGCACCTCTAGCTTCGTTTCTACCTCTTTCTTATCGTAGGTCTTTGCCTTCGCGAACGTGATCGCAAAGATTTCATATCCGATCTTCTGAAAATCAGGCACAACTGTGTAGCTTCTCACGTAGCTTTCTGCGAGCTTTCTGTTCCTCGTAACTGTGGGCTGCGACACCTTCAGGGTCTTTGCCAGTTCCCTGTCGCTTCTCCTGGAGTTTCGAATTAGTTCTTTCAAAAGTTTGACGAGTTTCTCTTCTTTCATGGTCTCGAACCAAAATCAGTGTACTACAGCTTTTATCTTTTTCGGAGAACCAGCAATACAATAGCTTCAGTTCTTCTTTTCGACTTCCTGTTTCAAAAACAACTTGCTCTTTGGCGGCAAATCTCTCCGAACCAAGAGGTTGGGACCTATCCAACTGTCGTTTCCCACCTTGACGCCTGGCATCAGAAGCGCGTTTATCCCTGTTTTCACGTCGTCCCCTAGAACTGCTCCGAGCTTTTTTCTTCCACTGTCAACGTGTTTGTCCTTCACCATCATCTTGATTGTTCCAGCGTCAAGTCGATAGTTGGCCGTTATCGTGCCCGCGCCCAAGTTGCCTCTCTCGCCTACTATGCTGTCGCCAACGTAAGAAAGGTGGCCTATGTGCGTGCTGTCCATTATTATGCTGTTCTTGATTTCGCATGCGTTGCCGACTCTCACTTTTCTGCCGATGCTCGTGCATGGGCGGATGTAACAGTTGGGCCCTATGTCGGCTTCCTCATCTATGAAAGCCGGCCCCTCCACGTATGCTCCTGAACGGACGCGCGCGGTTTCGGCAACCGTCACAGGGCCTACTAGGTGTGCTCCGTCCTCGATGAGTCCGAAGGGTTTGTGCTTCATTCTTGTCAGCGCCCATCGGTTTGCTTCAAGCAGGTCCCAGGGTCTTCCGATGTCAATCCAGTCTTCAGCGGCTATCTTGACGGCTAGCACCGGTTTTTTTTCATTGATGAGAAGCGTGAGCGCGTCTGGAATTTCCCATTCTCCTCTGGACGTGGCGGAGGTTTGTTTTATCTTGGCGAATATTTCTGTTGAGAAAACGTATATGCCCGCGTTGGCCAGGTTTGTTGGGGCTTCTTCTCGAGTGGGCTTTTCCACTATGCGCTTGACATGTTTGCCGTTTTCAAGCTCGACTATGCCGTAGTTCTCCGGTTTCTCGACAGGCACTACAGCCATGGTTGTGGCAGGTTTCTCTGATTGATGGAGGTCGACAACTGTCTTCAAAGCCTCTGCGGCAAACAGCACGTCACCGTTAACTAGGAGAAAATCGTCGTTGACGTAAGGCTCAACAACGCTTACGGCGTTGCCTGTTCCCAGGACTGCTTGCTGTTCTGCGTATTCAATCTTGAGCCCGAAGTCTTTGCCGTCGCCGAAGTATTGGCGAATCGCGTCTCCCATGTAATGAACGACTATCACCGCTTCGCTTATCCCTGTCCTCTTCAGTGCGTTCAAGCAGTGCTCGAGTATCGGTTTTCCAGCCACCTTAATCAGGGGTTTAGGCCTAGTTGCCGTGATGGGTTGAAGCCTGACGCCCTCGCCCGCGGCCAAGATTGCGGCTTTCATCTTTCACCATTTCCCAGCAGGTTCCTGATAGATTTCGCGTCTTTTTCCATTATCTCTCTTGCTGCTTTTAACGATTCACCCTGAACCGTCAGCCTGACCATGGGCTCCGTGCCCGAAGCTCTGACTAGCAGCCATCCGTCTTCGAGAACCAAGCGAACCCCGTCAACCTTTGAGAATTCATGGTACGTTTGAAAGACAGACTTCAAGCGTTCCCCGATTTTTTCCACAACCTTTTCTTTCAGTTCATTCTTGCAGCTGAAGTTCTCTCTCAGAATTGGGTACTTGGGCGTTTCAGCAACAAACTCGGCTAGACTCTTGTTCTCGTCTTCCAGCGCCTTCAGAAGCAGGGCTGACGAGAGGATGCCGTCTGGGCAGTAATTGAGCTGCGGATGTATCCACGCGCCGCACGGTTCACCGCCGAACAAGGCGTTGCGCTTCTTCATCATTTCCGCAACATAAACGTCGCCGACCTTTGTCCTAACAACCTTCCCACCGCGCCGCTCAACCATTTTTTCCACGGCCATCGAAGCTTCGACACTCGTAACAACAGTTCCACCACCATTTTCCTTCACAACATGAGCGGCGTAAGCGGCTAGAACTTGGTCAAAATCCGCAAAGTTGCCCTTCTCATCTATGAAGGCCACTCTGTCACCGTCACCGTCATAAGCCAAACCTCCGTCTGCACCTAGAATCTTGACAGTTGCGGCCAGGTTCGTCAGAGACTCGGCGTTCGGTTCAGGGCTTCTGGCTGGAAACCATCCGTCTGGTTGCGCATTCAACGCTGTCACTTTGCAACCCAGACCCTGCAGAACCGCTGGAGCAAGGCTGAAGGTGGCTCCGCATCCAGCGTCAACTACGACGTGCCATTTCCTGCCCAGCTTCACACTTTTCTCTATGTCTTCAACGTACAGACTACTCTTGTCCGCAGACTCGTCATGGCCAACACTTTCCCAGTCTGCGAGCCTGAAACGTTCTTGCTCGATTATTCGTTCAATCATGTCTTGGCTTTCCTCATCATAGGCCAAGCCGTCAAAGCCGAAAACCTTGATGCCGTTGTACTCAGGCGGGTTATGCGAAGCCGTTATCATCACGCCAGCATCAGCCCTCATTTTCTTTGTCAAGAAAGCCAAGACTGGGGTCGGCATGACTCCCAGGCATTTCACCTTGGCGCCGCCCGATTCAAGACCAGAAACCAACGCATCTTGAAGCATCGCCCCAGAAACCCTTGTGTCTCTAGCGACAAGCACCTCTTTGGCCTTGGCGAAGGTAGCCACAGCTGAACCCACCTGCTCCGCCAGAACCGCTGTCAACTCCACGTTGGCTAAACCGCGCACCCCGGAGCTGCCAAATAACCGCAACGTCAGACCTCCCGAACAGCAAAGAGACAAGATAACAACCATGTCTGCTCTTAAAAAACTAAGCACAGAAAATAGGGCCAGCCTTGAGATTTCTCTTCAGAAAACTGATATTCAAGACTCTTCTTTCGGTGCTAGATAAGTGCGAGCAGGCGCGCTATGCAAATCCACACGATGTCGCCGACGAACAGTGCCAAGACTAGACCTGCTGTGATGAAGATGAGGAAGGGCAGGCCGGGGGTTGCCCAAATGCCGTCATGGATTTTTCCATCCCTGACAGCCTTGTCCAATCTTTCAACGACAGCATCCCTGCCCTCGTCCTTGGGCAGGGCAACCAGTTTTCTCTTGAGACTGTTTTCAGAATCCTCGTTTGCATCCTCAAGGGGGTAAACGTGCCATTTGTCCTTCAATTTCTGAACGGGGGCTCTGTAGCCAGTTATCAAGACCAGGATCTTCCTGCCGATGGATCCGTTCTCGTACTCTCCTTCGAACAGTTTTCTGCCAGTTCTTATACGCCAAACGACGTTGTACCCGAGCATGACAAGCGTCATCAACGCCGCCAGCAAGACAGAGTTGCTGAAAATACTCAGAGGAAAGAGTGTCTGTTGGATCGGTGAAATTCCGAACAGGGGAGTAAGCAGATCTATCGGAAAGAACGGTAACGCGAGTGCCAGACACATCAGTGCTTTTGCGTCAGCTCCTCCGAAGCCGCCGGCGTAGAAAATCACTATGGCAAAAAGGGCGGTGAAGCCGAAGCAAACTCCGTAAAGGGACAGCTGTGCAAACTGGTAAACGTAAACTTCTGAAAAAGTGAACGCGAAAGCAAGCGGAGCTAGCACCATCCAAACGGTGTTGCTTACTTCACGTGTCTTGTTGTCGTTCCATGAAGCATAGAGCAGGAAGGTTAATGCTAATGCTGTCCGCGCCAAATCCAACAACGACTGCAAAGCGACACTCCCAGAAGCAATCGAACTGTCTTCTTTGCCTAATTATCTTTCTGCGGTGCTCTTGGTTGAGTTGAGTCGGAAAATGAAAATGGGGTTTCCTAGGAGTAGGATGATGGTGCTTGATAAGTAAATGGTAACGATTGGCCAGTCGATGTTAGCA
Source organism: Bathyarchaeia archaeon (assembly GCA_050015055.1). GTDB lineage: Archaea > Thermoproteota > Bathyarchaeia > Bathyarchaeales > Bathycorpusculaceae > JBEKCD01. The sequence goes on along the minus strand of JBEKCD010000010.1, from coordinate 15,441 downwards.
CATTGAAATAGTATGTTTGACTTGTCTGCCAGGTATAGCTGACTGTTATTCTCTGAGTGGTGCCTGCATTGAGTGGCAGAGGGGTGATAGTCTGATTATTCATTGATGAGGATGACGTTCCAATATATACCTGAGTTATCGTAGTGTCTGAAGTTCCAATATTCTGTACATCAATGTCTATCTTTGTTCCATTTCCATAGAAATCCACGTTTGCAAGCTTCGGGGTCACTCCTGCCTGTCCCGCTAGATGGCCAGTATAAGTCATTACCCATGCGTAGGTTACCACTATCGCGGCTACGGCTATAACGACCAGCAGCAGCGTAGCAAGAATGGGCGAAATGCCTTTCTTGGATCTGAGGAACTTCGTCAAACTATCTACCTTCTTATTACCTAAGGATGTTTCAAGTTTATTATTTAAATTGTATGAACTCTGGATTCAGATTTCTGGGAAGATCGGTGCTCGAATGGCGTTACGCAAGCACATCTGGTCAGTTGGTCTCTCCGTGCCGTTTAATCGCTCAAGTCTTGATAAAGTTCTCTAAGACGTCCTACGTTCACGTTTTCTTAATTTCCTGCTTTTTCTGCGAACGTAGGCGGATATTCTACATCAATCCACGAACCGCTGACTTGATTGCCTACTTGTTGATAGACAGGCATGATGTTGCGCGCGCGGCATGCTTGCCCTTCCTGATCACACAGCGTTCGACATCTTTTGCTGATGTTTAGCTTCCTGCGAACACGGCGGCCGTTGGGGGATATTCAACATCTATCCAAGAACCGCCGGGCAGGCCGTTGGTCATTTGATAGAGTGGTACGGCGTTGAAGGTTGACACCGCACCGTACCAAGTTGTATCAACCGCGTATGTAAAGTTCACTGGGACAATCTCTACCGGAAGCAGCTCGATTGTTCGCGCGGTCGAGTTTGCCCTTAGACATCCAGTCGTGTTTCCAGATTCACTCTTGGCCAAAGTGTCGAACGCGTAGAGTTGGCTGTTTGCACTATCTGTGAACATCATCCCCGCACCGCTTGTCCCAGAAATGAATTGGCTCCAATGGTGCGCCCAAATTGTTGATTGATTGAAGAATAAGCCTGTTCCATTTGAAACTATCGGGCCGGCGCTGGAGTTTCCATTTTCAGTCTGGGTTGGCGTGATTGAGCTGCTAAGTTCGATTGGACAAATATCTGTGATGCTTCTGTTTTGCTGTGATTGTACGAATATTAGTCTTAATTGATAGGTGTAGTACGTCGCGTTTGCGGGCAAAGTCAAAACGATTTGGGAGTAAACGTTTGGACAATTGGTTATGCCATTACCCCATTCAGCTTCTTGTTGAACTATATCTCTCACCACCCCGGAGGTGATTATCCAAGCCATGCTAGCCCCGTAGGTACTCGCATTGCTGTTTATTCGCATGAAAGTGGCTGTGCATGACACGCTTCCCAAAGAAGAGACAACTGGAAGTATCCATATCCCGCTTGCCGACGTAAATTGAAGTGTCAATACCCCGTTTGTCAACCTTCCTTGGGCGGAGTTATCTCCTGCAAAGTATCTGTCAACATAAGCGTAGGGCGTTTGCGTAGTAAGATCGCTCCCGTTCCACCAAATTGTGACTTTCGAAACATTGTTATTTGCAAGAAAAACTATCATGTTTCCGTTGTTGAAGATGCTTGAGTTACTGGTCAGACCCAACGGTATCAGGTAATCGGGAGACCAGTCTTCTATCTGGAAAGGCACTTCACTGTTGACTCCGTTTATCGTCTGGTTCAGATGGATTGATTTTGTTGGAAGTGGCGGAATGGGGTACGACTGCGTTGTCAGCTGTAGGCTTTGCCCAAGCCATCGCATTGTGCCGTTTTGCAGCAGTTCTATCGTAAGCGTGTCGGGCGCGCTACTCGGCGAATAATTCGTGTCATTGCGAAGTAGCGTCGCGTCTATTTGCCAACTGTTCTGAACAGAGTCTCCCGTTTGACTTCCATCTAAAAACCTGATGGTGAAAGTTGAACTCGTAAGGAATGTGGTTACTGATATGTTGTTCCAATTATTAGCATTTAAGCTTGGAATTACGGTCGCCCACGAACTGTTGGTAGCATTCCAACATTGAACAGACAACGTTTCTGCCGGACTAGAGAACGGTCCCATGAAAATGTCCAGATCCTTGTTTGTTCCTGTATAGTTAGCGTTTGTCCACTGCTCTTCAATGTCAAGCTGATAGTTTGCTGTTGAGTTCCATGTGTGGAGTAGTACCGTGTCGATTTGCCATGTTGATTGTACAGGGTCGTTGGTTCTTGTAGTGTCTATGAATCTTATTGTGAAGCTTGCAGAAGTTAGGTATGGAGATACTGACATGTTATTCCAAGCGTTAGCAGCTAGGCTGTTGTTTAGCACTTTCCAGCTTGTTCCGTTCCATGCGTCAACCTCTAGGGGTTCGCTGCTGAGGGTTCCAGTTTTTATGCATAGCAGTTCCGACGCGTTTACGTTGTATTGAGCGGACGTCCATTGCCTCTCCAAATCAAGCTGATAGTTTGCTGGGGAGGTGTAGGTGGCGTTTACTGCCTGAACTTCGTAGAGGCTTACGGTCGCACTGGAAGAGCCACCATATCTGTAGAATTGGAACTCTATCGCAGTGTAGGTCATGGTGCTCGCGAATGTCAGGTTCTGGTAGGTTGTACTCATGTAGACGGGTGTGCCGCTGTAAACGTTCGTCCAAGATCCAGTTTGGTTTGCTACGTTAACAGTCATAGTCGTCCAAAGATTCGTGGAGTTGTCGCTTCTGCCAATCATGTACCGAATTTTCGTTCCTATCGTAGTTGCTGTCAGGTTTATGACGAGATATCCTGACCACGTGCCCCACCAAGATGATGAGGTCTTAGTCGCTGCGTTCGTCGTGCTGCCGTCATAAGCATACTGCGGGTTCGTCCATGATCCCGGGTTCTGGTTATTATTACCCTGAACATATGTCTCTGGAACTGTTGAGGCGGTGTTTGCTTCGGTTAATGTGTCGTTGATGTTGTCGTTGGCTTGTTCGGCTGGGAAACTGCTTGTTCCTCCAATGTCGGTATCATGCTGTGAATTGTTGCTTTGTACGAACTGTTGCGTGTCTCCTGAAATCACTGGGACGTTTGCTTCGGCTAACGTGTCGTTGATATTGTCTGGACCATATTGTTGAGCTGTGAAGTTCGACTCTGTGCCCGTATTGCCGTTGGCATCCACATCCGACGCATTGTTGGTTACGTTGTGATAGGCTGATGTTGTTAATGAGGGGGATGGCCAAGTCAGATTCATCGTGTATGAGGAGTATTGGGAGGCAACTACGATTATGCCTCTTTGGTCTTGAACTTGGACGACGTAAGAACTGACATTTATTCCAGTCGGTGGTTGAATTAAGTATGTGCCGTTTGCGTAAATTACAGGACCAGTGCTTGGAGAGATTAATTGCCATGTTGAGTTAAAGTTTAGGTAGTTGAAGAATTTGAAGTTCTGTCCTTGAAGATCTGTTACTGGCGCATTTTGATCTTGTGTCACAATCAAGGTTGTCTGATTGGTTCCTGTCGTGTTTGCTGTCTGCACTGTCAGTCCGCATGATGGTGCGTACTGCATTCCGTAAATTCCGAGTTTTGTTAGGTTGTAAGTGACATCGAGATATCCTGTGCTGTAACTGGTGCTGTTAAACCAGTATGTCTGGATTGTCAGGTTTGCGATGCTGAACCCGGCTCCCCAATCTGCATGTGTGTTTGCAACGTATCCCAGCCCGCTGCTAGTGTAGTTCCACGTGCTTTGGTTCGCGAATGAGCTGTCTCCAGAGACTTGGATGACAGAACCATAGTAGCCCACGCTGAAACCTAGCAGTTGCTTTATGGCAAAGTTGGTTTCGTCTATGGCGGTCAATACTTGCGGTTGGACTTGAACCGAGTTGTTGAGTATCATGCTGTACGTTATTATGACTGTGGATACAAGAATTATCGAAATGAGCAAGGCAGTGATGATTGAGAACTGACCTCTGTTATTCAATTAATAGCCTCCTGCCAAGCCGAGTTGAAGGACGACAAGTTTAGACGTGCCTGCAGCCGTGTACTCAGACTTGTAGAGTGTGGGGTTGTAGCTGCACAGAATGCCTAGGGCGACGAGTCTGATATCTGGAACTCGCGTTACTCCCAATGCGAAAAGAGAGCCTGTTGTATTGGTATCATATTTGAAAACGTGATTGAGCACAGCTCCTGGTATGGAGTTACTCACAGAATTAAGAATCTGCGTCTTTATAGTCAAATTGTACTGAGTGGTGAGTGATGCATTTAGGGCCCTAGTGGCTGTCTGCGTTGGAGAAGGAAAGATGCCGTAATAACTGCAGTTATTGAGGGCCGCTGATGTGAGGGTGACGACACTGACGTCAGAAGTATTCCAGCCGTCGTTGTGGTTGTATGATTGGGAATCTATGCCTTCTAAGAAAGCGTTGAGTCCGGCGGCGCCGATGACCTCCATGCCATAGACTCCCCACGTGTTCTGCGTTCCTGCGAGTTGCAGAGTGTTTGTAACATAGTACAGTGGGTAGCCGACTATGCTTACCCACGTCCAATTGTGCTTATTGACGCATCTGCCTAGTTGGTAACAGTACTGGGCGTAGTCGCTTGAATACTGGATTGCGTAGCTCTGAGGTATCGGTACGGCTTCTCCGCACGTGTTAATTACTATGGCGTTCTGCAGGGTTTCGTTTCCTATTGCCGTTCCGTTCAGTATTTGTCCGAATTGGGTTGTATTTTGTACCACTACTACCGATGAGGGCTGGAAGTATGGGCTGAGCAGGTTTGCTAGGTTTCCTGCTAGGCTTTGAGCTGTGTATCCTGTGATCCACCAACCGTTCGAGTCGCTGCAGTTCAATATGTACAGTGTTGCTCCTATTTTCTGCGGGGTCACAGTGAAAGTCACGTTTGAGGAGGCAACCATGTAGGACGCAACGTCCGAGCCTACTCCCAGACTTTGAGCGTTGGAGATCGACCTGCCTGCGTTATAGAGTGGTTGTCCACTTGCGCTTGAGATATCATAGACGGTCAGGTTATAGATAATGTTTGAAGGTAGACTGGCTGAAAGTGCGACCTGAAGCTGATTCCAGGCAGTGTCGTTTGCAGTGTCAAAGGCAAGCTGGCTAATCTCTTGTTGCGCATCCAAGGTCTCTAGAGTCGTCAAGGCAAGCCTGCTCAAGTTTATAGGCGAAACTTGTCGGGGCGACGGAAGAACGGCGAAGAAGGAAGCTGTCAAGAAGGCTCCAGTCATTATGACGATTACTATCAGTATCTCAACCGTTCGCATCATCTCAGCTTATCACCTGGTAACCTTGCGCACTCCACAGGGAGAGTTTCGCTTGATATGCGATGTCTCCGACGAGGACTTGGCGCAAATCCGTGGCGACCCATCCCTCCCCAGAGGAATTGTTCCCGAACGTCACAGACATTCCTAGGGTGCCCACGCCGAGAGAAGTTATCACCATACCACAGCTTGATCCATCGCTGTAGGCAACGACTAGAAAACCAGTTTGATTGCTGCTGACTATCGTCAAATTCTGATAGCCGCTTCCGTAGTTCACGAAGTTCGCGAAATTTCCAGCTGGAATTGGGACGAAATTGTCGGGCAGAATGTAGAAAGAGGCGTTGAAGTAGAGTGTGCCTATGCTTGTCGAATTTTGGGCGAGCAATAGGTTTGCTGTTCCATTGTCGAAGCTTTCGATGTAGGGAATCAGATTTCCAGTGCTTGTCACTCGTTCCTGCGACAAGTAGCCTATTCCAAAAAGCCCGCCTGCGCACGCTTTGACTATGAAGGTGAATGCGGTTTTGTTGCTCAAGTATGAGAAATCTTTGTAGGCAAAGCCTGAAGAGTCGGTTTGAAGAGTGTCGGATGTGAAATTGTAGTTGAGAATGGGATACCCGCCTAAATTGGGGCTCGCCCAGAACAATAGATATCTCAAGGTTGCGTTGCTTAGTGGGAACCCAGGCCCGTGCACCTGAATCTGGAGTCTTAGGTCGTTGGCAGGTACTTGGGACACGGCCACCGTCAATGTTGGTGTAATCGTCATTTGAAAGTCGTAGGTTCCATTCATCCCCAGCAAACTGTTGGCATTACTATAATTAGCGCACTGGTTTGTTTGCAGGAGCAAGTACCCACCGTTTAGGCCCCATGACACGTTGTTGTACCATTCTCCCGTCCGTGAGTAGTATGCTTGTTGAGCAGGAGCAGAGAGTAGTCGCATCAGAGAAAGAGAGCTTAACCTGTACTCTTGGAATTCTGGATCCTGCAAGCCGAAGAACGCAAGATTACGAGTGCTGTTGCTCGAAACTCCCCAGTCGTACGGAAAGCCTGGGTTTAACAGAATGCTGTCGAGCATATCGCTGCACTTCGTTGCGATGTATGTGTGGTATTGATAGAGGATTGCTGTTTGGTTTATCTGGTTAAACAGTCCGATGAAAATCAGTAAAGCGCCCAAGAAAATGGTGAAAGCAACCAAGTGATCTATTGTTGCGCCTGTCACTGTGCTCTGCCTCCTTCAGTGTCCTCCAAACCCTAAGCTTATGGTTCCGTTTTGGAGTTTCACTGCGTAGGCGGTCGTATTTGCAGAATTACTTACAAACGTTGTCGTGGCATTCCACTGTGCATTTGCACCCAAAATCACCTGAGATGTCGCGCTGATTGCAGCGGTTACCAGTATGAGCGTAATCGTGAGTATTTGGCTTGAATTTGAGCTCGCCCTCGAAGACTGAAGTGTAGCTTTCCCTGTGTAATAATACCCGTCTATGAATGGAGGAAGTCCAAGCTGGTCAGTGCTAGTTCCCATTGGCACGGTAGCGTGGTTAACCGCGAAATACATCTGCTGTATCGTACTCCCAATATTGCTTCCTACCTCCTGCAAAGCAAGAGTCCTCCGTGAAACAACCCAACCATTCATCAAAAAACCCGCAACTACGGGAAACAAGAATATCTGCAATATGAGAACTGGGATCATGATGATGTACTCGATGGTTACATGTGGCATACATGAGCCTCCTTTGATTCTTCTAGCCGGAAAGGCCTAGCGAAACAGTAACATTCCCCCCGTAAATCTCGACAACCGAATTAGGGCCGACCATGACTGTTTGACTCGTCGCATTAAAGTTGAAAAAGCTCGACGTTAGACCCATCGCTGCGCCGCTCGGAAAGGCAACCGAGATCGTTACGCTACTGACGTTGGACATTGTTGTATACAAGACATTTGTTCCTGTCAAGGTGACTGAATGTGAGGGTTGCAGGTTAGAGCCTAAGTTAAGGATTGGTAGGTAGAACCGGACGTAAGTGACGCCGTTTATCATGGCGTTAAGCTCACGCACGATAGGCGCAACCACTGTTCTAATGTAGCTTCCATCTGGCATGGGTAATTTTTCGACGTTAAAAATCCTGCATATGGGCGCGGAGGTGCCATTTTGTAGGAAGCTGGTTGATGATGGGTATATTTCTTGAGAGTAATTGTTCGCAACTCCATAATTGCTTGTCGGCATAGCAAACAGAATTATGGTAACATTAAAGCTAGCGACAAGCACCCCGTCAAAAGTGAAATTATAGGTCAAAGCTGGAGACGAAGCATTACCTCGGAGCAAGACCTGTCCGTACTTGGTTGTATAAGTCAAGGTTTGAGTTTGTCCAGGAATCCAAGCAACGTGATCAACCTGCAGGCCAAGGGTCTGCATGGACTGACTCATCGAGTTGAACTCATTCTTAGCGATTTGTCCATTCAAATAATTGTTTGCAAAAACGATGGCTGCAAGAAGCATTATGACGATGGCGCTCGTCAATATAACCGTGGAAATCGCGGGGCTGATGGCCCACTTGTTCTTTTGCAAGCGCGTAAGAGGGTTTCTCACAGCCATTTCGATTCTCTCCTCCCAACTCAGAGCTTGATGAACATGGGCAACAGTTCTGCAGCCACGATTGAAATTATCACTAGGACTGCCGCATGTTTGAACCCTGCCGCTATGGATTCTTCGCTGATTTTCCCAGCTACGATACCTACCATATAGCTGTAGAAAATGGCTGATGTCATGAAAATTTGTCTGATCCAGTCCATGTTTGCCGGAGGCTTAGCTCCAGCAACTCCTATAGTGCCAGTCGTGAAACCCAGCATCATCGATGTGGTCACAACGAGAAGCAGCGCCGCAAAGTAGGGCATCATTATGTAAGGTCGAGTTGAAGATTTCTTTTCCTTTTCAACCTCTTGGGTCAAGTTGTTAAATCTGGCAAGCGACTCTATCATTTCAATAGTGCCGCCGCCGACATCCACAGTCTCAACGAGCAGGAACATGACAATTTGCGTCATCCAACTTCTCGTCCTACTTATGAAATCCATCATCACCTTCTTCAGCGGGATTCCCCAAGAGATTTCTGAACTGATTTTACGCAGCTCTTTACTGAACACGCCGTATTCGCGGTGTGAAAGACTTTCAATGCACTTTTCAGGCGAAAGTCCTGTCTTTCTGACTTCCGTAAGGTCTCTAAGGAAACTGTTAACGCCTTGCTCCGTGCTTGTTTTTTTGCTTGAGAGTTTTCCATGCACAACCGCTGCCGGAGCAGCCGAGATGAACAATCCTAGCGCGAGCGCCACGGGCATTTGACTCAATAGGCCGAAACTGCCGCTGAGAAAGAGGAAGAGGAACAATGCCGTTCCTGCTGCGGCACACACCCCGAATACTTTGTACGGTCGCATTTCAGTGATGGGCGTTTTGGGCTGCATGCTATGCGCCAGATAAACGAACATTATTGACAGCATTGGACTTAGGACGAATGTGTAGAGAAGGATGGTTGAAACGTCGCCGCCGCCGGATCCGCCGCCGACGCCGATGTTTTGTACGCTGAACATTATGTAGAAGCAGAGGGACATCATGACGTTGACTATTATGAAAGTTTCCAGAAGCATTCCGAGTCTTTCAGCTGCGGCTCTGACGCGCAATGCCCTGGCCTTGAAAATGTCTTCCGCCTTTCTTTCCAAGAAGTGTCCGATGTCTCCGCCGATGATTACGGTTGATGAGTATCCTGAGAGAAAGTCTTTGAAGATGTCTAAAGGGTTTTTCTTTGCCGCGTTCTGAATCGCGGTTAGCGGGTCTATTCCAAATATCTCCACGTCTTTTATGATTTCTCTTGCTTCCACCTTCATCGCTGGCATGAGTTCGACCTGTGCGAGTCGTTTAAAGCTGGTGTATGGCGCTATGCCTCCTGAAGCCATGACGCTGATGTAAGCTGTGGCGAACGGCATTTCTCTTTCCAGGTTGCTTGCCCTTTCGCCGGATCTGGACATGGGGACAGCTAGGAATCCTATCATCACATAGAATGGAGTGGGTATCAAGAAAATGACTGGCATGAAGCCGTAGAGAAGTACGATGACCACTGAGATTATCGACAATGGAAGTGTCATCGTAGCCGCTAAGAACATTAGTGAGACGTAGGTTTCTGGGTAAATCTTGATTTTTGCTCGTTCCAGGTAATTCTTGAATTCGAAGACATTTTTCAGAAAGGAGGGTGCGATGGGTCCGAAGAGACGGAATGACCATGCCTCAAGGGTTTTTAGAAGTGGCAATCACTTTTACCTCCTCTCCGGCTAGGACTTTTTCGTAAAACTGCTTCGGTCTTGCATAATACTCTGCAATTATCGCGGCTACGTCTTTGTAGCTTCTGATCTTGCGTTCTATCATCCAGTGCAAGACGTTCTTGCGCCTTTCAATCTCATCGAGCAGCTCTTTTTTGCTCCAACCTATTCGTTCAGAAATGGCCGACAGCATGACACTCTTGTCAAAAGATGATGTGTGTTCATCCTTAGATGGTTGCCATTTGAAGATTGCTCTGTAGTCCTGATAATCCGCGATTTCATTAACGTTGAGCACGCGTCTGAAGGCTCTTCTTTCATTGTTTTTCACAAGGTGAACTCTCTGAATTGACAGTATTATGTTCATCAGCGGAAGATAGGCTGGCGAGATGTCCATGGGTTTCTGGGTCAGACGTTTGAGCGCTGAGTCTAGGTTTTCAGCGTGCATTGTGCACATTCCACCGTGGCCGGTGGCCAGTGCTTGGAACAGCACGTAAGCTTCTTGGCCTCGGACCTCGCCTACGATTAGTATGTCTGGGCGATGTCTCATCGAAGTTTTTACAAGGTCGAAGAGTGCAACTTCACCTATGCTGTTTCCGCCTAAACCGTAGCTTTGTCTGGCAATCAGTGAGATCCAGTTTTCATGAGACAGGTTCAGTTCTGCGGTTTCTTCGATGGTGATTATTTTGCTTCCTGGCTTAATCAGACAGGCCAGGGCGTTTAGGGCTGTGGTTTTCCCAGCGGCCGTTCCGCCCAGAACCATGATTGATGATCTGTTTTCAAGGCACAGCCAGAAATAGGCGGCCATTTCCTCTGAGAAAGTGCCTATGTTGATCAGGTCTATTATCGAGTACGGATCTTCTCTGAATTTTCTGATGGTGAAGGCGGTTCCGAAGGGTGTGACCTCACGTCTGTAACAGACTGCCAGTCTATGTTTTCCTGGTAATGAGGCGTCCACTATTGGAAAGGCTGAGCTCACGTGCTTTCCAGCCATGTGAACAAGCTTGACAACCATGTTGTCGAGTTCTTCGTCGTTTTCGAAATGGATGTTCGTTTCGATGCTCTCGTAGTTCCTGTGCCAAATGTAAACCGACCTCTGAACTCCATCACAGGATATGTCTTCAATGTTCGGGTCTCGCATTAGCGGATCAATTGAACTGAAACCTACGAGGTCTCTCTCAGCGTGGTAGAGAATCTTGTACCACGAAACGTCCGGCAGCCAACCTAAGCTTATCCGGTATTTGTCGACAATCTTCTTAGCTTCATCAGCGAAAAACCTTCTCGGATCAGCAATCTCTTCTTTCGGCGATTCTATCTCAGCGAGTAATATCTCCAAGATTCGCTGGTAAACGCTTCTCTCAAGCGGATCAAGCTGAAGCTCGTCCAGAATGTACTTGAACTCTCCAGTTTTGGGGTTCTGTGCAATGGCCACGTGCGCGAAGGGCTCGTAAAGCGGATACTTCTCAGCTATCTTGAACCCTCTGGGCACAGCCTTCGGAGTGGCCAGGTCGGGCGCGGGCTGTTCATGTTTCCTGAAGTTCAGCCTAATCTGCACTTTCTTAAGCTTTGCTAATGTCCCTTTGAGCCGCACTTGTGTCATTGTTCTTCTCCTGTACATGTATTTAATGGCGGAAAGTGTCTATTAAATATTGCGTCTCACGAGACCTTATTCGACCCCACTCTCTTGTCCGGTGGAAACGACAATCACTTTTAACTTGATCAGAACGACAACTATGACCGCAATGATCACAGGGATGATGATCAGGAGCATGGTCAGCACCGGCAAGCCTCCCTCATTGTGAGTGACGGTTGCTGGAATCACGTCTATCGTTGTTTGGCTCCCGTTTCCAATGTATCCATTCTTGGTGACGTTAGCGACTATGGCGACAGGCAGCTGCACGTTCGTCGACGGAGCATTAAACACGAATGAACACGTTCCGTTTGCATCCGTGAGGCCGGTCGTGCTGGAAAAGTTTCCAAGATTAGTTGAAATGATGACTTGGGCGCCTGCAACGGGTCTTGAGTCGGCTGCAGCGCTTACAGTCAGAACAACGCTACTGTCCGGCATAGTTGCGTACGAGCTAGCGGTGACTTGAACGCTGATGTTTCCAGGGTTGACCGTTAACGTCAGGGAGTCCTTTCCGGCGGCGTATCCTGTTTTTGAGCATTCAGCCGTGAGGGTGATGCCTGTGGGCTCATTGACTTGGGGTGCCGCGAAAAAGAAGGTGGCAAATCCGTCAGCGTCAGTTGTTCCCGTAGGCTGCGAAAAGTTTCCTCCGTTCCCAGATGCCACCGTGATGTTGACGTCTTGAACTGGAGCAACGTTGTAGGTTACGTGGACAGTTATAGATGCGTTCGCTTCTGAAATCGTCGTGTAGTTTTGAGCTGTCAAATACACGGTCAGCACTTTTGGTATTATGCTTACCATTGTTTGGCCTGCCCCGTCTACGTAGTGGCTCTTTGTTGCTGTCGCTGTTATTGTAGCGTTAAGGGGTGACGCTGTTTGGGGGCCTGTGAAAAGAAAGTTGGCGAGACCGTTTGAATCGGTAATTCCGGTGATTGAAGTGAAATTACCTACGTTGTTCGATGACACAGTAACGTTTGCGTTTGGTATGGGTTCTGTGTCACACGTTACGAAGGCAGTTACGGTTGTGTTTCCTTCAGAAACTATTGCGCCGAGGCTGGGAGTAAAGTTTACGGCTAGCACGTTTTGAAGCACAATGATTGTTTGCTGGTCGTGCCCGTCCGTGTACCCTGACTCCTGGGCCACCATCGTGAATGTTACGTTCAACGGGCTAAGCGTGTAAGGAGCAGTGAAGTTGAGTGTCACGCTGCCGTCTGCGCCAGTGAATCCTGCACTTTCTAAGAGTGACCCGTTATCTACGGTTGCGGTGAGCAGGGCATTGGCGACGGGCTGGCCAAGGCCACCAGTAACATGGAAGATGGCGGCTACTGTCTCTTCAGACTTGACCTTCGCCGGCTCCAGGGCTACCTGAATGTGCAAGAGTGGAAGAACATTCAAGTACTCGTGGCAGGAGCCATCCGCGTATCCTGTCTCACTGGCCGTGGCAATCAATCTGACGTTTGCTATGCTAGTAACATTCGGCGCAGCGAAAGTTGTTTCTAATTGGCCGGTTGAATCTGTTACGCCAGTTGCTGGCGTGAAGCTTCCGCCTCTCAATGAGAGCAGCGTGACGTCTGCGTTTCCCACCGCAACGGATCCGTTTGACACGTAGACTGTGACCGTGACGTTTCCGTTATATACGGCGACATCGCTGCCAAGAGTCATCGAGACGCTTAGGGGTGTCAAGTCTTGGACGTTTATTGGGATTGTTGCAACGTTTTGGCTTGTCGTATTAAAATCGTCTATGACCATTAGACTTGCCATGTATGTTCCCACGGCGGAGTATGTGTGGTTGAAGAGCGACAGGGTTGTCCATCCGCTGTTGGTTCCGTCTCCGAAGTCGAAGAAGTACTGGTCGACGCGACCGTCGTCGTACGAATTGGTGCCTATGAACGTGACGTTCTCGCTCGACGCGACCAGCGTCTTGTCGCTCTGAAGAACCGCTGTTGGCGGCGTGTTGTCATAGTCAATGGGCTCTGACAAGAAGAATATGAAGTCAAGGTTCACGCCGTCTCCGCCGACCATGTTTCCTTTCCCGTCGGGGTTCAGCGAATTGTGGAACGGCCCGCTTGGGTCACCCCAATAATCATAGGTTGCGCTCACGTTGGCTCCAGATGAGACGTCCATGCCCACGGTGTTGTTGTATATGTCGTTGAAATGAGCTTCGTGGCCGGTTCCGGCTTCATAGAAGATTCCTTCTGTGTTGTTTGAAATGTAGTTACGGGTGATGATAGTGCTTATGTTGGTTGTCACGTCAAATCCATAGTTGTTTAATGAAACGTTGTTTTGAATGATGGACATATTATCATATGCGCCAGCCTCAAGCAGTATCCCGCTTTGGCCGTTTAGCAAGATGTTGTTTTGTGCTATGTTTACGTTTCCTGTCAAATTTCCTGTTAGATCAATGCCGTTTCCATTTGAACTTACGACATTGTCTTGTGCGGTAACTTGAGTGTCTCCGGCTATGTTGATGCCGTCCATGGTGTTGTTGATTATATGGTCATTTTCAATGATTGTGCTGCCGCCGTTCAATACGATGCCGTTCAAATTGTGTCTAACAAGGTCGTTTTGAAGGTTTAGGGAGCCGCCTTCCAGCGTTACGCCTGTTTGCCCGTATTCAATTATGCAGTTTGTGATCGAGGACTGTTGCGTGCCGTTAATCTGGATTGTTCCCCAGTCTCCTCTGCTGGCATTCACATCGTTAGATGTGAACAGTATAGTTCTGTCCTCCGTGCCATCTGCAATGATTCTCCCGTCTACCGTAATCGAGAAGTTTCCTCCGAAACTTACCTGAACGCCGGACTCTATCGTTAACTTCGCGTCTGGGTTGACCGTGATATTATCAGAAACTATGAATGGGCTGTCAACCAGAGTCCAATCTGTATCTTGTGTTATGGTTCCCTTAACGTATGTTGCCCTAGCTGTGGGCACAAGTCTGTAGGCGCTGGTGAATACGCTGAAAACAAGAAACGTGGCAAGCAGAACAAACAACGGATTATGCTTTCTATTCATAAACATGCATCCATTATGCATTCTGGTTTGGCTTATCCCTCTGGCTGGGCTCAGCTTAAGCATTATGAATTCGCAATCAAACTTCGAAATCTCGAACGCCACGCAATGCTAGACCTTACATGAGCAAAGAGATTTAACAGAGTGTAAAGGCATTGTAGAATTCGGCGAGGAGGAAATCCGTTGAAAAGTTTCGCGGCGTTTGCTCTTGAAGGCTTCCCTTTGATAGGCTCAGGTGATGACTTGGCTAAAATCATTGTTGAAACGGCAAGGGAGAATGGTTTGGAGTTTGAAGATGGGGATCTGATAGTGGCTGCACAGAAGATTTTTTCCAAGGCTGAAGGGAGGGTGGTAAAGCTCAGGGATGTTGTGGCTTCGAGAAGGGCTCAAAGACTAGCGAGGACGGTTAGGAAAGATCCGAGGTTCGTAGAACTGGTCCTGAGAGAAACGAAGAAGGTTCTGAAGGCTTCTGGTGAAATACTGCTCGTCGAAGACGTTCGGGGCTTGGTGTGCATAAACGCCGGAATCGACAAGTCAAACGTGCAGGGAAGAGGCGAGTTCGCACTCTTGCCCGAGAATCCTGACAGGTCTGCAGAAGAGTGCCGTAAGAGAATCCACCAGCTAACTGGAAGAGATGTTTCTGTGATAATTTGTGACACTTACAGTCGCTCTTTCAGGCGGGGACAAGTAAATTTCGCGATAGGCATCGCAGGTATCAACCCGTTCAGAGACTATAGGGGGAAAAAAGATCTTTTTGGACAGATTCTCAAGGTTAAAAACGTTGCAGTGGTTGATGAGATTGCAGCAGCGGCCGAACTGGTCATGGGCCAGGCCAAAGAGGGAAGGCCAGTTGTCATCTTCAAGGGACTAGACATGTCTGTAGTCTCACATGAAAAATGCAACATCGAAGAAGTGTTTATTTCAAGAAAGGAGGATCTATTCCGAAACGTACTGTGACCGCGACGTTGGGAAGCTTGTGTCCACATCGCTGTCTCAGTGGCGTTTCGAGTGCGTTTCGATTTTTTTATTTTTCTTCAGGCTTCTGAACAAGCAAGGTCAGTGCCGTGCAAGCACATGCGGCGTATTCTCTTTTTCTTGAATTGTTCTATCCGAAAATAGGGTTACACTTTGTCTTTGAAGTATATTTCTGCTGGAGTTAAATAGTTTAGCCCTTCATGTGGCCTCGTGTAGTTGTAGTAGCGGATGAAGCTCCAGTGCTG
>JBEKCD010000009.1:0-95410 GCA_050015055.1 Bathyarchaeia archaeon | reverse complement strand
AGAGCCGTCACAGGCGCAAACTATCCGTGGAAATTCAACGTTACACACGCACTCACAATCCTCTACAACGGCGGCTGGTACAGCCACACCGTCTATCCAACATTCGCAGACCTAATCACCGCATACGGCGGCGGCACCGGCGCGCTCTCAACAGCCGGGGGCACAGCCAACGGTGTCGTATACTCCGGTAACGACCCCAACGGCCAATGGGGCGGAAACGACCCCCAAGCCACGGCCAACACTGCGCTCGCCAACCAACCTCTCAAGGCGCTAGTAGGATATGTCCGAAGCGGAGACGCCAGGAAGAACCTGGGTGACTTCTTCACCGCAGAACTGAAGGCAATTGGCTGTCCTGTCACCGAGAACTACGAAGCAACACTGACCGCGTTGAGGCCTTATGTCCTGGCAGCACAGCTCTACGACTTCGCTACCCTAGGCTACAGCATGGGTTCACCCCCAAGCTGGCTGTACACCGAAATGACTCCTGCAGGCATTTTCGCCAACGGTCCGAATCCTTACCTGGTTCAAGACGCAAACATGACCCACTACGCATTCGCGATGTTCACAGACCCGACTCCGGCCACGTTCCTGACTGACTGTTTAGCAGTCCAGCAGATAATGGTCATGGAGTCCTACTTGGTACCTGGCTACTGCCCCGCAACCTACTGTGCCTTCAAAACTGGTTCGTTAGCCCAAATCGACGTAATCGGCCAGGGCACACAATCCAACGGAGGCATGGCCGAAAACTGGATTACGCTGGACACCAGGAAGAGCAATACAATCAATTACACCGGACCTATAGCGAACACACCCGAAAGCAACATACTCTACTTGGGCATTTACAACCCGCCAGACATGCTGAACCCAATATTCCAAGACACAGTCTTCGACTTCCAAGTCACGGACGAAATATTCACCTACCCAATAGGTGGCAACCCGTACACCATAGTCCCAGGAAGCGCAATCACAGGCGCCGCAACAGGCGGTGACCTGCCCTGGATGGCCTACGCTTGGAAGACAGAGCTAATTCCTGACCCAACTGGTGCTGAAGGCCAATGGACAAACGTCACGCTATGGTTCAGACACGACATCACATGGCAGGACGGCGTACCCTTCACAGTGGCCGACATCAACTTCACCATATACGCAAGCTCAGTCTACGGAGACGCCTACGACAACGCTGCCATGATATTCGCCGCCAACGCTTCAAACGGCTACGCACCCTACTTCACGCAAATAGACCCGTACACTTGCTCAATTCTAGTTTCCTCAGCGAGCTGGCTGAACTTGTACTTGCCTCTGTACGAGGTTGTGCCATATCACCTGTACAAGTACATAGTGCCAGGCAATCTTACAGACGCTGAAACAGGTGTGAGCACAGACGGACTTCACGGTCTATGGCCAGGCCAGGCCGCCAGTGCAGGCAACGTCCTATCTGGCGCACCGTTCACCCTATCGGACTTGCAAAACAAGCCTGAAACCACTCTGGTTGGTACAGGCCCATTCGCTTACCGAGTCGGCAGCACAAGTGCAGCATCATTCGCCGCTGGTGGAGGATGCACCCTCGACGCTTACAACAACTTCTTCCTGACGATTGCCCCAGGCGCAGTAGCCTTGAAGTACACTTGGCTCAACACTTCGCCTAGTCAACAGCCGTCGGGTGGATACTATAAGGTAGGCCTAGCAGACCTCGTACTACTGGCAAACGCGTACGGAACAACAGGAACACCTCCGTCAGCAGTGTCAATCTCAAGTGTTCCAGGAGCATCTCACACCTGGAACCCAGGAGCTGACTTAGCCGCACCTTCAGGCACCGTCGGATTGTCAGACTTGGTCACACTGGCCCTGCATTACGGCTGGTACTACGGCAACTACAGCTACAACGCACCATACCCAACTTCCGAAATAGCTAATGGCGGGCCATAAACCCGCAAAAACCTTACAACTCCCCCATTTTTTTGTATATCTTACAAAGCCTAGTTTTTCATGGAATATGCTCGTGCCAAAGCTTATATATATTGTAGAGGACGATAGATACGTGGAAAAATGGGGCTAAGAGGATATCTAATTAAGCGAATAATCTACACGATAATCCTCATATTCGGCGTGATTACGATTAACTTCTTCATTTTTCAGGCCATGCCTGGAAACCAACTTGAATCTTACATACACAAGCCCACTATAACAAAAGAAGAAATACAAAAGCTCATTAACGCTTTCGGACTCGGCAAGCCTTGGTATGTTCAGTATCCCACTTATTTAAGAAGCATGTTTACTTTCAATTTCGGTGTAACTGATATTCAGATGGGTGACCAGGCCGTGTCCAGCTTAATTTTCGATCGCCTTGGGAACACTCTACTGCTAATAGGCAGCGCGGACATCCTTGCGGTCATCATAGGCATCTTGCTGGGCGCGTACGCAGCCCATGAAAGAGGAAAACTCTTTGACAGCGTATCAATAATAACATCCCTGGCAACGTTCTCCCTTCCCACTTTCTGGATGGCGCTGGTGGCGCAAAGCATCTTCGGATTCGGGCTACACTGGTTGCCGATTCAAGGATGGGAAACGCTCCCACCTGTAACAGGGGGCTTCATCCCCTACTGGCTTGACAGAATGCACTATGTAATACTTCCCGGGGCGGTCCTTTTCCTCTTCACTTACGGAGGCTTCCTGCTGCTAACAAGGGCATGTGTTCTTGAAACAATGACAGAAGATTACGTACTCACCGCGAGAGCAAAAGGTGTGAAGGAAAGAACAGTGCTTTTCAGGCACATCTTGAAGAACGCCTCCCTTCCAATAATAACAAACGTGGCCTTGGCATTCGGCGGCATGCTTGGAGGCGCGATAATAACAGAAAACGTCTTTGTATACAACGGCTTAGGGACACTGACATTCAACGCCATAACCCTGCGGGAAGTTCCAGTCTTGCAAGCCATTTTTTACATAATAGCTTTGTGCGTCATCATAGCAAACCTCGTAGCGGACCTCCTCTACGGACTGCTTGATCCGCGCGTCAGGTACGGGTGAAAACATGTCTCTGCGATGGCAAAAAATGATTCTGCAGCTGAAAAGCTTCCAAGACATTATGAAGAAGATACTTAAGAACAAAAAGGCAACTGCGGGCGTAATACTGCTGATATTCTTCGCGTTCCTAGCAATCTTTGGTCCCCTGTTCATAAGGGATGACCCTATACTCCCTGGTTCTGTTCCAGTCGGGAGAATGCCTCTGGGAATAGTGTCGGCATACCCGGGATGGTACAGGGAATTCACAGGTGACCCAAGCTATACAAACAACATCTACGCACTCAGTGATGCGAAGTTTTCTGATCCTAACGGGTTGAAAATGTGGCAAAATTCAACTACTAGCAGTGGAATCACGGTCAGCTACAACTCGGAAAAAGGCCCTGACGTCAAGGGCTGCGTGCAAATGAGTTTCACAGAGGCAGGGAACGTTACACTCACAACCCAGTTCTATTATCCATACACCATCACCCCCCCAGAGTATGGGACCGAATTGTTCTATAGTGTTGAGACGCAAAATCAAACTGGTCCCGCAGGTAACATAACAATCTACGCATATTTCATACGCCCGCTCGCGCAAGGCCAAAAGGTTTTCCCCGCGACGACGAACATAACCCTCGCCAATACCAATACACCATTCACTTTGGTGCCCTTCTATGAAATCGGCTCGCTCAATAACAACCTTTACAGACTATACGGTCAAAATCCAGGTAACGTCATATTTTCAAGCCCTGGACCATACACCTTTGAGATTTTGGTTCAATTTGAAGGCAATGCAACAGCCTCTGGAAACCCAACGGTCCTCCTGGGTAACGTGAATCTTCTTGTGTACGGTAACTCATTCGGTTTGCTTGGTACGGACGACTATGCAAGAGACCTGTTCTCACAACTTATCGCAGGCACGCAAATATCTTTCATCCTGGGGATTGTTACAGCCGTGGTTGGAGTTGCAATCGGGCTTATAGTCGGGCTGGTAGCTGGATATATCGGCGGAGCTACAGATGAAGTTCTAATGCGGATAAACGATATGCTGCTGGTTATTCCAAGCCTGCCGCTGATGATAGTCCTCGTATTCGTTTTAGGCCAGAGTCTGCTCAACTTAATAGTCGTCATCGGCTTCCTAGGCTGGATGGGTTTTGCGAGAACCGTCCGCTCAGCAATTCTAAGCCTCAAGGAACGCTCATTCATCGAAGCCGTCAAATCGGCTGGCGGAGGCCGATTCTACATTATCCGCAAACACCTCATTCCAAACGTGTTTCCACTAATCTACATCACGCTTGCAATGTCGGTTCCAGGCGCAATCGTTACAGAAGCTGCCCTAAGCTTTATTGGACTGGGACCGCAGGACGTTATGTCTTGGGGAAGAATACTGGCTCAGTATGAATCATCTGGCAACATAGCCACAGGAGCCTTCACCACATGGTACTGGACAATTCCACCCGGAGTCTGCATTGCCCTGCTGTCGCTCTCGTTCATTCTAATAGGATTTGCACTCGACGAAATACTCAACCCGAGGCTTCGAGAAAGGTAAACTACTGCGCGCAATATTACAAACAGCATGCACTGCAACGTTGTTGCTCCAGATCAATAGTGGGGTGACGGCGCAAAGAGTGGCTGAGACAGGATTCAGTTTGACTTGAAGTCCCAGCCTTTCGCCTGCGGTCTCCTTGCCTTTGACTGCTCAGTGCTAGCTAACATACGCAAACAGGGCAAGATTACCATCAATATTCGCAAAGCGCTTTCAAAATGGCGATGTCACTTTTCATAAACTTGTGATTCCCTAATTGTGCGCGCGCCGTCTTTTCTTAGGTCTTCCTGCCCAAACGCTAGACACTGCCCCAACAAGCAACAGCGCTCCACCAGCCGATACAGATGATGCAAAGTACGGTCTTGTTACAACCGTTTCAACGTTCCATAGATTCATTTGCAACGGCGGATCACCACTCATGTTATACATTTCGGTTGCGCTTTTCATAATATATGGCTCGATGTCGATTGCCTTTACAGTGTAGTTGCCACTGCGTTCTGTACTGCCCTCCATTCCCACGTTAGCAAAAGTGAGGTTTCCACCTGGAAGTGGGACAAAATCTGCGCTTTGGTTGAGATAAGCGACTGCGAAGATCTCCGAGCCCCCCACGAGATAAACCTCGCTCACAACTACGTCACCTGAAGGAGTGTAAAGGTAAAACTCGACCGTCTTATACGGCTCTATAGCGGTGCCAGGAGCAAATTCCGTGTTTATCGGCTCAAGCCCATGCTGTTGGTCATACGCAACACCCCAAAACCTGCCCTTCGAGAAGTTGAAGAAGAAACGTTGGCTCGCATTAAAATAGGCTGTAAGGCTCACTCCCGTCGGGAGACCTTCACTATAATTGACAGAATTGTTAAGACTGGCTCTTGACACGTAACTGTCTTGGTATACAGAAGTGTTGGAGAAAAACAGCAACACAAAACCTGCAAGTATCAGAAGCAACCCAAGAGCAAGCCACTCTTTCTTCATGCTATCAACAATCCTATCAAACGCAAAGACTGACAAATAAACGTTGAGCCAAACAGCAGCGTTGATGAACGTAGCCATTTCTGGCAATACCATTCTTCTCTCTTTGCGTCTGATTCACATGCAAACTAGCGGCGCATTCTAACGCTGGCTTGTTGAGCTGGTCTTGGTCTGGCACTGACACTGGAAGGGGACCAAAATGGATGCAAGTTGCAAGGCTCTTACGAAAGTTCCAAGAGGAGTGAACACTGTTTCCGACGCGCGCACAACCGCTTCGCTTAGGAGTTCGCTGCGCGCGCTAGAGCGCGAGGTTTGAACTGTTCCCTTGTTGCAACAACCAATATGATGATAAGCATAGCGAAGAAAATGGCAATCGTGCCAAAGGTCACGCCCATCTGGATATCGTCCATGCCAATTAGCCAAGTGAGCGAATACCAATTCTCCAGGAGACCCCAGAAAGCAATTAATACCGCTCCAACCACCGACAGGAGCAAGCTCCACCTCTCAATTGCGCTAACCGACCCGGCGAGGCCAAACACGAATGCGACAACCGCCAAAACCCCCATATAAGACTCTATCACTGCCGCGACATCATGCACTTGGGGATTATATGAAAGGATTAGATATCCTGTTAGAGCAAAAGCCGCCATCAGAAACATCAAGCTGCATAGGCCAAATTCGATTATTCCAGCGATAAAGGGCACGATGCGCGCCATTCCTGTTCTGCTCAGAATTTCCGCCTCAATTAGATTGAGGAACAATGTTTATTTAAGTCTTAGCGCGCTCGGGTCATGATCAAATCTGATTTGCCAGGAACCGCATTAAGCTGGCTTGGCCTCGGACCGACTGATGTACTGTCATAGTGGAGAATGCTGTCGAGTAAGAAACTGCAAATAATATCGCAAAAGACCCTTGGCCCAATGTTTCAAAACAATTCTTCCGGGCGTATGCACCGGCTTACTTTCACTCGTGCTGATGGGATGCGTCTTCGACGGAATATTTAACCAAGGGCCGAAAATAATGCGCGTTAGGAAGAAACCATAAACTTGTCCACTATTTCCCAGAACTCCTTCTCTAATCGTTCCGAAATCTCAGCCAGCCTCTGCCACTTTAAGGTCAAAAAACCCCCGCCAAGCAGAGACGGAAGAGATGAGTTTCGGATTACAAAGGACCCTTCAGAACTTGCAAAAGTCACTAAGAGAGAACCACTGGCATCGCTTGCCAAACAGACATCGAGAATCTTGGTTCCAGCTGATTCGCCAGTCTTGACAGAGATGACGTTCTCAGAATCGCTCTTCTTCGTGGAAACCGCGAAGCCTTTAGCATTGAAGAAACGAGTCGCCTCGGCCAGCAAATCGTTCAGCTTGTAACTTTTCCCCGGATATCTACTGCGCATTTCTGCTCTAACAAATCGATATCTCTAACCAATATAAGGCTTGGCAAAGCTTTCCATGAGGCACGCACTTTCGGAACAATCCAAGAACTAAAGCTTAAATATAAAGGACCGAGAGTTAATCCAAGATCTCGTATGACGCTCATGGATGTAGAAGACTTAAGGATGTTTTACCGCACTTCAGGAGGGTGGGTAAGAGCCGTCGATGGCTTGACCTTTAAGGTTGACAGCGGCCGAGGCCTCGGAGTTGTTGGTGAATCAGGGTGTGGAAAAACCAGCATCGCAATAACGCTGATGAAGATACTGCCCAGAAATGCGAAAATTTGGGGAGGCAAAATACTCTTCAATGGAAAAGATATCGTGCCGATGAGCGAAAGCGAAATTAGAAGAGATATCCGCTGGAGCGGTATATCACTCATTTTTCAGGGAGCCATGAATGCTCTCAACCCAGTTTTCAGGATTGAGGATCAAATAGTTGAAGCTATAAAACTTCACGAATCTGGCGTGAGCAAGAAAGAAGCCCAAGAAAGAATCGCGAAATTGTTCGAGCTTGTTGGAATAGATCCCTCACGGGCGAGCAATTATCCTCATGAATTCAGTGGCGGAATGAAACAAAGGGCATGCATAGCGATGGCTCTGGCATGCAACCCGAAGATGTTGATAAGCGACGAACCCAGCACTGCCCTTGATGTCATAATTGCCGCACAGATACTCAAACTATTGAGGGAATTAAAGGAGAGACTGAATCTCGCAATGATTGTCATTTCTCACGACTTGTCAATAGTGACTGAGACTTGCGAAGAGGCGGCAATAGTGTACGCGGGGAAAGTGGCCGAGTTCGGTGACATAGTTGGGATATTCAAGGATCCGCTGCATCCGTACACGCAGGGCCTTCTCTCAGCGTTTCCGTCGATAAAGGCACAGAGGACACGATTGATATCGATTCCAGGCTCACCGCCCGACTTGACTAGACCTCCTCCCGGCTGCAGGTTCCACCTGAGATGTAAATATGCGATGGAAATATGCAGGAAGAAGCAACCAGCCCTCATTGAGACTGAGAAAAATCATTTCGCCGCATGTCATCTTGTGAACTCGATAAGTTGAGGCGAACGTTGAATGGACGAACTTTTAAAGGTCGAAAAGCTGAAAAAATACTTCCCGGTAAACCTTGGCTTTTTCAGGTCTTTAGCGTCGAGACAAGAGCTTTTTGTGAGGGCGGTCGACGACGTCAGTTTCGACATCAAGAAAAAAGAGATATTCGGCTTAGCTGGCGAATCTGGAAGCGGCAAAACAACGACAGGCAGAGTCGTCTTGCGGCTTATAGAACCAACGGCTGGAAAGGCAATCTTCAAGGGCAAGAACATCTTCGAAACGGAGGTGGACCCTAAAATTTTGAGAAGACAGATGCAAATGATCTTTCAAGACCCGTACGAGTCATTGAACCCAAGATTCACAGTGTACGACATCATCTCTGAGCCACTTAAAATACACAAGCTCTACAGTAACGAAAAACAAATCGAAGAAAAAGTTCTTGAGAGGCTTGAGGAAGTGAAGATAACGCCCCCTGAACAGTTTCTATTCAGGTACCCGCATGAGCTCAGCGGGGGACAAAGGCAGCGAGTGGCACTTGCCCGTTCACTCGTGCTGGATCCAGAATTCGTAGTTGCTGACGAGCCAGTTTCAATGCTTGACGTCTCAATTAGGGCTGAAGTTCTCAACTTGATGTTCGAACTAATCCAAAAACACAACGTGTCATTCCTCTACATAACCCACGACCTTGCACTGGCCAGACACATATGTGACCGCGTTGGCATAATGTACCTCGGAAAAATCGTGGAGATGTCGACCGCTGAAAAAATAGTCTACGAACCGCTTCACCCATACACGAAAGCATTGATAATTGCAGTTCCAATTCCAGATCCAAACGCCAGGAGAAGCGAAGCAGTCATAAAAGGCGAAATCCCAAGTCCCATAAACCCACCGGCAGGCTGCAGATTCCACACCAGATGCCCTTCCTACATAGGCGACATATGCAGAACAAAAGAGCCTGAACTTTTAGACGCCGGCGGAGAACACTTCGTAGCCTGCCACCTCTATGACAAATGAAAGCCACGACTAACGGAACTTCGTGAATGGAAACAGAATAGAATTTGAACAAATATCGTGGCTCCCTCTATCTTCAGGCGTTCAAGCCTAGGCCCAGTTCGCTCTGAGAATCTATCTCGTCATGCTTTTTGTTAAGGACAAAATTTATATTAGGAATACTCAAATATACTGTGAGCTAATACATTGAAATGGTGAAAAAAATGAAGAGAATCGATAATATCCTGCTATTGATTTCAATCCTTACTCTAACCGTAATCGCTTCAGCCTCAACATTGAAAACGGCCTCAGCTCAGGGGTACGCTGGACCGTACTACACGGTCGAAAGCGCAACTAACAGTTCAACGATTGTAATGGGTCCCACATCAGCCGTAGGCCAGACCTTCACGGCAACTATCAAACTCTACAACGTAACAACAAGTGATGTAGCAATAGGAGTATCAGGCATAGAGGTTCACTTGACATGGAACAAAACTCTGATTGAGCCGGTGTCCTTCGTTAACAAGATAGGGCTTTCCGGCGGAGTACTCACAGGGCCAAGCATCTTGTACGGCATAAGCCCTGGGTTCTATGATGATGCAGGCAATGTGATTGCCACGGCACCGTACACCAACGCCACACACTTCAACGTTGCCGCCGCATCAACTAGTGGTGCATGGTGGGGCAACGGCGCAGAACTAGCCGAGATCACGTTCAAAGTTGACTTGCAGCCTCAGCCTTTCGGCACATGCCCCTTAGCACTCGACTTCTCAGACCTCGCGGACATGAACGCAGCGTCTATTGCTCATGACCAGGTGAATGCCACTTACACGATACTGACCACATCAACAACTCCTGAAACAATCACGTTCCAAGGGGTAACCTACCCAGTGTCAATTGCCAGCGACTCGCAAATAACTGCACCAGCAAACATGGGCTTCCAAAACTACACGAACGACGGCGCATCACTGACTTTCAACGTTACAAGCCTCGACGGCTTCTGCAACGTCACAGTTCCGCAAAACTTCATGTCGGGCAATTGGAATATCACAGTAGACAATTTGGCACCCCAAAGTTCGCAGATCAATTACGACTCTGCGAACTCGTACCTATGGTTCAACTGGTCCACCACTGGCAACCACGTCATAATGCTCACGAGTTCAAACGTTGTGCCAGAATTTGCAGCCACGAGCCTTATGCTATTCCTTGTGGCGACAACGCTGATCGTGACAACTGCGGCAACGGGTCTCAAAAGAAGAAAGCTCCATCGCTAACTTTTTTCTCTTTTTTTTTATTCGCATACGACCTTTAGCAGACAAACAGGAAATACTCTATGATATAGATTAGGCAGTGCAGCAGTGTTGAAGGCGCGAAGCAAGCCCAGCGCGAGCGGCCGACAGGACTCGATGAGTGACACCTTTAACTTCCTTGTCAGGCACGATAGTTACAGGACCTCGAACTCGTGCCTGTGGCTCAACCGTATTGTCGGCCCCCTGCCCGTAGCAACCCGACCAAGTAACTTACGCGCGCCTTGGAAGGAAAAAGGAAATAGGCGACTCCGCCCATTATTCTCTACGTAAGTGCGAACTACGTTCATGGTATCTTGAAGTGTATCCGCCAATGGTTAAGAAAACTAGAAATCTGCCACAAGGAGAGACTAGGAAGCTTGGAAGAAAACGATGGATCATGCTCTCAGCAGTCCTCATCCCCATCATAGTCCTAGGACTTGTTTTTTCCAATTCACTCCTGCAACCCCAAGCCAAATTCCCGCTCACCGCGGTCATAATTGACCAGCTTGCAGCAGATTTTCCAGATCCCTCATTCGTGTCGAACGTCAACAGCACCTTGCAGAATCACGGCTTCAACGTCAGCTACTACAACGAGACTCTAGATGTGAACTTTTTCAAAAACCTGGCCACTTCCAACTACGGCCTAATAATATTGAGGGACCACTCAGCATTGAGAAATGACAGTTCCACCGTGGACCTTTTCACATCTGAAAGATACGTTCCTGGAGTCCACGACCAAGACCTAGGCAATGGTCTCCTAGCACTGGGCGAATTCTATTACAAACCTAGCGAACAGTATCTTGTGCTTTCATCGCTTTTCGTAGAAAACTTGCCGGGTCGCTTTCCAAACAGTATCGTGATAGCCATGGGCTGTCAAAGCTTGAAGCCAGGATGCCAACAGATGGCTCAAGCCTTCCTCGACAAGGGAGCTAAGGCATACATAGGCTGGTCAGACATAGTCTTTCCCCCAGACACAGATACTGAAACTATGCGTCTGATACGCATGCTGCTGGATGAAAACATGACAATAGGTGACGCAGTGAGGGGAACACACACATATACGTACTCTGGAACACCCTCCCCCTACAGCAATGAAATAATAAATGTCAAGAGCGAAATGCGATTCTATCCGCAGTCACAGGATCCTCTCACAGTATCGGAATTAACTGCAGAAACGAAAGGTGCATCTAATGCAAGCATGTTTGCCAGTCTGGACGGTTTCTTCGTGTGCCTTGTGGCTGACCCCACAAACAGCGCACGCCTAAGGCGCACGTTGAGAATTGTTTCTATTAGACAAACACGTATCTAGGTTTTAGAGCAGGCGTATCTTGATGTTTTTTTTAACGCGACAACTGATATGACAACAAGCAAAAAAAGAAATTGGCAACTGTACCGAGTGTCATATATGCTTGGATGTCCTCCAGGCCAGTAAGCCAGGTTAACCGGTACTAATTCTCTAGGAGACCCCAACAAACAATCAGTGATGCTCCGAACGCCGACAGAAGCAAGCCAGAGAGGGTAAATTCGATTATTCCAGCGATGAAAGGCACGACTCGGGCCATTCCTGTTCTGCTCAGAATTCTTATTTAGATCTCAGACCGCAGACATAACAACTGTCTCAGAATTGATTAGGCCTGTTGCATAGGGCAGCCTTTTGTAACTCCTTGAAACAGCAAAATAGCAAAATACCCACCCGTTAAGTGAACGCAGAAAAACCGATAAGTTGACGACAGGCAAGAGATGTCAAAAACGGCTTGCAGCAGATTGGCTTGTCAGACGCTTGAAGCGCCTTGAAATGGTGAAGCTCAGCTGGTCGCGGAGACCGTTGCCCGTCAGGCTTAGCTTCTGCAGCTTCTTTATGTCCCCCGCTAGCTCTGTGTCCTGCAACACCTCAGCCATCCATTTTTCAAAGTCTCCACGGTAAAGATGAAACTCCAAGGATTTAACGTTGACTGCATTAATCTTTTCCATGAACTCCTTGAGGGAAGATGCGCTTGTTCCAGTGTAGTTTCCAATCGAAGTGAAGAAATAGAACGCTTTCTCCCTGGGAACCGTCCTGAGAATCTTTGAAGATGTGTCTGAAGTCATGATTGTTCGTTCATTGATATCGCGTATCCCTTTTATAAATGTAACCTTTCCGACGCATTCATGATTGAAAATTGAGTTTCCTTAAACTTCTTCGTGATAATCGAGGTGCGAATTCTCGAAACTCCAGGCAATGGAGCAACTGAATTAGCTATGAACTCGTGCAGGTTTTCCTGACTAGCTGCAGAGACCTTTGCAATGATTAAAAGCTCTTCTGAAAGGGACGTGTAGACCTCAAGAACTTCTGGCAAAGCTGCCAATTTCTCCGCAACTATCTCAATCTCCTTGGGGTCTGCGTAAACCGTCATTATCGCAGTTATATTTCTCATCCCAATCTTCTCAACGTCTATGGTGGCCGTATAGTTCTGTATCACCTTTTGCTGCTCCATTTTTCTTATTCTATCATAAACTGTTGAATGAGCAATTCCCAGCCGCTTGCCTATGGCTCCGTACGTCTCTCTGCAATCTTTCTGCAGTGCTCGCAGAATCTCCAGATCTGTAGCATCTAGAGACACTGTATTATTCTTAAGTTTCAATGTCGTTATCCCCGCCCATTCTTAATAGACATATCGGAATTTATTCCTTATTGTCGCAGAAATGTAGCTCGCCTCCCTGCTTTTCCATCAAAACCCTTTGCTCTGTCTTACCCGCAAATTTGCGTAAAATGCATGGTAATGCCTACAAAACTGCAAATATCAGAACAATCAAGCTTCATATTTGCGGAAAACCTTGACAAAAACACTTAAGTCTGCGGACAGTACAATAGAACTTTGTTCTAGAATATTGTTCGAGGTTGGAACAAGAACATGAATATGTCCAAGATATGGGAAGTCCTTACCAATTTCAAGCGTTTTTGCAAAGTGCGGGGCTGGAGAACATCCGAAAACGAAGATTGGGTTGAGTTGAATGACGACTATCACAATTTTCTTTCAACTAGAAACGTCACTTCCGCCTCCTTCAAAGCGATAATCTCAAACAGAAAATGCGTGGTTCAGAAAGGATTGTTCTACACCGTTGTTGAGTCATCTCACTTAGCTTGGCTTTTCTCAGAAGCACCCTCAGAAGACACATTCCGGACAGTCCTTGATAACCCAGACTTTTCAAGGCGCATAGCCATCTTTGATTTTGGTCCATTGCTAGAGGGAAAAAATATATGCGTCAAACTGAACAATACGGACAGCCCTGTTTTTCACGGATTCGAGACTTTCCTTCAGAGCGAACTGAAAATCACAGTTGAATCGCTCCAGCCCTTTTCTGATTCGAAAATCAAGGTAAACAGCAACGTATTGTCTGAACTCGCCTAACTGCGGCGAATTTCAAAGGGTTGATAAGGGAAGTGCTCGCAAGATATTATCCGTGAATAGAAATTGTCAGTAGATGCAGAGAGAATAAAGCGACTGGTCGAATTCAAGAAGAAACTCGAAAACAAAATCGAAGAGCTGAGTTCTGACCTCAAAGACTTGCAGGCTATGGCTGAAACCATCGACTCCATTCTCCTTGAAAAGGGGTTCAGGCACCCACAAGTCACCGAGGGGTCGACGAAAACCGGAGTTCTGCCGACAATAGAAAGAGTGGGTGAAGGCGAGTCTGAGCCTCCGTCCTCCCAGTCGCACGAGGAACTTGAGAATGTCACGCCATTGCAGACAATGGCAGGTGAGCTTCTCGCTAACCTCCACGTTACCGAAGACCAATTGCGCGTAGTGCTGGCTGAAGACAAAGACTTCGACATCAACACGCCGCCTTTCACACACTTCCTTCTAGAAAGAGTCTTGCTCAAGATGCAAGAAAGGGACAACGAGCTGGCCAGAGCCGGACAGCTGTCTTCTGACAAAATCTTCCGCTACAACATCGTTCGAGAAGGCGACATTGTCCGTGAAATACTCATCGAGAACACTGATCCGGAAAGGCTGAAGGAGCTTAAGTCAAGCATCCGTTGGACACTGGAGAAAATGTATGAAAAAATGAAGAGTCAGGGTTAGAAGAGGCTCATTTCGAGCGGTCAAAACCAATGCTTCTGATTGCAGCGCACTCGGTTCGCGCCTGCCTTCGCACGACCTCTATTGTGTTTGAAATGGCCAATACGCAGACCGCTTTGCATGGCATCACATTCTTTGCTAATGTCACCATTCTTTGTTGAGTCTTAAATATTTGTTGCTGTCGAGTCACATACGCTTAACCTAGGACTTGGTTAAATTCCAGCACGCATGCTGACCTGCAACCGATAGAAAATAGCGCGCGCGCTAGAGGAAAGTGCCCTCTTGGAAAAGTGCTTATACCTTCGCAGGCCTGTCGAAGTAGATGTTCTTGCCTCTTACTGAAACCGGGATTCCCATGATAATTGTTGCTTGAGGTAACAGCTTCAGTTTCGAAGCAGCCGTTCCAATTCGGTACATTATGCGGTTATCGATGTCAAGCATGCTTGCGGTCTTTGCAGCTGACCCTAAGGCTATCCCTAAGTCCAGAGCTTTGAAGACGCATGTGGGACCGCTGAAGTCTTTCCCTCTTTTCTTACTCGCCTTGTCAAACTCCACGCACCCTTCGTAACCGCAGCCTCCACAGTCTAAACCAATGCTTCTATCCCCTCTGACAGCTATGAGAACCACTGCATGGGAGTCCCTGACGTTCTTTGCGTCTCGCCTGAACCCTTCAATCTTCCTTTCAACCGATATCTCTTCCATCTTGTCCGCGATGACATCTTTCTCTTTTCCGTAGACAATCAATGTCATGATGTCATCTACACCGGCGGTCTTAGGGGCCGTTCGTGCAGCTGCCAGCATGAGCTTGGCTGCTTCCAAAACGGCTTCTCTCTCCCCATCTTCACATCCAATCACTGGTGGACTCATTTTCGCACTAACCCATTTGTTAAATGAACAGCGTTAGTACACTTTGGCAACACTTAAGAATTTTTACTTCGCAATTATCAGAGGAAGATTTTTCCAAGCAGGTTCACTATTGCGTTGAGCTCACCAGTGTAGACACCCACGGCCAAGGAAGAAACACCTAATAGAAGCAATAACGCACCCATCATCCGACGTTCTGGTACGTCCATGCTCTAACCTACTCCAAGTGTTTCTTTAAGGCAGCTTCGATATATTTCTTCTGGACACATCCCACTATCCTGTCGATTTCTTCGCCGTTTTTCATTATCAGCATGGTTGGAATGCTGAAAACTTGAAAGCACTCTGCAGTTTGGGGGTTTTCATCAACGTTAAGCTTCCCGACAAGAATTTTGCCGGCATACTCCTTGGCCAGTTCTTCAATTGTCGGAGCTAGAGATTGGCACGGGCCACACCAAGCCGCCCAAAAATCAACGAGCGCCAGCGTATGTTTGCTGGTTATCTCTTTGAAGCTCGAATCGGTTATGTGCACGGGTTTATTGTCCACTTCCTGTTTTTTCTCCCCGAGCTCAGCCAACTTCTTGTGCCTCATGCGTTCTAATTCCTTTTCGTCAGACGCAGACCGCTCGTGTTCAATGCTCATCTTGTCACCTGCGTTGCTTTAGAGAATCTTGCAGAGCTTTAAGTTTTTTGTAAGCTTCTTCAGGATCCGTGATTCCTGCCGCTAACCTGTCGAACGGGCAGGTTGCTGACCTGCAGTTGTCGAGTATGTTTCGAATCAGCTCCTCCCATTCAGCGTGAACCTTGTTTTCTTCAAACAATTTCTTAGCTTCTCTGGTCATGACCGATCCATACACTCCTTCAATCTTCGCGTAAAGGCACAAGAGTGCAATTGCTTTGCCAACGATTTTGTCCGCAGCGGAAGCCCCGTTAAGCCGTTCGTCAAGGTCTTGAATTGCGCTCAATAAGCCTGAAATTCCATGAGAAGCAGTCTCAAAGAGCACCTGCCCGTCCTTGACGATGGAAAGCGTCAAGCCTTCTTTTCCGAGACGTTTCTTTGCTATTCTCAGGTCTCCCATGTCAATCCAGCATCGCTGAGAAAGTCTTCTCTAAAACACCTATTACTCTTCCAACACAAAAAGCTGCTCTTCTTTCAAATGTGCGATTTTTGCGGCAAGCTGCTCCGAATCAGCTCCCTTGCCCATCTCTTCAGTCAAGTTCCTGGCCACTTTGGGGTTAACTGAAATCTTCACTGTTTTGTCTGAACCCTGAAGTTTGAAGCGTCCGGTTATCTCCCCTATTGATTCTTCAATCTTGAGTTTTTGATTTCCGACTGTGCAACTAGTTGTAGCTTGTATTCCGTCAATGACGCAGGAGAAGGGAGTGGAGAGAGGTGTTTTGATGCTCGCCTGCAGTCCACGGCTGTTCTTTTCATCAACGTCTAGATGCCTCTTTGCTATTTCTCCCATTCGGACACCTATGACGAGAAAAGGGCCCAAGTGTCCATGGAATTTGGCAGCCCTTTCAATGAACTGCTGGATATCCTTATTGCCTGTCACCTTTAACTTTCCTCACATTCGCCTTTTCCAGCGCTGCTATGAGGGGTAAGGTTAATGCAAGTGCGATAATTCCACCGACCACGTGCCACCCACCCCAAATCGTAAGTGCATACTGAAGCCCATCGCTCGGGGTGAAAAGGACGCTGATGAGTACGCCGGCAACGTAGGCAGACGATATCGTTGCGATGCATGCTATTGTCAAGCTGTATACGGAAATGCGGATTTTGTGGTGGTTCGCAGACATCAGCAAATCAAAAATGACTGCGGAAACGGCAAAGCAAAACATTATGATCGGCGGTGGGCCTCCTAAGGATACAACGATTACTGAGCCTATGATGCCCGCTAGCAAGCTTGTTCCGAACCGTCCAGTCACCCATGCGACAAGTAACAATGTGAAAAAGACTGCAAAATCATGAAATATTGGAAGTCCCCCTAGCAAAGTTACGCTTAAGGGTGCCAGATACCAGTTCAGGGCTGTCCAAAGTGCACAGAAGAGGCCTGTCAAAGCCACGTCCACGGTTGTAAAATAGGTTTTGCTACCCATTTTGTACATTCGGTAACACCATTTTGCCTAATGGTAACACTACAATGCATAAAAACTTTATTCACGGATACCTTAGAAATTGCACGTGAGAGCATGCCAAAAATCAAGCGCGTAGGAGTAACCTTCCCTCCTGATTTGCTGAAGGATTTTGACCATATCCTTGGAACAATGGGGTATGAGAATCGGTCTAAGGCTGTTCAGGACGCGGTCAGAATGTTCGTGGCAGAAAAAAACCTGCTTCAAAACGAGACTGGAGATCAAGCCGGGCTTATGATGATGCTGTATGATCATGAAGTCGGAGGGCTTGAAAACGCACTCACGCACGTACAACACCATTTTGCACACATTATCTGCTCAACGATGCACATTCACCTGAGCGAAACAGACTGTCTTGAGGCGATAGCTGTCAAGGGCAAAGCTGATGATATTCGAAAATTAAGAGATCACTTGGCCGCCAAGAAGGGAGTGAAGCTGCTCAAGGTTACGGTTTTTTCCGTCTAGCCTTATCGGCTATTGAGGTCAAACATTCTCTCCAAGGCTTTCTTGGCCTGCTTTGCAATAGGTTCTGGAACAGTAACCACGTATTTTTCTTCTTTCAAGGCCATGTAAAGCCTGTCAAGAGTGTTCAACTTCATAGTCGGGCATACAGCTTCTTCGTAGGCCAAAAGAAACTTTTTCCGAGGATTCTCTTTCTTCAGGCGGTGAAGTATTCCTTCCTCTGTTCCCACGATAAGCGTTTCAGCGTTACATTCTTTTGCATATCTGCACATTTGTGAGGTGCTTCCGACGAAGTCGGCGGCTTTCTGCATTTCGAAGGTGCATTCAGGATGCACCATCACTTTGGCTTCCGGATATTTAGTCTTGAGGATGTGGACATCCTCGGGTTGAAAGAGCAAGTGCGTTGGGCAAAATCCCCATTCAGGGATAGGGATAACAGTCTTTCCAGTCTTCCTCTGTACGTATTCGGCTAGGTTGCGGTCTGGGCCGAAAAGCACTGTGTCCGCGTCTAACGATGCAATCACATCCACAGCGTTAGCCGATGTGCAACAAATGTCACAATAGGCCTTGGCTGATGCTAGAGTGTTAACGTACAGAACCACAGGCACGAGTGGATGGTGCAACTTCGCCCGCTTGATCTCTTCAACTGTAAGCATCTGCGCCATAGGACATCGTGCGCCAAGCGTCGGCAGCAACACCTTCTTGTCAGGATTCAAGATTGCTGCTGACTCTGCCATGAAGTCAACAGCAGAGAAAACTATCATCTTCGCTTCTTTCTCTTCCATGGCTTTCCTGCTAAGCTCTATGCTGTCGCCAATGTAGTCTGCGATGTCCTGAACGTCTTCCCTCTGATAATTGTGCGCCAAGATTATTGCGTTCTTCTCTTTTTTCAGCTTCAATATTTCGTCTGTTAGGGTCATTTTTCCGCCTTAGACCATGACCAGCGCAACGTTCTAACAATCTGGAGAGATATATGCATTTACCCACAAATTTCCCTTTTTCCACTTCCCACTCGGAACGAGAGGTTGACAATCGGATCCGACGATGCAAACGCTCTGACAGGCTCGCTGGAAAGCCTGATACGGCCGAAAAGAAAGGTTATGGATCGGTAAGCGAACACAAAGGGTCATTGAAAACGACGTTTGTCCAGAGTCCATTGTCTGGACGAATGATTTGGGGGTGGTTTAATCATCTACGCGTTATTTCTGCCTTCTGTTGACCAGAATTTCGCATAAGACAAGATCTTCGAGGGGTAGTTCAAACTTGGAGTTTTGGTTTCCGCTACTAGCTTCTACCTCTACCTTTTTTCTCATTTTTTCCATCGCCTGTCATATGGAAACAGGATGTCGTGAATCGTAATATAAGGCTTTTCTGCTGAGCGTTTGACTAGACTACACTAGAGCATCAGTTACACCCGGAAACTCAAGACGTGCACGAATCATGCAGACCTTGTTTTTCGAGTTGTTAGCCTTAACTGGCCATGCCCTATTGTCAGATATCTAGTCATCTGAGAATGGCTTGGTGCAGCGGGCCGGATTTGAACCGGCGAACCCCTACGGGAAAGGATGGCTCATAGGGGCTATTTCAGGCCAAGAAAACCGATCTTGAGTCCTTCACCTTTGACCTGGCTTGGTTACCGCTGCGCACAGTAGAGATTTTCTACTCTTTCTTATTAATCATTTCCCGTTTCTTGAATTGTTATGAACCTGTACACCTCTATGTACTCCTTTGCAAAGGTATTTGCATACTTCTCAGTTCCCTGGTGTTTTGCATCGCCGGTCGTCCTGAGGTGATGGTAAAACTCGTGCAGAATTACGAATGGATCTTTCAACGTGTCACTGTTCAGAACGGAGATCGTCCTCTTCTTCCCGTTGTAACATCCCAGTGCCCTCCTCTTATTCCTCTTGGGCAGACCGACTTCTATGATGGGAACTCTGACACCGTGTTTTTTGGCGAGAATCTCCAATGCCTTTTCAACTTTCCCGTTCAAAATTAACCACACGATTGTCGCCTTGAATCTCTGTTCCAACTTGAACTCCTACACTGACTTGTGTTGCGGGCGACTAATGCTTTTCGTATCGGCCTCCATGATTTTCCAGTCTGACAGAACAAACTGAAACGCGTCACAAAGTACAAAAAGTTTATTAGACAGCATATAAGTTACGTTTCTAGCTCCTTAAATATTGGTGACCATTTTTCAAGTCGGAATGACCCAACAGTTGGAGGAAATCAAGAATTTGATGAAACCCGCATCGAAACGATCTCGTTCATTCATACCCGACGTGAAGTTGCGGGAGATGGTTAAAAATGGTTGAAGTATCGAAAGAAGACACACACTTACTCCTGAACGCCTTCTTCAAGGACAAAGGCCTTGTACGCCAGCATCTGGACTCTTATAACGAGTTTATCGACCGTGGCCTTCAAGAAGTCATCGACGAAATAGGCGAGATCCCGATAGAAGTTCCCGAGAGCCCCTACAAGGTCAAGCTGGGCCAGATTTGGATCATAGACCCTCAAACCAGAATAACTGGACCGTACGCGACAGAAGTAGACGGCACAAAACATGAAATCTACCCAATGGAGGCAAGACTGCGAAATTTAACCTACGCGGCGCCCGTAGCTCTCGAAATGACCCCAGTCATAGACGGCAGGGAACAAGACACTGAACTCGTCTATGTCGGAAACATTCCTGTGATGCTCAAGTCGAAACTGTGCTTCTTGTCTCAACTTTCAAGAGAAGAACTGATAGCATGCGGAGAAGATCCCGATGATCCAGGAGGCTACTTTGTGGTTAACGGTTCCGAACGTGTGATAGTAGCCATGGAAGATCTGGCGCCGAACCGCATAATCGTGGACATTGACGAAAAAGGTACAACGCCGGTATATCAATCAAAGATATTCTCAACAACGGTGGGTTTCAGGGCAAGGATAGAATTGAAGATAAAGTCCGACGGGGCGATATACGTTTCAATTCCAGGAGTACCCTCGGAAATCCCGTTCGTCGTGTTGATGCGTGCCCTGGGACTGGAATCAGACAAAGAGATCGCAGAATCAATTTCTCTGGACAAAGATGTGCAGACCTCTTTGGAGCCTTCCTACGAAAAAGCCATAGGAGTGGACAACGCAAAAGACGCGATCCTGTTCATAGGGAATCGTGTGGCACACGGGCAAGTGGAAGAATACCGTGTCCAGAAAGCTGCAACGGCAATAGACAAAAACTTTCTGCCGCATATAGGTAGGACGGACCAGAGCAGAAGAGACAAGGCCTTGTTCTTGAGCGAGATGGCGTGCAGAGCAATTGAACTGCAGCTGGAAAGGCGAAAAACTGATGACAAGGACCACTTCAAGAACAAGCGACTGAGGCTTGCAGGGCCTTTGCTCGCAGACCTTTTCAGGGTGGCCTTCAGAAACCTCACGCGCGACATCAAATATCAGCTCGAACGCATCGGCGTGAAGGGGCCGATAATAACTGTTTCAGCGGCTGTGCGCCCAGGAATAATTTCTGAAAGATTTCAACACGCGCTTGCAACGGGAAACTGGGGAAGAGGAAGAGTTGGCATAACTCAACTCTTGGATAGGACGAACCACATTTCCACTCTGAGCCACCTGCGCAGGCTGCAGTCACCCTTGAGCAGAAGTCAACCGAACTTCGAGGCAAGAGACCTGCACGCAACCCACTGGGGTCGCTTGTGTCCCAACGAGACGCCTGAAGGCTCAAACTGTGGCTTGGTCAAGAATCTAGCATTGTCCGCGACTATCTCGGTCGGCATAAACCCCGATAAGATAAAGCAACTGCTGTTCAGTTCTGGCATTCAGGCGGTACCAGAGGCAGATGAAACCTTAAGACTCTCAGGTTCAAAAGTCTTCGTTGACGGAAACATAATTGGATATTTCGGCTCACCCGCCGAATTAGCTCGGGAACTCGTTGAACGGAGGAGAAGGGGAGAAATATCGACCGAAGTCAACGTGGCTTATTTCACAAAAGCCCAGGGCGAAAGAGAGGAACTGTATGTAAACTGTGACGAAGGAAGGGTCAGACGGCCTCTCATAATAGTCGAAAACGGCGTTCCCAAACTCCGACCCGAGCACGTCGAAAAGATAGCTTCAGGCGAATGGGCATGGGAAGACCTAATCAAAAACGGTATAATAGAGTACATAGACGCTGAGGAAGAGGAAAACGCCTACATCGCCTTAAGCCCTGAAGAGCTAGCCCCTGCACACACACACTTGGAAATTGCGATGTACACGATTCTCGGCATATGTGCCTCAACCATCCCATACGCAGAACACAACCAATCACCACGCAATTCCTACCAAGCCGCAATGGCAAAGCAAGCCCTAGGAGTTTACGCCACAAACTTTCAGCAACGCGTGGACTCGCGTTCACACATTCTACACTATCCGCAACTGCCCATAGCCGAGACGGCTCTGATGGAGACGATGGGCTACAAACTCCGGCCGTCCGGCCAGAACTGTGTCGTGGCTGTTCTGTCGTATGAAGGGTACAACATGGAAGACGCATTGGTGTTCAACAAAGCCTCGATAGAGAGAGGTTTGGGGCGTTCAACCTTCTTCCGCATTTATGAGGCAGAGTGCCGCCAGTACCTCGGCGGGTTGAAGGACAAGTTCACGTTGCCAGAAGCTGGAACACGTGGATACAGGGGTGAACAGTACTACCGACTGCTCGAACCGGATGGAATAATTGGTCTCGAGTCAGCAGTGGCAGGCGGCGACGTCCTCATAGGCAGAATTAGCCCGCCTAGGTTTCTTGAAGAATACAAGGAATTCGAGGTTAAAGGTCCTTCTATGCGCGACACTTCAGTGGACATGCGTCCTTCAGAAACGGGTATCGTTGACGCTATATTCATAACGGCATCAGGAGAAGGGAGCAAGCTGGTCAAGGTGAGAGTCCGTGACCAACGCGTTCCAGAGCTGGGGGACAAGTTTGCTTCTCGACACGGACAGAAGGGTGTTATCGGCTTGATAGTTCCTCAGGAAGACATGCCATTCACGGAGGATGGCATAGTTCCGGACATAATAGTCAACCCGCACGCTATCCCCTCTAGGATGACCGTTGGCCAGTTCATTGAATCACTCGCTGGAAAGGTTGCATCCATGAGAGGTAGCCCCGTCGACGGAACTCCCTTCTCGAACGAAACGCCCGACGCGCTCAGAAAAGAACTCGTCAAGCTGGGCTACAGCAACACTGGCGCCGAAGTCTTCTACAGCGGCGTAACAGGTGAAAAGTTCGTTGCGGACATTTACGTCGGAGTAATACATTACCAGAAGCTGCATCACATGGTTGCCGACAAGATTCATGCAAGGGCCAGAGGACAGGTTCAAATGCTGACAAGGCAGCCCACGGAGGGAAGAGCTAGAGGCGGAGGTCTAAGGTTCGGTGAAATGGAACGCGACTGTCTCATCGGTCACGGAGCCGCTATGCTTCTGAGGGACAGACTGCTGGAGGAATCGGACAAGTACACTCTTTACATATGCGAAAGCTGCGGGCACATAGCCTATTACGACATGAAACAAAGAAAGTACGTGTGCAAACTTTGCGAAGATAAATCGAAAATCTCTCCAGTGGTAGTCTCGTACGCGTTCAAGCTTCTGCTGCAAGAGTTGATGAGCCTTTGCATATCGCCCAAACTGAAGCTCAAGGAGAAAGCGTAAAATGGCTGTTGAAGAAATAATCCACAAGGTAGTAGACGAGATCAACTTCGGCATGTTTTCGCCGCAAGACGTGCGCAAGCTTTCAGTCGTGGAGATTCAAACACCTGACACTTACGACGAAGACGGTGCGCCAATCATGGCTGGACTGATGGATGGAAGACTTGGAACCCTCGAGCCAAGACAGAGATGTAAGACGTGCGGCAACACGGCGATTCGCTGTCCCGGCCATTTCGGTCACATAGAACTCGCGGTTCCGATAATACACATAGAATTCACCAAGATAATATTCGATCTACTCAAGTCCACTTGTCGAAACTGCGGGCGCATCCTGCTTCCTGATGAAACCATCAAGAAAGTTCAAGTAAGGATTGAAAAAACTCGGGAACTCCTAGGTCTGGTTCCGGATGAGGTTTACAAAACGATTATGCAAGAGACAAAGAGGAAGCAATGTCCTCACTGCGCGGGTGTGCAGTTCAAGATAACTTTCGAGAAGCCCACGAAGTTCAGCGAGCAAATCCCAGAAAGCGGTTCAGAACCATTGACTCCAAGCATGGTGCGGGAGAGAATGGAGCGTATACCCAACGAGGATCTTCAGCTCTTGGGCTTCAATCCCGAAACTGCCAGGCCGGAATGGATGGTTCTGCAAGTTCTGCCAGTTCCTCCCGTCTACGTTCGTCCATCAATAACGCTGGAATCAGGCATCCGTTCAGAGGACGACCTGACGCACAAACTTGTAGACATAATTCGAATCAATCAGAGACTGAAGGAAAACATGGATGCAGGTGCCCCAACGCTCATAATCCAAGATCTATCAGAGCTCTTGCAGTACCATGTGACAACCTACTTTAACAACGAAGCCTCGGGAATACCGCCCGCGAGACACCGTTCTGGACGAGCACTAAAGACTCTCTCACAGAGACTGAAGGGAAAGGAAGGAAGGTTCAGGAGCAACCTTTCGGGAAAAAGAGTGGATTTCTCAGCTCGGACAGTGGTTTCTCCTGATCCGAACCTCGACATAAATGAAGTTGGTGTCCCGCTGGAAATTGCCATGCACTTGTCCGTTCCAGAGAAGGTTACTGAATGGAACATTGAAGAGATGCGAAAACTCGTCGCCAACGGGCCTGAAAAGTACCCCGGCGCCCTTTACATAATCAGGCCAGACGGCAAACGGATAAGGCTTGAGTTCGTGGTCGACAGAGAAAAGATCGCTGAGGCCATTGAACTTGGCTTCGTTGTAGAAAGGCATCTTAGAAATGGTGACACCGCCATTTTCAACCGTCAACCTTCACTCCACCGCATGTCAATAATGGCCCATTACGTGCGCGTACTCCCCTACAAGACGTTCCGTCTGCATCTGTGCGTCTGCCCACCGTACAACGCGGACTTCGACGGAGACGAAATGAACCTGCACGTACCGCAAAGCGAAGAAGCAAGAACAGAAGCACTTCTGCTAATGCAAGTTCAGGACCAGATTCTGTCACCCAGGTTCGGAGGTCCCATAATAGGGGCGATAAGAGATTTCATAACTTCCGCGTACCTGTTCACGAGAAAATCAAACTACGTGACACGAAACGAAGTCAACAAGCTGTTGCTGTCAGCGAAATACGAAGGTCCAATGCCAGAACCAAAAGTCAAGACGCCTCAACCACTTTGGAGCGGAAAACAGATTTTCAGCCTGTTCCTCCCCAAGGACATGAACTACATTCTGAAAGCAAACATCTGCCAAGGATGCGTAAAATGCTTGGAAGAAGAATGCGAGTACGATGCCTACGTGGTCGTGAGGAACGGTGAATTGGTGAGCGGGGTCATAGACAGGCGTTCAATAGGGGCTGAGCAATCTGAAAGTCTTCTCCATAGGATAATAAAGGATTATGGAACCGAAGCTGGAAGAGACTTTCTTAACAAAATAACCAGGATGTTGAAGGTTTTCATATCGATGCGAGGTTTCACCTACTCATATGACGAGCTTGTGCTTTCCGAGAAGGCTGAGGACAGAATAGCGAAAACCATGGAAAAGATCGAGAAGAGAATAGAGGAATTGATTGAGAGCTATCGCAAAAGCACGCTGCCGAGACTTCCAGGCCAAACAATCGAAGACTCTTTCGAAATATACGTAATGAACGAGTTGGCAAAAGCAAGAGACGAATCCGGCAAAATAGCCGATGAGGACTTCACCTTGGACAACTCGGGCATAGTAATGACGCGGACAGGTGCAAGGGGTTCCAGCCTGAACATCGGTCAGATAAGCGCGTGCGTCGGACAGCAGGCGGTTCGTGGAAAACGAATTCTGCGAGGATACGTCGATCGTGCTTTACCGCATTTTCAGGCAGGAGATCAACGTCCAAAGGCGAGGGGCTTCGTCTACTCATCGTACCAGCACGGTCTCGATGTCATCGAGTTCTTCTTCCACGCTATGGGTGGAAGAGAAGGTTTGGTGGACACAGCCGTCAGAACTCAGCAGAGCGGTTACATGCAAAGAAGACTGATCAACGCGCTTGAACACATACGTTTGGAATACGATGGGACAGTGAGAAACTCAACAGGCGACATAATTCAATTCCAATACGGGGAAGATGGTGTTGACCCGGCCAAGAGCGACCATGGCAAAGCGGTGAACGTAACCCGTCTGGTTGACCAAATCAGAATAGCCAAGGAGAAAGGAAAACCGGCATCCGCTGAATTCATCAGAAAGGAGTTGGAGAAAGTTGAAGAGCAACTCACGCCTATTCTCAAGGATGAACTCAAGCAAAACCTGGCCAAGCACAAACTGACCGCGGCAAGCGTTGAGAAAGCAATCAGGTTGACTGTCGACCGCTACAAGCGCGCTCTAATGGAGCCAGGTGAGGCTGTGGGCATCGTCGCTGCACAGTCAATCGGCGAACCAGGAACTCAGATGACTCTGAGGACATTCCACTACGCCGGAGTCAAGGAGCAGAACGTGACTCTGGGTTTGCCAAGACTGATTGAAATAGTTGACGCTAGAAGAATTCCGTCAACGCCTGTAATGACGATTTATCTAAGTCCAGAATACAGAAAGAGCCGAGACGCTGCAGTCAGGATTGCCCGCGACATAATCTATACTACGCTGGAAAACGTGGCCGAAGCGGTATACATAGATCCAGTGAATGACGAGATAGTGATTGAACCTAACAAGATCATGATGGATGATCGTGGGATAACGATGCAGGAGCTGAAGGACAGACTGCAAATACCCAACGCCACGACGAAGGCAAAGGGAAACAACATACTCATACAGCCCAAGAAGGTCGAAACAATCAGGAAACTGCTCGGCAAAGTCTCTGTGTTCCACGTTAAAGGCGTGCCCGGCATAAAGCGGGTGCTGGTCAGCGAGGAACATGGAGAATGGGTCATCAACACCGACGGCTCAAACCTGCCCAAGGTTCTGGAAGTTCCTGGCGTGGACACTTCAAGGACGACGACGAACAACGTGCATGAAATCGCCAAGACCATCGGGATTGAAGCTTCTAGGAACGCTTTGGTTCACGAGGCCAAAGGAGTCTTGGAAGAACAAGGATTAGACGTGGATAACCGGCACGTGATGCTCGTTGCAGACATGATGACGTCCACCGGCGAGGTGCAACAGATAGGCAGACACGGGATAAGCGGAAAGAAATCAAGTGTCTTGGCCAGAGCCGCATTTGAAATCACGGTTCCAAACATCGTTGAAGCAGCTGTCAAGGGCGAAAGCGACCCTCTGGCGGGGGTGACCGAAAACGTAATAGTCGGCCAGTCAATACCGATTGGCACAGGGTTGGTTGAGCTGTTCATGTCGACATTCGAGAAAAAGGAGAAGAAGAAATGATAGACGTAGACAAGGCAATTTCCACGGCGGTAAAAACTGGCAAGGTGTCTCTTGGAGCAAGCTCCGCAGTGCAAAACGCTCAAACAGGCAAAGCTAAACTGATAATCCTAGCCGCAAACTGTCCAAAAAATGTTCGAGGAGACGTAGAGTACTATTCGAAACTCTCGAAGGTTCCTTTGATAATCTACAAGGGTACATCCTTGGACCTGGCCGCTGTGTGCGGTAAGCCCTTCAGCGTCTCAGCGTTAAGTATAAGAGAGCCAGGCGACTCAGAAATCCTTAAGCTAACGGAGACCACTGAAGCCGAAGAACCCAGCGGAGGAGACGAATGACTAGCGGAATAAAGTTCACGAGCACCGAAATGCGTTACATCGCGCTTTTTGAAAGCATAACCAGCGCGAGTGTCAAAGACTGCATAATCGATGAAGAGCAGGGACGCGTGCTCTACGTTGTTGGGCAAGGCCAAGTTGGAGTTGCGATCGGAAGAGGCGGAAGAAACATTCACACTCTAGAGAGGATGACGGGGAAGAAACACGAAATAATCGAGTATTCGGAAGAACCCGCACAGTTCATAAAGAACGCTTTGAAACCAGCTTTGGTCCAAGAAGTTCGCCTCACCGAAAGGCCTGATGGCAAAACCATCGCGGTTGTGGCCGTAAACCCCAAGGACAAAGGCGTCGCCATAGGAAAGAACGGCAGAAATGCCGAGCGCTTGCGATTCTTGATGAAGAGATACTTCCAAATACAAAACGTCAGCATAACATAGATTCCCAGAAGGTTTTACCATGAAACATGTTGCAGTGCCAGCCTTGTGTTCGCTCTTTATGATGCTTGCTTTGGCGGGAGTTGTTCACGCTGCGAACGAGACCTTTGCCGCACAGTTCCTGGGCAGTCCACTGCTCATACTCACCGCTGTAGTCGTCATAGCCGCTTTAGCTTCCTTATACCACAGGATAAGGAAGTAGAGAGCAGCAAGCTACGATTCGGCTCTGAGAAGCAGATCCACAAGCGCTTTTTGATCTACCTCTGCGCGCGTTCTCCAGTCTAGGTATAGTTGTCCGTTTTCGTCTTGGGCTAGATACCCGTATCTGACATATCTGTCAACGTTGATGCCGACTTTCCATCCGGGAAGTTTTTCCCGCAGTAGTTCCTCAACTTCCTTTCTCGGGGATTTCCCTTTCTTGGATATTATGTATGATATGGCAATCGCCAGTCCTGCAAGGTCGTCTATTCGCCAGCCTATCATTTTAGCTTCTTTCGGTGCCAATTCCCCTCGCAGTTCTATGAGGAATCTGGCTTTGTCCAACTGTTCCTGAGTGGGTTTTTCAACTTGCTTTTCTTCTTCGAAGACAGTTTTGACTTGCAGGTCGAGCGGTTTCAAGAATTCATCTAGTATTTTCAGAACTTTCGGGTAGTCTGAGCCTATCGTCTTTCGAAGCTCCCAACCCTTGACTCCAGGTTTCTTGTGCCTCTTGTAAAACAGCATGTGGG
This sequence comes from Bathyarchaeia archaeon, assembly GCA_050015055.1. GTDB lineage: Archaea > Thermoproteota > Bathyarchaeia > Bathyarchaeales > Bathycorpusculaceae > JBEKCD01. The sequence continues at coordinate 66,618 of JBEKCD010000009.1, read as the reverse complement.
TGGCTCGTTTGAGCTTACTCGCATAGTAAGCTTTTCTCTTGCTCACTCTATTCCCCTCTCTTCCATTTCTCCCAATCTTCTGCAGTCAGGGCTATAGGAATCGACACCAATTGTTTGCTGCCGGTCTTGACTGCCGGTTTTTCATAAGGCACTATGAACATTTCTTCTTCCAACGGATGAATTTCCAAGGTTGCGTAACCGTAGGTAACCAGAAAGCTCGTCATGAAGGCTCTATTCACGGTTTCTTTGTACGTCTCCGCATAGACGAAACTCTGGTATCGAATCTTCGCGTTTTCACCATTCTTTGCAACTTGACTCTTCAGTTCTCGCCAAAAATCTTCCAATTCTTCGGAAAAGGCCTCGTCGCGCAAGATTCTCTGATTGACAAGCTCTTCCCTGGTTGCGGTGCCTGACCCGACTTCTGTCGGCGCCATTTCATTCCATCTTTCATTCAGTGGAACCAAGCTTTCCCAGTATCTCAATGCTTCTGCCAGACTCTGAATCGAGACCTGCTCTAACTCGACTATTGGATGCCAAACCTTGACGAAGGTCTTGACAATGTCCACCTTTTCTATTCGTCTGATTTTTTCATCCAATAGAAACGGGTCTGCGTAGAGCGTCGTTGAGCGGTGTTTGACCCATTCGCTTTGAAGCTTTATGACGGACGCCAGTTGATGTATTGTTTCAGCGTCTAAACACAGGTCTTCTGGAATTTTCCATTCTGGAAAGTATTTTTTCACCGTGTCTATGTTATCCATAACGTCTATCAGAAATGGGTCAAGCGAGCGTCCTTCGACAGACTTGCATGTTTCGATTATGCGCTGAAGCTTCTCCCTGCCGAGTCTTTTTTGTTCTCTCTCGGGAAGCATCAGACCACCCCTCGGATTACTGATTTGCCATCGATGTTTTGCACGGTGACTATGTTCACATCTTCCTTTGCGAATGTTATTTGACTGGGTGTTATGATGAGGTATTGAGCGCTTGAGTCGTTCACCGCGGAGATAAGGATCTGGGCAATCAGCTCCCGGTTCTTTGGATCCATATGAATGTCGTATTCATCAACGGCACGGAAAGGTGAGCGGACATGCTGCTGCAAGGCCAGAAGGAAACTCATCGTGGCAGTTGTTCTCTCCCCGCCGCTTTGGGTGTAGGAGTCCAGCGGAACTGGTTTGCCTCCTTTGAAACCTACCCGTATTTCCAGGCCGGCTCCTTCTATGTCGTTCTCGTTAGCAAGCCTGACCTCGCCCACAGCTTGTGTTTGAACTAGGATTTTTTGGTACTCGAGATTGACGCAGTTCAGAAGGTTATGTATGACAGTTCGCCAAGACTGCATCCTTGTCTTCACTTCTTCCAAAGTCTTTTCGCGGTTTTCGGCAACAAGCTGGGCTTTCTCCTTCAATTCCAAGTAGAGTTTTGAGTAAGATTCGTACATGCGTTCTATGTCTTCAGAAACGTCAGATAGTGCAGCCAGGTGTCCTTCGGTTACTCTTATCTCGTCCAGAATTTCCCCGACATCTTTTATTGCGGCAATTCTGGCGCCGGCTTGCTCTGCTTTCTTCGTTGATTCTTCAGCTCGTGCCCGCGCATCTGAAAGTGATCTCTCCAGTTCTTTCAAATTGGTCTTTGCCGTTTCCATGCGATATTGCAATAAAGCCAGGTTGATCCGAATTTCCAAGACTTGGCTGTTGACTTTTTCGACCATCTCTTCCAGTTCCCGAGTTCTTGTTTCGTTCCCGTTTATCTGGACGTCTAGCTTTGACAGTTGCTCGTTAGAGTTCTGTATTAGATCTTTCACGTATCCGCTTCTTAGGAGTTTGAACTGTGAGTTTTCTCTGGTCAACGGGTCTGCTTTTGAGGATTGGTTCTCGACGAGGGAATATATCATAGCAGTTTCCTTCTGCAGTTGTTCGCATAGCGAGATTGTTGACGCGTTTGTGGCTCTTTCACGTTCCAAGCTCAACCGTTCATCAATCAGTACCTTCCAACCATTTCTCAGTTTTCCACTTTCGGCCTGTTGGTCTTGCAAATTACCCTTGACCGATTTTTCCTCTTCTTCTATTTGGGTTAGAGTTTCATGTTCCTTCTTTCTGTTAGCTTCCCCCTGTCTAAGCGTTTCCTCTCTTCTTGCCACTTCTGCCCAGGCAAGCTCCCTTTCGAGAAACCTTCGCTTCGTCTGCAATTGCTTCTTTTCTTGGTACCTATCGTATTGTTCTCTCCAGTAGTTGAGCGTCTGCTCAGCTGACTCCAAAAGCTTGCCCATGGAGTCCTCTTGACTCAGTATGCGGGTTAGCTTTCTCTGGGCTTGCAGCACGTTCTCACGGTAAGGCTCAAGCCCAACGGCCGCTTCGACTATGCGCAGCTTTTCCTGTATGGAAAGCACCGTGAACTGTTCAACCATGTTCTGATGCATGATGATGAGTATGTTGTCCGGGTCAACGCCTAATTTGCCGAGAAGCCTCTCAACATCGTTTTTTGTCACCGCTCGGTTTTCAAGTTCAAACCAGTAGTTGCCGTCACGACGCAGTACCCTTGTGAGAAAAATCTGGTCCTTATTGAATTTCGGCACAGGCCTGTTCTTGCCTGCCCTGCTATTGTCCAAAATCAGAGTAACACGGGCTTGCTCCTTGTTCCAGCGTATCAGGTCACTGAGTTTCCTGGAACGCTCTGTGTAAGACTGTCCAAGGGCTACGGAAATTGCGAGTAACAGCGACGATTTTCCAGAACCGTTCGGTCCGCAAATAACATTCACGCCAGACCTAAACGGTACCCTCGCATACTCGTACGACATGAAGTTTTCAAGGATAACCTCTTGGACCAGCATTGATGTTTTTGCCTCTAGGTAGCACTAATAGAGGCTAAAATCTCTTATTAAAGCAATTTGGGAGAAAACCATTATATATTATCAAAAGGTTATGTCGGACCTATTCATAAAAATGTATTATGTAATGTGGTTTTGGGCAAGGCGATTCAATCTAGCGGAGACCATGAAGCTCCTCTAGGAGAGTGTGTCAAAACGGAGAACTTGGCCAAGTACGGGAGAGCTTGAGCGCGCTTTTGGAATGAAGAAGAAAAAGTGGGAGATTGCATGTCAGAAGCCCTTGATTTTTTCCGTTTTTTTCTATTGAAAAGCTTAAGAATGGAATCTGCAGTGATTAATCAGGTGCCTGAGCAAATGGGGGTCTGTTGACGAGAATCTGTGATGCGCACGTCCATTTGGGAGAATCTGGCCCTTGGCAACCATACATGAACCCGACAATTCGCGTCGCCGATCTTGTCCGTCTTTTCGACCGATATAATGTTGAAAGAGCTATCGTCTTTCCTAATCCTAATGTGGGTGACGAATATCCAGAAATGAATGATTACATCGCAAAGTCCGTCAGGAAATATCCCAAAAGGCTCGTGGGATTTGGGCGGGCAGACCCAAGGCGGAAAGATGCAGTGAAGGAATTGACTCGAATGAAGGCGTCCCTCGGCATGGCGGGACTCAAGCTGCATCCAATGGTGGAATGCTTTAGGCCTGATCATCCGTTTTTCGATAGCTTTTTCAAGAAAGTCAATGAATTGGGTCTACCTGTCTTGTTTCACACGGGTGACGGGTTCTCCTCGCCCGGATTGATTTCAAAAATCGCCACGAAATATCCAAAGCTACTTATAATACTTGGCCATCTCAGGGAGGGAGCCCTCAGCATGCTAGAGAGATTCGAGAATGTTTATGTTGAGACTTCAGGTACGGTGCCTGACCTAATCGAACTGGCGGTGGACATAGGCGAAGACAGGGTGCTTTTCGGGTCAGACGTACCGTACTATCGTTATCCGACTCAAATAGCAATTGTTGAAGCTTCAAACATCACAAGGAAAGTCAAAAAGAAAGTCTTTCACGATAACTTCAGGAAACTGTTCCCTGAAAGTACATAATGGTTGAGTGGCGCGCGCATGACACGGGATGCTTCGGTCACAATCTTCAATCTAACAGAGAAAGAGCGGTACCTTGAATATGTAGCAAAGGAGATTTACCCGCTTGCCTCCGAAGAAAAGAGATAAAGCCATGAAGAACTATCTAAGTCAAAGCGTCTTGTCGTGGCAAAATCTAGTATTCAATTCCTTTTCGAGCTTGGAAACCCTTACTGAACGGATGCTTAATCTCCTTCAACTCTGTCACAAGGTCTGCAAGGTCGATTATCTCTCTAGGCGCGTTGCGGCCGGTTAGAACAATCTCAACGTTCTCGGGTTTCTTCTTTATTATTTCCACGACTTCTTGAAGTTTTATGAGTTTCAGGTCTAGGGCAACATTGATTTCGTCCAGGACAACGATGTCGTATTCTCTGCTTTCTATGATTTCTTCTGCCAGTTTGATCGCTTCTTCAGCAAGTTTGACGTCTTCTTTTTCAGGTGGCTTCGCCGTTATGAACTTACCTCTTCCGAAAGCTTTCAAAGTGATGTTTGGAAGTCTGCCCAGTACGTGGAGTTCGCCGTAGTCGAACCCGCCCTTGATGAACTGAATCACGTAGACCTTAAGCCCTCTGCCCGTTGCTCTGAGCGCAAGACCCAAAGCCGCGGACGTTTTGCCTTTCCCGTTCCCAGTGTAAACTTGGACGAGTCCTTTCTCAAGCTTAGGCATCATTAATCGCTCTCTTGACGAGTTTTTCAGCCGCGGAAGTTGGATCTATTTTCTTCTCAACGATTTCGCGTAGAAGTTCGTCGAGTTTTCCTTCTCTCTTAAGCTGGTCTATCAGTGCTCTGGATATTCTTTCCTTTATGGCCTCTAGTAGTTCAGCTTCAGCTTTGGTTTTTAACAGGTTTTCCCTGCTTTCTGTGTCGCCTTCAAGGAAGCATCTGTGTTCTTCCAGTTTTTCGATGAGTTCTGGGACGCCTTCGCCGGTGAGCGCCACTGTTTTCAGCACGGGCGGCTCCCATCCGCCTTTCTTGCTGCTCATCTGGAGCATCGCTTGGATGTCTATTGTGGTCATGTTTGCGTTTTCTCGGTCAGCCTTGTTTACCACGAATATGTCCGCTATCTCCATTATTCCCGCTTTTATCGCTTGTATCTCGTCTCCCAGTCCGGGGGCGTGCATGACAACTATTGTTTGGGCCACCTTGACAATCTCAACTTCAGATTGACCGGCGCCGGCAGTTTCGACTATCACCACGTCCTTTCCAGCTGCGTCCAGTACCTTGGCAGCGTCTTTCGTTGCTTTCGATATTCCACCCGCGTAGTTGCGAGTTGCCATGCTTCTTATGTAAACGCCTTCGTCAGTGCTTAATTCCTGCATGCGAATCCGGTCGCCTAAGAATGCCCCCCCAGTGAACGGACTCGTGGGATCTACGGCGATGACGCCCACCGTTTTGCCCTTTCGTCTGTACTCGCGGACGATTTTCTCGATGAGCGTGCTTTTTCCCGCCCCGCCAGCTCCGGTCAACCCTATGACATGAGCTTTTCCCGTGTGAGGAAAAATCTGGGCAATCAGTTCTTGCGCTTCAGGCATGCTGTTTTCAATGATTGTTATCGCTTTTGCTATGCTTCTGCGATCTCCTTTTAGAACACCTTGTACGATTTCTTCAGTTTTGGTCAACACTTCTGCACATCGTAGGGGATTAGTCTCTTTTCGGGAGGTTGTCCACCACGTACCGTATTATCTCTTCGGTCGTGGTTCCTGGCCCAAAGATTTCCCTTATTCCCAGCTTTTTCATCTCAGACACGTCTTCTTCGGGAATTATTCCTCCGGCGAACACCATCACGTCCGTTAACCCTTGTCTTTTCAAGAGCTCCATTATTCTCGGAAAGAGAGTCTTGTGGGCACCTGAAAGAATGCTCAGGCCTATAACGTCCACATCTTCCTGTAGGGCAGTTTCAGCGATTTGTTCCGGCGTCTGTCTGAGACCCGTGTAAATCACTTCCATGCCAGCGTCTCTGAGGGCTCTCGCAATAACTTTGGCGCCTCTGTCGTGACTGTCAAGGCCCGGTTTCGCGATTAGAACCCTAATCTTTCTTGCATCTTCCATTTTTCCGCCTCTTCAAATTACAATTAGCTCCTTGTATTCTCCATAAACTTTCCGCAGCACGCTGCAGATTTCGCCAAGTGTCGCATAGGCTTTGACTGCTTCGATTATTGCAGGCATAAGGTTTTCATCTTTTTCTGCTGAAAGCTCAAGCTTGCTAAGCATTTCTTCAGCCTTCCTGTTATCTCGCGTTTTTCTTACGTTCTGAAGGTTGGTGACTTGTTCTTTTTCGACCTTGGGGTCTACCCTCAAGAGTTTTATCGGATATTCTTCTTTTTCGATTTGGTAGTTGTTTACGCCGACTATTGTCCGTTTCTTCTCGTCTATTTCTTTCTGGTACTTGTAGGAGCTGTCGGCTATTTCCTTTTGGAAGAACCCTTTTTCTATGGCGACCATTGCTCCGCCCATATCATCTACTTTCTGAATGTACTCCGTGGCCTTTTCTTCCATTTCGTTTGTCAAAGCTTCAACGTAGTATGAACCTGCTAGCGGGTCTATCGTGTTTGTTGCTCCGCTCTCATGGGCTATTATCTGCTGTGTTCTCAGTGCAACTCTGACGGCTTCTTCGCCGGGCAGCGCTAAGGCTTCGTCGAATGAATTCGTGTGCAATGATTGTGTTCCTCCCAGAACTGCTGCCAAGGCCTGAATCGTCGTGCGAGTAATATTGTTTAGGGGTTGCTGTGCGGTGAGCGTGCATCCGGAAGTCTGAACGTGCATGCGCATCCACATTGATCTTGGGTTCTTGGCGTGAAAACGTTCTTTCATCAGCCTCGCCCAAAGTCTTCGGGCAGCTCTGAACTTGGCCAGTTCTTCGAAAAAGTCGTTGTGCGAGGCGAAGAAGAACGACAGTCGGTCGGCGAAGTCATCAACTTTCAGTCCCCTCTGCAGAGTGGATTCCACGTATGTTATTCCATCGTAAATTGTGAATGCGAGTTCTTGCACGGCGTTTGCGCCTGCTTCCCTGATGTGGTATCCACTTATGCTTATGGGATTCCACCTTGGCAAGTGTCGCGCACAGTACTCTATGATGTCCGTTGTGAGTTTTACGGAGGATTTTGGCGGGTATATGCACAGCTTCTGTGCGAAGTACTCTTTCAGATTGTCGTTTTGTGTTGTTCCACCGAGTTTTTCTCTTGATATGCCTTGCTTGTCGCCTACCACAACGTACATGGCCAGCAGCATGGCTGCGGGTCCGTTTATTGTCATGGATGTGGTGACTTTGTCGAGTGGAATTCCGTTCAATAGACCTTCCATGTCTTTCAGTGACGAAATTGCAACTCCACATATGCCGACTTCGCCTTTTCCCATGGGATGGTCCGAATCGTAACCCATTATCGTCGGATAGTCAAAGGCAATGCTCAGGCCCGTCTCGCCTTCTTTGAGGAGGTACTTGAAACGTTTGTTCGTTTGTTCTGCTGTTCCGAACCCTGAGAACTGCCGCATCGTCCAAAAACGGCCACGGTACATCGTGGCGTGTACACCGCGAAGGAAAGGATACTCCCCGGGGAAGCCTAGGTCCTGCAAATAGTCTAGGTCTTTGACGTCTTCGGGCGTGTACAACCGTTTAATGGGCATGTTGGAGGTGTTACGGAATTCGTTTTTCCTTTCGCTGGATTGTCTGATCCAGTTTGGCAACGTTGTCTGTTCCCAACGTTCGCGTTCTTTCTTGAGTTCATCGATTTTTTTCTTGTCAAACATCGCAGTGTTTTGCCCCCAATAATAACTATGTGCTGTTTTGAGTTACTATCATCATTGACCTAGAAAGATATTTTACTATCGGTTCAAAACGCATGAGAACAATCGGTCGAGGGTCGATGAGACGAGCCTCTGGGAAAATCTTCAACTCCAAAATTCCAACAGACCTGCCGATGCCGAGAATCCCCACCCGTAACCAAGCATAAGTATGGTGTCGCCCCTTGACAACTTGTTCGTCGAGGCTATCTTGTCAAGAATGAAGGGTAAGCTTGCTCCCGCCAGGTTGCCATTTTCTCTGAGAACTTCGTGCGACTCTCTGAGTTTTTCTTTCTCAGCGCCGTGGTGCTCGGCCAGAGCGTCAAGTATCTTTTCGCTACCCGTGTGAACCGCCCACTTCTTCGCGGCTTTCATTCTGTTCTTTGTTTCTTTTCCAAACAATCTGTCAAGCGCCACACCTGTGTACTTGACTCCCAAGTCTGGAATTTCCTTGCCCAGATGTGAGTTAAAGCCGAACTTGAACGGTTCATTTAAGAAAGAGAGTCTAGAATAGCCAGCCAGATAGTCCTTTGAATCAATATTCGTCACTTCGACAATCTTGCCAACCTTCAAGCCCTCACTCTTGTTCGACACGACAGCAGCGGCCACGCCGTCTCCGAACAGGAAAAACTGCATCGTAGCCACCCACTTCCTCAGTTCCATTTGTTTTCTCTTGCTGTCGTGAATCGGACCAATCTTTCCGATTTCCATCACGTCTTTCAGACCTCGCACCTGGTTTTGGAACCAATATGAGCTCACTCCTGAGATGCAAATGAGTACATTGTCTTTCGGGCGTGCAGCAAGGTAGTCTTCCGCGAGCTGCAATGTCTTCGTAAAAGCCGTGCTGGCTATTCCCTGCGCGTTAACATGTCTAACAAAAGGATCTAGGCCCAACTGCGGCACTAGTAGCTGACTCAGACCAGGGCTCAGCAAAGGATTCGCGTCATAGGCAGTAATGAGATAGTCCATGTCTCTGAAACGGAGATCAGCTCCTTGAATGGCTTTTCGACAGGCCTCGGAGCACAGGTCAATGAGGCTGGTTTCGTCCATTGCCGTTTCTGGTTCTGTCGTTGGTGCCGATTGGCTGATGAGATAACGTTTTGAGACTCCAAGGTTAAGCACGTTTTGCACAACGGGTTCAGGGAGTTTGCACGGAAACTCTTCAATCAGCTTTTTGGTTGAGTAATCGTTGCGGGGAAGAGCCGTTGACAATTGTATGATTTGCATATCAGATACGAAGCCTGAAGAAATTATAAAAAGATGACTGTCCTGCATGCGCCCGTTCTATCTCAATCTGTTCTCTCATGAACGCAACGTGTGACACCTCCCGCAAGTGTCATGGTTTGGCGCGCTAGGGTGTTGTTAAATAGTGTTGTTTGTGTTAATTTCTGCTTGCCTTCCAGGCATGGTGCATTCTCATCAAACTTCTACATACGATATCATGAGTGCCTGTCTAGGCCCAAGCACGGTCCAACAGGTCCATGTCAATTCCCCGAATTTAGCAAAACGCTAACGCGCCTGCCCGAAATGTTTTTATATGCATAACGCTTGCTTTACGTTGCACGCTTCGGCGTGACGGAAAAAGGAGAAGGGAGAAATAATTCATAAGAAACCATTGATCTTAATGACCATAGCTTTTGTAGGGATACTATGTTGTCTACAAGCATTTCAGGCGCATGCAGATCCAGGCCTTCCAACGATGACCTTAACAGTCGTTGGTCCAGGCGGACCTCTTGGCACGCAAGTAGTTTTGCACGAGACTGACATTGGAAGCTTAGCATCTTACACCGCCTTTGGCGGGTCAGTTAACAAGGTCGGCAACCTTGGCAACTTGGGCTACTACACCGGCGTGCCCATCAGCACTTTCGTCGCCATGGTCGCCAATACCGGCAGCAGCTACAGCGTCAATGTGACAGGGGCAGACGGCTTCTCTACGATCTTTAGCTACAGCAATTTAACCGGGAATCTGCAGACCTTTGACAACTTGACTGGAAAAACGCCTGTACAGCACAACCAAACTCTGACGGTGATGCTTGCGTACTACATCAACGGCACAGTGCTGCCGGGTCCTTATCCTTCAGGCGTCGGACCGTTAAGAATCGCAATCGTCGGTCCTGAAGGACTAATAACAACCTCAAGTCTCTGGGCAAAGTGGGTCGTAAGCCTTCAAATCACAGTCACAGGCGCTAGTGTCGGAGGAGAGTGGGCACCGCCGAACAAGTCTGAACTGCTTGCACTGAACAAGCCTCAACTGCTTGCTCCTTGGCTAAGCGTGGGCTCTCTAATGTCAATAGTAGCGATATCTTTCGTCTACATCAAACGCAAGAAGAAATAACATGACCAAAATCCCCCCATTTTTTTTAACACATTAGCACGCGCTGACCCACAGCAACACAACAATGAACTGTTATCAGGTGACTTACAAAAAAATGTGTTTGTCCATCGCAAATGTCTTATAGTTCTTGAAATTCACTAACTACATCTTTCGAAATTTGAGGTGGAAAATTGAAAAGAGTCGGAATAGTCGCAGGCAGTATTTCACGATTTGACCTTCCTAGGCATACCTTGCAAGAAGAAATGTGCGCAGAAGCAGTCAAAATGATACTTGACGACGTTCCAGAACTGGAACTGGGCGATTTCTTAAAGAAAGGTTACGCGTGTTGCTACTCATATTTCAGCGACATTCTCGAACAACAGCAGTGCATGCACTGGATAATCAACGACTACCTGGGCTTGAGCGGCGTTGCCTCGTACAGAGTTGAGTCGGGAGGCGCAACTCCGATAGACGCCATAATAAACGCGGCTTTGTGGGTGCGTTCAGGCATGTTCCCAGTGGTTCTCGTGGTCGGCTGGGAAAAAATGAATGAGCTACCCATCCAAAAAGTCAACGAGGCAATAGCAATAGCTGGCGACACAGACTGGGACTTCGTTTCAGGCTTCACATACAACGCTTTCTACGCAACCATGGAAGCAAGGAGGATGCACGTTTACGGAGACGGGGAAGATGATATCGCTGAAGTGTCCGCCATGTGCCACAACAACTCTCTTGATAACCCATACGCGCAATGGCCCGCCCAGCATGGCTTCACAAAAATCACGGTGGACGACGTATACAAGTCACGTTTGATATCTTGGCCATACCGCAACTATGAATGTGCAATGACGAGCGAAGGGGCCTCTGCACTGCTGTTAGCAAACGAGGAAATGACGAAGAAACTTACTGACAATCCCATATGGATAACTGGCGTAGGCTTCGGCAGCGACACTATGAGAGCCGGAGACCGCCCAGACAACCCCGCGTGGAAGGGCATGTATCCAGAAGACGAAAAGATTTGGCCGAAGACCATTCCAAAACCGATGTCACCCTATCCAGATCTGCTCAACTTTGGCTCTCTAAGAGTGTCTGCCCGAATGGCTTACAAAGACGCTGGAATCAAGAACCCGCGGAAGGAAATTAGCTTCGTTGAAATCTTCGACCCCTACGCAGGTGTAGTACTTGCCGGGTTAGAAGATTTTGATTTCTGCAAGAGAGGCGAAGGCAAGAGTATGGTTCGCGAAGGCATAATCAAGCCCAGTGGAGAACTTCCCTGTCAACTCAGCGGAGCGCTAACGGCGCAGGGGCACGCCGTTGGCTCAACGTCAATCGCCCAAATCGTCGACAGCTACTGGCAACTCGGCAACCAAATAGGAAAGAAGTGGGGCGCACCAGGCAGACAGCTAAGTAACCCGAAGAAGGCCTTCATCCACGGGCACGGCGGCACAGGATGCCAGGCAGGCGCCGTAGTCTTGGAGGTGTAGAAGAAATGAAGCAACCAGGACCACAGAAATTGTTGAAGGAAAAGAAAATCGATGAGAAACAGTGGGAAGAATGGGAACGGAAAGGCGCGTGGACACCTGAAGGCTGGAAAATAATAGAGATGAATGACGGACCAACGCTGAACACTCTGAAACCTGAGAAGTTCTTAATCGTCCACAGACCGCATGGAAGCCTGTTTCACCACAGCTACGGCAAAGTGTCACAGTTCTTCATAGGAATCTTGGACGGGAAGCTGTATGGAACAAAGTGTCCAAAATGCGGATTAGTATACTGCCCGCCAAGAGCACATTGCTTCAACCCGAAATGCAGACTGGAAGAAACGAAATGGGTCGAGCTTCCGAAGAAGGGAGAGGTCCACTCGTACACGGTTATGGCAATCGCTTGGCCCTCAATGGCACATCTTCAACCGCTAGTGGGGGCAATGGTAAGAATAGACGGCACAAACACCTGTCTGCCCATGACTATGCGAGAAGTAGACCCTGAAAAAGTGAACATCGGCCTCAAAGTCAACATAAACATATCCAAGCAGCCCAAAGGAGACCTGCTAGACGTATTCGCAACACCAGCAGAAGAACCGGTAGCCCCGAAGAGAACACCAGACGAACTGAAACGCTTCAGAGAAGACATGGAAAAAACACGAGCATGGGTCAAAAAGACCTACGGCGAGAAGAAATAATCCACACACCCTTTTTCACTTGAAGACCATAGTTTCTTAGGTTCTGCGGAACTTTTTCCAATAGAAAAACTGAAAGTGGTTGAAGAAACTTAAATACGTGTTTTGGCTTTAATCAGTTTTCCACGTGAACACTGTCAATGCAGGGAGATGCCTCTTGAACGGCAAACCGTTGGTTTCGATAGTTTCTGTCGGTCTTTCAAAGTTCGGAAAGCTTGAAGGACTCTACGCAAGGGAGATTTTTGCGGAAGCAGCCAAAGAAGCCTTTGATCGCTGTCCGAACCTAGATCCTAAGAAGGATATTCAAGCCCTCTACGTCGGCCACATGGGCGAATCGTATGAGCATCAGGGACACACGGGCGCTACTTTGGCAGACTGGATAGGGTTGGGGCATGTGCCCGCTACGAGGACGGAAGCAGCGTGTGCCTCTTCCGGTGCAGCTTTGAGGGCCGCGATTTGCGCTGTTCGTTCTGGCCTCAGCGACGTTGTAATGGTCGGAGGTGTTGAGAAAATGACGCACCGGCCTACGGCGGAAGTGACAGAGTATCTTGCTATGGCTTCGGACTATCCGTTCGAACAGTGGAACGGCATGACTTTTCCAGGTTTGTACGCATTGATGGCCACTGCGCACATGCACCAGTATGGAACGACGGAACGGCATCTTGCCCTGATTGCCGTGAAGAACCACTATCACGGAAGCCTTAACCCAAAGGCTCACATGCAGAGAGAAATAGCGCTCGAAACTGCTCTATCCTCACGCGTAGTCGCGTGGCCTCTCAAACTGTACGATTGTTCTCTCATCACCGACGGAGCCAGCTGCTTAATACTGACCACGCCGGAACTGGCCAGAAAATTCACTGATATGCCAGTCGACATTGTTGGAAGCGGTCAGGCCAGTGACACCATCGGACTATATGAGAGGAAGAGTCTAACGTCCATTACGGCCGCCAAAGTGGCTGCTGAGAAAGCCTATGAAATGGCCCAAGTTAGCCCAAGCGATATTGACGTGGCGGAAGTCCACGACTGCTTCACGGTAGCCGAATTGATAGCCTACGAGGACCTTGCCTTTTGCGGGCCAGGTCAAGGCGGAAGTTTGATTGAGAAGGGAGAGACGAAGCTGGGCGGAAGAAAACCTGTGAACACAAGTGGCGGGTTGAAGGCCAAAGGGCATCCCGTTGGCGCCACGGGCACAGCTCAAGCCTACGAAATATATCTGCAGTTAACCGGGCAAGCTGATAAGCGACAAGTCAAAGATGCAGAAATCGGTTTAACTCATAACGTGGGCGGTTCAGGCGCAACTGCAACCGTTCACATCTACAGGAGAGCCTGAAAATGTCGGCACAGGCATCTTTTACAATAGAGCAGTTCTACAAGCACATCAGCCAAGGAAAACTGTTGGGAGGCAGGTGCACCAAGTGCGGAAAGGTACATCTTCCGCCGAGACCTCTGTGCGACAATTGCTACTCGAAAGACTTTGAATGGACCGAAATCCCGTCGACAGGAAAACTAGTAACCTACACGATCATCCACATTGCTCCAGCTCAATTCCAGTCGATGGCACCGTACGCAATGGGCATCGTCCAGCTTGCAAATAATCTAAGGATCCCAGGGATGATCAATGGGGTGGCTCTAGAACAAATCAAGATAGGAATGGAACTGAAGATGGACTTCGGAACATGCCAGGCGGCTCAACCGTGGCCACAATGGCCGAGATACTTTTTCAAGCCAGCCTGACTTCATTTCAGATATGCACGCCTTTTCCGATTTTGTTTCGCGACCAGCTTGGCGGTTTTTACCAGGCTGGGCAGATCCGCGATTGACGTGACAAGATAGTTTGCTCCAGAGTTCATCAGCTCTTTTTGGGTGGAAACCCCCGTTGACAAGCCCACGGACATGACCTTCAACTCTTTGGCACATTCCATGTCGCGTGTTGCGTCTCCCACTAGCAACGCTTCTTTCGGACGGACTTTCAAAGCTTTCAACACCGCCTCCAGATGCTCACCGCTCGGCTTGACACGTTTGACTTTGTTGCGGGGAATCACCGCATCAAAGAAACCGGCGACTCCAAACCTTTTCAGGATGTAGCTCGCGGATTTTTCGCTGTTGACAGTGCACAGACCGATTTTCAAACCCGTTTCCTTCAAGATCTTCAGCGTTTCGAGCACGTTTGGAAGCAGACATGTGGTCTTTGCGGCTTCCAACTCGTGTCTCTCAGCTATGGCCAGAGCTTCATTGCGCACCTTTTCTAGGGTTCTAGTTGATTTGCCGCTGTTCTTCATGAAAATTTCAGTCTTGTTAAGCATGTCAAATATGCTCTCGTTCACGAATAGAACCGATGCCGGTACGCCAGTTCTTATGAGGAAGCTTCGGACTTCCGACCTTAGCGTCATGTAATCGAGGTTGAAGGCTGTAATAGTCCCATCCAAATCAAAGATTACGGCCTTTATGGTCATCGATTCTCACTTGAGCCTCATGAATTTGGAGGCTCTAATCACTTTCCTGCCGAGATATACTTTGTGGTGACGATGCGCTGAAGCGCCTCGCCAAGCGTGAGTGAGGCAAGGAAAGAAAGTATGGCTCTTCTCTGTACGCAATTCATGACTGCTTCATCATGCATGTCTGAAGGGCAAACTGAATATTTGCCTTTCACAGTAGATCGTCGTTGATGAGTCATGAACTTTGAAGATTGTGTGAAGGAGACGCTGTGGCCAATATTGGTTGAGACCGTTCACTCACTAGTCATGTATGCGAATCACAAGGCTTACACCAGAGAAGCCATTCTTTCCGAAAAGCCTGAGACAACACCTGCTGACTTGGCGTCTAGGCTAAAGATTTCATTGGGTGAGGCTCTGGTTATACTGTACGAGTTGGCTCAGGAGAGAAAGCCTGTCTCCTAGAACTCGGCTGGAGTTCGAGTTTGTTCGAAGCGTGATTTAGCCAGTCTTGTGCCGCTCGCTTGCTTTGTTGAGTCGTTTGTCTCGCTTGTATTTTGGTTTGTTCGTGCACGAAATGTTTTTAAATACATATCGCTTATTGTGAAGCTCGTTTCGAAGACGTTGTGGAAGTGGGAAGGAGAGAAGTGAATTGACTTCTGTGAAGAAAGGTCGGTTTGGGCGAAAAACAGCTCTAATAGCTGTTGTGGTTATTGCTGCGATAGTAGTCGGTGTTGCTTTGTGGCAGGCTTTTCCGCTTTCTGTAAAGCCTCAAGGAAGCAAGCCTTCTGCTAATTTTCCCGCTGTACATTTGACTCTTGTCGCCTCGAACGGCACTCGACTGGTCTTGGACTCCGCCCAAATCGGAAATCTCGCTTCGTACGAAGCACATGGTGGCTGCAGAAACAATCTGGGCAACATTAATTCGCTGGGCAACTACACCGGAGTGCCACTTGAGACATTCTGTGATCTCGTCGGGGGCATCAGTGGTAACAGCAGCTTGAGGGTTACAGGGTTTGATAGTTCTGAGACTCTTGGGTACGACCAAGTGAAAGGTCAATTTGCAACGTATGATAATGTGACAGGCCAAGAAGAGCCTCACAATCAGTCGCTTACGCCGATTCTTGCGTACTACATGGGAGATGCGAACTTGTCCGCGACTGACGGTCCATTGATGCTTGCGATTGTAGGCGCTGAAGGTTTGGCTACCAATTCGAGTTATTGGGTGAGAAATGTTGCAGAACTTGAAATACTCAACAGCAGCGAATTGATGTCACGTTCCATCAATTTGCCCCCTATGAACCTGACCCTCGTCGCTTTGAACGGCACGCAGCTTGTCTTGAACGAGAAAGACATTGGGCGGTTGCCTTCGTTTGAATCTGAGGGTGGGTTCAAGACGAGCGCCGGGGCGCTTCAGGGAATAGGCAACTACACTGGAGCACAGCTTTCTACCCTTCTGGCACTGGTCGGCGGTATGAACAGCGACTGCAGTCTGAACGTCTCGGCGAGTGACGGGTATTCGATGGTTTACACCTACGATCAAGTTCATGGACAAAACTATACAACTTACAGTCCCGCGACGGGAGACGAAGTAATTGCTAATCAACCCTTCACGGTGATTCTCGCGTATTATGAGAATGGGGTCAACCTCACCTCAGACATGGGTCCCTTGAGGCTTGCAACTGTTGGGCCTCAAGGACTGCTTACTGACGGGCATTTTTGGATAAAATGGGTTACGAGGCTGGAGATTCGACCGGCTGTCGCTGACTGGACGCTTGTTCTTATTGGCCCGTATTCTGATAATATGACTCGAGCGTCTTTTGAGTCAGGCTTGAATTGTCAGACCGCGAATCACGGAGCGAACTGGACTGACAGCAACAACAACGTGTGGTCTGGGATGCCCTTATGGTATTTGATAGGGTGGATAGACGACAAGGGCGATGTCAACAGGATGGAGTTCAATGACACTCTGGCTAAACAAGGCTACACTGTGAAGGTGATAACAGGCCAGGGATATTCAGAGTCGTTTAACAGCTCAACAATAGCGCGCAACGACAACATAATTCTGGCGGACAAACTCAATGGAGCTCCGCTTCCTGAGATAGGCCAATATTGGCCTCTGCGACTTGTCGGTTCTGGACTTTCGAATGATGAAATGCTGAGCAATGTTGTGGAAATTCAGATGATCGTTCCAGGAAGCTGAGTCGGCGTTGAAGAGAGCACGCATTGCTCTTGTACTAATAACGGTCATACTGGCTAGTTCTCTCGTCTACTCAGTAATCTACTTCAGCATGCCCAATGGTAAAGTTGCGCTGAAAGTCTTGTGTGCCGATAGTCTGCTGT
Organism: Bathyarchaeia archaeon; assembly: GCA_050015055.1. Taxonomy (GTDB): domain Archaea; phylum Thermoproteota; class Bathyarchaeia; order Bathyarchaeales; family Bathycorpusculaceae; genus JBEKCD01. The sequence continues at coordinate 49,625 of JBEKCD010000009.1, read as the reverse complement.
ATCCTCTTGAGAGGGTTGAGACCGCTTTTGAGAGTTCCCACCCTAACGTTGATGTTGAGCTTGAAGGTCATGGAAGCATCCAGGTAATCAGGCAGGTGACCGAGCTGGGAGCCGAAGCTGATGTGCTTATGGTTGCCGATTGCTCGCTAATACCATCAATGATGTACAACACAACTATGCCTGGAACTAACCAGAGTTATGCTGACTACTACATCCGTTTTGCGGGCAACAGCATCGTCTTAGCTTACACAAATCAGAGCAAGTACGCCGGCGAAATCAACTCCACTAATTGGTATTCAATACTGATGAGGCCTGACGTGAAGTTTGGTTTTCCAAATCCGCTCATTGACGCGTTGGGTTACAGAGCTCTGATGACGATACAGCTCGCTGAAACGTATTACGGAAATAACACCATTTTTCACGAGTTGGTGACTGACAATTTCGATCCGCCTATAAGCTCTGTGCCGGATGGTTCGAACTTCACGATCATAGTACCCGCGGTGCAGGTGCCCAAGGGAGACAACGTTGTCATGAGGGCCAGCAGTGTTGAGCTCATACCTCTTTTGCAGTCAGGCAGTATCGATTATTGCTTTCTCTACATGAGCAATGCTAGGCAGTATGGTTTGGGTTACGTTGAACTTCCAGACGAGATTAATCTTGGCAATCACCAGTATGAGCAGGATTATCAGTGCGTGGCGGTCACGTTTGAACAACAGCGGTTTGCAACAGTGAACATGGATAGGGAGGGAGAGACTGTCTATTTTGGGTTAACGATACCCGCAAACGCACGGCATCCAGATGTCGCTGTTGAATTCGTGAAGTTTGTCCTGAGTCAAGAGGGGAAAGATGTGTTTCAGTCGTGTTGGCAGCCTGTTTTTGAGCCCTCTTTTACGGACAATTTAACGGCTGTTCCCTTGGGGTTACGGTCCCTACTGGCAGAGGAGAGCAGCTGAGGCACATCTTTTAAGTGTAGTTTTGTTGAATGATTCGTCAGAGGCTAGGTAATATGGCTTGGCTGAAGCAGATGTCGCCGTTCATTCTTGTATCGTCAGTTCTCGGCGTAGTCATGGCGCTGTTCATCATTGTGCCGATTCTGGGGGCGTTGGCTAATTCAGCAGGCGGCCTTCAAAGCGCATTGGCTGATTCCGTAGCGATGAACGCCATTTTCATGAGTTTCTATTGCGCTTTGCTCGCGACGCTTTTGATATTCGTACTCGGGATTCCATTTGCGTACGTGCTAAGCAAGCATGAATTTCCAGGCAAGAAGGCTGTGGATTCATTGATAGATTTGCCGATACTTATCCCTCACAATGCTGCTGGGTTGGCTTTATTTGTCGTTCTAGGTCGGACTTATCCTATCGGGTCGTTCTTCAATAGTTTCGGCATCACATTTCAGGACACTATTTTCGGCATTGTTGCTGCGATGGCGTTTGTCAGTTCTCCATTCATGATCAGAAGCGCTCAGGAAGCCTTTTCGGCGGTTAACCCTGCGATGGAGCGAACCGCCAGAAGCTTGGGAGCCACGAACTTCAAAGTTTTTGTACACGTGACTTTTCCGTTATCTCTAAGGGGTATTCTCACTGGATGTTTGCTCACTTGGGCTAGGGCGGTTAGCGAGTTCGGTGCTGTTGTTGTTCTTGCCGAATTTCCGTTGACAGCTCCGGTTTACTTGAATGACGTTTGGAACACCGGAGGGTTGAGCGCGGCTCTTGCTGTTACTGGCCTCTTGATTATTCTTGCCATAGCGGTTATTGTCATTTTCAAGGTTCTGACGTCGAAACACACACGGCTCGTTTACTGAGGCGAAGGTGAAGTGTGAGTTGAAATTGAGACTTGAACACGTTTCCAAGGCTTGGAAAGGCTTCGCTTTGAGAGATATCAACCTAGATGTTGCCGACGGCGAATACTTTCTCTTGTTGGGTCCTAACGGAGCTGGAAAAACGCTCCTACTCGAAACCATCGTCGGATTCCATAAGCCCGATGCGGGCAGGATTTTGTTGGATAGCAAGGACGTGACTTCTCTTCCGCCTGAAAAACGCAGGTTGGGCTACGTGCCTCAAAACTGCATGCTCTTTCCACACATGAGGGTGAGGCAGAACGTCGAGTTCGGCTTGAAAATGACGGGTGTGGCTGAAGATGACAGGAGAAGAGCGGTCGACCGAACGTTAATGCTGATGGGACTCTCGGGCTTAGCTGACAAGTTGCCCATCACACTTAGCGGAGGCGAAAGGCAGAAGGTCGCTCTTGCTAGGGTTTTGGCGGTTGAACCGACCGTCATTTTGTTGGATGAGCCGCTGGCCTCGATTGATGATGAAAGCAGTCGAGTGATGAAGGATGAGCTGAAGAGAATTCATCGTGACTTGAAGGTAACTGTAGTTCATGTTACTCACAATCAGATAGAGGCGTTCAGCCTTGCTCAACGTGTTGCCGTTATGAATTGCGGACAAATTGTGCAAGTGGGAACAACGAAATCGCTTCTTTCCAGTCCGACTGACGAGTTTGTGGCAAGGTTACTGGGTTATGAGAACGTTTTCAGAGGCAGAGTGGTTGAGCATAAGTTGGGACTATCTCTTGTTGATCTCGGCGGGTTTGTCGTGAAAGCTGCTGGAGACGCGAAAGACGGCGAGTGCGTTGTTGGGGTAAGACCCGAGGACGTTTCATTATCCGTGAAGCCTCTTTCTTCTTCTGAGGCGAATCTGCTCCGGGGAGTCGTGGCAGATTGTGCAGATGTAGGCCCGATTGTCTCAGTCTCTATTGACGCGGGATTCAAAATCAAGGCAATCGTAGCTAAGGGTTCTTTCTTAGAGTTGAATCTTGACCCGGGCATGCAAGTATGGGTTTCCTTCGGGCCTGAATCGGTCAAGATTCTGAACAGGTCTCAAGCCACAAGTTGATTGGGTTTGTTGAATTATCAGCGTTTGGTCCTTGGCGTCCGAAATGTTTTTATGTGCATATCGTCTATCAAAAATCCGCTCAGATTAACGTGGGAATGATGAGTAGGGGAGATTGCAAAACGTCGAATACTGTTAAATCCAACTCGTATCGCATGTTTGTCTTGTTCGTCACTTGCTTCGTTGCCCTATCTTTTCTCGCTGTCTCAAGACCATTTTCAGTTGTCTGTGCTCAGCCTGTTTCTATTGCTGGTCTGCAGCCAATGATCCTAACAGTCGTTGCTTCGAACGGAACCCAGATAGTTCTGAATTCTACAGATATCGCGAGCCTCCCATCTTACCGAGCAGCTGGAGGTTACAAAAACAGCGTCGGCACCCTTGTCGGGCCTGACAATTACACGGGCGTGCCGCTCACGACTCTTCTCAACCTTGTGGGGGGCATCACTTCCTACAACAGTATAGAGGCGATCGCCTCAGACAATTACACTTGGGCCCTCACATATGATCAGGCAACTGCTGGGAACTTCACGACCTATGATCCGGTAACTGGGAACCCCGTTCAGCACAGTCAACCGCTGACAGCAATGCTGGCCTACTACAAGGACGATGTCAACCTGACTTCGGAAGATGGGCCATTAAGACTAGTAGTCGTGGGACCTGAAGGTCTTCTGACCGATTCAAAACTCTGGGTCAAATTGGTCACAACGCTTAAGGTCGTGGGCGGTCCCCCTAGTCATGATGTCGCCATCACTAATGTCACATCCTACAAGACTGTTGTTGGTCAGGGCTACGGCCTAAACGTGACTGTTGCGGTAGCAGATTTGGGCAGCTTCAAAGAAACGTTCAACGTCACAGTCTACGCCAACTCAACTCCTTTTTCGTTGCAGAACGTCACCCTATCGAGCGGAGACTCCATGAACATCACATATCCCTGGAACACTACAGGCTTGGTCTACGGCAGCTACAACATGAGCGCTTACTCTTGGCCAGTTCCAGGCGAAAACGACACAACAAACAATGCCTACAGCGGCGGCTGGGTGGTTGTGACTATTCCGGGGGATTTGAACGGCGACTTCGCGGTCGGGCTCTCTGACCTAGTCATTCTCGCAAAGGCCTACGGCTCTAAACTCGGCAATCCCAACTGGAACCCCAACGCAGACATAGACAGCAACGGCGCAATAGGCCTCACAGACCTCGTGATACTGGCAACACACTACGGACAACACCACCCATAGCCCCACACTCTTATCAACGACACCTGGCTAAAACACGGGCCAGACTCGACTTAGGCGTGATCCCAACGACATACTGAAAAGACGACTATCAAGGCTAATGTGAGGGTTCTGTCCAGAAGTTTACTCACCAAAATGGCGTCCGAGGCTCCCGCGTAGAACTGGTAGTTTCGATGCATCATATGCTTCGTTCAAGGTGCACATCAGCCAGAACAGAAAGAAGTTGCAGAATTTTGCTTGTGAACGCTTGTTCAAATTGAGCCACCCGCCGAGGTTAGCGCGCGCTGTTGTCACTAGCTTGGCCGAGGTCTCTTCGAGTAGGACTTATAAACGTGGCGCAATAATACACAACCAGAATGCTTGCCCAAAAAAAGCACAAGTTCTCGTACAAGGTGTGGATAGAAGACAGAGGAAGACCTATCCTAGGCAAGGGCGGAGCTAAGATTCTGGAGCAGGTAGAAGAGGAGAAATCAATTTCGCTGGCTGCCCGAGAACTAAGCATGTCCTATCGTTACGTTTGGAACTACTTGCAGAAAATTGAAAAAGCAGTCGGTGAACCCGTCGTCGAAACCTTCAGAGGCGGAAAGTCAGGAGGCGGAGGGGCTGGACTGACCCCACTTGGGAAAAATCTGCTGTGTGAGTACAAGCGTTTGGAAGCCTACTTGGGCGAGGTTCTGGGTGAGGAAAATATGATGGAGGTGAAGAAATTGAAGATCAGCGCAAGAAACCGATTGAAAGGAAAAGTAACCAGTGTTGAGAAGGACGGCTTAATGGCGAAAGTCAAAGTTGAGATAACCGTTCCAGCCACCGTGACAGCCATGATTTCAAAGGAAGCGGTAGAAGACTTGGGCATAAAGACTGGGGACCTCGTAGAAGCAGTCGTGAAGGCAACTGAAGTCATGATTGCAAAATAGAGCGCAAGTCAGAAGGATCAGCATGCCACCGCGATGAGAATTGAAGCGCGCCACAAGCTAAACTGTGATAATTTTCTCCTGTTAATGCAGCTGGAATATTCCCTCAATCGCTTTTCAAGAAAAAGAAAATTGGAGAATTGGATTCTGAGCGGCTGGTTTGGCCTACGCGACTAATTGTTGTAGGTTCATCTTCATGACAGTGCAATCTGTTTTTCTCGGCAAACGGCCTCAGCCTGAATCTTGCTTGCCGTGTACCCGAACACTCCGAGTAGAGTTTCACTGGCAGAAAACAGCATCTTCACGTATTCTTTTGCATCATAACGCGTATTAGGCTTTAGCAGCTGGGCAGCGGTAACTCTCTCGTTGATCCATCTGGATTTAGCGTTGGTTACTACGTACTGAACTGTCTGTCCCGCGTGCACTTCGAAACCGGCCTTTTTCAACTGTTTGGCGGCGATGGCTTGGAAAACGTCGTGGCTGTAGCTAGCGGGAGACTTTGAAAGCCTTTTGGCAATCAGTAGTTCTGGCGCATCAACTTTGCCTTCAACTAGCTTGCCCGCATAGTTTCCTAAGACTTCCAAGGCCTCTGGAATTCTCTCCTTGAAACTTTCCAAGCTGTTGGCTCCTGCGAGTTTCTTGATCATTTCCATCTGGGCCTTGGCGATGAAGACCGGCGTGTCTCCGCGTCTAGCTTCCACTCCTCTCAGTTTGATTTCGCCGTTTTCAAACACTCCGTAGTACCGGTTGAGAACTGAGACACCTTTCAAAACCTTCGATGGGAGAAAAACAATCCACCGATACTTTCCTTCGACATCTAAGGGAACGCGGATGGCCTCTGAAGCTTTGCCGCAGAACTCTGCAACCTCTCGCGGAGAAACGTTCGATTTTTTAAGCCAAAGAGAATCCACAATTCCGTGGATGACTTCAAAACCATTTTGCTCGGCCAACTGGGCAGTTTTCAACAGTGAATCACGCGCAAAAGCGCACACTGCAATGTGAGCGTCAACCTTTCCGAACCGTGCATTTCTGTAGCCTAAATAGCCGAAACAGGTGACCAAGACCCATTTGAGGGCTGTCTGCCTCTTATTATAGACCTTTCTTAAGCCTTCGTCTTCCACTTCCTTTATCAGACTCTTGTATTTCAAACGTTTCTTCAAGAGCAACTCTAATGTTTTGGGCACGATGCCTGTTCTTTTCTCGCAGATGTTGTACCCGAGTTCTGGAACTCTGTTCTTGGAGTTTGGGCAGCATTTGCACAGAACGGTTTCGGCCGAAATGTTCCGCGTCAGCATCAGCATTGGAAACATGGAGGTGAAGTCAACTTCCACGACATCTGTGTGAAAGCCGAGTTTAGGCTCGAAAATGAAGCCGCCGCGGTCTGCGACGAGCAGTTCCCATGCAGTTTTGAAGGACTCTGGCTCGTTTTTCTTCCAAGGAATGAGAATGCCGTCTCTCCACGCGGTGTAAAGCTGCAACGAGGACATTATGGTTCCGATAGATGCTCTTGCAGCTCGATGAAGGGGGACTCTGCACGTTCTTGAAACCTCAATCAGCCCCTCTAAACCGCAGGCGGTGTAGATGAACGTGTTGTTTACGTCGATGTGAACACGGCCGACGAGTTTTTGCATGGGTGCTTTGTGATAGACTCGTCCGTAAGAAAAGAACGTTGTTCCCTGCCCTTTGCTGGCTTTCAGGGGAACGTCGTCTCTGCTCAAGACAAAACTGTTCAGGGCACTGTTTACAAAGGCCCTGTGGGCTAGATAAGGAAAGAGAAATGGGTCTCCGCCTTCGGTAAAAATTATGTCTGGATCATCCTCCTTGACGGTTTTGACCAGCTCCAGAATCTTCTCCGCTTCGCTTCCTCTTTCAATTACAAGCGTTCCATCGCCAGATTCCAACGATATACTGTCTATCTCGTCAGTCAGCTTAGGCGAAACGCCTTCTTTCTTCACGCTCGCTCTGAGCCACAAAAAACGTAATGGTGGAACATGATAGTCAACGCTTTCAACCGAGTCAAGCATTTCATAGCACAGCCTTTTTCCGGAGTCAATAACCAACACGTGCGCCAATGGAAAGACATCCTTGTCATACAGGTACGCCTGCGAGACCGGGACGTCAACATTGTAGAAGCGGAACTCCTTACCAGCGCCGAAGTTGTACAGTTCTCGTGCAAAACTTGCTGCATTTGTGTAGTCGCTGATGCTGATCTCCAAGACTCTCTGCCTGGAAGGTTCCATGAAATCAGCGGTTTTTTCAACAAAACGCCAATCAGCAACCGAACTTGCTGATCTGACTTTTTCTGTTAGACGTTTAAGAGCTAAGGGATTTCCAGAAACGTAGATTTTTGATGCGAACTTGTCAACGAGTCTAACTCTTTCTCCGTTTTCTGCAATAAGCCACACTGCCACCTCATCCGGGCCTGAAGGATAAACGTCAAACAGCCAACCTCGAACGGGGTTAAGTTTGACGAAGCTTTTTTTCCAGTCGCTCAAGGTGTTCCGCTATCTCCATGAGCCTCTTCTGCTGGCTTAACAAAACAGTCATGAACATCGCCTCAATAAGTATAGGCCTGGTCGCCATGCTCCCCGCCGACGCGTGCATCCTGCACGCGTTCATCATCTCATCGAAAGCTTCCAGATCTCTGTCTCGCAAGGCCCTTCGAAACCCTTCCCAATTGGCAATCTCGGCTTCCAATGCTTGTCTATAGGATGGAACGGTCCTTCCCAAAACCTGCACCTCCATGAACACAGTTTAAGGGAGCTTGCTCTATCGTGAAATTCCTGATGAAGGACTTGATGCTAGGATGATCTTCTAAGGCAAAAGTGAAAATCTGACCCTTCCTTCTTAACCTGATTAAGACAGTGGACTTTCCGAACAGAACGGCTTCAAAAAACAATTCCATTCTAGATCGCTCTCTTGGCAGATAGGTGACAACGGCAATCGCCTGTTTTTCAGATGCAATCTCAGACAGTTTGGAGCAGGTTTTAATGAAAAGTTCTTCGGCCTCAGCTTTGGGCACGTCGCGATCCAAAAATAAGGATGAAATGTCTGAGACGATTAGCAGACGCGCCCGGATTTTTCGCAGAACAAGACACAGTTTTTCTAAGACAAGCGACGAAAGCTGGTGTGCGGTGAAAGCCCTTGACACGTAAACCTTTTCCAAGGCAGTCTTAGAGTCTACACCGCGTTCGCGTGCAATTTCCGCAACTGAATATGGACTAAACATGTTGCCGCCATCCACGAAAACAGTGCGAGACGACAGGCCGCCACGTTCAATCGGAAGCTGAGTTTGCACCGATAAGACGAAGGACATGAATGAAGCCGCGTTGCCACGTATGACAACAAAGTCTCCAAGCTCAAACCCTTGGAAAAAATCGTCTAACGTGGGAAAACCGAGGGAAAGGCGTCTGAGCCTGTTAATCGACAAAATAGACATGCGCAGCTTCCTCAATCAAGATGGAAAGCCGCAGGGAAGGCAGATAAGCGTTTGCTGGAAAGGTGCTTCGCAAAACTGGGAGAGAGATAGGTTAAAGTAGACAATCAAATCTTCGGAAAAAAGAGAACGTAAACATTCTTAAAACCAACGGGTAATAGTGTTCTGTGGCTGGACAGATGAAAAAACCGCAGTTTGACTTTGTCGACGAAGCAAACATGAGCCTTTTAACTGACTTTTACGAGCTGACAATGTGTGCCAGCTATTTTGAAAACGGAAGAAACGACACTGCAACCTTCGACCTGTTCATAAGAAAGCTGCCGCCGAACAGATCCTACTTCATCTTCGCCGGGCTAGAACAAGTGTTGCTTTTCCTCGAAAACGTGAAATTCAGTGAGGAACACATCAGCTACCTGAGGGAGAAGAGGCTAAGCGAGGGGTTCTTGGAGTATCTGAAGGGCTTCAAATTCACCGGGGAAGTGTGGTCGGTTCCTGAAGGAACGATAGTTTTTCCTGAAGAGCCCTTAATCAGGGTGACTGCGCCGATAATAGAGGCTCAGCTTGTTGAAACATTCATTCTAAACACGGTGAACCTTCAAACTATGATTGCCACCAAGGCTTCAAGGGTTGTCCACGCGGCGAAGGGCAGATCCGTGATAGAGTTCGGCTTGAGGAGGACACAGGGAACAGACGCCGGGATGAAAGCTGCGAGATGCAGTTACCTAGCAGGGGCCGAAGGAACCTCCAACGTGCTAGCCGGTATGAAATACGATATCCCCTTGTTCGGAACCATGGCGCATTCCTACGTAATGTTCTTCGACAAGGAGGTAGACTCGTTCAGAGCCTTTGCCAAAACCTTTCCTCAGACTTCCACTTTCTTGATAGACACCTACGACGATTTGAAAGGTGCAGAAAACGCAGCCATCGTTGCGAAGGAATTAGAGAAGAAAGGTTACAGACTAAACGCCGTCAGGCTGGACAGTGGGGACCTGCTGAGCATAAGCCAGAAGGTGAGACGGGTTCTGGACGACCGCGGCTTGGACTATGTGAAGATATTTGCAAGCGGCGACCTAGACGAATACGTCGTCGAGGAACTGGTGAAAGAAGGAGCGAAAATTGATGCTTTCGGCGTCGGGACGAGGATGAGTACGTCCTTGGATAGGCCCTACGTAGACGTTGTGTACAAATTATCGGGGAAAGCTGAAGAAGGGAATTTCGTTCCCACGATGAAATTGAGCAAGGGCAAATTGACGTTGCCAGGAAAGAAACAAATCTTTCGGCAGAGAGACGAGAACAGAAAATGTGTCAAGGACATAATCGGTTTGGAGGGTGAAGAGATTAAGGGAGAGCGGCTTTTGAAGAAAGTCATGAAAGATGGCCGGATAACCTGTGAAATGCCAACGCTTGAAGAGGTAAGGAAGGCAACTTTGGAGAATCTCTCAGGGCTTGCAGATAAGTACAAAAGACTGAGAAATCCATCCCCTTACCCTGTTGAACTGAGCAACAGGTTGACCAAGATCAGAAGCCAAGTGGTAGATCGACTGAAAAGTTAGGGGGTATATCGTCATCTTGTCAACGTTACTGCTTTGCCTTGTGCCGAAGATGACTTATGGCCAAGATCAGATTGCTCGCGAATCGCATGGTCTTCTCTTTTAACGGCTTCAAGCTTGTTGGGCCTTTCATTCTGCAGGGTGATCAAAAGAGTGGGGGGGTGGGGACTCTACATTATTGGTTTCGGTTCGAGTCTTCTCAGGAAGGGGCGAAGTGCTGAGTGTTGAATGGTCGCTTCTGGCATGTCCATCTTGGATACTCCGGGTGTGCCTATTTTTCTGCAAATGAAGTTGAGCGAGTCTTCTGTGAAGTTCAGCAGGTTCTGGCCTTCAGTGGTCAGTTTGTAGACTTTTCTTGGTCTTTCAGTGCTCATGTCCCATTCGCTTTTCACGAACTTCTTCTTCTCCAGTGTTCCTAGAAGAGGATAGATGGTGCTTGGGCCGAAGTAGACTCCGAAGGTTTTTCGGATTTTTGTGATTATCTGGTAGCCGTGCATGGGCTGTTCGTTTAGGAATTGGAGTATTATCAGGTCCAGCAGGCCTTTCATCAGTTTGGCCTGAACTTCTTTTGTGTTGTTCAACATCATGTTGTTCCTTCTTTTGTGTTTATTTGTCCAACAGTTTTGTTGTTGGACGCAGATACGACATGTCCTCGCTGTGACATATCTTGAGTCTTTATAGACGCTAAACAGTGATATAAAGGTTCATGCTTACATCAGACATAACAAAGCATAAGAAAGCATATTGAAACCATCCATTCCAACATAACTCTAATAAGCCGAACATGAACCAGTACAGAATAGGACATAACAAGAACGTGAAAGAATTGGCAGAAGCCTACAAACAGGAACTTGTACAACGCATCACCAGAAACCTGCTCGACATCCAAATACTAAGACTCATCCAGACCCAACCAATGTGGGGCTACATGATAAAAAAACAGGCAGAGACAAAATTCGGCGTAAAACTAAGGCATGGTGCACTCTACCCGCTGCTCAATGGCTTGGAACGCGAAAGCTTCCTGACGAGTCAGAGCCAACGACAAGGCGGGAGAACGAGGAAAGTGTACACCATAACCCATAAGGGACAGCAATACCTGGAAGCGTACAACAACATTCTCAAGGAACAACTACAACGCCAGGACTTAAAATAACGTTCTTCAATCAAAACCATGGTCGTCAGGACTTAAATAGTTCCGGCGATTATGATGAAACCATGAGTCGCAGAAAGACCCAGAACCAATCCAAAAGCATCATTGAAGAGCTAGGTAAGAGGAGCCAAGGATGTCAGGAATTTGTGAGAAAATCTTTGCTATCAGAAAAAATCGAACACAGAGAGCTCCGACAAGCACTCGAACACTACTTCTCATATTGGAACGATTTCACTCATCCTGGTATCTTCTCGATAGCCCTCGAAGCTGTCGAAGGAAACCCTGCAAAACAAATAGAAGCCCAAGCTGCAATGGCCATGTTGGCAGCTGCATTTGACATACACGACGACATAGTCGATGATTCCAAAACCAAGCACCACTGCTCGACAGTCTTCGGCAAATACGGAAAAGACATTGCGCTTCTTCTGGGAAACGCGTTCATGATAGACGGATTCACATTAATGGGGAAAGTCGCTTGTAGACTGCCTCCCGAAAGATCCAATGACATCTTCTATATCCTGAAGACCTCGTTTTTCGTCGTTGGAAACGCTCATGCCTCAGAGCTGCGCCTAAAGCGGAGGTTAGAGGCCTCTCCTGAGGAATACCTGGAAATATTAGAGAAGAAGGCTGCAAGCGTCGAGGCGGATATGCATATCGCTGCTATATTCGGAGGGGGAAGCCGCAAAGAAGTTGAGGCATTGGCACGATATGGAAGGATTCTGGGAACGTTAGCTACGCTCAGAGAGGAATTCGTAGACATCTTCGAAATCGAAGAACTGAATCAGCGGATCAAGGCCGAGGCTTTTCCCATTCCTGTGCTGTATGCCCTTCAAGACAAGGATTCAAGGGAAAAGATAGAAAAAATCATAGAAAAAGGGGAACTCACCAGCAAGGACATCGATGGGCTACTCGACGTAGTATTGAGCTCGAAACCCGTGGCGAGACTGCGGAAGTATATGCAAGACCTTGTAACTGAGGCCAGCAAACAAACAGATATCGTGCGAAATAAAACAACTGGAATTCTTCTCAGAAGAATAGCAGCAAATACTCTCGAAGACTTGTAGAGCCTATATTCCAAGGTACCGTGCTGGAACTTTGCGTTTCTTTACCTTCATCTCAATCCCTCACTGTAATATGTGTACAACACATCTACTACTTAAGATTTGTTGTTGAACATAAATACTGTTGCAAAATTAAGAAACGTTTTATCTATGGAAAATGCTTTTCTATGTTCGGTCGCCCCGCCTCATGCCACAAGCTAGAGTCTTCAAGACGAGAATCCCTGCTAAAAGATTCGCTCCGGCTCTTGTTCTAGTGTTCAACAGCATTGCATGGTATTGGTTAACGTACAGTTTCCCCTTTGGCCATTATGCTAATCACGATATATTGGTCTTGGGTGTCCACTATGTGGGAATAGCTTCCGCAGCCATTCTGGGAGCGTCACTGTTGCGGCGTTCAAGAGAAACATGTCTCTCATTATGGATGCTTCTTGGGGCAGTTACAACAATCCTATTACCTATAATTTCCTTCAATAGCATTTCAATCAACATCTTGATTTCGCTCCTGTTTGGCGTTTCCATAGGCATTGGCCTTCCATCATGCCTTGCATACTTTGCAGACGTAACAAATGTCGAAAATCGGGGAACTTACGGAGGGATTGCCTGGGGCTTTGTCGGTTTCAGTGTCATCGCGCTTGCCTTGCTGATGCGTGGATTCAATGCGGCCCAAGCATCTGAGGCGCTTGCTTTGTGGAGATTTTTCGGTTTTGTGGCATTCTTCTGGCTATCGAGGATTCAAGGGAAGATGTCCATTGCTTCTGTGGTGCCCACTTATCGGTCACTACTTGGCAGGAGAGATATGCTTCTTTATCTGCTTCCATGGATCATGTTTTCGCTGGTGAACTTCACTGAAGCGCCTGTTATCAACAAGCTGATGGGAATTAGTAGTTTGTGGGGATCGCAGATCACCCTTGCTGAATCTATTGCTCTTGCTGTATCCATTGAATTTGCAATAACGGGTTTTTTTGCGGTTGTAGGGGGCATGCTGGCGGACATCGTGGGTCGAAAACGAGTCATAATAACCGGCTTCGTCATTCTGGGCATTGATTACGCTGTATTTGGGCTTTTCTCCCAAAGCCAAGCAGTTTGGTATATATACACAGTTTTAGATGGCATCGCTTGGGGGTTGTTTGCGGCGGTTTTCTTCATGACCGTGTGGGGAGACCTCGCCGGCAACAATCAGAAGGAGAGATATTATCTTCTTGGAGGCCTTCCTTATCTCCTCGCGGCTTTTCTTTCGGAGATTGGCGCATCGTCTCTTGCCGCTGTCCCTGCAGCAACTGCTTTCTCGCTGGCTAGCTTTTTCTTGTTCGTAGCTGTGTTGCCATTGATGTACGCCTCCGAAACTCTTTCGGAGAAGCGAATCAAAGAAATGGAGCTAAGGAGTTATCTTGAGAGAGCAAAGAAAGTCAAGGAAAAATACGCCTAACACGCGTGCAGAAGAATTGGCAAAGCCCCTTTTCAGGCAATTGATCGTGCCTGTTTCATCACTTTGATAGCGTAGCGTTTCCAAGGAGACCGGAGCCGCCACTCAGAAAGAGCGTGAAGAATATTAGGCAAGAATCTCATTGGAATCTCTAGATTAATCAGCTCTGAAGGAGAGAAGCATGTTTTTTCATGTGATAGTAACAACTGGCTGCAATATGCAGTGCTTGTACTGCTATGGGGAAGCATTGGAAGATTTTGATGAAGACTTCTCAGGTTATGATGTTGATTACTCGTTGCCCAAGAAGATAGAATACGACATTGATTTGCTCAGGAATTTCTGTGAACAAGACAATGACTGCGTCTTGACTTTCTATGGTGGAGAGCCCTTGCTGTGTACTGAAGAAATAAGGAGAATTATGGACAAGGTCAGGGTCAAGCATTTCATGATTCAGACAAACGGTACTCTGCTTGATAGTTTGGAACCAGAATACATCAATCGTCTCCACACGATACTTGTTTCTGTGGATGGAAATGAAGTGCTGACAGACCATTATCGAGGAACAGGGGCTTTCAAGAAAGTTATTGACAACTTGAAATTGATCAGACGGAATGGCTTCGAGGGCGAGATCATCGCCAGAATGACGGTTATGGAGCAAACTGACATATACGCGCAAGTCACATGGCTTTTGAACAACGGAGATTTCTCATTTTCTTCTGTCCATTGGCAGTTGAATGCGGGTTTTTGGAAGAATGATTTTGCGCGAAGGGACTTCAAACGATGGAGCCGTGAGTCCTACAACCCTGGAGTCGCTAGACTTGTCAGGTTCTGGGTTGACATGATGGAAAACGAGGGCATCGTCCTCCGGCTTTACCCAATCCTCGGCGTGGCCCATTCCTTTCTTCGGAAAGAAGACAAGAGTCTTCTCCGTTGCGGCGGAGGATGGATAAATTATGCCATCCAGACAGACGGATACATAATTCCTTGTCCAACGATGTGGGGAATGAAAGATCACTATCTCGGTCACATCAGTAATGCAGATCCTTTGAAACTGAAGAAAATTGACGTTGGTGAACCATGCACACAATGCGGCGCACTCAATCTGTGTGGAGGCAGATGCTTGTACGCGACCCTCACCAAACGTTGGAGCCAAGAGGCGTATTCTCACGTCTGTAATACCGTGAGGAACTTGATACAAGATGTCCGGGAGCAAATGCCTAGGATAGAAGAACTAATCAAAAGAAAGAAAGTTCGAATAGAGGATTTTGAATATATGAAATATAATGGCTGCGAGATAATCCCCTGAAAGTGCATGTCTGGAAAACCATTATTAGGCCAGTCCCACAAATCCCTGCTGGTGAGTCGTATGTCTGTGACTTTGCGTGATGCTCAGCATCTGTGTTGGAAGAATTTTAGGAAAATCAACGACAAGCTTGACCCTGAGCGGGGTAAGACATGGACGCCGTTCGTAATGATTGCTGACCTGTTGGAAGAGGCTGGAGAGGTCGCTGCCGTGGTCAAAGGGCTTGAAGGGTTCAAGCCGCCTGAAAAACCCAAGACAAAGGAGATGCTGGCCACTGAACTCTCAGACCTGCTCTACATAATCTTCGTTCTAGCAGAACACTACAGCATAGAACTAGAAGATTCGTTTCTTCAAACTGTGAACGATTACATGTTGAGGTTCATCCAATAAAGCTGTGTTAGACTCTTATGCGTGAGAACGTTCGAAGTGCAGCGCATTTCATACCCTTCGTTTCAATTAGTGGGCCGAGGCTTTTCTCCACGGTACACGCTCTAAGACCATTTGCATCAATAAAATCCACATCATCTACGCTTTCTTCACTTCAAAGGGATATGAAATTCGAAAAAAGGAGAGGAGGCTACGTTTTCTTGAACACAACATCTGTTTCTCTGACGCGTTGCAACACTTTCAGGCCTATGCTCTGTCCCGGTTCAGCTCTCTGAACATTCTTGTGCTCAATCTGCATGGAATCAACTGGCTGCTCAAAATCCGTTGTTGGACCCTTAATGGCTATGGTGTCACCTACGCTCAGTGCAGCCTTAAGCTCAATCACGGCGACGTCAATTTTCGAAAAAAAATGCGTTATCCGTCCAACTTCAACAAGCTCTTCTTCGCCCAAACACTTCAACCTCCAGAAGTATTAGGGACATTTTATCATAAATAACTTATTGAACGATGGTACTTAGAAGATATGTTGGAAAGGCTTTTATGATCTCAACAGGCACGACCTTGCCGATTACCTTAGAAGTGGTCCTAACGGCCACTGGTTTGTAGGCGAAATTTCGACCAACCCAAGAACCAGGAACCTTCCCAACTTCGTCTACAAGTATTTCACCAGTCCAGCCTACCCAACGTCGATTATTCTCAAGCGAAAGCTTCTTGGCCAACGCGCTTGCCATGATGCTTCTGCGTTTGATTTCTGACAAAGGGACAGAATCCTTTTGCATTTTGGCGGCAGCAGTCTTCGGTCTCGCGAAGAACTTTGAGACATTCACTATGTCAGGTTTAACCTCTTCCACCAACCGCAGAGTCCTTTGGGAAGCCTCTTCGCTTTCGCCTGGAAAACCGCAAATCACGTCCGTAGCTAAGGTCACATCCGGAAAGCTTGCTCTGAAGGCCTTGACCACTCTTTTGAAGTCGTCAACACAGTAGAATCGTCGCATGCGTTTCAAAACGTCATCGTCTCCGCTTTGCACAGGGAGATGAATGAACTTGAAAATTCTCTTATCCTGAAACGCTTGGACCAACTCCTCCAGAATGTCCAAGACATTGTTGGGAGTCATCATGCCTACCCGAACCCTGAAATTCTCATCAATGCCGCATAAAGCCTGAAGCAAAGCGGCCAAGTTAGTTCCTTTGTCCCTACCATAGCATGCAGTGTCTTGCGAAGTAATCCAGAACTCCCGCAGCCCAGAGTCCAAGTCTTCCCTAACTCTTTTCACAATGGTCTGGACATCATAGCTTCTCAAACGTCCTCTGGCAAAAACTACACAGCAATAGGCGCATGAGCCCAAGCAGCCATAGTTTATGGGAACGATGCTTGTCACAGGACTTGACTGCACTCGGGGAAGACTAAGGTTGGGCAAACCGTCGGCAGCGTTTTCAAGGGCAATGACCGTCTCGCCGGTTGAAACACGCTTCACAATTTCAACAATTCTTTCGCCCGCCGCTGGACCTACAACCCCGCTGAACGGCACCTCTCTTTGCAATCTTTCAAAATTGACTAAGGGCAAGCAACCTGTGACAATCAACTTTTTTTTCCGGGGAACCCGCTTGGAAATCTCAATCATGCGATTCTCAGTGGGTCCCTTAACCGCGCAAGTGTTCAGAACAATCACGTCCGCAGACGCAATTGAACCTGCTTGTTCGTACCCAGCTTGTGCTAAGCAGCCTTCCAGAACGGCTCCGTCGGCCAAGTTTGTTGAGCACCCGAAACTCTTTACGAGAACGCGCATCGTCTCCCATCACGATACGTTAAATGCTTTAACAAGAAATAAAAACATAAAGGTTAGGGCCTGAAGGAATTTACAGAAATCTGAAATGGAAAGTGCGCAAGCTTTAAAAAGCTTTGGCTTGACATATTTGCCACATATTTGCCACATGTTACACAGAAGTATAAGCTCAAAAATAGCTTTTCATCGTGCCTTGGAGGGAGATGAGTTGAAGCTAATCACTCTCTACGTGCCCGAGACGTACCTTAGGGCATTAGATCAACTTGTAGATGAAAGGTTTTACCCGAATAGGGCGGAGGCCATTCGGGTAGCTATCCGTGACCTGATCAACGATGAACTTTGGAGGAGGAACCGAGTTGGCTAGAATGCACCCGGCCGAAAACGCTCTGAAATACAGCTGGCATTTTACAGGAAATGAGGGAATCACACAGCCTGGTTGCTGTCGAATAGTGGTTATCGGTGTCGGCGGGGCGGGAAACAACACCGTGACACGATTGATGGAGGCGGGCATAACGTGTGCGGAGTGCATTGCAATAAACACCGACGCTCTTCATCTGAACGTCTCGAAGGCGAATCAAAAGGTGCTCATAGGCGAGAAACTCACTAAGGGACTGGGCGTCGGTGGCGATCCGAAGCTTGGCAAGGCGGCAATCGAGGAGTCTAAGAAACGTGTCGAAGATATGCTTTCAAACGTTGACATAGCGTTCATAACAGCCGGTTTGGGCGGTGGAACGGGGACGGGTGCGGCGCCAGTCATCGCTGACATGGCCAGGCGGAAGGGTGCGATCACCGTCGGCGTTGTGACAACGCCGTTTCGAATTGAGAAAGGCAGGAAGGAGTGCGCGGCAGTTGCTTTGAGCGAGATGCGAAGAAGGTGCGATACGGTTGTGGTTATTGATAACAACAAGTTGATGCAACTCGTGCCGCAGCTACCGATAAGCGAAGCGTTCAGAGTCGCGGATCAAGTCCTGGCAAACATGATTGAGGGCATCGTTGAGACAATTTCAACTCCGAGCTTGATTAATCTGGACTTTGCGGACTTCAAGACTATAGTCAGCCGTGGTGGGGTAGCCGTCGTTGGAGTCGGTGAATCTGATGCACCGAACAGGGCGGAAGAGGCGGTGCGCAATGCTCTGAGGACACCGTTGTTAGATGTCGACTATGCAGGAGCCACGGGAGCCTTGGTGCACGTCACTGGTGACAATCAGATGACAATCGAAGAGGCAAACCGTGTTGGTGAAATAGTTACCGAGATGATGGACTGCAGTGCCATGGTAATTTGGGGGGCAAGGGTGAATCCAAAGCAGAACGGCAAGCTGAGAGTAACTCTGGTTATGACTGGGGTGAACTCTCCCCATATACTGAGTGGCTTCGGCACGATAGCGCCTCAGCTCTTCAACTTGGAACCTTACGCAGAACCCGAAAAACCATTGAATCTAGACCTAGGCCTTTACCAAATGGAAAAATGTTAGCAGTTCCTTCAAGCAGAATATAACTAGAGCCGCCTTCTTCTGTTAACTTCAATTATTCTTTTCAACCTAATTGTCATAGGAATCGAGTTGCCAAAGGGTTGACAGAGACCTTTGCATATCGCCTTGACTACGTCATTCACATCGGGTTCGGCGTTTACGACGGTGTAAGCGCATCCGATTTCAGGACCATAGTGGGCGTCACTGCCAGCCAATCGCGGCTTTCCTAGGCGAGAGGCAATTTTCATGCTTTGCTTCACGGCATAGCCGAACGGAATTGCTGAAGAATTTATCACCTCGACAGCGTCAAAGCTCGAGCTGGTGCGCTTCCCCAAGCCTCCTTTGAAAAGGCCTATCGGGTGGCAAGCTACTGCAATGCCGCCAGCATCATGAATTCTGTTGACAGTCTCAGTTGCGCTCAACTTTGCGGAGACCGGTTCCTTGACATTGAGTCCAACGACATGGCCTTCTGAACTGCGAACCTCAATTCCGGGGATAACCAGGAAATCTGTTTCGGCAGCTATTTTCAGTGCGCCGTCAAGCCTGTCATGATCTGTCACTGCGACTCCGTCTAAACCGCGTTTCTTGGCGTAGAAAACAAGCTCTTCAGGCGTGATCAACGAGTCTCCCGAATAGCACGAGTGCACGTGCATATCAATCTTTAACTGCAAGATTTCACGCCCAATGCTGCTTCAAGCAGTTTTTGCCGAGTTCGCTCTGATCTTTTCTAGTCTCTTTCCAAGCTCTTCCTCGTCAACATCTATCTTCTTGAACAGAGGCTTCGGCTTGACTATTTTGTGCCCAGGTGGCAACGGCTTTAAAGCTTCATCCCACTTCTGCTTGTGGACGGGTCCTGGCAGGTTAAGGGTTTTCCAGATTTCTTCAGCGGCAAACGGGATGAAGGGAGCCGAAACTACCGCCAAGGCTTTGGCAATCTGTGCCGCCACGTTGAAGATGTTTGCGGCCTTGCTTCGGTTCTCTTTTATGAGCTTCCATGGTTCCTTCTCGTTCAGGTACTGGTTTCCGATGCGGCTGATGCCTATAACGATGTTTGCGGCAGATTGCAGCCTGCAATTCTCAATCTCGTTGGCCACTGTCTCCACTTTGTCTTTCAGAGCATTGAGAGTCTGTTCAGCATCTTCGTCGGGCTTTTCAAATCTGGGAATTTCCCCGTTGAACTGCGTGCTGATGAACGTCAGGGTTCGGTGAACAAAGTTGCCGAAAGTGTCGTTCAGGTCTCCGTTGACCTTTTCTATGAATAGCTCCCATGAAAAGTTTGAGTCCTTGGTCTCGGGCCTCGTGGCCATGAGGTAGAAACGCCAGTAGTCGGCGGGGAAAAGCTCCAGCGCCTCGTCGCTAAATATGCCGATTCTCTGGCTCTTGGAGAGTTTTTCGCCCTTGAACTGGAGAAACTCCGTGGTGGAAACGTTCCACGGCAGGTTGTAATCTTCACCTGATGCTAGGAGTAATGCTGGAAGGATTATCGTGTGGAAGGGAATGTTGTCTTTCCCGATGAAGTATAAGGTCTTGGATTTCTTGTCAAACCAGTACTCCTTCCATCTTTCTGTTTCATGGCTGTTCTTGAAGTACTCAATCGTTGCCGAGACGTACCCTAAGACGGCTTCAACCCAGACGTATATGCTCTTGTTTTCGGCTCCTGGAAACGGTGCTGAAATGCCCCAGCTGATGTCTCTTGTAACCGCTCTGGGTTTCAATCCTTCTTTCACCATGTTCAGGCTGAAGTTTCTAGCGTTGTCTGGCAAACGTTTGTTGCCATTGAGGTACTTGCTGATTTCGTTTGAGAATTTTGGAAGATCAAAGTACCAGTGCGTGGTTTTTCTTCTGACGGGTCTACTTCCGCAGATTGCACAATGAGGTTCGATCAAGAGAGTTGTCTCGAGTAACCGTCCGCAAGCTTCACACTGGTCTCCGCGGGCGCCTTCATTACCGCAGTATGGGCATTTTCCTTCAACGTATCTGTCCGGCAGGAAGCGGTCACACTTTTCACAATACAGCATTTCCGTTTCCTGAGTGAAAATGTAACCCCTATTGTAAATTTTCATCAAGTGCTGTTGCACGAATTCTTTATGCACAGGGTTTTCAGTGCGCGTATAGTTGTCAAAAGAGAGCCCCCATTTCCCGAACAATTCAACTATCTTCGCATGGTTCTTGTCGGTCAATTGTTTCGGTGAGATGCCTCGCCTTACGGCTTCAACTTCGGTTGGAGTTCCGTGCTCATCCGAGCCACTCACCATTAGCACATCTTCGCCTTTCAACCTGTAGTATCTTGCAACAACATCGGCTGACAAACATTGCATGACCGTGCCCAGGTGGGGAAGGTAGTTCGCGTACGGCCAAGCAGAGGTTACCAAGATTTTTTCAGTTTTCAAAGCAGCTTCCCAGCATAGTTTTTAGTAAGAGATTGCAGGATCTGTTACTTAGGTTAATCGTTTCTTGCGTGGTATATGCGTTTCTTGTCATGTTCTTTTCCTGAACAGTTTGACGCCTTCCATGTCCATGATGTACTCGAAACCTGTTTCTATCAGTTGTTTTGCTTCCTCTAGGTTTTTGGCTGTGGCTGAACTGTACTCGTCGTTTTCAAATTCTACTAGGTGCGCGTATATCTCGGTGTTTTCTATGCGTTTGTGGCCCAGCAGATATTTCACGTGGAGTATGTCTCTTGTCTTGTGGTATTCCATTGTTGCTTTCCAATGGCGTAAGCTGTGGAAGTGGATTAGCAGCTCTTGCTTGAGTTTGAAAATTTCTTCGTTCTCTCTTCAAAAACCGTCAAGCCTGACATCCAAACTCCATTGCATTATGCCCCTATAACCACAGCTGTCAGAACCATATAGTGCAGAAAAATGAAAAAGGAAAAAAGTAGTTGCATTGCACATAGTGCACTATACAATTACTTTTCATAGACAGCCAGTGCAACACTATTCAAGAATGAAGGTGTGAAAACTTCCTACTATGTTAATATCAGACAGAACTACATGAAAAGCTTCTATGGATTCACTAAAATCTCCATTCATTCAATAAGAGAGTCAAGCTTGGTAAAGAACCTAACCGCTTTCTGATATTGTTGTTTCAACTTGACTAGCGCCTTTTAGCATATTTCGAAACTTGGAAAGAGGTTCACCAAATCTAACGTTCGCAATAAGCTACCATTTGCTGTTTCAGAAAAGAAAAAAGTGCTCATGGAGAGTGTTGTCCGTAGTGCTGTGCTAGTATTACCAAATCTGACAACCCTACGATGTTGTTGCCCTCTATGTCCGCGTTTGCGTTCCAGTTTGAGTCTCTTGGTTTTGAGCCGTAGGCTTGTGCGAGGAGTACTAGGTCTGCTAGCGATACCTTGGAGTCGCCGTTGAGGTCTCCGACGACTTTTGAAAATTCAGTAGCTAGAGGATAATTGTCTTTTTCGACGGAACGAATGGAGTATGGCACGTCGTAAATTCCATCGTTGCCTGTCTCATTCTGGTAAGGACCACTGAATCTGTCATTGCCTTCGTAGTCACTCCAATAGTTCCCGCCACTAGGGTAACCATTATCCCAAACGTTTGTTGAACTAAGGCCATCAACTTGCTGCATGTTGCTGGCGAAATTGTTATGGTATATGGTGTTGTTTGAAGAATAATATAGGTAGATGCCAAGTCCGTTGTTTGCTACGATGTTTTCGCTTATCCTGTTGTCTGAAGAAAAACCGAGCAAAATGCCAATATCGTCGTTTGTTGCTATGTTGTTCCCAATCACGCTGTTGTTTGAAGAATCGTCGAGTCCGATGCCGTCATGGTTGTTTGCTATTTTGTTTTCGATTACACTGTTGCCTAAAGAGGAATGAAGATTGATGCCATGCAGGTTGTATGTTATGCTGTTTCCGCCTATTTTGGTGTTGTTTGAGTGAGAAAGATCAATGCCCCAAAATTCGTTTGATTGCATGCTGTTTCCGCTTATGCTGCTGTTTGAACAGGAATCGACCAAGACGCCATATTCAAATGCTTGAATGTGCGTATTTTTGATGGTTACGTTGTTTCTTCCCACCAAGCTTGCTCCCTTCGAATTTGAAGCATACGTGCCTTCCACTGTGTGATCTGCCCCGTCCAGAATCATGTTGTCTCTTTCAATCATGATTCCATCAGCGTCGCTTGCGATGTCGCCAGTTAAATCGTAGACGTCTCGGTCACGTCGTATCGGTGCAGTTACAGGGTCTATTGAACCGTCAGCTCGAATGTAGATCGTTCCTTCTGCTTTTGCAAGTTGAATTCTAGACGCAAATGCCAACATGCTTGTTATGAGCAAAACTAGCATCGTGCTGGAAACAATCCGCCGTGTCAATCAGACTCCCTTTCTCCACAAGTTATCTTCATATGATTGAATTAAAAGTTTGCCTACTCACGAAAAAAGCGCGCGCGCTAAGTTTTATTCCTTCCTGAAGTACTACGACGAAGACCGCGCGCTATTTGACCAATATAGGTAAACTTTTGTTTGGAGTAGCATTCCGCATATCTTGATTTATGTGGGCAAGACGCAAGGAGGCGATGTTGCATTTGATATTCTGTAATATATTATGAGGAAGAGCAGAGAGGCATTATTTGTTTTTCGGGTGCGCTACGGTTTTGGTTATTTCTTGAGACGTTAACTGTGAGTGGCTGCTGGTTTTGCCCCGGTGTGTTGGGGTCTCCAGATGACCAATTTAAATCGCTTATGCGATTAAACAGATACACTTATCGGCGTGTATGTGCATATTATATTATAAGGATAAGCAAAAAGGATGGATGTACAATGATAACGGAAATGAGAACTATACTTGGCATATGGCAGTTTGCTTATTGGAAGAAAATCTGACACGTGCGAATCGTGCACTTAAATTGAAACAAATACAAAAAGGTTTGTAAACGAAGGGCGAATTTGCGTGGAGCCTCCAGATGAGCTTGAAAAGAGGCTCAGATTCAAAACCATCGAAAGATTCGGCGGCAAAAAACGCGACCTATCAAAAGCTGTCGAAGAATCCATACGAGCATGGGTTGCCAAATACAAGGAACACACGGACAAGCCATGAATTACGATTGGCCTTTCAACATAAACTCCACGCTGCGAATTTGTCTTCACCCCCACCAACACGTAGTTTTCTGAGGAAAAGGACTGTTTCGCGTACGCGAGACTCTTTTTCGGCTTTCTTTTCGCTTCAAGTACAAGTGATATTCATGTTCTTTATTCCACTAGCGAGGGCTAGATAAGACGTTTGAGTGGGAAGACTGATTCCGAAGGCAATCGATCGTTTTTGGGATATGAATAGCGCGATTGTTTGCTGAGGATTTTTGATTTAGCAATTAGAATTATAGGTAGGCCTCTGTTGCGTATCTTTGCATCATTCTATGGCTGTTAAAGTGGTAAGCGATTTTCCCGATTGAGTTCTTCATCATTTTTATCCAGTCGGTTCTCCTGCTGTAGAACATTGGGACAACGATGTACTCTAGCTTGTTGTAAAGATCATCTAGTTCTCTTCTGCGGCCTTCTTCCGCCGAAACATTTTCGTTCGGTTCTGGTCCTATTGCCCAACCTGTAACGCCCTCGATCCAACCTTCAATCCACCAGCCGTCTAAAACGCTGAAGTTTATGACCCCGTTGTGGGCAGCCTTCATTCCGCTCGTTCCCGAAGCCTCTAAAGGCCGCAGAGGCGTATTTAGCCAGACATCAACCCCTGAGACTAATTTGGCCGCGAGGTCCATGTCATAGTTAGCTAGATAAACAATCTTTATCTCTTCTTTCAGCTTCTGCATGTAGCCAAATATCTGTTCGATCAGTTTCCTGCCAGAATCATCCTTTGGATTGGATTTTCCAGCAAAGATTAACTGGATTCTGCCTTTTCTATTTGCCCTTTTCAGTTTTTCTAGGTCTGAAAACAATAAGTCCGTCCTTTTATAGCCGGTTGCTCTTCGCGCAAATCCCAGCGTCAAGGTGTGGTAATCCATGCCTGCATTTGTTACATTGTTGACGTAGTCAATCAACAGTTTCTTTCCTTCCCCATGGGCTCGCCAAACATCTTCATCAAGAATCTCGTCTGCTCTCACAAGCAAATCAGGTTCATTTGCCCATCCTGGAAAATGTTTGTCATAAAGGTTCCTGAAGCTTTCGCAGGTCCAAGTGTACGAATGGACTCCATTTGTGATGGCGCGAATTTCGTATCCGGGAAACATCGCTTTTGATGAGTCTCGGTGTCTCTTGGCTACACCATTATAATAATTACTTAGATTGAGGGCGAACAGCGTCATATTTAATCTTTCTTGCCCGCCGAGTTTTCTTAGGACATCGAGGGATACGGGGTCTCCTAGCACTTCTCGAACCAGATCGTAGGAGAACGTGTCATGTCCTGCCTCGACAGAGGTATGTGTGGTGAAAACGCATAGGTTTCTAACTTTCTCGATGTTCATTCCATTTTTCTGCAGCAACTCAAGAGCGAGGAGACTGGAATGGCCCTCGTTCATGTGGTACTTGCGAACTTCTAAACCTAAGGCGTCCAGTATTCTCACGCCACCGATTCCAAGAACAATCTCTTGCTTGAGGCGGTATCTTTCATCCCCGCCGTACAAAAAGGAAGTAATCTCCCTATCCTCAGGATTGTTCCCTTCTAGATCAGTGTCGAGAAAGTAGACGGAAACAACACCGCCTTTTTGGCTCTTCACCGTGTAAAGCCAGGGCTTGACGGCTACGTCTCTCTTCTGAATTTGCACTTTCACCTCCGTGGAAAGCAGCTGCATATGTTCTGAGGGTTCCCACGGGTCGGGATGCTCTATTTGTTTTCCATCGCGGGTTATCTCTTGCCTGAAATGTCCTTTCCGGCTAACCAACGTAATTCCTACCAGAGGAATTTTCAGATCTGCACTTGATCTGATCGTGTCCCCTGCAAGAATCCCTAAACCTCCGTTGTAGGTGTGAATGCTATTCGACAACCCAATCTCCATTGAGAAATAGGCAATTTTTTGTCTCATTAAGTAGGCTTCTGACTCAACCACTTTTCCAGGTCCCTGTGACGAATGAAGCTGCCAACTGATAAAGCCTCTCTTAACGCGCTAAGGATTTGGAAAAGCGTGACGATCGATCGATTCTTTTTCATCGGCACGAAGACAGTTTGTGGTTATATCCCTAAGAACAAACCATCCCTAAGAAGAAACCTAGCGCGCGCGATGAGGAATGTGCAAACGAAGGCGAAAGGAGATTAACTATAAAGGTTTATTCGTAGAACATGAGGTTCAGTTCCTCCAAGCTTCCGTGAAGCTTATGCACTGCGTCGTAAACGTCCTGTTCTTTCTTCGCTCCGGTGCAAACAAGGTTCCCGCTTGCGAATATCAGTATCACCACCTTAGGCTCGTCCATCCTGTAGATCAATCCTGGAAACTGCTCCGGTTCATACATGGTTTTTACAAGCGAGCTTACTGCCTGTTCCAGGTCTATCCTTCCGCCCAAGCTTGCGGAGGCAACAATGTTCTGAATCTTTAACTCCGGCTTGCTGATGATTATTATCCCACCCTTTTTCAGTTCTTTAACAACCGTCATAACAGCTCTGCGCGCTTCCTGCTCTGATTTGGCGCCTGTACAGACCATTTTTCCAGTGGTGAAAATCAGCGTGGCTGTCTTCGGTCTCTTAATCCTAAACACCAGTCCAGGAAACTGTTCTGGACGATACTCAACCCCTGGAAAACTCTTCACGATGGCGTTTAAGTCAACTTTCTGATTTAGGGTGGCAGAAGCAACAACGTTTTGAATGTGTATTATGGCTTTAGTCTTCGGCATTAAACACCGCTTTTTATAGTGTAGCGGACGCTTATATAGCGCGCGCGCCCACGCTAGAATTATGAGTCCAGAAATGCTTTAAATGGCAACCGCAAAGAATATTGTGAAAGGTTGAGGGAAAGGGCATGGTTTTGTTCATTCCTTTCTTCCTTGTCCTCTCCCTCCATCCTTTCTATCATAATTGCATTGCGTACAAGGTGAATTAAAGGTTGTGCAGTCCGTAGCGCGCGCGGATCAGGTTAGACAAGAACCAGACAATAGCCCTTTAGGTTCTTCAAATTTGGAACATTTGCCTGAAAATACCGATATAACGCAACTATAAAAGAGCTCTGCTTCTGCCCTTCCTCATATACTATTACAGAAAATCAGGCAAAACCTCGGTCCAACATGATTATTCTGTTTATGATTGCGTAAATTGGTTCATTTCTTTTATTAGCATCCTCATTTTGGCTGCAACTCTTTTGTTTGTAATGGGAAGTCTTAAGAATTTTGCTGTTATTTCTAGAATGCTTTGCACTAGATTTTGTGCAGCTCGTCCCATCTCTTCGATTGGCAACGTTCCTCCTTGGACGAGGATACCTTTGCATCTACATCCTGCAGGCAAGGCAAGTTCTATCGTGTTCCTTTTGTAATCCCAATCTGTAATAGTGAAAGGTTGTATCCTGCAACCTGCTGGTCTAATATCGTAAATTCGGCATTCATTATCTTTTGTTAGGAAGAAACAACTTCCGTCCTTTTTCCTGCGGATAAATAAGCCTTCTAGTCCATCGGCGGCTCTATTTACGGAAAAACCCGTAAATCCTTTTGCTTCTATTTGTTGCTGTTCTTTTTCGTTAAGGTCGGCTGGTTGTTCTCGGCAGCAAAGACCACATTTTCTGCAGCGGAAACCCACTGAATCGGGAAATATGACATTCTCAAAGTTCAAGAGGATCCGATTCCCGTATCTTTCTGTCCAGAACTATCAATTATTCACATGGGCTATAAGCTCTCTGTTAAGATTTACTAAGCTACCCCAAAAAAAAGAGGGAATTGTGCGGGAGAAATCACCATTCAAAACGAGGCTGAGCTACCTCGGTAACTCTTCGTCCACGCCCAGCAACGTGGACACAACGGGTTCATTCCTTCAGCCACGTTTCTCTACCTCTCTTTCCAAAATTTCAAGCGCAAGCAATCGCGCTCTAATCTCAAGCTCGTCTAGTCTATCTCTGGAATATGCTGTGCGAGGAGGCTTCTTAACCAAAGGTTCAACTATGTTTTCACTCATTCAAATCATCTCCATGAACATAAACGATAAAGAAAAAGGAGGGATTGCGCGGGAGATGTCGCCACAACTGCCATTCATGCTTATGTACTGCGTTTTCGGCAGAAACTACTGTTTTTTCAGGGTTTCTAAGTTCGCTTCTGCTTCTCGAACGGTTTCATGTGCTGCCGACGGTTCGCGCAGGTTTCATCCCGCACCCAATTTTCCTGTTTGACGAGATTTGGGTCTTCTGAAGATGCGAATCAACAGGCAAGCTCGCACCTTGAACGGAATGTTTTGTGAACAAAAGTTATAAAATGAAAGCGGTATTAATAGAGTGAAATGATGTGGCTTTCGGCAAGTATATTTCCAAATGGAATCACTCTGCTTAGCCTGATTGCGATCATAATAGGGCTTGTTATACTGTGGATAATCGTGTCAATTCCCGTGTATCTTGCTGGAAAGATCGTGACTGGCGGAAGGTCCACGTTGGGGGAGGCCATGGCTGCAACGGTGCTGGGGCCGATAGTCTATTTCATAGTGTTGACTGGGGTGGGCTTCTTTTTTGAAGGAGTCCTTGGTGGAGCAGCGAGCACCTTGGGCTATATCCTAGCGTTCCTAGCTTGGATATGGGTATACAAACATACGTTCAAGACAGGATGGCTAGGAGGGCTTGCAATAGCCATTTTGGCTGTAATAGTGTTTGTGATATTCGGCCTGGTGGTTGGCGCTCTTCTTGGTATAATTGTCCCTTCAGTGTCCCCTGGCACTACTCTAATGAGCTTGAGTAGATACGTGTTGCATTCTCTGAACGTCTAGGATGTCAAAGGACCGTCGGCTTGATAGACAGCCAAACGTGTTGTATTGTTCAAAGCAGTCGTTGTTAGAAGATGGAGTGCTCAGATTATGTAGTTTAGATATTGGTCATCTGTTTTCTTGCTTCACATGTGTTAAATATCGCGGTTTGGTTAGTTTCAACGTACCACGGCGGTGAACTAGGCAAATGTTAGACGTGCTGATGTGGATTTTCTGGTTCGTTTTTGGCGGGTACAGCTTCTGGTTTGTAACCCGCGCTAAGAGATCTCAGCCTTTGACCCTGGACGAACTTGTCATACTGTGGAAAATACATAAACAGCAAGCAAGATGCAGTGTGCCGCTCTCAAGAGTCGAGCCTATTTTAGACTCACGTTCGAACGAGTTCTCAGGATTCAAGTGCGAATGTGGCTATCAATATTCGTCGAAACGCCTAATCCTTCAGAGACACGCACTTGACCGCAACATGTTTATTGCAATGACGTCCAGCAAAGGAGAACGATCTTCTCTTCTAAAGACTTAACTTTGTCTCGGATGACCGTGAACCATTTCAAGAGTTTCGTTTGAAC
Source organism: Bathyarchaeia archaeon (assembly GCA_050015055.1). GTDB lineage: Archaea > Thermoproteota > Bathyarchaeia > Bathyarchaeales > Bathycorpusculaceae > JBEKCD01. The sequence goes on along the minus strand of JBEKCD010000009.1, from coordinate 20,618 downwards.
ATTGTATCGTCAGGCCACGCCTAGCATGGCCGTCCTTCACGTGGGCTAGGACATCCAGTCTGCTGAAGAAAGCTGTGACCAAATCGTCTACGAGAATTTCCTGCATCTCCTTTGAGAGGATTATGATGTCTTCCTTAAGGGCTTTGCCAATCTTGCTTGCAAGTGCTTTTCTGTGTTTAGGCGAAATATTCTGCCTCAACAACCTTCCTCCATTTGAGTCAATAACACGCAGACTATTTAATTGGCTTATGAAGATGGAATATGAATTACCGATTAGGATGGTAGTTTCTTTCGCATGATCTTCTTCACTTGGCCGTTTTTCAGACGAAAAGGTCAAGATATGGTTGCAGTCCATCATTGCTCTGGATCAACGTGAGAAGGAAGAAATCATGGATTCAGGAATGCTCGCAGTTGACGTTATGCATAATCTAGCGCGCGAACAAAGTATTAGAGGTTCAAGAGACATAAGAGGATGCGACTGCTTGAAGACGTGTAGGATTAATGCGGGATATAGAACTGGCAAACTGGAAAGATCTTTCGAGAAGAGTCAACGGCATAGTCAAGAGCCTAGAAATCATCTATCAAGTCAAGCTACGCGTCGATCTCGAGGAGATTCCTCTTGAACGAGTATATCCGACAGAGGACTTCCTAGAGAACGACAAGCTTGCTTTGGTCTTCAAGAAGACTGTTGAAGAGAATTACGACGTACCCATAACAGTTGTGAACAATGGCAGGGACTATTTTGTCTTGGATGGTCATCATCGTGCATTCATACTGAAAAAACTCATGCATAGAACCATGAAGGCGTACGTGTTGAGGTTTCCTGAAGGCACGAGTTACAGGGAAATTTCAAGGCACCCACTTGAAGACCTTCGAATCAAAGACATAAGCCCTATAGAAGACCCTATTCTGAAGGCTTGGCAGCGTATCCTGTCTATTGTAGAGCATTATGAAGCTATCTATAACGTGCCATTCTACCTCAGCAAAGAGAAGATTAACCTTAAGGATCTGGTGCCAACACAGTCCCATGTTGAAAAGAAGCAGATTCAGGCGATAAAGACGGTATTAGTACCAATAGTCTGCATTCGCTACCAAGAAAAATGCTACATCCTAGACGGGCATGCAAGGTCACTCCGGACTAGGGAATTAGGACTAGACTCGATAGAAGCGATGATTTTGCTGCCATCGAGGAAGATAGATTTCGGCATCGTGAAGACGGCTCAGGCTATGGATCTTGGACAGCTTGAAGACATCGAGATTATGGAATAAACGCACGCACTATCGACTTCCACGCGCGCTAGAGAAGGATAGAGGGAAAAGGCAACGGAGAAAGGAAAAACTTGCCTTTCCCTAAATCCTCTAGAACCGTACATGAGCATTTTTCTATTTAACCTTTGGCAATGAATCAGATAGCGGCAAGGTGCAAGCTTTCTGCTGCGTCAGCGCGCGCACGACATAGACGGCAACGGCGAACTGAGCCTGCCAGAACCCGCCATTCTGGCTTTGTACCACGGGCAACACTACCTACAGTCCCTGACTATTACAATGAAAATTACATCTGACATTACAAATAAACCGAACTTATCAGCTCTGAACGGCGTTTCAGGCCTGTTTTCTTCATGGTTTGTTACAATCCACATTACATCTGACATTACAAGTGAAAAAGGCGAGCGACTTTGCTGGGCTATGATGCAAAAGGTGTTTCAAATACTTGAATTAGCAGCGTGCGCGCTGAAAATAGATGTGTCAAGTCAAGATCAAACTCGACTCTGCTTGATGCTCTGTTTTACCAGGCTGGGCAGGATTTCTCTTAATTTGGAAGCAGGCGCATTTGACCTTACCCCGCGTGAACTGAAGTGCGTTGGAGATGCTTGAAAGCCTTCTCGGGTCAAGGCTTCAATCACCTTTTTGACTGGTGGGACAGGAAGGTTCAAGGAGTCGCACAACTTGTCCACTACGTAATAAGTAATTGGTGCCTCGACTTCAGTCTTGATCATGGCAAGCATTCTCTGTATTCTCTTCCCAAGCCCAAGTTTTCGCTGGTTGGCTTCGTTTTCCATGAGTTCAACGAATCGCGAATCAAACAGTCTGCCAAGCCACAGTGGCCCGGCGATGTTGAGTTTCGAGCCGCATTCGCTGCATCTGTCTGAACGTTGAACCGCAAACATGCTCGCTTTTTCTCTGTGGAAACACTTGAAGCAATGTAACACGTATCCCATGTTTTTGAGGCTTTCATCAGCGTTTTTGGCGCCGTATTCTATCGTCGCACAGATCCTGACATAGTGCTCTGCTCGATGGCTGAAGACCACGTTTACGCTGATGTCCTGCTTTGCTGCCGTCGTGGCCAAGCAACCGGCCAAGAGTCTCACGGCCAGTTCGTGGCAGTATTCCGTTCTCAAGGGTTTCCCACCGTACTTCCTCATGCATGCCCGTGGATGCACTCCGCACAATGGCGCCATGTCTGTTGCTGTCATGGCTATGAAACCTCCGTCCCGCAAAGCTCGGACGGCGGAATCAAGGAAGCGCACTGGGGAACCGAAAGGATCAATGTCTATCGCGTCGAATCGCCTGTACGGTGCGCTGTAGCGGCTCAAAAGAAGATTTGCTTCCTCATGCTTCACAGTTGCCTTTCTAGCCAGCCCGTTTGATTGCACGTTGAAGCTGGCGAGACGAACAGCTTTTTCGCTTATGTCGTTCATCACCACCCTCTTGACGCCTTCCACTTCGGCTGCGAAACGAATGCCTCTAAGCCCGCAGCCGGTGAGGGGTTCAGACACGGCGATTTCATGGTTGACTGTCCTTTGATATGTCTGCAGAGCCAGAACCGCTAGGTCACGGTTCAATTCCATGACCGGGTTGTAGAAAACGGGGGCTTTTGAAGGCGCGTAGTCGGAGGGTAGCTTTACAAACGCTTCAAGTTTCGGGACAAGGGCCTTTACGTTGCCTTCTTTGATTGTTTCTGTTGGAAAATCCGACGTCAAATCCTCGTTGTGCATGATTCGATTGTTTCCTGGTCAAGGGTATGAAAAACCCTTTTAGGCCAATAAACTTAACCTAGAACTTATCTTAATATAAGACATCTCTTCACACCTTACGGGTATTTCTCGTTTTTCTTGGTTGACATAAGCTTTGACTAAAGCCATTTCACTATATCAACCTTTTTGATAGAAAATCAGCGCAGCGTCGGCTCCAACTGTCTTGGCGCGCGCATTATTCCTAGTTTGGGTTTGGGATGAAACTTTACCTTCTAACAACTATTGTTTATCATCTGCTTATTGCTCGTCTTTCCCTACGTTTCTCTCTTCTTTTACGTTTATCTCTGCCTTTTCCACCCATTACTCCACCTCAGTATCAACACCATGACATTTAGGAATAGAACTTTACCCCCTAAACCCAAACCCCAAAGCGCGCGCTCTGCGACTAAGGCATCTTGTCGTTTTGGTGAGAAACTGAGTGAAAACATGCCTCGTATTGTATCTCCATAAATGGTTTGTCAGGATGACGAACCTCTATAACGGAACAAGCGCTGTTTTCGCAGCTGTACCTAGCATCGCCCTTCTTCTTTTTCAATGGTTTCCCACATTCTGGACAATTAAGCGTGAGTTGTCGATTAACCATCTTCAAATTCCCTCTTGGATAACAAGAGAAAATGATGTAAAAATGTTATGAATCTCGGATAGTGACAGAAACTCTAGCGCGCGCTCTTGGATACCTTTTCCAGTGCGTTTTATTGATGCTTTTGTATACGTTCGCCTGGTATGGACAATCAGCCTAGGCATATCCATTTAGTCAGCGCGCGCTAGTTTCGCGCTGCACATTGGACATCTAAGCGGATAATTCCCTTTACTCATCATTTTCAGTCCGCAACCAAAACAGATGCCAATATCGCATTTTGGACAATGATAGTTTGCTCCCTGAATACGGGTGCCGCACATATCACAGAGTCTTGTCAAGCAGCAATCAGCCACTGGCAACCCTTCTTGTTTTATTCCTTTGATTTGCTGGTGTGGGCGTCATCGTGGTTAGGTTATTTGGCGTTCGCGCAAGAATTTTCGAAAGGTAAATGCAAACGCGACAAGCCAAAAAGCAATACTGACGAGTCCCAGTGCTACACTTATCAGGTTCCCCATAAGAAAGCAAGCCGTCTCGAAACAAGAAATCGCAACGAATGTCAAAAAGGTCCCACTGATGCTGAACCCCTTCAGAACATTCCTATCTTTTATAACAGCCCTCATTAGAAGAAGGACGGCAATCAAATTGACAATATTGGCAAAATCAAGTACTATACTCACGTAGTCCATTGCTTTAACGTAATACAGCTCTTGATTTTTAATGTCTTTGGCACGCGTGATGATTTAGCTTGACAAACCTGCCGTAATTAACTGAACACTGCACGCAAAGATTTCTTCATTTGGTACACTGGATAAATCATGTGGTTCTTGCGAGCACACAAAAACCTATCTTCAAGAATGTCCTCTAGCGCGCGCTTTAACGCGATGTCCGCGAATTTTCCGCCTTACCAAAACAAATGGAACTATGATAATCCCTGCGAACAGGGCCACAATTATTGGCAGTAGTCGTCGGGATGTTAAAGTCAAATCTTGGTTTTCTGTTCCGAAGGATAAGGCTGTGTTGACTGACTGAACGTTCCATAAGGTCCGGGAACCAGAATATTGCTTTCCCGTGTATTCGAAGCTGAGTTGAAAGATGTTTTGAGACTGTTCAACTTTTGGCGTTATGCTTATGCCGGGATAGGCTTCTCCGCCCCACATCAAATCTTGATCTATGAAAGAATGGTCTCCTTCAAGCAGCCAAGCTTTGTCAACCAGAGCCCAGCCTTTGGTCCTTAGCATCATGGGGTTCTCGATTTGTGCTTGCCAGTGTGAGTTGTCAATTATCTTGTTGCTTACTATGCCGAACTGAAAATAGTTAACGCAACGGCTGAACGGAAACTCGCCTACAACGACGTTTCCTACATAGAATTGCGGAATAATATTATTACAGTTGGGCATGGCTCGAACATTGATATCCGCCAGTATCTGGCTGAGCCCTGAAACTAAAACTGAATAGCGGACTGAGTCGCTGTTTATCCACGTCTGGTACAGTTCTACTTTGGTTGACCTGTCGACATTGTTGACGAGCCACGTGTAGGAGTAGACCAAGCTTGAATTTGCAGCCTGAATCGGACTCGATGCCTCTTCGGTTTGGTGAAGCCCTACGTCAATAAACAATGATCCTGAAGAGTCGACGACGAGCATCATGTAAAAACCGTAATCCACATTGTGGAAAAAGTGGTCCTGCGCCTGAACAAACATGCCGCACCCTAACCAACTGTCAGCTGGAAAATATCCAAGTGTGGTTGAGCCGAAACTCACTGTGACAGCAGTGGCATTAACTGTTTCGTATTCGCTCAAATCATCAGCATCAACGTGAAACCCTGCTACGTACGGCATGTTTGAATTGAGCTGCACAACGTGATGTCTATCTGTAGCAACGAACGTTGGCGCACTGTAACTTTCGGATAGTGAAAAAGGTACTGCCTCTGCTAAAAAAAGCGCGATTAAAACTGATACAAGAACAACGGTTCTGTGCTGCATAGATTCTCTTATGTGAAACTATGGAACATATCGAATAAAACCATTGCGCAAAACTTATTTTCATATTTGCCAGACTTTATCGCATGTTTCCTGCCTCGACAAACACCGCACGAACAACCGATGAAAAAACCCCTATGACCACGGCGCGCGCGCTGGACGGCAATTCGTTTTCTAGGACCAATTTCTTGTTCTTGTCGGCAGTGTTGATGATTATTAGTTCAGTATGGTGTCTAATCATGTTTGTAGTATCGGTTCAGGCTTTGCAAGGGATTTACAGTTGGTATCCGCAATTCGTTGCGCAAAGCTGGTTCATCTACGACGAGCTGTTCGCAGTCTTTACTTTTCTTGGGCTGCTGTTCGGATTCCTCGGTGCGGGCTCCATGTTGTCTAATAGAAACTCAACTGCAACGTTGATAATTGGAATCCTATGCGTCATTTCAGGGGCAGCCTTATCCATCACTTCGTTAATCGCTCCGCTGGCCCTTCTATCGAAGTCAATCTTATACTATGTTCTTCCATCATTCCTAGTACCCCTCATTGGAACGCTGCTGTTCCGTTATTACGCACAGGCAAGCTAAAACCAGCTTCCAACATTCGTGCACTTCTTCGGCAAGCGCGCGCTTATCCTGCAATCCCATTCTTCGGGACACAAAACCTTTAGCATTGAAAAGAAACTCTCTAAGTAATATGACAAATTGAGGCAGTGTTCCAGACTGATCCAACATGATAGACTTATTCATCATTGCAATTCCCGTCGTCGTCATCGTCATCGCAATCGTGCTATACATCCTGTTCCCCCGATTCGGACCCCACTACACCTCAAAACTAACATGCCCCAAATGCGGAAAAATGTTTAACTACAACTGGGTTCCAGGAGGATCCTTCACCTCCCTGCGGCTTGGAAGCAAAAGATACCCAAGATGCCCACACTGCCACAAATGGTCTACTTACCCCATAATGTCCACCCGAACCAGCAAAGCACAGAGCTCACCCGCATGACGCGCGCGCTATGTGGTAAATTCACTTATCATATTTGTGGTTGAACCATGTGGGTGCCAGCGCGCGCTTGAGCTTAATGCTTTTTCAGTACCACTAATAGCGCGTGCGATGGGATCTCCTATTATTTTCTTTAATCTCAATTACAGAGTGACATCGTGGGCAGTGTCCAGGTACTCCCTCACTCTTGAATTCTAAACTACATGATGGGCATCTGTAGTTTTTACTTCTGTTGTATCTTCTCTCACTCATCTTTTCTCACCTTCTTATTCTACAAACTCAATGGTTGATTTTCCAAAATGACTTTGAGTTCCCTTGAATCCTTCAACTAGACCGAACTTATTCAACCTCTGTAATAGAAGTATCGCTTGAAGCCTAGTCGCGCGCGCGTTAGGCCAATATTAGACTTCTGGTTGGAGAGCGGGCGGTTGAGGAAGAGGGTATTGCTGTTAACTGGCAGTCCAGGGGTGGGGAAGACATCGCTTATGCTGAGAATCGTTGAATCTTTGAAAGCTAAGGGCTACGATGTGGGCGGCATGGTGAGTCGAGAGGTTCGGGTGGGACGTGATCGGGTGGGGTTCGAAATCCTGAACCTGAAAACGGGGAGAAAGGGTTGGCTTGCGCACGTGGCTCAGAAGGAGGGTCCACAAGTTGGGAAGTACCGGGTGAACGTTGGAGATCCTGAAGCCATCGGCGTGGAAGCGATAACGAGTGCGGTCACGGGGTCTGATGTGATCGTAATAGATGAAATCGGGCCGATGGAGCTTCATTCAAGGAAGTTTAGGGAGGCTGTCCTAGAGGCTGCTGAAAGTCTGAAGCTGCTAGTAGGCATCGTCCACTGGAAGGCAGCGGATACATTGATAGACAGGGTAAGAGGAAGGGACGACGCTGAAGTACATCTGGTCACCGTGGAAAACAGGGAGAACTTGCTCGTACTAGTGCTTAAAGAGACCGTTGAGTTCTTCTCTGGGACTGCTGGAGAATAAAGCATTATAACTTTGAAGTTCCGATAGGCCATTGAAAGAAGAGAAGGGTTGGGATGTTAGTTGCCGGTGTGGACGACGCGGGGCGCGGCGCCGTCATAGGGCCGTTGGTTATCGCCGGGGTTCTGGTCAAAGAAGAGGATTTGCCGAAGCTCAAGGGATTGGGAGTCAAGGATTCGAAGTTGCTGTCGCCGCATAGGCGTGAGGTTCTTGCTGTTGAAATCAGAAGGATTGTTGTTAAATTCGATGTGGTGAAGCTTTCGCCACGAGAAATCGATGTCGTGGTTAACAGTGGCAGGAAACTTCACAAGCTGAATTATCTGGAGGCGCAGACGATGGCCAAGGTCATAGAGGTGCTCAGGCCGGACATGGTTTATGTTGACGCGTCTGATGTTTTGGAAGAGCGGTTTAAGCAGCACATTTTGGAGTGTATGTCTTTCAAGGTTGACATCGTTTCGGAGCACAAGGCTGACAGAAACTACGTTGCCGTATCGGCGGCTTCGATAATTGCAAAGGTGGAAAGAGACAAGGAGATTGCGGAACTGGCGAAGACTTTGGGAGATTTTGGATCTGGGTACCCCTCGGATCCAAGAACTATGAGCTTTCTGAAAGAGTGCTGCGAAAAACTGGAGCAGTATCCGGACTTTGTTAGAAAATCGTGGAAACCGGCCAAGAGAGTTCGAGACCAGAAGGGCTCTGAGCAGACAAGGCTTATCTGACGCTTGCAATCAGATCTTCGGGGGTTTTGATTTTAGAAACGTCTTCGCTGCTGATGCACGGGATGTCTTTTTCCAGTTGCTGCTGCCCCTCAGTTATGAGTATTGGACGTGCTCTCGTAACTCTGCTAACGCTCAGTATTTCTTCCACCCTTGCGTCAAGTTCCGGCTCTTTTCTACTTGCGATGCCTCCGATTATCCTGATTCTCTTCCTGGGATCGCTTATTACGAAATCGAATGGTGCTCTCTTGACGGCTGTGACATGATAGTGGACATACCTTCCGAAAAGCTTGTTGAGAATCCTGTTCCTTGCGAGCATGAGCCTCGCTGTCGTCAGCACGCATGATTTTCGTTGATTCTCTGGTTTCTCAAGAATGTTCACTGATTTTGCAACGGGGATTCCCAGCGCCCAAATCAAGTTATAAGCTGCCGCCACTGAGGCTTTCGCCATGCCCCTCTCGTATCCATAGATCGTTCTTCGAGACGTGCTCACCATTTCAGCCACTTCGCCGGCTGACAATCCAAGCTCTTGCCTTCTCTGCTTCAGTGCCTCGCCGTCGATCTCGACGTAGTAGCCGCCTGGATTGGCTTGAATCAGTGGACGTATGTTGTGAACCACGACGTTCTCGAAGGTTCTCGGAGTGACGGCCAGAATGTCATGTCTCGTGTAGACCGTGTCGTCTTGCAGCGGTTTTTCGCGTGCTTCCTCGCCTATTAACAGGCAAGGCGCTGAGAAGCTTTCGGATATCGCTTTCAACTCTGTTGAATCGCTTGTTGACAAGCTTCCGATGTCGGGTTGAACTCTCATGAAAACGACGGATTCACCTTTTCGGGCTGCAAGGTCGAAGCAGCTCGGCCGCGAACGACAAGGTTCAGAAACAACAAACCCGGCTTCTCTGAGTGTGGATTCTGCGGCTGTCAAGCTCTCTCTCCCCCAGTAAGCCATAGAACCGCCACGAAAGACCCAGCGCAGTGAAGGATATAAACTATATGATGAATATCACGTGGAAGATTTCCTACGGTTAAACACAGGGTGCATATATTGTGCTGCCCGGCCGTTTCAGAATCAAATGCAACAAGCACAGACCGTGAATGTGGCCAAACATGAAAACAAGGATTGCCAGAATGTTTTGAAGATAATCTCTTTCATAACAGCGGTGGATATGGGCTTGCCAGCTTCTCAGGTTGTCTTCAGCGTTGAGCCACTATCATCGCGTGTGCCTTGTCGTAGGGTTCCAGGTGCACGATCTGTTCTGCGCGGAAACCGCGTTTTTCCAGCACCTTGACCTCGCGCTTGTAAATCTCTGCTGGCTCCTTCGTCACATCTATGCTTTGGGATTTCACAGCCAGCATTATCCATCCTGAATTCTTGAGGAACCGGTCAGCGTTGTCTGCCAAGACCTTTGCCTGTTCAGACTGGGCTATGTCGCAGTAGATGTCATCAACCTTTCTGGTGAGGAACATCGCGTATTTCTCTGGAAAACGTGCATCTTCGAGGATGGGCGACATGTTAAGCCTGTAATTGCACACGTTATCCACTAAATCCCTCATAGATCTTGAGGCGAACTCCACGCAGTACACGTGGCCTTTTTCGCCTATGATGTCTGAAACGTGGCTGGCCGTTGTGCCTGAAGCTGCCCCCAAATAGAGGACTGTGTGCCCCGGTTTTATTGGGACCGTTTCTAAACCCTTCAGAATCGCGGCGGCGAGTTTACTTCTGAACGCGTCCCAAACTCGGTACTCCACGCGTTCATACTTGACAAGCCTCTCTCCGTAAACGCTTCTTCCAGGGGACAGGTTCTTCGTGGCGAGTCTTTGTGCGCCGTCTTCAAGAATGACTTGGTATACGGCTTGAAAAAGAGGATGTGGCTTAACCTTAACGTTCACGCCTATGCTTTCCCCACTTGTCCTTTCTAGGCCTTCCACTCCTAGGTTTCACAACCGGCATGGGCGGAGGCTGATCGTATTTCTGGTGGATCTCGTCGATTCGCTTGTCGAGGCCGGCTTTCAGTTCTACCCCTATTTCCCTTCTTCCGAACGCGTCCACTCTCGTGGCTATAGCCAGCTTGCCCGCCAATGCCCTGGCAATTTTCCCTCTCTGCCATCTTTTCGCGTCGTGTATCATCGTGTGCTGGAAGATCATCCCATGCTTTGGCGGCCTTGTTCCGGTTTTCAGTGAACGGAACAGGGCTTTCTCGGCACCCAGTATCTGGATTGTACTTGCAGGTCTCTTGGCAAGGTTTGTCAAACCGCCAGCCACAGCTATCAAACGGGCTCCAAGAAGAGAACCCACCATGTACTTCGTGTTGGGGGCGACCTCCTCCATGGTTGAGTCAATGTAGCCCTCCAAGCCTTTCCTCAACTGATATAGGTGAGTCACGTCCTTACAGAGGGCTTGAATCTGGGCTAGATCCGCGTCCGTCAGATCTGCGCCCATAGATTTTTCAGCCACTTTGGCAATTCCCTCAGCTTTCGCCTTCGGAACTTCTTCTTTTTCAAGCCTTTCCACCGTGAAATTCTCTTTGCTGCCTAGTTCCACGACCAAGCGAGCGTAAGTCTCATGCTTCTCCAATAGCCTATCGAGTTCAGGAAAGTGTATCCCATACCATTCTCTCACGCGGGCCATGAGCATGTTTATCGTCTTTTCCAACTCGTCGAGAGTCTGGATGGCCTGAGCGACGACCAAATCTCTTTTCTCCACTGCGCCCTTAACCCGCAGCTTGGTGGTTTCCACCATGAAATCGTGCATCCACAAACCGAAGTCCTTGGCGTCCTTGGCGAAGCCTGTTTCTATCGCGATTTCTTCAGTTTTTGAATGAACCAGTTCTCCGGCCGGCGAGCGCTCGTCAACCTGAACACCAACGTTGAATCTTTTTTCAACAGTTTTGGCAAGGTTTGGGTTCTCGAACACAAAGGCGTCGTAGCCTTTATTCCTGAGGGTGACCATGATGTTTTGAACAACGTCAACCATCATGCCCGCTTCAATGTCCAAAAGGGCTTTGGCCGCCATCTGAGGGTTCTTCTGGAACAGCACTTTTTCGATAAGCTCGTTTTCTTCGTTGAAAGCAAGTATGCCGAAGGAACACTCAATCAGCGTCGTCTTCACAAATTGTCCCTCAGCATCAACTAACCTCAGCTTTGTCTTTAATAAGGTATCGCAACCGAGGCTTTTCCCAAAAACAGTGTCCTCCCAGTTCTAAGAATAAACTGGGGTCGAAGAAGTACTCTCGAACCGTAGGAGAGTGCAGGGTTCATTGAACCCGCGTTTCAATCGTCAGTGGATTTTTCGCAGGCATCTTGATGGAAAAGCTAAAATAGGTTAAGCACCGAGCTACATTCCTATTTATAAAGTGTTGGAAAGGAGGCGGCAAAAGAATTTGGATAAGAGGATTCTTGCTTTGGGTATAGTGCTGATCATTATAGCCATAATACTCGGTGCGGTGCGATACTCTGGTGCTTATGACTTCGGTGTAGGCTATGGCTCAGGCGGAGGCACATACTTCTATGGTTTGGCCGGCATCATCGGACTGATTGGCATTATCCTTGCAGCTTGGTCCTATATGAAGAAACTGGAGAAACCGGTGGAACCGAAGAAACAAGTAACGTAACGTCCTTGCTGTCGTTTGACAGCGAGGGACGTCGCGCCTTTTTTTGTCACAATTCCCGGACGGTTGGGCAGAATTCCGCTGTGCGTGGCTATTTTTCTTGGAAGATTAGGTTTGGAGTTCGTGGAAGTGCAAGGAGATATATGCTTCATCTGCAGAAAATAACGTTCTGATAATCAAGATGTGCCGCACGGAAAAGGTGTCCATTGTGAATATGATTGAAAGCAGTCTGATGGTTGATCTGGCAGGCCTGCAGCTTGCTAACCCAACAATTCTGGCTTCTGGTGTCTTGGGCTATTCAGCGGAAACGTTGGAAAACCTTGTGAAGGGCGGTGCTGGGGCTGTGGTCACGAAATCTGTTGGTCTGAAACCGCGGGGAGGCTACTCGAATCCAACAGTTGTTCAGGCAAGTTGTGGTCTAATCAACGCCATGGGACTGCCCAACCCTGGCATCAAGGAATATCTTGGAGAGTTTCATCGGATCAAAGTCGCCATCCCCCATGTTCCTTTGATATTCAGCATCTATGGTTATTCGGCTGAAGAGTATGCGACCATTGCCGAGAAAGCCACGGCAGCGGGTGCCGATGCTGTAGAACTCAACGTGTCGTGCCCTCACGTCAAGGATACAGGCTCAGAAATCGGACAATGCCCAGAAACTCTCGCCGAGGTTGTCAAGAAAGTCAAGGCGGCTGTCACCAAGCCGGTTTTTGTCAAGTTATCCCCTAACGTGACGAGCATGGCATACGTTGCCGAAGCGGCAGTTGAGGCTGGCGCCGATGGCTTGACGATTATGAACACTATCAAGGCGATGGCGATAGATGTTGAGACCGCCATGCCGATTCTGGGCAACAGGGTTGGCGGTCTTTCGGGGCCGGCCGTCAAGCCTGTGGCGCTCAGATGCGTGTACGACGCGTATGAACGGGTCAAGGTTCCGATAATGGGTTGCGGAGGCATCGTTGACTGGCGTGACGCTGTAGAGTTTCTGCTCGCTGGGGCCTCGGCGGTTCAAATAGGCACTGCCATATCGCTCAAGGGATCGAACGTTTTCAGAAGGGTCTCTCTGGGAATAGAAAGATACCTTAAAAGCAAACACTTCAAGAAGGTGGAGGAGATTGTCGGTTTATCACATCGCAGCTAATCGAATGAGAACAACGCAAATCTTGAACGTAAAAACCGAAAGTCCGACCGTGAAGACTTTCAGCTTCAGGGATACTCACTGTGCCAAGGCCCAGCCCGGCCAATTCCTGATGCTTTGGATTCCCGGCGTGGACGAGATACCATTGAGCATACTTGGCGTGGACGAAGGCGGGCTAGTTTCAGTGGCGGTCAAGAGAGTGGGCCAGGCAACAAGAGCGTTACATGAGGCGAAGGCGGGCAACGTCCTTGGAGTGCGCGGACCCTTCGGGAACAGCTTTTCAACGGTCCAAGGAAGCGTGCTCATGGTTGCAGGGGGCACAGGCACCGCCCCCCTGTTGTTTCTGGCCAACAGACTGCTGCCCAGAATGACAAGAGGAGTCTTCGTTATGGGCGCAAAAACACAGAGTGAACTACTTTTCATGAATCAGCTTGAGCAATCTTTCAGTAGAGGCCAAGTGCGACTTGTAACCTCGACCGAGGATGGCAGCTGTGGCGTAACAGGCTTGTGCACGGAACCTGTCGAACAGATTTTGGCAAGAGAGAGGTTCAACATCATCTACGCGTGCGGGCCTGAAAAGATGCTCCGAAGGATCTTCGAACTCGCAGAAGAACATCGAACAAACTTGGAAGCAAGCCTTGAACGGCTGATGCGCTGCGCCATAGGCCTCTGCGGAAGCTGTACGGTTGGCAAGTACCGCGTCTGCGCGGACGGACCAGTGTTCACTTCAAAACAACTGCGAGAAGTCAAAACCGAATTCGGAAACTCAAAACGTGACCTCACTGGACGAAGAATACCTCTGGATTGAACAATGGAACGCAGTAGGACACCCGCAAAACGTATCACCAGCGGGCGATTTCCCGCTTTGCCCTAACGAAGACGGGCAAGGACCAAGTATGCACAGCTTTCTGTGGGCGATACGCAAAAGTGCTCTTTCATTCATGTTTAGAGCTGATAAGCAAAGGTTATATGTGGCTAGGGCTATTCTGTTGTGTTTTGCGGGTGCAATGTGATGAAAGGTGACCGCCAAATTCGGAACCACTTCTGAAAAAGGCTTGACTGCAAGTTACAGCCCGCTTGAGCTTGAGAAAGAAATACGTGAATTCTGGGAAACAAACCGCGTGCAGCAGAAGCTGGCGCTTTTTAGAGAAAAGAACAATAGCGGCGTTTTGGGCTACGTGGAAGGGCCGCCTACGCTCAACGGCATACCTCACGTGGGTCATGCAAGAGGCCGCGTCATGAAGGATCTTCGTTACCGATGGAAGACGATGCAGGGCTATTACCTACCTTTCTGGGCTGGATGGGACTGTCAAGGCTTGCCCGTGGAGCTGGAAGTTGAGAAGCTGCTGGGAGTAAAGAACAAGCGGGAACTTCTAGAAAAAGTGGGAATGGAACGTTTCATACAGGAATGCAAGAAAGCCATAATGAAATATTACAAGGAATGGGTAGCGGCTGACGGCAGACTCGGCATCTTCATGGACCACGACAAGGCGTACTGGACCTACAAAGACGAATATATTGAAAGAGAATGGCAAATCCTCAAGCGCGCATGGGACCAAGGCCTGCTTGAAGAAGGACACTACGTGGTCGCCTACTGCCCGGGCTGTCAAACAAGCTTGAGCAGCGCAGAAGTAGGCTATGAAGGAGCATACAAGATCGTCGAAGACCCCAGCCTGTACTTCAAATTCAAACTCGCCGGCAAACGGGACGAGTACTTTCTCGTCTGGACAACCATGCCCTTCACTCTCATCACCGACATGATGCTGGCCGTGCACCCTGAAGCAGAATACGCGAAAGTCAAAGTCAACGATGAAAAATGGATACTTGCCCAGCCACGCGTTCAGCCAGTCATGCAAGAGCTGGGAATAGAAAAATATGAAATAACAGAAACCGTCACGGGAAAAAACCTTGAGGGAACAAGATACGACTATCCGTTCAAAGACATAGTTCCTGAACAAGCAGAGCTTGAGAAAAAACATCCACTCGTACACAGGGTAATACTTGAGGATTTCGTGGACGTGAACACGGCAACGGGAGTCGTGCACCAATCGCCCGGGAACGGCGAAGAAGACTTCTTCGCTGCACAGAAACGGGGCGTTCCAATCTTCGCACCCTTCGACGACGAAGTAAAGTTCACGAAAGGCGCGGGCGTCTTCAACGGCAAATTCGCAAGAGACACGGACGCCATGGTGGTTGAGGAACTGCGAAAGAGAGGCCTACTCGTCTCAGCTGAAACCCTGAAACATGAATATCCAACATGCTGGCGATCCCACCACAAGCTTGTGTGGTTGGCCAGAAAAGAGTACTTTCTGAGAACCGACAGAATAAACTCAAAGGTATTGGAAGCCGCCGAGAAAGTGAACTACTTCTACGAAAGCCCAAAGAACCGTTTCATATCCTTCTTAAAAGAAGGCAAACCATGGTGCATATCCAGAGAGCGAGTCTGGGGAGCACCATTACCCATATGGAAATGCGAAGAGTGCGGAACAAAAACACTTGTGGCAAGCAAAAAAGAGCTTCTCGCCAAAGCCCTAGAAAAGCCACAGGCAGACTTTGAACTGCACAAACCATGGGTAGACCGCATCACACTGAAATGCGAAAAATGCGGAGGAGTGATGCATAGAGAAGATTTCGTGCTCGACGCTTGGCACAACAGCGGAGCATCACCCTACGCCAGATTCACAGATGAAGAATTCAAGAAGTACGTGCCAGTCGACTACCTCACCGAGGCCATGGATCAGACAAGAGGATGGGCAAACACCCTGCTCCTAGAATATGTCATACTGACCGGAAAAGCAGAACCGCCCTACAAGTCATTCCTGCTTCAAGGCTTAACCCAGGACGCTAGAGGCAGAAAAATGAGCAAGAGCCTCGGAAACGTGATAGAGGCAAATGATGCACTGCGAAAATACTCCGCAGACGTGTTCAGGTTCTACGTGCTGAGAAAGTGTCCACCTACAGACCCGAACGATTTTGATCCTCAAGAACTGAGTCGCCGTCCGTATCAAGTGCTGTCCACGCTGTACCATCTCAGCAGATTCTTCGCTCAAAACTCCGAATTCGACGGGTTCAACCCTCAAAAACACACGCTCGAATCGGCAAAGCGCGAAAAACAGCTGAAAAGCCCCGACCTATGGCTCCTTTCAAGGCTTCAACAGACAATAGAGACCTACACGGCAAAGCTGGAAACATGCGAATTCAACGTAGCCCTGGCCGCATTGGAAGATGCGGTCATAGAAGACCTGAGCAGACTCTACGTCCCCATGGTTCGGAAGGAACTATGGACAGACGACCCAGACACGTTATGCAGAAGGCTCGCGGTCTATTCGACCCTGTGGAATGCCCTCAAAACCATAACGTTGCTCTTCAACCCAGTTACGCCTTACCTCAGCGAGGCTCTGTATCAGAACATTTACAGACAACTCGACTCAACCCTTCCCGAAACGGTCAATCTTGAAAACTGGCCCAAACCTAATGGAGAACTTCGCAACAAAGCAGTGGAAGAGGACTTTCAAACCCTGTTCAACATTGTCTCACTAGCATACTCAGCGAGGCAGAGTGCTAAACTGAAGAGAAGATGGCCCCTCAGCAAAATGGTCGTAGTGGCCCCCGAAAAAAAACTGAAAGCCCTCAAAAACGTCGAAGACCTTCTGCTTGAGCTCACCAACGTCAAAGCCGTCGAATATTCTGAAAGGGCCCCGCACCACGTCACAGACGAAGGATGGGCATCAGCATCCGAGAACGATGCGCAGGTCTTCGTGGATGTTCACCGCGACCAGAAACTGTTGGGCGAAGGAGTAATGCGCGACTTGGCACGAAGAGTCCAAGCTCTGAGGAAAGAACTCGGGTACAAGCCAACCGACGTACTGGAAGCCGTTCGCATAGCCGAACTCGACCAAGAAACCATCCAGCTTCTGCAACCGTACCTGCAAGAGATGAAGGACCTAACCCGCACAAAGAACATTCATCTTCCCGTAGACCGCGAAGAAACCGAAACAGAATGGCACGAGTCACAATTGGACGAAAAGAAAGTCTACATTGCAATCGATGCGGAACGAAAAGAACCCTCCACACGGAACGGACGCTAAACCTGTGTCAAAGGAGCTTCAGAATGACTGTCCCGGCGAGGACTATGCGAGAAACAACGATCGCAACGTGTCAAATCTGGAACATTCTCCATCCTCAATATCTGACTACGTTCAACCTCAAACCGAAACCGTAAGCTCTTTATCTGCTACTGAATGTTTTCTTCAGAGAGAAAATCCTCGGGCCGGTAGTTCAGTCTGGTATGAACGCCGCATTCGCAATGCGGAGGTCGTGGGTCCAAATCCCGCCCGGTCCACTGGACACTTCTTCCGAAAGAAGTTTCAGCAAAGAGGCGAGCTTGTTTCCCTGTTTTGAATTAGCGCGCCCGATTTGGCTGGTCGGCTGTTTCTTTGTTCTCAGAGTTTCGTTCACGACGCTTCTGCAAGTCTAAGAAATCGATAAAACAGGCGCCCAGAAGTGCGTACGCTTCACGCAAAGAACAGCGCCTGCGCGCGCGATAGAGCATTGCAAGGAAGACCCATAGAAAATGATGAAGGAACCATAGGTCGATATTTTGCCTGGTCTAACAAACTTGGAAATCTTGAGGATGGATGCAAGCTGCGCGCGCGCAACGGACCTTTCAAGGTCTAGCTCGTTGCTTTCCAACATTAATCCGTGACTACGATTGTTGTTGTTCTTGACATTACACTTTGAGTTAACCATTGCCAGTCCCGAAGCTCGCGCGAGTCGCTAACCTGAGTCATAAACGTTTTGATAATTTGTGATACATTGAATATTATTCTCAATAAGTACGAATAGCTCTTCACATGGATATGTTTTGAGGATTCGCTACGTTTATTTATCAAGCAGGATATTTTATAGCCTAAGAAGATGGAGAGACAGTGATGTCCAAGAAGATTCCATCAAAAGACGAGGCATTGGAAGCACTTGATTTCATAGTGAGTGTCCTGAAGGAACACGAAAAGGACCTCGATCGCCTAATAAACGAGCTTGCAAGCGTGACTGAGAAGATGGGCGATACTGGGGAATTGAACGCCAAGGTGGAAAGAGTTGAGGAACGACTGAGCACACTCCAGAGCGAGATTACAAACCTCATAACTTACCTTTCAGCCCCACATGAGACGCCGTCGACATCATTACCGCAGACTATGCCCTCCGCTCAGAAGCGTGAAGATGCGCAGGTCAGAGAAGCGCATGGGCCCTCTGTTATCATTCGATGCAAACAATGGGAAGATTTCCAAGCAATGGCCGCAGAGGCTCAGACACTGTCTTTCATGTACAGGGAAGATGACAAAACCTTCCAAGTGGATGCGGTGAAAGACAATCAAATCATGACCTATAGTGGAGAACTGCCAAAATACAACCTATTGTTGAAATCATGGCTCTCCAACCAGTTGAGCGTTCCGGAGAAAAAAGCACTGGAAGGCGTTCTGGCCATAGGCTAACGTTCAGCCAACGTTGTCCAGACCGTTTGTACTTGATTGTGATGCAGTAACCTTTTTATAAGCGACAGACATCTTAAGTCTTACGACGACATGAAGGGGCAAGAGGTTGAAGGTGAACCACATTTGGCCAAGAACATCTTTTTTCCGTTTTTCGAAGCCTTCTCCTTTCTCCTCAATAACGGAAAATGGCCATGTTGGTAGCCGACAAACGATGAAAACCCTCCATCTCGTCCACGAATTTTCCCCAAGATGAAAGCGATGAAAGAAAACAACGCAACCCTAAAGGAGTTCCATGAAGAATTCACAGACTTCCAGAAGACAATGGAAGAACTGTATCTTCTGAAGCGAGTGGCCGCAGACTTGAAAAGCTACAGAAGAATGATTCACCTGAAACGCTACGACTAACAAATAGCAGTGGAGCTTGAGAGACAACCGTTTCCTTTTCATCGATAGGCTAAACTTATAAAAGCGAATCCAGATGACAATAATACGTGGGCCCGTGGCTCAGTCAGGCTAGAGCGGCGGACCAGAAGCAAGAAAACTGGGCCGAGACTCTTAAGCAGCTCTCTGCCTACAGAGACATCCGTAAAGACACAGTTTGACTGTTGTCTCGGGAAGGTCGCGGGTTCAATTCCCGTCGGGCCCGCCACAGGTTCCGCCCCCGTTTAGGGCTGGGCCGTTCCGCACCTTTTTGGGCAGCACGCGCGCTATCTTGCCATCCCCGCTAATCAAAACATTCAAACTGCAACAGTTTCAACCACAACGACTTTACAACATTATGAAACACCTCAATGAGTCTATTTTGGTATTGGTGTAGTTCTTTCGTCACTAGCTGTAATTCCGATTTTCAAATCGAAAAAGCAAGCCTAAGCCATGCCGTACAAGCGCGCGCAAGCTAAGACAGGATAGCATGAAGTTTCAGCCGAAGAAAACACTTGCTATGTTATAGAGCTCCAGGTCGACTGTTTTCCTTTTGCCGACAACCTCTTTGAGCGGCACGGAAACGATTCTGTTTCCTTTTATGGCAACCATGTGTCCGAATCTCCCTTCATGAACCAGGTCTACGGCTGCTATTCCGAACCTTGTGGCTAACACTCTGTCATAGGCTGTTGGGCTACCGCCGCGTTGAAGGTGCCCCAAGACGACAACACGGGTTTCAACGTTTAAGCATCTTTCAATCTCCTTTCCCAGGTAGTAGCCGATGCCTCCGAGTCTGATGTGTCCAAACTCGTCCAAGCTTTCACTGTAGACTATTTCAACTCCGCCCTTCGGTTTCGCTCCTTCCGCAACCACTACTATGCTGAAGTTTCTACCTCTCGCCTGCCTTCGTTTTATCAGGCCGCATACTTCGCCTATGTCGAAGGGTTTTTCAGGAATCAGCACGACGTCTGCTCCCCCGCCTATTCCCGCTTCTAGGGCTATCCACCCGGTGTATCTGCCCATGACTTCCAGGATTATGACCCTGTGATGCGTTTCCGCAGTCGTGTGAAGTCTGTCTAAGGCTTCTGTGGCTATTGAGACTGCCGTGTTGAAGCCGAACGTGTAGTCGGTTCCAGCCAGGTCATTATCGATAGTTTTGGGCACGCCCACACATTTGAGTCCATGCTTGCCCATCTTTTCAGCAACGCTCAGTGTGTCGTCCCCGCCGATCGCGATGACCGCCTCAATTGCAGCTTTTTTAGCGTTTTTCATCATCTTTTCAGGTCCCTTTTCAGCCTTGAAAGGGTTGGTTCTAGAGGTACCCAGGATTGAGCCTCCTCGTGGAAGAAGACCCGAAGCAGAGTTCAAGTCCAGCGGCAGATACCTGGCTTCAAGCAGTCCGGCCCAGCCGTCTCTTATGCCGAGGATTTCGTATCCATAGTTTTGTATGCCCTTTCTAACGACTGCCCGAATAACCGCGTTGATTCCAGGAGCATCTCCGCCTCCACTCAAGATTCCAACTTTCAACCGTTTTCCTCCCTACGCTTCCCCTAGCGCGCGCGTGCTTGTTCCGAAATTCATGAATTGTAATAAGTTGAGTCTCGTACCTCCTATTTAGGGTGATAAATGAAGAGATACGAGACTCTTGAGACCTTGTTTGGCAAGGTCGATTTA
>JBEKCD010000008.1:0-104400 GCA_050015055.1 Bathyarchaeia archaeon | reverse complement strand
CAGCACTGGAGCTTCATCCGCTACTACAACTACACGAGGCCACATGAAGGGCTAAACTATTTAACTCCAGCAGAAATATACTTCAAAGACAAAGTGTAACCCTATTTTCGGATAGAACAGTCTCCCTTTTTTCATCAGCCTTTGCGTCTTTCCTACCAAAACCTATATGTGAAACCCGAAGATTGTCACAATCTTCAATTAAATTGGTGAGAAACTCTTTGCCTGACCGGAAAGTTTTGTTGCAGGAAGCGCCAGGAAAACGGGTTCTCCTGCTGGGCAACGAAGCCATCGCGCGGGGAATCTTGGAAGCGGGGGTGGGCGTGGTAACCACTTATCCGGGTACACCTGCGTCTGAAATAGGCGACTCCATTTCAGAAATCGCTTCTCAAGTCGGATTGTACATGGAGTACTCGGTCAACGAGATGGTCGCCGTTGAAGTTGCCGCTGGGGCTGCGAACTGTGGAGTGAGAGCCCTCACGGCTATGAAACATGTTGGACTCAACGTGGCCGCCGACTTAGTTATGACGCTAGCCTACACGGGTGTAAGAGGAGGCTACGTAATCGTCACAGCGGACGATCCAGAATGCTACAGCTCCCAGAACGAGCAGGACAACCGCTTCTACGCTCTGTTCGCAAACCTGCCCTGCTTGGAGCCCTCAGATGCTCAGGAAGCGAAGGAAATGACGGTTTACGCCGTCGATATCTCGGAGAAACTCGAACTGCCTGTGCTCCTGAGAACAACAACCCGCGTGAGCCACACACGCGGACCCGTCGCGTACGGAGAATTAAGGAAACCAAACCTGAAAGGTGATTTTGTTAGAGACGTGAAACGCTTGGTTATGGTGCCCGCCAACTCCAGGCCCAAGCATGAAGTCCTACTGAAGCAGGCGGCAAAAGCCATGGAAATCAGCGAAGAATCACCCTTCAACAAGGTCGTGCGAAGGGGCGCGGATATTGGTATCATCTCGTCAAGCTCAGCCTATAACTGCGCGGTCGAAGCGGCGAGTCTGCTCGGCTTGGATGCGGGCGTTCTCAAGCTCGGCATGACGCATCCGCTTCCAGAAAAGATGATTGCGGAGTTCTTGAAGAGCTACGATCGAGTAGTTGTAGTAGAGGAGCTTGAACCCTACTTGGAGATGCAGATCAAGGCAATAGCCAAAGACTACGCCTCCGACACGGTCATATGCGGAAAGATGAATAGGCAATATTTTCCGAAGGAAGGAGAGCTTACAACTCGCCTTGTTGCAACAGGTCTCTCCGAGATAACCGCCAAAAAACTTCCGATAGACTTCCAGAAGATTGACGAGAAGTACAGCGGAGTAGTCAAGGATTTGCCGTCGAGGCCTCCAATCCTCTGCGCTGGTTGCCCACACAGGGCGTCCTTCTACGTCATAAAGAAGGTTGGAGGGGAGATGGCGGTGTATCCGGATGATATAGGCTGTTACGCGTTGGGAATCGCTCCGCCGTTCGGCGTGGGTGATATCATGATTTGCATGGGGGCAAGCGTGGGCACTGCCCAGGGAATAAGCAGGGTGACGGGCAGGGACACCGTGGCCACGATTGGAGACTCGACGTTTTTCCACGCGGGGATTCCTGGTTTGGTGAATGCCGTTTACAATAATAGCAGGATAGTCGTGGTTGTGTTGGATAATCTTGCCACGGCCATGACTGGGCATCAGCCGCACCCTGGAACGGGCCTGACTGGCATGCAGATTCCTGCCGAGAGGATTCTCATCGAAAAAGTCGCGGAAGGATGCGGCGTCAAGTACGTCAGAGTCGTGGACCCCTTCAGGACGAAGGAGGCCGCGACGGTGTTGAAAGAAGCATTGCATCAGCCAGGGCCTTCGGTCGTGGTTTTCCGCGCTCCATGTACATTAATGGACGCGAGAGAAAAGAGGCGCAGGGGTGTAACCGCGATACCCTCTAGAATCAACGAAAAGTGCACAAACTGCATGGCCTGCATCAAACTGTTGGGCTGTCCCGCCATAGTGGTTGAAGAAGGAAAGGTGAGAATCGATGAGAACTCTTGCACCGCGTGCGGACTCTGTATTTCTGTCTGCCCTTACGGCGCGATAGAGGGGAGTTGTGCAGAATGAAGGAGTTCAACATCGTTCTGGCCGGTGTAGGTGGACAGGGCACGTTGTTAGCCGCCGAGGTCATAGGCTCTGCTGCTGTCCGGGACGGTTTGAATGTTCGGGTGAGCGAAATCCACGGTATGGCTCAACGTGGCGGGGCCGTGGTTTCAAACGTGAGGATCGGTGAAGGTGTTCTCGCGTCTACTGTGTTGGAAGGCCAAGCAGACGTTCTCCTAGGATTTGAGCCTCTGGAAACAGTGCGGAACTTGAAGAGTGCATCAGAAAAAACGCTCGTCATAATGAACACTCAGCGAATCCCTCCCACTGAGCTTGCCGCCAAGAACACGGAGTACCCGAGCGTTGAGGAGGTCTTGGCGAAGATTCGTCTGTTCACCAGCGAGGTTATCGTTATTGAAGCGGCTGAGCTGGCCAAAAAAGCTGGAAGTAGGTTGACGCAGAACAGTGTGTTGTTGGGGGCTCTGGCTGCGGTTAAAGATTTTCCAGTGAATGCTAAGAGCGTGGTTGAGGTTTTACGGGAGCTCGTTCCAAAAAAGTACGTAGAAATGAACGTTAAGGCGTTCGAACTTGGCCATGACCGCGTGAGAAAGGAGCAGAAGCGAGTCTAGCTATCCTTGGTTTTTAAGTGCGTCTGATCTATCTTCTCGTTGTCTAGGATGGCTTTCAGTATGCCCTGGAAGAGTTTCATGTCGGAGACGTTTACGACTGGTATCTGGAAGCTTTTGTCGATTTCGTAGAGTTTTTCGTATTTTGGGAACTTTGCGTAGCAGACTTGGCTTATAGGAAACTCTTTGTTCTTCAGCTCATGCTCGAAGGATTTGTCGTACACTTCCAGGCACAGCAAGTAGCCGTCTATCCAGTAGAGTCTGCTGACGCCGTAAGTTGCGGCGCACCAAGCGATGTTTTCGACTGAGCGGTTGTCCAGGCCCAGAATGTTGACTCTGTTAGTTGGCGTGACTTGGACGTCCATGTTTCTTCACTCCGTGAAAGGTGTATTGAGGACGTCTTTAACTTTGCTGCTTATTTTGGGTCCAAGTCCATAGACGGTTTCGGACCAATCGTCCACGTTTATAAGGGCGTTCAACGGTGTCTGATACGATTTGAGTATGGCTAATGCCTTCTCTCTTCCGACGTTGGGTAGGCTGGCGATGAGGTATATCTGCGCGTCGGCCGTTGTGTCGACTCTCTTGAAGGGGTGAACTATGGGAGCTCTTTTTTCGATTATCTGTTCTTGGCGCGCGGCTACGTAAAGAAAGTCGACTGTTTCCTTGTATGATGTGGTGCTTATTATTGCAACCCCATTTCTTGCAAGGTTGAACAATGCCCCCCACACCGCTGCCGGTTGGATTCGGCTGTACTTGTAGATTATGGGCAGATATCCTTCCAGGAGGATGAGTGACTTTGGGTAGACTTCCTTCAGTTTGAACAATTGCTCAAAGAGGAAGCGCCGAGTGAGCGTGTAAACGAAGTCATGGACGGTTTTTCTTTCAACGGCACACTGATCAGATAAAATGTAATCCCCTTTTTCCAGGGTTTCTGTCCTAATGTTGGCGCCACGTTCTGCGAGTCCTTTGACAATTTTTGCCGCCGTGGTGGCCTCGCGGCTGTCCACGATAATGGTCGGCTGCTCCTGTCCTCTGTCCTTCTTTTCTTTGAGATAAGGAAGCAAGGTTTCAGTCCCTGACATCCAATCCACTTCCGTAACGTATCTTCCACTTTGACGCCTGCCCTTATTTGCCTTTGTGAAGTGCTTGCAGTTGCTTTCTTGTAGTGGTTGCGAGCCATTGTCAAACGCTTGCTGGTGTTGCCGCATTCTGACAGTCACATGTGCTTAAGAAGTTTAATCCCACTATGATGCGTCTGAGGCCGCGCGCGGTGACGAGCGTTATTCTTCCTCTTGCGTCGCGACAGAGTTTGGCCAGCCCCCACGCCACCATAGTCAGCGGCATTACGCCCCTAACCATCCACTTCTTTGAACAATTCAGCTGGAGCGCGCTGTTTTGCAACGGCGGAATCGTATCAAGTTTTATATTATTGACTGTTAGAATAGGAGTATGCCTCGCTTGTTGGAACGTGTGTTTGATGAGAAAGACAATATTCAAGAAGCTTGAGGCTCAGGGGCTGATTGCGAATTATAATCATCTGAGAAAGAACTTGCCTCCGAAGCTTCCTGAGAGAGTTTTCATCTGGGACGAAACCCTGAGAGAAGGAGTTCAGGCTCCCGCTGTTTTTCTGACGTACGTTGAAAAAGTCAAGCTCGCCAAGATGCTGGACGAGACAGGCGTGAGCCTAATAACCGTGGGTTTTCCCGCACTCTCAGAGGAAGAAAAAAGCACAGTTAAAAAAATCGCCAACGAAGGCTTTCAGCAAGCAAGCCTCGCTGCCTCAGCGCGCATCCTCAAAAGCGACATAGACCTTTGCCTAGAATGCGGCATACGAGAGATTCCAGTATTCACGCCCTTCAACGGACTCAACCTACAGCACAGACTGAAAATAACAAAAGAAGAAATACTGAAAAGAACAGTCGAGTGCATTGAGTACGCCAAAAAGCACGGCGTGAAGGTTGATTTTGTCCTCGAAGACGCTTCAAGGACGCCTTTGCCCGAGATTCTGCAGATTTTCGAGGCGGCAGTGAAAGCTGGGGCGGACCGACTAGTTGTCGCGGACACTGTGGGCTTCTTGAGGCCACTGTCTATGCGTTATCTCATTTCTCACGTCAGAGACGGTTTGTCGGAGCTGCTTAAGAAGGATGTTCCTCTCTCAGTTCACTGTCACAATGATTTCGGCCTGGCGACGGCGAACAGTCTAGCGGCCGTGGAAGAAGGCGTAGCCTACGTGCACACGTGCGTTGCCGGGTACGGCGAAAGGGCAGGATGCACACCCCTGGAAGAAGTGTGCACCGCTCTAGAACTGCTCTACGACGTGGACACCGGCGTAGACTTGGACAAACTCTACAGGCTTTCGCAGCTGGCTGAGAAGACCTTCGCGTTGCCCATCCAGTTTCACAAGCCGCTCATTGGAGAGAACGTCTTTTCATACGAAGAGGACGAAAACGTTAAGGACGTGCTCTCAGATCCACTCACAATTGTACCGTTTCCGCCGGAAATCATCGGAAGAGAAACTCTCTTTTACCTCGGCAGGCGCGCAGGCAGGAACTTGGTTGCGAACCGTTTGGCACAGGCAGAAATCAAGGCCACCCCTATGCAGATAGAGGAAATCGTGAGAAGGATCAGGGGAGCACATGAAAGCTTGGACAAAGGCGAGGCCCAGATGACCTTCTACCAAATAAAGAAACTGCTGAAGGACCTCAGGAAAGGCTTGACAGAAGAAGAATTCTGGAAAATAGTTGAGCAAGTCACAAAGCAGAAGCCCAAGCTTCCCCAGGAAGAGAAAACTGCACCTTCATGAAGTGCTCAGCGCGCACCTAGCCTGAACCCGAAGCTTCACCCAGCACGCCGACAATGGTTTACGGAGTTCGCGAGAACCAATCTTATATATGTGCTTCCTTTTAAGAATCGAGCAGGTGAGCTTTTTGGATTTGGAGCTGACTGCTGAACAGAAAATGATAGTCAAGGCAGCTTCCGAAGTGGCGAAGGATTTCGATCCGGAATACTGGAGGAACAAAGACAAGAACCATGAGTTCCCCGAAGATTTCTGGAAAGCCTTGGTTGACGCCGGCTTTGTTGGTATCGTTATACCTGAAAAGTACGGCGGGGGCGGCATGGGAATGTTTGAGATGATTTTGGCGATGGAGACTTTGACCTCTGAAAGCTGCGGGTTAGCAGGAGAATGGTTTTTGTGTTTAACCTCTGTTTTCGGAGGTTTATCCGTGTTGAAACATGGAAATGAGCTTCAGAAAGACAATTATCTGCCCAGAATTTGCAAAGGCATGGAGTTCTGCTTGGGTTTGACTGAACCAGACGCGGGAAGCAACACTCTGAACATCCAGACAGCAGCAGTGGAGACTGGAGACGAATACGTGATAAACGGAAGAAAGACCCTCATTTCAGGAGCAGACAGAGCAAAAGGAATGCTGCTCGTGACAAGAACAACGCCGTTGGAAAAGGCGCCGAAAAGAACCCTAGGGTTAAGTCTGTTCCTCGTGGATATGCCCAACCAAGCAGTGGAAGTAACTCCGATAGAGAAACACGGAATCAACTACTCAAAGACCTGCGACGTCTACATCACTGATCTCAGAGTCCCTCGGGAAAACCTGTTGGGTGAGAAGGACAAGGGCTGGTACCTAGTACTGGACACTCTGAACCCTGAAAGAATGTCCTTCTCAGCAGCCGCTGCAGGACTAGGGCTCTTGGCCATCAAAAAAGCAGTTGAACACGCCAAGCAGAGGAAGGTTTTCGGGGCTCCAATCGGCTCTTACCAGGCACTGCAGTTTCCGCTTGCAGAAGCAAAGGCAAAGATTGAGGCTGCTAGACTGCTCAACTACAAGGCCGCGTGGCTTTACGACCGGGGACTGCCCTGTGGCGCGGAGGCGAACATGGCCAAGGTTGTCGCAGTAGAAGCAGGCATCCAAGCTGTATACCATGCCATGCAGACTTTCGGCGGCTACGGCTATGCAGTGGACTACGACGTAGAACGCTGGTGGAGAGAAGTAAACCTAACTAGACTGGCACCCGTAACACATCAAATGGCCCTATCCTTCATAGGTGAACATGTTCTGGGCCTACCAAAATCCTACTAGATCCTCAAATCTTCCTATCTCTGGGATGTAGTGTTCGTCGCCACCGGTAATGGAAAAACGCATAAGCCATTCATGCGTTGGCCTTTTGCAGGCGCTATTTAGTTCTCGGTATGTAGATTCCGGTGGGGTCTATCGCCCTCAGAAGCGCCAGTTCCTCACAGGTGGGCAGTTCAGTTGTTGGGACGTCTTTGGGCACTACCAAGTCAAACTCTGTGTTTTCCAGCACTTGTTGAACAGAAACGCGGGGATGAACCGTGGCCAGTCTGACGCGTTTTGTTCTGGGGTCAAAGTCCATTTGGCAAAGGTTGGTTACTATGAGTGATGGACCGCCGCCGAGCAACCCTGCTTTTTGCCTGGCTTCAGGTCCGTCCAAGAAACCGGGGCTTGTCAGGTAGTCGAGCTTTTTGACCATTTTCCTTTTCTCATGAGTCATTATAACCACTGTGCGTCGGGCTGATGACATTATGTCGTTTCCTCCTCCGCTTCCAGGCAGTCTCACTGTTGGTTTTTCGAAGCTTCCAATGTAGGTCGTGTTCAGGTTTCCGTACATATCGATTTGCGCCGCTCCGACAAAGCCTACATCCACGTGTCCACCTTGAAGCATGAGCCCCAGGGTTTCGATTAGACCGATAGCCCCTGAAGCGCGGTGGCCCAGCCTAGAGTCAGCTATTGAAAGGGCGACGTCTCTGGCGTTTGAATCTATGAAACCTGCTTCAAAAACGATTTTTGCCGCGGGCGCATGCGTTCTCTTGGCCAGCAAAGCTGCAATCATGGGCAAGCCTGTACCGACGAAGACAACCTCGCAGTTCTTTATCGCTCTTGACCCACATACGGCCATGAGCTCAAGTGTGGAAAATTCGTCGATGTCCGCAAGTTTGTTAGTCATTTTCATTCTTCCCCCCTCAGTAGGCAAACGGTTTCTTGGCTCTGAACTTCATGAGTCGTTCGATGCCTATCTTGGTAAGGAACTCTATGTGGTCCTTCGGGCCCGTTATGTATTCGTTGCAGTATTTTTGCCACCCTTCCTCGGTTTTGCACTGGTCATAGTACATGCGTACGTGTTCAATGTCGTAATCGTAATAGTTGTAAACCATCATCGGAAACGAACCCCACGGACACTCAACGACATGGGTCACATAAATGTTGGGTATCACTGTCTGGTCTGGCTGGGACCTAATGAACTCCGTGTCAACGATTTCTTCAGCCAAAACTATCACTTTCTTGCCCGCCCTAGCACCTTCAACATCCTCGCCTTTGATGCCGTCAATCTGAACGTTTCCCTCTCTGTCCACCCGTGAAGCATGCACGATGCTGAAGTCTGGGCGGACAGATGGAACGAGTACTACCTTTTCTCCGCTGAATGGGCAGTCCATGACCTCTGCTTTCTTAGTTCGGAACCTCTTTTTTGCAAGAACATCTGTGCCGAGCATGCTTTTCAATGGCATGAATGGCACACCGAGCGCGCCGCCCATGAATCGCAAGGCCATGGCCAGGTTTGAATAGTCCTCGATTTCTATTGCCCCTTCGCGGACTCTGCGTTGAATATTGGGTACCAACCCTATGCCTTCAATCGCAAAAAACGCCAGTTCAAGGCGCGACGCAACCTTTGCCCCGCACAGGATGTCCATGTCCATTTCCGAACCGCATGTGTAAATGGTCAAACCACGCTTGTTCTGTCTTACAAGCTCGTGTGCGAAAGCCATGGGGGGACGTTGAAAACCAAAGCCTCCCCAGAAAAGATGTGCCCCATCTGGAACGAGCTTTACAGCTTCCTTAAGCGTTATTCTCTTGTCTTCTACAGGTGCCTCAATCAAACTCTTCACCAGCAATCTAGCAATGCATAGACGCGCATCCCACACATAGATTTTTCGACTTAAAAGTTGCAAAACTCCGTTCGTGTCAAGTTCTTTGGAAAAGAGTTCTTCATGGCGTTCATGAAGCATACACAGAGACACGTTTCAATGTGTTCTCCGTGACCTTCTCAGCAGCCTCTTTGGTTATCCGAGTATACGCGCTATTTTCGTTCTAGGCTTAGTTGCTTTTTTGCTGTCGAAAGTTCTGCGGGCGTCAGTTCTCTTGGGAAGTTGTAGATTGGGCCACTGGATTTCTCGTTGTAGAACGGACGATTACAGTCGGGGCATCCAGAAGTGAGAAAAGGCTCACCTTTTCGGACAATCATTGTCAGTCTCTTCTTGCCAATCCCGAAATCGGTGACAAGGCCATTCTCATCAAAACTCATGTCCTCGTACCGTGCGATTCTGTGCAAAATCAGGTGCCTTGCAGTTTGAATTCGCCTGTAATTCGCAATTTGCGGCTGTGCTTGATTTCCCAAGGCTGTTCCCGGTATCGGTGTGAAAGCAAACAGCGCTGGAAGTACGGCCATGTCCACACACTTCTGAATTGCTCTAACCATTTCTTCGTCGGTCTCGCCCAATCCGACAATCAAATGCGTGCTGACCCTGCCTTCTCCGAATACCCCCTTTGCCCGACTCAGAAGTTGCCACTGCCTTTTCCAGCTGTAAGGGCCTGCCGCACCGACTCCCTTCGTCTTGTCAAAAGCCTCTCTTGTGGCTCCATCCAAGGGTATCCCAATCCTTTCGGCACCTGCATCTGCCAATTGACGCATGTTCTCGATGTTGAGAGGCTGGCACGAGACTGAAATCGGCACTTTCGCAGAATGGCTCACTGCGCGTACTATAACGTGCAAGTCAGTAAAGACTTGTGGATAGTTTAGAGCTTGGATGCAAACACGTTTGATCTTGCTATTCCCGGCGGCATCGACGATTCCTTTCAGCACTTCTTGGGTTAGATAAGCCGGCCACGAAACTCTGGAAAGCATGTCCGCTCGCGTGCTGCTTCCACGGGCCTGCGGGCAGAATCCACAGTTTGCAGTGCACTTTTCTTGGCGGTACGTCATCAGGTAGGCCGTTGTCGGCGCGGCATCCAGCTTTGCATCTGCCAATCCCAAGACAACTGCAGAACCGAGAGAAACACGAATCTGTTCAGGCAAGTTTTCACACAAGCTAGTAGTCCCCGTCACACGTCTCTCCGCAGACACTAAACCCTGAGTATCGCTCTCACGCAATGCGTGAAGTGTTTGCACCACGTTAAAAAGGCTTGTCACATCAAACAGAAATCTGAACTACGCTTAAATAAGCCGAGGCCTCCGAGTTAGGTGTAATTCTTCGAAGGAGTTCAGAGCGAAATGTCCGTGAAAGAGATGACTTGCGAAGAAATTGATCAGTTTCTCACATGCACGAGAATAGGCAGACTCGGCATGGTTTTTGAAGACGGCCCATACGTAGTCCCAGTAGGATTTGCTTACGCAGGGGGGAAGGTGTTCTTTCACACGTGCTGCAAGGGCTTGAAGATGGAAAGCCTCAGAAAGAATACTAAAGTCTGCTTTGAAGTGGACGAGGCTCTCTCTGATGCAACAATGTCCAAGAGCGTAATAATCTTCGGTACGGCGGAAATCATCGAGGACGAACAGAGAATGATACCGTACCTGCAGAAGCTCATCGACAAATACAGGGTTCCACTCAACTTCGATGAGTACATGCGCAAACCGGGAAGAAATCGAGAAAGTGAGCTCAAGGCCGCAAGGATTTGCCTCATCACACCCACGAAGATCACGGGCAGAAAACTACTCCCCAAAGAGGAACTCCATCCCACGTCTACATGACCTGACCTTTCGCATCGGTCCAACACTTGCAAGCAGTTTCTCGGCGATTCACAGGGGTCTCGATCCCACTTGACTCGGAAAGCATGGTCACCTGGGTACGTGTTCTTGACTTAGGATTCAGAATTCACAAACAATTTATCCGTAGCAGGACAAAGCCACACGCAAGGTGCATGTACATGCGCAGGTCAAAGCTTGAAACCTATGAGGTAATATTGGGAGCCTTGGCGAAGAAACCGATGAAAATCGACAGGCTCGCATACAAGGTTGGCCTGGACTGCGCTGGTCTAAGGAAAAATCTGGATTTTCTGATTGAAAACGGGCTGGTTGAAGAAATATTCCTCCCGCAAGGAACATCCTACGCCGCAACAGACAGAGGAATATCGGTTTTCAAGACTCTTGACTTCCAGAAATACTTCAAAAAGATACAAGACACTCTCATCGCCATAGACGAAGCCATGAGAATAGTGCCGGAAGTGTCAAAGCTTTCGGAAAAATCAGAGAAAGAACTGTCTGACGAAAAGTATTAAACAGTTGACAGTGCCTTCCTAACGGAGAACGATGAACCAGATTTCCCCCGAAGCCATCTGGAGCATGAATGAGAAGGAACTTTCAGCCTTTCTTGAGAAGAACCTACTACGTTCCAGAACGAATGAAATCCGCTTCTACGCCCCGAGTTTCATGTACTACAAGACGAGGTATTATCGCTCCTCAAGGACAGATTTTCCAACGATCTCAATAACTGGCAAGGGCTGTGCGCTCAACTGTAAACACTGCGGCGGCCTGGTTCTGGAAACGATGTACCCAGTTAAGTCATCTGAAGAATTGTTTGAACTGTGCGTCCAGCTGAAGAAAAAAGGCGCCCTGGGATGCTTGATAAGCGGCGGATGCCTGCCCAACGGGTCAGTGCCAGTTGGAAAATTCATAGACAGCATAGCAAGAGTCAAACGGGAGCTAGGCTTGACAATTCTGGTGCACACAGGCATAATCGACGAGGCTACTGCCCAGGCGCTGGCAGAGGCCAAGGTGGATTCAGCCCTGATAGACATTATCGGTTCCAACAACACCATCAAGGAAATATACAATCTGAACGTCACAGTCGACGATTATTCTCGTTCATTGAAAGCCCTGCAGGAATCAGGCATCTCATTTGTTCCGCACGTCATCGTCGGGCTTCATTATGGAAGACTCGAAGGCGAATTGCGCGCTCTGCAGATGGTGCGAAATTACAGGCCTTCAGCCTTGGTCGTAATCGCGTTCATGCCCATACGTAGAACAGAAATGGAAAAAATCGACCCACCAAAACCTGCGGAGATAGCCAAGGTGATGGCAGCTGCGAGACTGATGTTTCCTGAGACTCCGTTGATTCTAGGTTGTATGCGTCCCAGGGGAAAGCATAGGGTTGAAACGGACACTATGGCTATTAGGGCAGGCGTCAATGCCATAGCCTTTCCATCGGAGGAGGCAGTCAGGTTTGCTGAACAACATGGGAAGGCAGTGGCCTTCTCATCTCTTTGCTGCTCCCAGATATACATGGACTTAACAAGCTGATCTACTTCTGAATGGCCACGATCGCCGTCATCACCGCAAACTCTGAGGCAGCCACTGTGAAGAAGATGGGCAGAACAAGGTTTTCGGCGTAGAGAAACGCAACGAACGCAGTGACGATTGGCAACACGACAATCACGAACCCGGGTATCAAGGTCAGGATGTAAGTAGTGAGTCTTGAGTAGATGTTACCAACAGCGAAGCCTTCCTTCCAGAACTTTCTTGCAAGAAGCGTGAGTTCAAGCATAATGCCAGCAGACACTGCGAGCGCGTGTACTAAACCATAAGTCAATATCAAGGTAAAGTCTCTTTTCAGGTATACTGCCACAAAGAAGAGCACGACCAGAGAAATCAGGTACGTGACGATTGACAACAATGTTTTCGCAGATATCAGCGTTCTCTTTCTCATCGGAAGGCTTCTTGTGAACGCAGAGGCTAGCCCTTCCATTGACAGCAAAGTCGGTGGAAGCAAGAGCGTGATCATCGATATTCCGATCAAAGCACTCAGGGTGACGATTAGTGTCAGACTGCTTAAGGAAGAGAACGATATCGAAAGTATGATTGTTTGCATGGCAGGAAGCAGAAAGAGGCTTGCAAACGAGGGCACTCTAGAAGCGACTCTCAAGTCCTTGCGAATTATCCCGAGCCAAGGGATTTGGGGCTTGATATGCGTGTCTTTGACAATTCCCTTTACCCTCGCAATTGCTCCGCCTCCACCGATTGTTCTCACTGTTTGCGTGACCCACCTGTAGCAGAAGAGGGCGACAAACACGTACGCAATGGACGCTGCTATGGAAGAACCGAGCACAGTGTAATCTGGAACTCTGGGAAATGTCAGGTAGGAAGCGAGGAAGCCGTATGAAAACGGATAAATCAGGACTATGAAGTGCAGAATTGAAGAAAAAGACTGAGTCAGAGACGTGAGGGATTGAACGATGTTCCCCGCGAAGCTTACGACTAGGTATGCGCCGAAAGTTGGAAGTATCCAGACTATCATGAAGAGAAGTCTGACAAGTGTCTGCCATCTAGATCTTCCGCCCCCTCCTGCAACTCTAGAATAGAAGAACTTGGCTGAACCGATAGTAAGTGCAAGCGCAAAAATCTCTGTTATCGCCGTGGCCATAAGCAAGAGCAAGCCGCCGAGGAGTGAACCGCCGACAAGAAAATAGGCTGAAAGAAACACTACCGCTGCGGCTATTAGGGGGATGTCGAACATCCTCAGGAAACACACGAACAGGATGCTTGAAACATCTTGTTTTGTGAGTGGAAAGGCACCCAACATATCGCTCATCTTCGATGACACGAAGCCTGTTGAAACCTGCAGTCCCATGAAGACTATCAGGAAGAGGACGACTGCAAGATATGCCGTTACGCTCCCTATGATGGTGACGTCTTTAGGAGCGGAAGGTGTAGATGAAGTCATGAAGCCGGTCATGGGGAGAAAAACTGTGAACCCGAAGATTGCTATGAAAACGGTTGTTACGAGTTTGCTGATAAGCGTGCTCGTTCGAGCATTAGCTACAAGTCTCTTGATGTCTGTTCTGCCCCTCTGAGGCAGGGATGAGCCGACACGGAGCGAAAAGATAGATTGAAACGATATTTCCTTGTACACGACGCTTGAGAACTTCCAAATCTCGCGAAGTTTCAAGCCTACTCCTCTTCCAGAGCCTTGATTACGTCCTGCATCCCTGCTTCCTGCTCTGTCACCTTCAAGAAAATGTCTTCCAATGAACCTGCAGCGTCTTTCACAAGCCTGCGAAGATCGTCAACCGTCCCTTCCCCCACGATTTTTCCTTTGTTTATTATCGCCACCTTTGTGCAGAGTTTTTCAGCGACTTCCATTATGTGTGTTGAGAATATCACGGCGCCGCCCTTTTTCGCGTGGAAGGTTATCAGTTCCTTGAGGATTTTGGAGGAGCGTGCATCCAAGCCCACTAAAGGCTCGTCCAAGATTAGCAGTTTAGGATCGTGCAACAAGGCTGCAACGATGGCTACCTTCTGTTTGTTTCCCATGGACAAAGCCGCGATTGGAGTGTCAAAGTAGTGTTTGAGTTCGAAGGCAGTCACGAATCTTTCAAGCCTGGGGTTCGTTACACTAGCTTCTAATCGTCTTATCGAGGATACGAACTCGAAAAACTCCCGGGGGGTAAGAGAATCTATCAGAACAACCTCTTCTGGAACGTAGCCAACCTGACTCTTTGCAGCCACTTCGTTTGAAATGGGTGTGTCATAGATTTTAACGCTGCCCGCGTGAGGCGTAAGAACGCCCACCAAAACCTTAATGGTGCTTGTTTTACCCGCGCCGTTAGGTCCAAGCAGCCCGAAAATCTCGCCATTATTGACTGTGAACGACAGGTTCTCAACAGCTACAAAAGTGCCGTAAGTAATAGCAAGTCCCTGAACTTCTACAGCAACCTGTTCCATATGTAGCCTTTCCTGATTGAGCCATACGTGCGTGGTCAGTTGCCTTAATACGTTTCTGTCAGCACCAACCAACAACAACGTCTCGATTTTCGAACTGTTTCGAAGTGACACCAAAACCTAGTTTTTCACATAACGAACGAACTAACTGCCGAGCCCTCAGAGTATGAAGCCTCTGCGAGCATCGATAAACCCTGCCTGCCCCAAAATGCCGTGCACTTCGTTGACCTGAGTATCCACCCACACTCTCTTCTTACTACGCAGAACGGGCAACTCAAGCTCTGCCGGTCGCTGATTATGCCTCTGTAGTGGGCATGTTGTCAGGGACGAATCGCATGAGCTTTTGTAACGAACGCATTTTCTCCATCTCTCCAACTCTTGCGTTCTGTACCGCTTGCCTGAGAATTTGAATGGACTCGTCCATGGCTCTTCTGTCAACTGGGCGGGGAACGCCGTCCTTTCCGCCGTACGCGAAAGAGTATTTCACTGGGTCCTTCCAGCTCGGCTTTTCGCCGTAAATCACTTCTGCAACCAAGGCTAGGCCCCTAACCGTCGCAGGGCCGACACCCCTGAATCCGAGCAGTTCTTCATAGTTGGAGGGTTGAAACTCGTAGACGTCGCGCAGAGTCTTCCAATTTGTGTTTCTGGGCATCGACAAATTGTCAAATGAATATTCTTTCCAATAGTCGTCCGCGCTTCTGGGCAGCCATTCGCCCAACGACCTCTGGAATTCGGGCCTTACAGATTGAAGCATTCGAATCAACCTTTTCGGCTCTTCCTTCGTAAGATCGACTGAGGCCTTTCGACAGCCCTCACTCTCTTCTGCGGTCATGTCCAAGACCCTGTTATGTTTCACGTCGCCCACTATCGCACTGTGCGGTTCACCGACAAAGCTTCTAACACTGTCTGAGAGCCAATGATAGCGCCTCGCCGTCCGGTCTTCGGTGCACATGCCTTGCTGCACGACCGCCCACTTCCTACTATCGGCAATGAAGAACGCATGGTGATAAAGCTGATACCCTGCCTGTACGGCCGTGTTGTCGACTTTGGCGCTCATTCTGCTGGCTCGGCGCAGCGTCTCGACGTTTTCGTCTGAAAACCCAAATTCTTCTCCGACTGTGCCTATTTCCATTGGTGTCTTTCGAGAAGCTCTGCCTTTTCCGCCGCACACAGCGATACCGTGCTGCTGAGACGAGATGGCTTGTTTCAGAATTCCAGTCACAACCGTGGTTACTCCTGAAGAATGCCAGTCGTAACCCAGGACGCAACCCAATGCTTGGAACCAAAATGGATCTGAAACTCGTCTCAGAAACTCGTCTGAGCCGTACTCGTCAACGATTATTGTCACTATTTCTCTGGCCATCTTTTGCATGCGTACAATTAGATATCGAGGTGCCCTACCATAATGAAGTGGGAGTCTGGCAATGCCTGTTCTTTGCACGGCAACACCGCTTGTAATACAAGTGCTGAAGAAGTGGTTTAATCATTTTGCTTTTTCTTAAGAACCTGTCCTTCGCGGTCAATTTCACCATTGCGGATCCTGGTCGTTGAGATCGGCTTTTGATTCTCGGAGGGAACCATGTCGATGACGATTATTTCAAGCGGATTTATCCCGATTTCTTTTCTCTTTTCGTTGATCCTGAGCGCGACGGGCTTAGTATCCCTGCTGACCACCAGTGCTTCAATGGGATTCTTAGACAGAAGCACCCCTCCATAGGCATCATCTATCGGAATTATTTCGGCCTTCTGCAGTATTCCCTGATCTTTTAAGAAGTCTCTCAGTTCCCTTGTGCGTTGCTCGTAAGTTGCCGTTCTGTGCGGCTTGTTCATCTTCTTGGCAAATTCGTCTGAGGAGACGCCGATTATCACGCGTTCGCCTATGTCGAAGGCTTTTATGAGCAATGCTCTATGTCCCTTGTGAAGCTCGTCGAAAGTGCCGCCAAGGCCGACGGTTCTGAACTTTTTCTGCATCAGAGTCCACGTTTAACGCGGCTGAACTGCATATAAGACTATTTTGGTTTGATCTTGCTAATGGTGACATCCAGTATCTTCGTTGCAACTTCTCGCTTCTTGGCCAGTGGCACGTGTACCACGTTCTTTTTCTTGTCCACGATGAAGACCTCGTTCGTGACAGTGCCGAAACCAGCTCCTTTCTTTCCCACGTCGTTGACGACGATGAGATCAGCTTTGGCTTCTAGCAACCTCTTGTGTGCACTCTCAATCAACTTCTCCTTAGGCAGCTTGTACTCCGCACGAAAAGCCACCAGAAAAGCTCTTGGACTGACTTTCTTCACGCTATCGATTATTTTCACGGTGGGTATCAGCTTCAACTCAAGCGAATGCAGCTCGTGCGACGATATTTTGCATGGATACGGTTTTTCAGGCATCCAATCAGCAGCGGCAGCAACAGCTATAACCACGTCGTAATTCCCTGATTTCAGTTCAGAAACGACCGCTTCGTACATCTGCTCCGTCGTCTCAACAGTGAGCAGACGGGCTCCTGGGGGAGCAGCTTCGGTTCCTGAGCCGTAGACAAGTGTCACTTCTGCGCCACGGCTTAAGGCTTCTTCTGCAATTGACACGCCCATTTTACCGGAGCTTCTGTTTGTGACAACGCGAACAGGGTCTATGTGCTCTACAGTCGCGCCCGCGGTTATCAACACTCTTAGTCCCGAGAAATCGTTTTTGACCACAAGTTTGCGAATCACCGTCTCAACGATGTCTCTGGTCTTAGCGATTTTTGCCTTTCCTTCTTCGATTCTTGGGCCTACAAATTCGACCCCTAACGCTTTGAGTTCCTTGATGTTTTTCGTCAATATCGGGTGGTTGTACATGGATTCATGCATCGCTGGAACGATGACTATGGGACGGTTTGAGCCGAAGGCTGTTGAGACGACGGATGTGACGGTGGTATCGTCGATTCCGCAGGCGATTTTGCTTATAGTGTTTGCTGTAGAGGGTGCTACCAGAACAAGATCAGCCGATAAGGAATGCTCGTCGACCAACGCTACGTGTTCAATCTTTCCAGTCAGTTCAGTTACGACTTCGTTTCCAGTCGCCCATTCCATCAGATACGGATGGACGATTTTCCCTGCCATCATGGACATCACGGGGAACACGTCTGCTCCGTGTCGCATCAAAGCTCTGGCAATTTCTGGGCTTTGCACAGCTGCGACGCTGCCCGTTACGCACAAAACTATACGTCTTCCCTTCAGTTCGTTGCCCTCAGTTCCAACGATGTGCTTGGATGGATGTGTCGACAAAGCTCAGTCCTCCTATCTAACCTCCTAACTCATTGACTATCTTTTTTAGATCTTGCAGGAATTCGTCAATATGCTTTTCTTGAACGTGAGGCATGATGACGATGCGGATGTGACGTGGAAAGAGTGATATCGCCCATTTTCTGAGCCTCAGCTCTTCAGCTATTCTGCGAATGTCAAACGTGTCGGATTTTAGTCCAACAACGTTCATCGTTGGTTCTGTTGCAACACTTAAACCCCTAATCTTGGGGATTTCTTCTGTGAGTTTGAGCGTTAGGCGCATGCACTTTCTGACGATTTTTCTGTAGCCTTCGCGTCCTAGGTGCTTCATCACGGCCCAGACCGCGATGGCTGAAGCGCCAGAGCGTGTTCCCACCAGCGTGGCTTGTTCGGTTTCTCCGCCCGACAGATAGGAAATGTCCGTTGAAACCGCCTTTCTGAAGTTTTCGTTGCGGAACACTATCCCGCCTGCTGGGATGGGAGCCAAGCCCATCTTGTGCGGATCAACCGTGATAGAACAGACTCTGGGAACTGCAAAGTCAAAGTTGGGAGTTTTGTATCCCAGGTCTTTCAGGAAGGGGAGCACGAATCCTCCGAAGGCGGCATCTACATGAAAATACAGGTCTTTTTCCAAGGCGAGTTCGGACAGGTCGTCTATAGGGTCGACTGCGCCTAATGCCGTTGTTCCTGCTATGCCCACGACCGCAATAGTCTTCGGATTCACCGCTTTCTTGACAGATGCTACATCGACTTGAAACTTGTCATTTAACCTTGCCTTGACGATTTTCAAGCCTAGCAAATCTGCGGCCTTGTCGAAGGAGCAGTGGGCAGAACTGGGAACTATCACTTCGGGGTTGGTTTTCTTGGCAAGCGTCCTAGCAGCCCACAGGGCAAGAACGTTTGCTTCTGTTCCACCAGTGACTATGTGCCCACAGGCTTCTGTGTTCGAAAGAACGGTGCCCAGCATCTTCAGCGTTTCTCTCTCTATTTCGGCCACGGCCGGGAAAAGTCCTGAGTCGCCAAGGTTCTTGTCGAGAAAACAGGCGCACACTTTTCCAGCTAGCGGATGCGGGCTGGTGCACATGGATCCGACGATTCTTCCAGAATTGTACGTGAAGTCTCCTCGAAGCCTCGATTCAAGCTCCTCGAGAAGTGTTTTTTCAGACACCCCTTTGACCTGCACTTTCACGGCTCCCATGCGATCTAATGGTAGGTGTGCTCATCGTCCGGGTACTTGCCCGCGGAGACTTCCTCGATGAACTTGGCCACAGCGTCCTTTATCGTCTTGTTCAAGTTCGCGTACGTCTTTACATATTTTGGTTTGAAGTTCTCATCAAAACCGAGCATGTCATTTATGACAAGAACCTGCCCATCGCAATGTTTTCCGGCACCGATGCCTATCGTTGGCACTATTACGGAGTTGGTTATTGTCTTGGCTAAACTTTCAGGAATGCATTCTAGTACTATGGAAAAAACGCCGAATCCATCTAGGTCTAGAGCATCATTCAGAATCTCTTGGGCTTCCTCTGGCTTTTTCCCCTTCACATGATAAGTTTCAGCCATCTGAGGAAGCATTCCCACGTGGCCCATCACGGGGATTCCCGCTTTTATCAAAGCTTTTATGGCGTCTGTCTTCTTTCCTTCGATTTTTACCCCGTTTGCTCCTGCCTCTACAAACTTTTTCGCGTTCTCAAGGCAGTCTTCCACTGTGTTGCAACTGTGTATCGGCATGTCTCCGATGATCGGCGTGGATGTAGCTCTGCTTGCCACTGCCTTTATGTGGAATATCATGTCTCCCATCGTTACGCTCTTGGTATCCTTGTGGCCCTGCACGACCATGCCTGAACTGTCGCCCACGAGTATCATGTCTATGCCAGTTTGATCCAATATTCTTGCCATTTGAGAGTCGTAGGCTGTCAGCATTGTGATTTTTTCTTTGCCTTTCTTCTGCTTAATTCTTTCTTGAAAGCTCATTGTTTTCCTCCAGAAATCTTATGAAACTAACGACGGTTTCGTTGACCGGTGTTGGAATGTGGTGCTTTGCACCTAGCTCAATTATCTTTCCGTTGAGAAAGTCAATTTCCGTCCTGTTCCCTTTTGTTATGTCCTGGTACATCGAAGAGAAATTCGTGTATCCAGTAATCTCTCGATCTATTCCTTTCTCCAAATCCGGCTGAAAGGCTATACCCTCAGCCTTTCCAACGTGGACGCACTCTCTGACAATCTGATGTCTGACAGGTGCCAAGGTTTCGTTGCCGATTTCACGATTTCTAACGCGGAAAATCGCCGTCAGCGGGTTCACTACACTGTTAACTACAGCTTTGTCCCATATCCTGTCCTTAATGTTCCTGCAAAGACTCGTCTTCAAGCCGCACGCATTCATGGCATCCGCGATCTCCTCTGACGCAACGTCGTTCTCTATGAACGTGTCCCCTCTCCAATATTTCACTTGTCCAGCCTTGAAGAACTCCACAGCCATGTTTGTTACTCCTCTCAGAACCTTGGCTTTGCCGTTCACCACGAGTTTGACGACCTCTTCGTTTCCCAAGCCATTCTGCAAAACCAAAACGACGGTGTCTTCCCTGAGAAGTTTGTTTATTCCTCTCATTGTACTTTCCGAGTCGTACGCCTTTGTTGTTAGGAATATCAGCGTTTTTTGAGGTATTTCACGGATTTGGGTGTCGGCGCGCAACTGGAAAGTTTTATTCTCATCGCCCGAAACTGAAAGACCGTTTGACTCTACAGTTTCCACGTGTGCCCTGTTTCCGATTAGTGTTATATTATTCTTCTTGGATAACAAAGCTCCGACGACACTTCCTACGGCGCCAGCGCCTAGAATGAAAGTCCTGTCAAACATCACATCACTCGCTTTCGCTCCTGGTATGTGCACTTTGCGTCGCGAGCTTCGAAAGGTTTTCTTCTATCACAGTGATGGATCGGGCCAGGTTTTTCTTGTTGTCGTATTTCCGCAATGTCTCTTCACATTTTTTGTGGCCCTCTTTCTTGAGCTTTTCAGCAGTTTCCGCCAGCTTGGGCGCTGATCTCACTATGTTGTCGACTATTGTGATGGTCGCTTTTTGCGCAGTCCGCGACAGGGGGTTCAGGTCTACCGCTATTACCTTTTTTCCCATTTTGACGAGAGCTTCGGTTCTGTCACCATCCTCCAACGGCACCATGACAACATCGGCTACAAGCATTCCCCAAGGATCAACGCGACGCCTCTCACTGCTCAACTCTGGAATCTTTGCAGACGCCTTCTTGCCTATTCCAAACACTTCATGCGCGCCAGCTTTCCTGAGCAACTTCTCAATTGCAAGCTCCCTTTCAGGAGATCTGTAGAAGAGATTGACTTCAATCTTCGATTCTGTAACATCAGCGAGCTTCACGATTTCTTCAGCAACCAGGGCCGCCGTGTTGCCATTGACCGAAATAACCGGATTTTCTGCCGCCAGAAGCATGGCAGCGCTTGCCGAGATAGCTTCTAGCGCCGGTTTGCTTGTCTTTTCGCCTAACAGGTAATCGAAAGCTTCTCCGCGACCGTGCGCAATAAGGCCCGAAACAGCCACGATTCCTTCGAAATAGTGTGCTATCAGTCTCTCTCGTAATTGCAGGGATTCTGCTCTAGGGTGATCAGGGGGGATCTTGATGTCTGTCACTGAAGAAGTCGCGCTCCCTCATGATTCACTTTAGTCACGATAGTTTGACCGCCTAGGGCACTTTTGCGAAAGACCTTCAGAATCCGCTCGACCCCATTTTGGTCGGTTACGGTAAAAGCGGATTCTCCGAACATTGGCATGCTGCAGACCACGCCAGCTTTGTCTGCTGCGTCTAGGATGCCTCTTACCTTTTTGGTTATTAGTCCAACGTGTTCGGCGAATTGCCGAGAGAGCTTCATGAAGTTTGTGATGGTCGGTGAGTTGACCAGTTCCTTTACCAACTCACCGCCGAATCTGTTTATACGAGCGCGTGTTTCGGGGTTGGTCAAGGATTCCCTTGTGGAGAGAGGCCCGAAAACATGGCACGCCACCAAAGCGTCGTCAGGGACTGACAGGCGCTTTATCTCTCCGATTCCTGGGGCTCCTGGCTTGACCCTGACTTCAAACCCGCCGAAGGTTTCAGCTATGATTGTCCCAAGCCCGGTCTTGCATTCGACCTCTGCAATGTGCGCTATCTGGGCAGCCTCTAATTTTGACATTCTCAACCCGGAAGCCTCGTTCAGGGCTAGAGCCAAACTCAACGCTGCAGCCCCGCTAGTACCGAATCCTGCGCCTATTGGAGCTTCTATATGATGTTCTACCGAGATTTCAAGAGGGGTTGTGTCGCTGAAGCGGGAAAGGAAAACGTCGACAACACGCCCCGAGACTTGTGCGGAGTTCGTCGTGTGATTGTTGATGCTAACTTTCAAATTGTACTTTGAACCTTTTTTGACTTTGACGGTTGTCTTGGCTGCTAAATCCAGTGAGACGCCAGCGCCTTTTGACCCTGCGAGTAGGGCGTCTGTTGATTGATCAAATATCTGGAAGACTCCAGTGATGTGGCATGGTGCGAACGCGGTAGCAGCCTCTTCCATTTTCGACGCCTAGGCTTCAAGTTTAATGAAATGGCTTCAAATAAGAATTCTGTATGGACTGTTTAAACATGTTTAGATTCTCCATCGTTTTTATCGCACCGCAGCATAAAATCATCATTAGCGTGGCGCGCGACAGATTCTACCTCAGTGTCTTAGACCAGTTCCGAGCTTTCCACTGTCCAACTTTCGCGATGATTCTCAAATGCCTGTAGAAGTGAGGACTCAGGCTATTCATGCTGGAACTATAGGTTCTTAAGAAGTATGAAACAGGACACGGCTTTGTCTGTTAAGGTTTTCTCTGACAAATTGTCGGAAATGTCGAAGAAGAGTGGACAAGTGTTCCTTAAGCTTTTTAAGGGTCTGACAGCCTTTAGTTAAGGAGGAGGAGAAGATGGGCGATATTCCGGTTCCTCTCATAAATTACATACACCTCATAAAAGAGCGTAGGTCGCCTTACTACGACATCGTTGAGCACGTTATGAAAGAGATGGAAATGCGTTACACTACGAAGGGGCAGGGTTCGGAAGCGGTTTACACGATTAACCCAAGAGTGTTGCAGGAACAGATTGAGCAAAAAATGAGGGACGAGCGACTGACTACGGTGAATGTTTGCCGCACCATCTTGGCTATGTTGTACGGAGCTCAGCTTGACGAAGAGAAGGATTTCTTCGTGACCACAACGAGCAGTGGACGGAGAAACTATCACATTAAGGTGAGTAACCGTACTCTGAATTCAATGTCGAAAATGTTGTGAACTGCTCCCTGTTCGATTTATATCGTGAGCCAACAGGGCGAGGGATTTTCCACTTTGTCCAATATTATGGCTGTCTTCCTTGCGTCAAAGTAAACTATTGTCTTAGACTTGACCTTGTCGCCAGGGAGCTTGTTGCCCTTGACGTAGCTCCTATCGCCTGCTTTGTGGAGTGTTCAGGCATTTAAATACGTGGTCAATTCTCTTACAAGTCAGAATTGGTTGGGTCTTGCATGTCTGAAACGTATGCATGTCGCCATCTTTTCACGCTGTTGAAGCTGGCTGAAATGGGAGCGCATCGAAGGACTGCAAAGATCTCCACGGAGTACTTGGCTGGAAAGCTGGGCGCTTCTCAACAGACGGCATCACGTTATCTGATTGAGCTGGAAGGCAAAGGATGGATTGAAAGGACAATAACGCCCGAAGGCTGTCTCATAGGAATTACAAGTACGGGAATGAAGGAGCTGAACAAGCTCTATTCAACCCTTCGCGTGTTGATGGAAGCTGCCTATCCGCCATCAATAACCCTTGAGGGCACGGTCTTCACCGGATTCGGGGAGGGCGCCTACTACATATCCAGGGAAAGCTACAGAACACAGTTCATCGAGAAACTGGGCTTTGATCCGTACCCAGGTACACTTAACCTGAAACTCGTCACCGACTACGACCTCAAAGCCAGAAACGAGCTGGAAGCTTACCCCGGCGTGGAAATCGAGGGCTTCAAAGACGAGGATCGCACTTTTGGCTCAGTGAAATGCTACCCCGTGATAATGGAGAACGAAATGAAGGGTGCTCTCATCTTGGCCTTGAGAAGCCACTACGACGCATCCGTGTTGGAGATCATCGCTCCCGTTCCCCTAAGGAAGCACCTCAAGCTGAAAGACGGACAAAAAGTGAAAGTAGAAGTGTTGACACTCCCCTGAGACTCATGTTCCACATCGGTACACGCAACGTATTTCAGGCATCGGTTTCAACAGCATAGCCAGCCTTGCCCCACGAATTAGGATAGTTATATTCGTGCGCGACCCGTTTGTATCGGCGGGAAGCCGCCAGTGCATAACCTATCAACAGCCCTGTCGCTAAGCCCCCGAGGTGAGCCAAGTAGTTTACGTTAGTCCCAAGGTTGATGATGAAAAAGAAGAAAGCGTATATCAACGCGCCCATTATCGACTGTCCTATCGAGCGTCTAGCGTATATTATGGTCGCTCCTAGGACTCCGAAGATGGCGCCTGAGGCTCCGATGGAAAGGGTTTCGGGCGGCCAGAGGCCCAGTGTTAGGAGGCCTCCGGACAACC
Source organism: Bathyarchaeia archaeon (assembly GCA_050015055.1). GTDB lineage: Archaea > Thermoproteota > Bathyarchaeia > Bathyarchaeales > Bathycorpusculaceae > JBEKCD01. The sequence goes on along the minus strand of JBEKCD010000008.1, from coordinate 80,084 downwards.
CGCTCAGAAAATAGATGAGCAAGTATTCTTTGATGTCAAACATGTCTTCTGCCCTCAACCCGAAGATCAAGAGGAAAAACATGTTGCCGAAAATGTGCACAATGTCCGCATGGACAAAAATGGCTGTGAAGAGCCTCCAGACCTCACCATTCCACACGTTAGCGTTGATTTGTCCTAAGGCGCTGAGGACATCATCGCTCGTAGTCAAGCTCCTGCTGAGTATCGAAGTGAATGCGTAAACGGCGACGTTTGCCGCTATGAGCACGTAAGTAGGCATGTACAGTTTGGAGCTTTTGGACACCCACTCACCTTCTGTAGTCTTCAATGATTCTCTGTTTGATCTTCGAGGAACTGTCCAACTCGTCTGAGCTGAACTTTCCAATCCGCACGATCTTAATCTTCAACCCGTGCTGCTTCACGTAGTCTCTGACAGTTCTCTCCATTCCCAGTTGGTCGTACCCGAATGCAACGACATCAGGACTGATTTTTTCAACAACCTTTGCGACGTCGAACTTCTGGTAGCCCAGAATCGCCTCGTCAACAACCTTCAACGAGGCGACGAGGGCGCATCGTTGGTTCTCGGGCATAATGGGTTTTTCACCTTTCCTGCTCTCAACCGTGCTGTCTCGGCCTATTATGACCACTAGCTCGGCGTTCGGGCCGCCGGCCTTCTTTGCTTCCTCTAGGAAGCGCACGTGTCCGAGATGCAGCAGGTCGAACACGCCTGAAGCAAGAACTATCTTCCGCTTGGTTTTCTTTCCGTTTTTATCGTCGGCCACTCGAACCTCACGGCTCCCAACAGTCTCAGGGCGTCAAGTAGCCCCTCACAGTAGGCGATTGAAGTAAGACTCACCTTGAATTTCTTCTTTTCCCTGTAGTGTCTCGCATCCTCTAGGTAGGCTTTGGCGAAATCCACAACGTTGCTGACTTGTGGGAAGTCAAGCGTTATCGGAGTTTCGGCAACCTCCATATGCTTGAACACATGCTCTGTAGAACTGATGTACTTTGAGGCCAGTTCGTTCAGGCTCATTTCGAAACTGTCCCCAATCCTTCAGGTGCTCCTGCCAACACGGTCAAAGCTTCAGCCTCCATGAAGTGGAGCTCTCCTGGAAAAATCAGGCTGTAGGGTGGCCCGCCGAAATCATAGCTCAGCATATCCCTTATGAATCCCGCTCTCACAGTTGGGTCGCTGCTGCCCGCCCGTGCAACGCCGACGACGAGGGTCTCTTCGGTGACTGTCATCTTTTTCCGTTCCCCCTCCACTCTAAGAAGCCCGCTGAGAGCATCGCGGATGTTAAGGAAGCGCCTATTCTCCACCTTTATGTCGAGTAAGCAGAGCGTGTGAAGCCCAAGCTTCTTGTTCTGCGAAATCACCGAGTACGGAGTTTCGGAGGAAGTTTCATCTGGGAAAGGTATCGTAACACTTTTCCCGAACTTGTAATTGTGCAGACCAGACAGTCCGATGGCCGCAGAAAGGACGCTCGCCCCATGAACTATTCGCGTCTTTATTCCGCGTCTTTCTGCCTCAATTCTCAGCGAAACATGCGTTGTGGCTATCAGCGGGTCGCCCGGAACAAGTAGCACGGCCTTGTGATTCTCCGCAGCTTTCACGATGACCTGCGCGTCTCCCTCTTCGAGATCCGCCCTCGACACCATGTTAACTCTCCTGCCGCAAGTCTTCTCAAACCTTACCAAAGAAAAACCCGGCAACAGACTCGTGTAGAGCTCCGCGAAGACTGTATCCGCGCTCTTGACCTCATCCAAACCACGCAAGCTGATTCCCATCTCGTCGTGAAGGCCAAGCCCAACGAACACTATTTCGCCCACCACATTCAACCTCTTTACATGCGAGAATAAGGGTCTAAACTTAAAACTCTTGGTATCAATCTTCAGTTATTAGTTTCAACCATTCTACTTTCGCTTCCTAAACAGCATAATACATTCTGGAGTGGTGCAGACATATTCAAACCCAGACTCCAAGAGTTGCTTTGCCTCTTCCGTTGTTTTGGCTGTGGCTAAATGGTACTCGCTTGTTTCCCATTCCACTAGCTGAGTATAGACTAGGGTGCTAGCGATGCTTCGATGGTCTAGAAGCTGCATGACGTGCAGGATGTCTCTGGTCTTATGGTATTCCATCGTTGCTTTCCAATGGCGAAAAGTGTGAAAGGTTATCTGCAGTAGCCTTTCGTTCTGGAGTTTCCTTGCCAGTGTTTTTCTATGTTTCCAATATCCCTGTTCAAAAGTGGCGCGCGCGTATGAGAGAGAAATGCAATTGGACGATGTATTCATAGCCTGAGTAAGCATCTGAAATACACAAACTCTAAAACAGGTTGACTCTTTCTAATAGAAGTATGTTCTGACTGGTCGTTGACAGAACAATTATGTAATAATTCAGAGAAGTGAGCATAGAATAGCAAGGAGTACTGAAGCCAGAGGGAGGTAAGATGCTAATGGATGCTTCTTATTTTGAATTTCTCGTTCTTCCTTTGGGCGTTTTGGTTTTCGTTCTGGCAACTTTGGTTTATTACTTTGCCAGAAAGGAGGAAAGGGGCAGGAACAGAACCAAGAAACTTGTAGAGTCATACTTTGATGAAAAGGCGAAGGAACAAGGACTCATGAACAATGAGCTGGCTAATTTACGGCGCCTCCTCGAAAACAATTCAATCGACAGAGACACTTATGAGCGCATGAAAAACCTGTTGATAACTATGCATAAAAAGAAGAGGGCGGAGACTGAAGATCTGATTGATTACGTGAAAAGCAAAAAATAATTGAACGCCCAGCCATCAAGAACCGTGCGAGTGCAGGCTCAAAGCCCTTCCAAGCGGCACATCAGATTTCCTTTCTTGGAGCAGCCAATTTCTCAGTGTTTTCGTCTCGCTTTTTTATGCCAGCGCGCTCTCGATAGCACTGAATAGAGAGAAAAAAGAGGGGGTTGCGCGGGAGATATCTCCACTTTTGAAGTTTAAAACACTTAGTATCGCTTTCAGGGCGTACCGAAGAGTGAAATGAAGGAACTCTTCGTTTCTTTTGAACGCCTCATGAAAAGTACCAAAGCTTTTTAGTCCGGACAATCGAAATAAACTCATGCCTGGAAGAAGGAGGCAACGTGTTGAAAGACGTTGAGTTAAGGCTCATTTCAGAGCTCATGAAGAACAGTCGCAGGAGCGACAGAGAACTAGCCAAGGCGCTGGGGATTTCACAACCTACGGTCAGTAGGTTAATCAGTAGACTCCAGAAAGAGGGAGTTATCAAAGAATACACTATGGTTCCTGATTTCTGCAAGCTGGGTTTCAATCTGATGGCTATCATTATGTTTAAACTGAAACCCATTTCTCCCGCGGAAATCAAGGATTTACACGGAGCAGCGCATGAATTAGACAATCAACGACGTCACCCATACCTCCTAGTTATGGATGGAATAGGGCTGGGGAAGGAGCTTGTCGTCATTTCGTTCCACAGAGACTACGGAGACTATGACAATTACATGAGAGGCGTAAAGGAAGCGGCCAGCCTCAGGATGAAAGCCTACGTGAACACGAAGGACATCGAAGGTTTTCTGATAGACCTAAACTACAAAGACCACTATCAACCAATAACATTCTCAAGACTTGCCACTCACCTTCAGACGAAAGAGAACAAGAAGAAACAATAAACGAAATGGCAGGACGCCCTCATCAATAAGGACGACCCAAACCGATACGACTCAAACGAACACAGCTCATAGCAAGCGCTGAACACTGTGTGGTTTGGCAGTTGCCTAATCGCGCGCTAGGCAGCCTTTTCTTGTGAGCGCACATGAGAACCGCAAAAACGGAGAAGCCACGAACGCAAACGTCGACCAAGGAAAGCTTTAAATCATTTCGCCAGAAAACCCGTCACTCATGGACAAAAGATTTCCTAACATGCGCGTTGCATTGGTGGAAGTTCTTGGCGAAGCGCTTTTCGTATACGGGCTTCTCGGCTGGATCTATGGAGTAACAATCCAGCTAACACATCCCATCTGGCTTTCCAGCGGACTGTCTCACCTTACAACTTGGATTAGAGTAGACACATTCGCAGTCATGTCCTTTCTATTGAGCATACTCGGATTCTTCATGTGGAGACTAGCCAAGGAGTCAGTCAAATCCTAGCACTCGCGCAAGAATGACGAGGTTGCTGGGGATAGAATTATTTCCTTCTACTGCCAAAATTGTGGCTTCATGAAACTTCACGAGGAAATCAAAGAGAAGAAGGAATAACCTTAATCAGAGTTCAAGGTGGAGAGTGCCACAGTAAAAACCGCAATCTGAACATATGTAGAATCACAGAACAAGCTCTTTGCTCTATTGTCGACTATCCTGAAGCGGAAAACATAAAACAAAGCTCGGATTCTCTTACCCAAGGTTCTCTTTAGAGAGAAACTTGTGGGCGGGTAGATCAGCCTGGCATGATCGCCACGTTGGCATCGTGGAGGTCCCGGGTTCAAATCCCGGCCCGTCCACAAAGGATCCCTCCCTCTCAAATAGTTGCGGGGCGTTTCTTTTTCAGTCACACCTTGTGCGTACGACCGAAAACGACATCGAAAAAACAGAAGAAACAGTATTGCAAAGAGTTCCAATTCAAGTTCTCTCCTATGAGCGCGGGCAGATGAACGACAAAGACCAGCATGGACACAAAACATGAAATTTGCTTCATTTCCCAATTTTGTCCGAATGTTTTTTCTTCTTTTGAGCATTCTTTTTTTTCATTGAGGGCATATACTCATCTCCACGAAGACTGATATCCACGAAGCAATACTTGTTACTAATAATATTACACTTAAGTCTTAAAAAGACTTTTGACCAACTACGTCTGCGTGAGTTGGAAAAAGATGGGGGGTTGCGCGGGAGGCTTCTATCGCTGGCAGCATGAGGTTCTTATAAAGGGTATTTAAGCATCGGCCACACTATAAGAAGCGGTGTCTAATGCCGAAGACTAAAGCTGTAATACACATTCAGAACGTTGTTGCTTCTGCTACATTAAACCAGAAGGTTGACTTAAACGCTGTTGTGAAGGGTTTTCCAGGAGTTGAGTATCGTCCAGAACAGTTTCCCGGATTAGTGTTTAGGCTCAAGAGACCGAAAACTGCCACGTTGATTTTCAATTCTGGGAAAATGGTGTGCACGGGGGCAAAATCTGAGAAGGAAGCACGCAGAGCAGTGATGACAGTTGTTAAAGAGCTGAGAAAGGGCGGAATAATCATTATCAGCAAGCCCGAGTTAAAGATTCAGAACATTGTTGCCTCCGCGAGCTTAGGCGGAAAGATAGACTTGGAACAGGCAGTGAGCAGGCTTGTAAAAACCATGTATGAGCCGGAGCAGTTTCCAGGATTGATATATAGGATGGACGAGCCTAAGGTGGTGATACTGATATTCGCAAGCGGGAACCTTGTTTGCACCGGAGCGAAGAAGGAACAGGACGTTTACGACTCGGTGCATAAACTTCATGCAAACTTGGAAGAAAAGAGCCTGATATTTTACGAATGAGAACGTCATACATTAGTCGCGTGCGTTTCTGTTCTACTGGGCTTGGATGAGCCGAACAGGATAGCGAACTTTCGCAGCGGTTGGCGCACGCGCCGGCGGCATTATACGGCCTATAGCTGAATGAAATTACGAGAACATATACGACTGAAGGGGTTAAACGGGGGTATTGACCCACACCCGTCCACAACTGCGTTGATATGTTTTGCTCTTGTTGAGTTTGCTGCGAGAATTTCAACCCTCACGTTTCGACTGAGTATTCGTGCTCTTTCCGATTGCTTTGTATACTTCCAAAGATCTGATTAGACATTAGAATGCTGGGCTAACTGAGGACTGGAGGAACGGAAGGAAACATGATATCGTCCAAGGCGAGGAATCGAATGAAGCGTGAGCTAAGTTCAGAGAAGCCGACAATATGGGTGGGTAAGGAGGGGGCGTCGCCGCAGACGATGAATGAGATTTCTAGGCAGTTGGAGAGAAAGAGAATAGTGAAAGTCAGAATATTGGGATGTGCACTTAGGGATGAGAGGGTCGTAGACATTGCGTCAAAAACAGCTCAACAAACAGAATCCGCCCTAATCGATGTTAGAGGCCACACTTTCACACTACATAAGCCTCGCAAAAAGAGAAGCAAAGAGTCTCTGTGAAAGGACCGATTGGACGTTTGAAAGAAATGGCATAAAACTGTTTTTGCTCCTTTGGCAGAGCCAAAACACACTAATCAAACAAATCCATAATGAACCTGTATGTGCAAGAGCGGTCTTAAGACCCTTTTTACCATATTAGGAACACGTATGCACACCATCTCTCAGACATGATGGATGGCATAAGTTCTATGTTTCCGTCTCTGGTTTTTCAAACCTGGCGACTTTCCATTCTTCTCCTTACTTTTTCAACGTTACTCTTTCCATGTTTCCATTTTCCTTGACTCTTCAATCTTTTCAAAAATCGCTTTTTCTTGTTCTGTTTTTTCGTAGATCGCTTCAAGCTACATCTCCTTTCTAGGATTGCATAATAACAACAGACAGGGATTATAAAGTATCACTTTAGCGTGCGCAAAAAAAAGGTTCTAGGTTCGGATTCTGTAGGTTTCGGTTACTTCTAATATCGCTTTTTTGGTAATCGCGTACACCAAGTTTACGTCTTTGTTCCACTCTTGAGCGTACATCAACGGCTGGTTGATCCTCCTTTCGGTGGGATCTACGTGCATCCACCCGCCATCGACCCGAACTTCGTTCCAAACGTGATCACCTGCCGCTGCTTTTGACTTGTCATGAAGAGCGGAACAGTCGATGACTATTCGGCACCTGTACGCGTCTGCCAGGAGCAACCCGTTGTAGAGGAGCGCGAACTCTCCGCACCTTCCCTTGGCTTGTTTGATGATGGCCATCGGCATCTCGGCTCTACGCTTAGGGAGCTGTTCTCTTGTGTATTCGAGATGCTGGTGCTCCCAACTCAGAAGAGCCTTCCAGTCCAAGCCCTCAATGGGGTCTTTCAGAACAGCCTTGGCGCAATGCCTGAAGTCCCTCAAGTACTCCGGCTTTGCCATTTTGTGGTAGCGTTGTCTGTAGACGTTGACCACCTTTGGATACGCAGATTCACAGGTCTTGGACATAGACACCGCGCGGATAACATTGTGGAGATTGCTTTTCAGCATTGCTCATCTGAAATATGAACTCGGCGTCGTTCAACCATCAAGTCTTCGAGGTCTAGGGCTACGCTGGGCCCTTGGGAATCATTTACATTCTGCGCCCAGTGCCCAGCTGAACTTTTTTCTCAATGTCTTTGGGTACAGTTTGTCCAATGGGAAGTCCATTCTGCAGGCCCACTTCACGTAGACCATAGGGTCGATGTAGGATTTGAGAGAAGTTCCCAAGTTATACTCTTGTGTTTCCTTCGTTAGTCTCACGTCAAGCTTCGTCTTCTCCAAGCTTCTGACCGAAGCCTCGGTTTTCTTTCCTTCCTTCTCTTTTTCCTTGAGCTTCAGTTCAAGCTCTTTTACTCTCGCTTCCTTCTTTTTCAGCCTTTCATCAAAGTTGGGTGGAATCTTTCGCTTGTGATTGGCGATTTTGGCGGCCTCTAGGTTTGCCATTTTGGCGCAGAACTGTTTGAGGTAGTCGGTATCTGCTTTCTTGACTTTGCAGTCTTCCAGGCTTCTGCTAACCGTTTGCGTGCACCTCCAAGTTCTGAACACCTTCGCCGTCAAGCCTTCCATTTTCTGCGAAAGAAACCTGGACACTTTCCTAGAGTTCGTCCCCGCGAACAGGTACTCGCTGTTCTGCTTCGAGAACTCCTGAATGTTTCTGATGACCATTGGAGGGGCCTCAATTTTCTTTTCCCATCTTACGCAGTCTTTCCCTAGAAAGTCAAAATTCAGCAGGTTCCCCTCAATCTTGATGTGCTCTGGCCTCAGGGTTATGGCTCCCACGGTGTCCGCTTCCCCAGGGTCCTTTTCGTCTCCCACCCTAATGTTCACCTTGAGAATGAGCCAGCACACGGTTGCGATTTTTCTTCTCTCCAAGTCTTCGGAGTTCAAGCTTTTCATTATGTGCTCTTCCACTTTCGGAATCTCTTTGTCAAGTTTCTCTGCTTTCTTGAACTTCTCTTTCTCCATCTTCTGTTTCAGGAATGCGGAGTCTGAGAACCAAACGTACTTCATCTTCCCTGAGAGCTTGTCCTCCCATTTGGCGATGTACATCTTTTCCGGTTCCCATACGACAGTCTTCCAGCTTCCAGCTGGTCTGAACCTCGGGTCAGAAAGGTTCAGGATGATGTCTTCCTCTTTCGGACCTTGCTTCCACTTTCCTCTTCTTGGATGATCTCCTCTGCCCGCAAAAATGCACGAGGGCTCCGCCGTCCAGTTCGCGATCTCTAACTTTCTAACATCAACCGTTGCAAAGCCGTACTTTTCCTTCAAACCTTCCCTTCGCGCTTTTCTCTCGGCGGCGATCTTTTTCTTCTCTTCTTTCGTCATACTCAGCTTCTTCTGCTGCTCCCTCAACACATGCTCTGTAACCTCGGAGAAATCGACTTCCGCATCATCCTTCAGTCTTCCGTTGATCACCCATTCGCCATCGTCTCTTTCCAAGCTCTTTACATGGCTAACGGTGAAGTCTTTCAGAAATCCCTGAGAAGGGTTTTCGGAGTTCAGCGCTCTTAGAAAATCTTCGACAAAGTTTCTGTAGAAAAGCTTGTCAGGAGGAGAGGTTACAGAGAGTTTCTTCCTTGCCCAAGCTGTGGCCATTTGTTCAGTCGCTGGGCTGAGTTTCACAGTTTGCCCGTGCACCTTAACCGACAAGCCTTGGTACTCATAAGGCGGAACGTAAATCCCATTGTGTTTAAGACTCTTCATACAGTATTTCATTCGACTTTTTCGCCTCTTGACCCGTCAAGCAACTTCACGCATTTCCCGAAGCAGTGCGATTGACTGCCTTCTCAACGCTTGTCAAAGACTTGCTTTCTGGATGCGCTTTGTTTCTTAAATGTTCTGTGGAGGCTTTCAACGATTTCATGGTCTATGTACCCTTTGTGAGGACGGAACCCTCCGGTGAAACCGTTGGGAATGTGCAGGAGTTCGTGAATGATGGTTTTTTCCCTGTCTTCTACGGTCAACCTGTCGTACCGCTCAGAAATGACTTCTATCACATAGGAGGGTGGGAGATTAAGTGTCTCTTGCCATATTCTGCCAAAACCATGAATTCGAGCAATGGTACGTTTGGACGCTGATCCTCTGCTCCTGACGCAGAACACGAACTGCTGGACAACGTGGAAAAGGTCTAGGCTGTCTGCGATTTCGTCCGCAAGTTTCTTGACGTCTGGAGCTTCGAAATACTCAATTGGCATAGGCGTCACCGAAGCCTTTTGTCACTCTTTTGCGGCTTTGTCTTTCAGATATTTCTTGCTCTGACAGCAGCCAGAAAAATCGCCCTGGCAATGAGCGAAACGCCGATGAACATTACTACAGCAGCCCAAAACTCAAACCATTTCGTAACGTCGATGGCGGATGTTTGGGTAGGTGCGACAAGAAATGTCTGAATCAGGTACGTGGCGCCCAGCCAGAACACGATGTCCCCGATGTTTTCGGCCTTTCTGCGTAAGGGCGAATCCAATAGGAATCTTGCTCCCAGCATGGCGATGAGGAAAACTCCCCAGACTAGGCTGAACTCTCGCGCAGCCAGGTACACGTCTATGTGGTCTCCAAGATGTTCGGGGGCGGGAACGTATATGTTTGTGTTTCCAACCTGAACTACGTTGAAGTGACTGAGAAACGTGACCACCTTGTCGAGAAGGTTAGGCGTGGTTACGAACATTGTGCCGATGAGGATCAGGAAGAATCCTACGGAAATGGCACTGAGTATTCCTTCATAATGTCTACGAGTATATCCTCTTGAACCTTGATTCAATTTGCTTACCTCTAGTCACACTGTGCTCTATGAATGTATATAACATTTTTCGACCTCTTTCGTGGATATGTTTTAAATACTCAATATTCAAATAGCATTGTGAATGCATCAAGGTGAGTGATATGTCATATTGTCCGAAATGTGGCAGCAAAGTTGAGGGAGAGATGAGCTTCTGCCCGAAATGCGGAGCTCCGCTCAACCTCGAAAAAGCCGCTACCGTCACTCCTGAGACGAGACCAGCGTACCGCCGAGACGAAAAAACGGAAGAGAAATCCGAAAAACATGAGAAAAGGGAGAAGAGCGAGAAGCATGAGAAGCATGAGTACGGCTTCATGGGTCCGTTGATAGGCGGTGTGATTCTGCTGTTCATTGGTGCGGCCCTTTATCTAAGAGCCACCACCAGCTATGATGTCGCAGTACTGTGGGCTCTGTTCTTTGTCTTGATTGGGGTGCTCATTATCGTGGGCGGCATTTACGGTGTAATAATGGCGGGTCGCAGGCATCCAAGAACCTAGGTGAACCTTCCGAAAAACAGCCGATAGAGTCGATGCTCCAGAAGCGTCGATGTCTTGTCTCTGCCAAAGATGCGGAAGTAGCTTTTTCCAGCGGACTCCACCATGTCGCCGATTCGGTATCTCGGAAGAATACACGACGACACGACCAAGCGACCCCACTCGCCGCGGTTGAGTTCATGCAGCATTTTTGTGCCCTTGCCAGTTTCGACTTCGAAGAAGTACGTATCATAGTTTGGCGTCACGTATGGCAACTCGTCTAGCTGCTGCGCAAAAACGCCTTCAGTTGCGCTATAGATCTCAACCACGGGGACTTGCCCGAAGTATTTCTTGAGCACGGGCGCGTATTTGAACTGGATCTTCCGCACGCTCGTGCAAAAAAGAGCACGCAGATTCCACAATTCCTTGGGTTTCTTTCCGTGTTTTTGGTTAACGTACCTTGCGAAAGACAGAATTACGGGGGTAACTCCTATTGCGGCGGTTACGTTCGCGTTTAGGGCTTGTTGGTACGCAAGCTCGAACCTCTTTTCCCAGTCTTGCTTCTTGATTCCTGTGCCCAGAGCGTCGATGTCTTCCTGACGAGGTATGAGGCTGACGGAGTCAAGCGCGGGGTTGAGTCTGGCGTACGTGCCTGAACTGTATCCGTAGCTCATTGTACTTCCGTCCACAACCATCGTGTGAACGTTCGAAGGGAAGTTGAGGTTGAGAATCCTTCCCGCGAGAAGTTCAAAGTCCTTGGTTCGCAGAACGTGGTTAATCAGTCCTCTGGCTCCGCAGGTGAAGATTTGTTCCAGATGCGTCTTCGTTGCAGGCAACACTTTCGCAGGGCCAGTTGAACCTCTAGTCATGACCCAGCAAGCTAGCGGCTCAGGAAGAATCGCGTCATAATTGCCTTTCTTAATCTCATCCAAGAGTGGTTGAAGTCCCCGGTATTCCATGGTCGGGAAATTCTTCCTGTATGCTTCGATTTCCAGAGTTTCAGATGCGCCGTGGCTTTTTCCGTAGCGAGTCTTCCGATATTCCTTCAACAGCTTCGACAGGGCTTCTCTCTGGGCCTTCTGAGGGTTTTCCAAAGACTCGTACCATGCGCCTATCATCGGCTGGAGGATGCCAAGACTGCTCTTCTCTTCTGTCGGTAACATCATCGTCCAAGCGACATTCTCCGTACTCAGCTTATAAGTTCTTTTTGACGAACAAAAAAAGAGGGATTCTCTATCTTGTTAGCAATCCGCCTATGAATCCGCCGATAGTCGAGAAAAGTGCTCCGAAGGCGGCGAATATGATTGCTATGAAGCCGACGGCCGCACCGGCTAAGCCACCAAGAAGTCCGCCCAAAACTCCGCCCGTAAACGCGCCTGCCACTATGAGGCCTATGAATGCTAGTATCGCTATTATTATGCCGCCGAATATTCCTGCGAGAAAGCCCGCGAACGCTCCTCTAAGCATCCCTCCAGCTATGAGCCCTGCCACGAACCCACCGATCAACCCGCCTACTACGTGTCCTATTCCTGGAAACATCCATCCGAGAACAAGAGTCAAGAGAAAGCCGACGAAAGCCCCCAGCCACAAGTGTCCCATGCAGTCACCTAACTCCTTCCCTTAGAAGCAATTCATATAAAAAACTTGCTTGAAACGGGCGCAGTGCCCGATATCATTCGCGCGTGCTACCAAGTTTGAGCGTGTCTTTCGTTCGAAGCCCTTCTGACAGTCAGTCGACGATCGTCAAGAACATGATTGTTTTGGTAGCCCGGGAGAGATTCGAACTCTCGTCAGCGGCTCCAGAGGCCGCCATGTTTGACCACTGCACCACCGGGCTCTGTTGCAATGGGTTAAAGACTCGCCTTTCTTCATAATAACTTTAGCGTTAGGTTTCAAGGAAGCCGGATTGTTATTTTCTTCTGTCTGTTGCGTCGGTAATGCAGTTGCACTCTTGAGCACTCGGATAGTATTCCTCACAGCACGAAAGAGTCTGCACTATTGGATTCTTGTTTTTCAAAAAGCGCCTTGTGCAGAACACTTGGTCCGGGTAGTTGTAGGCGTTGTGGCTGGTGCAGTTGCCGCAGACCTTACGCTTGTCAGAAGCTTTCTTCTTCATTCAGATCCTCCTGACTTGAACATTCCATTCTTTGATCTTGGCGGCCTCTTGAAACCTTCGCCGAGCCGTTCAATGACCGACGCCACCATTATGGGAAAAACCATCATAGCTTCGCCTATTACCATAGTTTTGTCTGCTTGACCCTTCAGTTTTCCCCAGCTCACCGTTTCTTCCAAGGTCGACCCTGACAGCCCTCCTGTTTCCGGCCGGTCCATGGTTATCACCACGGCATAATCGATTCCTGACTTTGTTGCGAGGGCAGCCGATTGTATCGTGTTCCTCGGCACTCCGCCCCCAATGATTATCATGCCGTTTCTTGAAGATTTCTTGCAGACGCTGATTATCTCAGGCACGTCTTTGAAAGCGTCGACCACCAAAGTGTTCTTGAAGCTTTTTCTGGAAGCGTGAAGATAGTATATATAGCCAAATTCTGAGTCGCGCACGGCAGGAATGAAGATTGGTGCTTTCGCTTCGTATGCCGCGCGCAAAATTGAGTTCGAATCTGCGAGCCTTCTGCCCACTTCCCGAGCGAAATCTCTTGAGGACAAACTTTTTCCCTTGTATTCAGCCGCTATTTCGTCGTACATTTCCACAAGTTTCATGTCCAGCCTTATGAAGTCCTCTTCTGGCACGAAAACATCGTAAATTCGGTAAGTGTGGTTCTTGTAGAGCAGGTAGTCGTCAACGTTCCAGTGGCCTTTATAGTGGTGACCACCCAACGCTTCAACTGTATCATGAACCATGTTTGCGCCCGTCGTCACGACCACGTCGATCAGGTTTTCCCGTATCATGTCCGCAATCAACGTCCGCATCCCAGCAGGGACGACAGCTCCGGCTAAACCCAAGAACACAGTGCATTTCTGGTCACGCAACATCCGCTCATAGATGTCACAAGCCCTCGCGAGTCTACCAGCCTCGAAGGATCCTGAATTCTTGAACTGCTTGATAAGCTGGTCGACAGTAAGTGTTCCGTTAATCTTCACATGCTTCACTGGCTCTCGGAGAATCTCCTTCCTCTGCATCAAAATACACGCTCAGAAATTCACTGTTTAGTCGACTAAACACAAATATCTTTCGCTACTGATATTGACACACAAATGAAAGCGCGCTATGTTTGAATTTTGGTCTTCAACTTTGTGTGAGTTTTCTTTTGCTCTTCACCGCGGATCTGTTTGATAATGTTCTCTATGCTTGAGAGTTCGTTCTTGATTTCGGCGATTTGCTTTTCAATGCAGCTCAAGTCTTCATCGAATACGACGTGTGGCACATTTGTTCCCTTGCTATATCGACAATTGCGTTCTTAATTAGACTTTTGTGGTAGAAGAATCTAGAACAATCTTCTGCCTTCTGCATTAAAGTTGAAGCGTACGCGCCAAGAGAGGCACGAGAAAGGCGTAGTACTGACTGAAACCACCGTTAGAGTAAGCGGCATCGCTTCGTCTGCAATGCTTCCGTCTGGGTTCAGGAGGTAGTACTGAACCTTCTTTCTGTCAACTGGCCCAATTTCTCGTTAGGTTCTAGTACTGCAAATCCTTCGTTAGGTTCTAATTCTCCTTTGACCGATTTGAGCAGTTTCTCTATTCTAACCAGCTTCTTGTCCAGCGCATCAGGTAGAGGGTTAACAAACGCCCTGACCTCATCTATCAAATGCTGTATCTCGTCGAGGTCTTCGTCCCAAATCACGTGAGGCATATAATAGAACTTTGTTCTATAACACAAATATATGATGTTTGGTCCGTAACTTTTCTGCTATAAAAAAGCGCGAAAAAAAAGAATGGACAGGCTGACAAAACTATATGTCCCCTTTTTTACTCCAAGTGTTAGGCAGGTAGATGAGTAGGAAATACATTATCAAGGCGATAAAAAAAATACTGTATAGCCTACAATTACCCGCCTAAAAATGTTAGATAGCTAAAGTTTCCAGCTCGGTTAGCCTGCCATGCCTCTAGTATAAACCAGCCAAAGACGAATATTGCCAGGCCCAACAAAGCCTTATTTTTCCGCTTCATTGATGCTCAGCTTCTTGGTTCTACTTTCAAGTCCTAAATATTTTAGCATAGCGTGTGAAGATACAGCGCGCGCTGGCTTGTCATAAATCGAGTGTTGAATCATGTTAGGGGAAGTATCGGCGCATTCGAGGCTGTTAGGGCAATAGGCCGCCGTAACCTCCGCTCTGTTGCAGTGCAGCGTTACGTCTAGCCTTGCAAACAGAGGGGGCGCTCGATAAGATTGTCACAAAACAACATTACAACTGACCTCACAAACGGAGAGGGGGGGTCGGCTCTGCAGGACAGCGACCCCTGCGCGCTTCACAGCCCACTGCACCTCGCCCTGAAAAGGGAAGCCGCAGGAAACCAATGAAAAGACCTAGTCGTCCCACCAACACGCTTCAACACACAACAAAGGGACAAGACAGCGCGCTAAAACTCGCCTTTTTCATCGTGGCGAACCTTGCTTTCACCATGCGAAATCCAAAGGTTCTATTTGGATTATCCCTTCCAATTGCCGAGCGTCTAGAGCGCGTGCTAGATAGAGTTTTATCCCAAAACACAACACGCTAGACGCGCTGCTTTTGAGAAAAGCTTTCACTTAGCCTTCTGAAGTATTATGACAAGTCTATGTTGGAGATTCTTAATTGCTTTATTGTCATGTGAGCCGTAAACCTTGTTGGGAAGAAGCGCTCTCTCTCTTTCTGTGCTTTTTCTAAAACTAGAAGGCCGAGTGAATGAGCTTAATGCGGCTAACGTTGGCGAGTTTTCACAACAACGCGAAATCAGCGGATTTGACTCTTCCTCTCGTGTCCAATGTAACTTCAAATTTCTCAGCCCACGGGTGCCCCTCCATGTCTATAGGGCACGTTCCGCGAACGATCCAAATTTCGTTGTTCTGCTCGACTGTGGAAACCACAACCTTCTCAGTGCACTTCCTTTTCCTGAGAAGCTCAACCGCTATCTGCTCTGCTGCTTCCTTGGTAATGATGTTTTCCTTCATTGCGGTTCCTCGGGCAAATTGGTCTTACTGTTTCTCTTGGAGGCATTAAGGGTTATGAATGCAGAATCTTTAGTTTGGGTACGCGTAACCTCAAGACTCCAGACGCATATCTCGCGTCGCCAATTAGATAAATTCAAATCGAGAGGCATCGTTCCTAACACAAGAGCACTTCAACCGGAAAAGGAACCATATGAACGAAAAAAGAAGGATAATATTTCATTTTGACATGGATCATTTTTTCACTGCAGTTGAGGAGAGGGAGCACCCTGAGCTCAAAGACAAGCCAGTTGTTGTGGGAGCCGACCCGAAGGGAGGAATTGGAAGGGGTGTCGTAAGCACATCTAATTATCTGGCTAGGAAGTTCGGCGTCAAGTCAGGCATGCCTATTTCTAGGGCATGGAAACTGTGTCCAGAAGCGGTCTACCTGCCTGTTAATTATGAGCTTTACTTGGAAGCCTCAAGCAGAATCATGGATATACTGCGAAGACACGCCGACAAGTTTGAACAGTGGGGGATTGATGAAGCTTTTTTGGACGTTACCTCAAAAGTCAACGACTACGCCTCAGCTGAAGCTCTAGCTAGACAGATAAAAGATGAAATCTACGCCGAGACAAGGCTGACCTCTTCAGTTGGAATAAGCTCAAACAAGCTGGTCGCCAAAATAGCCAGCGACTTCCAAAAACCCAATGGCCTAACCCTCGTCAAAGAAGAAGACATTGAAAAATTCCTGACACCGTTACCGGTACGGAAGCTTCTCTGGGTTGGCAGGAAGACTGGGCAAAAACTAGAAGACATGGGCATAAAGACTGTAGGAGATTTGGCCCATTATAATCCCACAGTGTTGACTGACGCTTTCGGCGAAATGGGAAGACAGCTTCATTTGATAGCCTTGGGAATAGACAAAAGCGACGTCCAGGAAAGAAATTGGATTAAATCCATAAGCCGCGAGTTAACCTTTCAAGAAGACACGGATGATTTCGATTCTATTTTGAGAAACCTTGACAAGCTTTCGGAAGAGGTGTGTACAGATGTTTTGAAGCAGCAGCTTTATTTCAAGACCGTCACAGTCAAGGTTAGGTATTCAAACTTTGAAACTCACACCCACGGCAAAACATTCCCTTTCATCACAGACCGCCTGCTGGACGTGGAAAGAGCGGCACGCGAGCTTCTTCAGCCTTATCTCAAGGCTGAACAAAAAATCAGACTCATAGGCGTGAGAGTGTCAAGTTTGGTTTCAAGCGAAAAACAAAGAACGCTTTTTCAATGACCTTTTTTCGATTGCTTTGCAATAGCCTTCCCCTTGACTCTTCGAATCTCGAAGATAACGGGGTTTTCCCCATCGGGACAAGCATTGAGGATTATGTCTTTGTCTTTGGCCCAGGGAAAACTCGCATCGTACCTCATCGCGAACACCTTGGGAAGCAGCATTGTCAAAGCGCTGTAACAAATGTCGCCTTTGACTGACCTTCCGTCGAACACAATTTTGTCACCTACCTTGTGACCGAAACCGCATTTTCCCTTTTGACTTATTACTGCAACTTCAACTACAGACATGCGAATCCTCGACCCTCTTCATCTGTTGTTCAGGTATTTTTCTCTTATTCTTTCGTCAGCTATCTTTGCTATCATCGCGTTTGATATGAGCACGCATTTCACTCCGACCAGTTCAGCTAGTTCTGCCGGTTTCTGGTCTTGGGTCACCAGTAGCACATTGTGAGTTCTGGCGTATTCAACGATGTCCTTATCGCTTGCTCCTCTCAGGCCAGCATCTTGGGCTGTCTGTACTTCCCACCCCAAGGTCTCAAAGTATTCCTTTAGGCCAGCATACATCTCATCAAGCAGAAGCTTCATCGCAGTCACCCTGACCTATTCTAGGTTGAGTTTCCCTGCTATTTAGGTGCTTCCTTGGAGTGCACGCTCTCTTCTCTGCATGATGGCAATATTCGGGCTTGGTAGCTGGAATTTTCGGGAGACCGATCACAGCGCGGCGTGCCAAAGGTATCAAAGAAATTTACAGCAAGGCAAATCTTGTATTTAGAGTTCGATTTTTTCCCAAGTTGCACGCAAAAGAGGAGAATGTGGTTTTGTCTTGCTCTTTTGGCACTAATCCGAAGCAAACAGCAGTGTTCTTGAATATGAGTTTCTACTGTTTATGTCGTAGAAGATTGTGGCGACAAGCGTGGTGGGTGTTGAAGAAGATTCGGCAAGAATTGCAGTTTGTGTTTCCAATGAGTCCAACGCAAAAGCTACTGGTGTTGTGGTGACTCCCAGTTGCGCCCTAAATCTTTGTCCGCGCAGTGCAGGCTTGGCTCAGCGCGCACTTGTTTTTCCGGAACTTGCCGTTCGTGGAACTACAATTTTCACGATGGTTCAGGAGCTAGCCCAAAAAGCAGTTCAGAGAATCAGGAAGATTGACGTGCGCTGGACACCAGCACCACGGTTCCATTTGTTTCGCTGACAAAACGAGTTGACTAGGCGCAAGTATCTCCTGAGGCTGTTTGATACACGTAACCCGTCTTTCTCTCAGGCCTGCAAACTCGCTTGGCCGTGAGCACTTACGAAGTGAGAGCAAAAGCCACCAAGAGAACCCCGCAAAGGACAACAAACGCTACCGCTGGTTTAGTGTATCTTCCCAGCGCATTAACTTTGTCATGGACGCTTGCATAATATGCAAAGAACCCTATTGCGATGCCAAGGATTCCTATCAGAAGATAGAGGCTGTTCATGTCAAGTCTGGGAAGTGGATTTATCGCGTGGTTCATTTAAACTTTCTGTGCGCTTCCCTATCTAGTCGAAGAAAACCCGGTGTTCTGGCACGGTGTGACTGGATGGCGGGCCCGCAGGGATTCGAACCCCGGGTGTCCGGTCTTTTTCAGATCTCCGGCTCCGAAGGCCGGTGCCTTAATCCAGACTGGGCTACGGGCCCATTCAAGAATAGTAACGAACCAATTAAAAGAGTTCCGAAAACACTTAAAAACGGTCAACTATTTATAATAGTTGACATCATCTGGGGCCGGTAGCTCAGCTTGGCTGGAGCGTTCGGCTGATAACCGAAAGGTCGAGAGTTCAAATCTCTCCCGGCCCACCTTGATTGCCCTGAAGCTCCCTTCATTCATTCCTTGAACCGTGCAGTCAGTGTTCGGAAATGCTGTTGTCTTAGCGCCTACGCCAATCATTTCCTTTCAAAGAAGGTGGAATGTCATTACTCATGCAGTCTTTGCTGTGAGGGTTTAGATTTCTCTTGACCCACTTGACCCAAATCCTTATTAGATTATCGAAAAGAGAGACTGCTAGGTGACAATAGTTGGCAAAAGAGGACGAAATGTTGGTAGAACTGAAAAAGATTCGAGCACTGCTGGAACCAAAGCCTGCTGAAACAGCACCAGCACCAAAGGGCCCATGGGGCGAGTTCATGGACTTCATATCAAAGTACAAAATCATGGGACTTGCCGCGGGCTTCATCATCGGTCTCTACCTCGGAGGTCTAGTGCAATCGCTTGTCAAGGACTTCATAATGCCAACTATAGGGTTAATACTGAACCCACTAGGACTTGGTAATTTGGCCACCGCGCAAACAACTTTCTCTTCGCAGAATTTTCTCTATGGAGACTTTCTCATAGCTTTGATAACCTTCATTATCGTAGCCTTGGTAATCTTCTTGTTAGTGAAAGTCACTAAGAGATGGGGCATTGAGTAGATACTGCAAGAAACCTTAGTGCCAATACCCTTTTTTTATTGTTGCAGATCAGGATAGTGCACGTCCAACCTTGAAAAGAATTGACCGCGACGTATCCCCGAACATGCTTCTCTCTTCTTGAGCCTCGTAGAGCGCAAATCAGGTAGCTAGACATAGGGGATGGAAAAAAGGAAGCGTATCTACTCGACAAATATCCAAAAGTTGTGTGCTCCCCAGCTGTGCGACTCTTCCAATAATGTAAAGCAAGCCCACTCACTCACTTGTTTGCGGGACAGGCAAAAACTTCGAGGCATCCTCAGTTTCTGTCCATTGACATCGAAAAGCTGAAATCCTAATTGGCCACATAAGATATGAGCGTGGTTCGTATGCCCTACTACATTTTGCTTTCCAATTTGACGGATGAAGGATGGAAGACTATCAAAGAAAAACCCGAGAGGATCAAGGAAGTCAACAGGGAACTCGAAGGTTTCGGAGTTCGAGTGATAAGTCAATACGCTGTTCTTGGCCCGTACGATTTCGCAAACGTCGTGGAAGCGCCAGACAACAAAACCATAAGTAGAGTTTCCATCGAACTCGGCTCAAGGGGGACAGTTAGGATTACCAGCATGGCTGCAGTTCCCATCGATGAATTCATTGCTTCGATGAAGAAACGCTGAAATCGCATAAATTCCTTTTTTTCTGTGTTATGCAGTGTCGCGCGTGGAGATAGAAGGAGGACAAGTTGTAGTTCAATCTCAACTGAGTAACGCATTCGAATCTGTTGAAAGGAAATTCACGAGATTATCATCTTCTTGACTCGTTTTAACCGTGAAAACAACTTAATTCGGAAATTGGATTTGGAAATTCATGGAGAATTTATTTATAGTACTCCCACCATAGCTACCCAACTCGGGTTTCCTCAGAGGAATCTTGAGTTTGACAGAGAAAGCGTTCCATAGGTTGTTGCTTGAGGCTGTGGATTCAACTTTATCTTCGCTCGGTGACTCGGCGAGGCAGTCGGTCTATTTCCACCTCGAAGAAAAGTTTGACATAACAAGGGACGAAATCCCGGGTCGAATTGAGGATTTTGACCATGGACTTGAACGGATTTTTGGGGCGGGAACACGATTCTTGGAAGTCCTGATAATGAAGAAGCTTTATGAAGAGATGGGCTCGAGAGGAAAGGTTCTGAGGCTGGATCAAGGGAAAGAGTTCAAGTTCGTCGACTATGTAAGAGCAGCCCAACTAGCCTATTCACAGACGAAGAAAACCTAGAATCCCTCCTTGCAACATTTTCAACGCGTTTTTACCGCGGACTGCTGTTTGACAATCTATATTCGAAGTTCACAAACGTTTTATCAATGCTTGCCGAGTTTCATTCAAGACCTAGGCACGCTTGTCAGCGAGGACAACCACTTGGCCCAAAATGAATTTAACAAGATTCTTCTGTCTGCCGTCGACGAAGGCCTATGCTTACTCGGAGACTCATCTAAACAGGCGATACTCTTCCACCTGGAGACATCCTTTCAGGTGAAAGAAGAAAACATTCCATCCAGCCTGACAGAATTCAAGAAGGCTCTAGATAGCATTTTCGGGCCTGGAGCCGATTATCTTGAGAAAATCATCGTGAAGCGCCTTCACGAAAAACTTGGCTTGCCGTTCGAAGAAGGTAAGAACACAGATTTTCTCGAATACGTGAAGACAGTGAAGAGTCGAACCGCAGAAAAAGGAGAGATTACCTTAAAATGAAAAATGGAATAGAGTTGATGCAAATTGAAATCGAGGAGCTTTTTATTGAAGGATATCGCTCCGTAGAGGCGATGAGTACGCGCGTTTTAGACGCACTGAATCCTCAGGGTCACCTCGCGCGTCAGACCAACAACGAGCATGGAGGTGAAGAAATATGAATAACAGCGCAAGAATTCTCATAGTTGACGATGACGAAAACATAAGAAAGGTGCTGATGGCCATACTCGAAGATAAAGGTTACAACATGGAAGCAGTGGGTACAGCTAGGGAGGCGATAAAAAAGACCGATAAGAAGTTCTACAATCTGGCTTTAATAGACATCCGACTTCCGGACATGGAAGGAATAGATCTTCTTATGAAGATCAGGGACACAACGCCCAGAATGCGGAAAATAATAATAACGGGCTACCCCACGCTGCAGAACGCTGTGGACGCGGTTAACAGGGGCGCGGACGCCTACATAACAAAGCCGTTCGACGTTGAAAGGGTTCTGAGCACAATCAGCGAGCAACTGAAAAAGCAGGAACAGGAGAAGAAGTACAGTCAAGACAAAGTCGCAGAGTTCATTGAAACAAGAGTGAGAGAGCTGGATCTGGAGAAAGCGACGGTTCACAGCAAGAAGCGGTGAACGTAATGTCCCGAGTCTTCGACACCTTTTCTTCGCGTTTGTCTTACTGAACCAGTTTGTCTTTTGCGTAAGCTGGTCTGGCAACGTTGGCTGAGATGGATCCGCGCGCGCTGAGTGAAAACAAGTTGGCTCTTATCGCCTACGTTCATAGGCTTTCAAACTTGTTTGATTACTTCATTTTCAAAGGCCCTCGAAAAGATTTAACTCCACTCAAAACAGAGCGCGCCCGCAGAGATCATGCGCGCCGCAGACGCAGCAGGTCTGAAGACCTTGAAGCCCCTGACTCGACGCAATCATGGTGGAGATATCGATCGCTGCAGGGAATGACGAAGAAGCCATTGAAAAAGCTAGGTCGATATACGATAGGGTGCGCTTTGTACACATTTTGCAGGTTGAGGCTCTTGCAGGAGAAGCAGAAGGCAGAAGCTGAGCAGATGAAACTAAAAGAGCGAAGACAGTTCCTGAGAAAGAAACTGCAAGAGTTGGACCTAAAGATTCCTTCTTCTCTTTTTGACTGGCCTAGGGATGCTTCCTAATCAGCTTTACAGCCTCAATCCAGAACGTAGCAACGAACGATGTACCTAGCACAAGAAGCCAATCTGGCCACCCAAGGGAAGTTGTCCTGATCAGCGTTTGCAGGATAGGTGTGACCGTGGCCAAGACGAGCAAGACAACTGCCGCGAGTCCCCACAAGGCCATAACCTTGTTGGAAAATAATCCGCGTTTAACAAGCGGCTCTGTCTCGGACCTTGTATTAAAGGCGAGGAAGATGTGAGACAATATCCACGTGGCAAAAGCTGCCGTTTGTGCATACACGAGATTCTCGCCCGTTCTGTAGTATGTTAGGACGTAGCATAATGAAACAGCTACGAACAAACAACCAGCACCTACGAAGATGCTTGTCAAGGTCTTCTTATTTAACAGCCTCTCCTTGGGATTCCTGGGCGGTCGTTTCATGATGTCCGGCTCCATCCCTTCGGCTACAAATCCGCTCGAGGCTGCTAAGTCCATGAACATCTCCAGCACGATTATCTGAATAGGCGCAAAGGGTAGCGGCAAGCCCAATAGAATTGGTAGCAGGAATATCAGGACGAGTGCCACTTTGACCGAGAGGTAATACCTAACTCCCTTCTTCAGATTGTCGAAAATCTTTCTCCCCTCCCTGACCGCGCTGCCGATAGACACGAAGTTATCATCGGTCAATATCATGTCAGCCGCCTCCTTGGCAGCGTCTGTGCCTTTCTGCCCCATTGCAATACCTATTGCAGCCTCCTTGAGAGCAGGGGCATCGTTGACTCCGTCACCCGTGACCGCGACTACTTGACCCATATCCTTGAGAAGCCTAACTATCCTCAACTTGTGTTCAGGCGTGATCCTGGCGAAGATAGAAGTTTTCTCAAGCGCTTCCTTCAGTTGTTCATCGCTCATAAGCGAGATTTGTCCCCCAGTGAGCAGATTTCCGTCGTTGGCTATACCGACCTTTGTCGCTATTGCCTTCGCTGTCTCCGGATGGTCGCCAGTTAACATTATGATTCTTATTCCAGCCTCCATGCACATGGACACGACGCCCTGGACCTCGGGTCTGGGAGGGTCCAAGAAACTAGCCATGCCGGCGAAAACAAGGTCTTTTACAAATGTCTCACGTTTTTCCTGTGCCCCAAGAGTGCGATATGCTAGTGCGATTGTTCGCTCCCCGCTTGAAGCAACCTTGTCTGCTACTTCGGATATCTTCTTCCTCTCAGAATCGTTGAACTTGACCTCTTTTCCTCCTATTAGGATCTTAGATGACTTTTCTATTATGGTCTCTGGCGCTCCGCTGGAGTAGACGATTCTTCTATTACCCTCTTCGTATACGTACGAGGCCATCTTCGTCTTGTTGTCAAAGCTAAACTCGTCTTCAAGCACGAAGTCGCGTAGCTCCTTCACATCTAGCCCTGTGGCTTCTGCTGAATTGAGAATGGCTGCTCCCATCGGGTTGGAACTCTGCAGCTTCTCGTATTCCATCGTTGTCTGCGCATGGGTTGCCAGTATACCTATTTTCAGAAGACCTTTTTCATCTGGGGATGCCGAAGGTTCTACTAGTTCGCCGTCAACGTACAGGTGGCCGAGCTTCATAGAGTTCTCAGTCAGCGTTCCCGTCTTGTCCGTTGCGATCACTGTGACACTTCCAAGCGTCTCGGATGCTCTGAGGCGTTTGACGAGGGCATTTTGCTTGGAGAGGGCGTGCGTGCCCACGGCTAGGACCATGGTGATTATTATCGGCAGTTCCTCGGGGATAACAGCGAAAGAGAGGGATAGACCTGTTAGGACCAACGTCGGAAGGGGCTGCGCTTCTAGGTAGCCGCCCATAGACGCGCGCAGATAACTCAGGACTGGAATTAGGATACTGAAGAAGAGTGCGATCCAGACGAGAGTCTTAGAGACCTGTTCCATAGTAACCTGAAGGGGTGTATCAGGCTCTTCCGCCTGCTTGGTCAGCTCCGAAACTCTGCCGAGCTCGGTGTTCTTCCCCGTGGAAGTGACGACGGAAAGCCCTTCACCCTGGGTTATAAGCGTTCCCGCTAGAACCATGTTGGTCAAATCTGTTGCCTGGGCGTTCGTGGGCACGACTGCCTCAGCGTCCTTCATAACTGACATGGATTCGCCAGTAAGGGAA
Source organism: Bathyarchaeia archaeon (assembly GCA_050015055.1). Classification (GTDB taxonomy): domain Archaea; phylum Thermoproteota; class Bathyarchaeia; order Bathyarchaeales; family Bathycorpusculaceae; genus JBEKCD01. Next base: position 55,870 of record JBEKCD010000008.1, on the reverse strand, counting down.
GACTCGTCAACTTGAAGGCCGTAGGCCCTGATCAGCCGGGCGTCTGCGGATACCCTTTCTCCTCCGCTGAGCATAAGAGCATCACCTGGAACGATTTGGGCAGAGGGCACCTGTTCCAGCTTCCCGTCGCGAAGCACTATGGAAGTCGGGGAGGTGAGCTTCTTCAGCGACTCTACTCCCTGCTCAGCTTTGTATTCGTTGTAAACCTCGACGGAGACTAGCACAATGATTACGGTAAAGATGGTTACGGCGTCGAGGATGTGGTCGCTCCCCAAAATGCTGTACAATACTCCCACCGATAGGAGGAGGAGAATCATCGGTTCTCTCACCTCCTCCTTCAGTGCGTCCAGAAAGCTCTCCTGCTCCTCCTCGACGAGAACGTTTTCACCATATCTCTTCAGCCTGGCCTCTGCCTCTTCAGAGGTTAACCCTTTTTCAGAATCTGTCCCGAGCTCTTTGAGGACGCCCTCGGTTTTCTTCGACGCCCAATCAGCTGTCTTATCAGTTGCGCTCACCAAGATCCTCCAAACGTTTTTTGACTGTGGCGGGCGTCAACTTACCATTGAATGAAAGTTCTTGGTTCTGGCGGATTCGACCAGTAGAGTCAGACATCATTTGATCGCTCTTTTTGTTTCAGACATGATTTCCGTGAGCTTCCTCACTGAGGGAGACGCATGCTTGGCCTGAACTTCTGCCGACGAGTTTCGGTATTAAAGTTGAGGAGAGATAAATAGATTACGTCAGGGTCAGCCAAGTCACTCACTAGAGAGGCGAAAGGAATTACTGGCTATGGGCAGACGAGTACAAATACTTGCCCAGGCACGTAAGAACTGACTTCACACTCTGCTTCACTTTTATTAGTCCTCAGAAACAGTACAAGGTTACCCATGGAATCAGGCAAAACGGACAGCAGAAGCGCAGTTTTCTGGAGCCTCTGCCCAATGGGAGGACTGATGATTCTAAGCTCCACAATGTCGAAAAGCGGCTCAGTTCTGTCACCTTTCGCAAAAAGTCTCGGAATACCAGAAGTATGGACAGGTCCTCTCCTCGCCGCGTCAACATTCCAGGTATCTTTGTAAGTGTATCTGCTGCCTCACTTTCAGACACCTTCGGCAGAAAAAGATTCTTGCTTCTGTCTGGACTCATCTTTGCTTCAGCACTTTTTCTCTATCTCCTCATAAGTGACTGGAGGCAACTCATCCTTGTTCGATTCTACCACGGGTTTGCGACAGCCACTTTTGTTCTTGTTGCAGAAGCTTCAATAGCAGAGCTCTTTCCCACCAAGCGCGGAGAGCGCATCTCGCTTTTCACCTCGGCGACATACATGGGAAGAATGATCGCGCCCACGTTAGGAGGATACATACTGTTTGCAACCAACGAAGGTTTGCATCAGGTCTATCTGGCAGTGGCCGTGGCCGCAGTCGCCGGTCTATTTCCGCATCGAACCGGTGAGAAATCTCGAACATTTGTTTCTTAATCTTTGTGAGTTCAGATTCTTCAGCAGCAGCGAACAGGGGACTGCAATGCCCTTCGGAAGCTTCTTCGCTCCGCTGATTGTGGTGCCCTGCGTTTTTGCAGCCGAATTGATATTCTTCAGAAATCAGCGTTTCTTCGTGAAGTTAAGGAACCGCGCAGTTGCTTGCTTGCCCTCATTGAAGAACCCAACGCATTATACATCAGCAGTCTAGCTGTTGCGCCAGACGTAAGGAGGGTTGGGATAGCTTCCTACGTCTTGAATTATGCAGAAAGAGTGGCCAAGAGGCTGGACAAGGAGTACCTTGAGCTTTCAGTTTTGAAGAAGGACCTTTCGGCTCGGAACCTCTACGCGAAGTACGGTTTTTCACAGAGGAAGGAGGGAAAAGAACTTTGATTTTAGCCAAGAAAGTCCGATAAGATTCAACCATATCTCTCAAGTTCGAGGTTTTCGTTCGAAAATCTTAAACTTATGGTGAATCGTCAAGAATTGGAGTCGTTTCCTCCAGAGACGTTTGTTTTGCTACCTCTGTTTTTCGTCAATTATGTATATTTCCGCATGTTTCCCTTGCACGTTCGATTGGCGATTTCGATGTTGCTGTGAGAAGGGCTTAAATAACGAAACCCTATGCTTAGTGTCTAGTTCAATCATAAAAACACTAAGAGCTGTGAAGCGCACGATTGTGGTCATGATGAAATGTCCATATTGCGGGTCTGAGAACCTCAAGACGCTTGAAACAAGGGATTCGCCAGACAACACAGTTAGGAGACGCAGGGAATGCGAAGATTGTGGAAAGCGCTTTACGTCGTACGAATACGTGGAAACCGTCGAGTTGATGGTGAAGAAGAAAGACGGCAGGCTTGAACGCTTTGATTTCAACAAAATCGTTAGAGGTCTGCAGAAAGCCTGCGAGAAAAGACCCGTGACTATGGAGCAAATCCACGAATTGGCAGAGCACGTTAGGCAAGACTTGATGGCTCTTGGAAAAGAGGAAGTCAGTTCCCGGGAAATCGGAGATCTAGTGACGAAATATCTGAAAAAACTTGACCGTGTGTCTTACATCAGGTTCGCCTCGGTTTACAGAGAGTTTGAAGAACCTGAAGATTTTCAGAGATTGCTCAAAGAGGTAAGAACATGAAATTCGTTAGAAAGCGGGATGGAAGATTAGAACCCTTTGACCAGGAGCGCATAACAAACGCCGTTTGGAAAGCAGCTAAGGCTGTGGGCGGGAAAGACCGTGAACAGGCTGGGAGAATAAGCGATCAGGTTCTGGCTGAACTTGGGAACCGTTTTGGAGAGGATGGCGTTCCAACGGTCGAGGAGATTCAGGATCTTGTTGAAAGGATGCTCATAGAGAATGGCCACGCGAGAACTGCGAAGGCTTACATTCTTTACAGAAAACAGCATCAGGATCAAAGAGAGTTGGCTGCACTCCTGAGCGATGCGGACCTTGTGGATCAGTATTTGGAGATTGAAGATTGGCGCGTGCGGGAAAACTCTAACATGAGTTATTCTCTGCAAGGCTTGAACAATTATCTCTCGTCCACGGTCATAGCCAAGTATTGGATTAGCAGGATTTACCCGCCACAAATAGCTGAGGCCCATTTTTCCGGGGACATGCACATCCATGACCTCGGCGTTTTGGGAGCTTACTGCGTGGGCTGGGACCTGAGAGAACTACTCACGTCGGGGTTCGGAGGCGTTTCGGGAAAAATCGAAAGCAAACCTGCCAAACACTTCAGAACAGCTTTGGGACAGATTGTGAACTTCTTCTACACTCTTCAGGGCGAGGCCGCTGGAGCCCAAGCGTTCAGCACCTTTGACACCTACCTTGCACCGTTCATACACTACGACGGGCTGAACCAGAAAGAGGTCGAGCAGGGACTGCAGGAATTCTTCTTCAACATGAACGTTCCTACTCGCGTCGGCTTCCAAACACCGTTCACAAATGTTACGCTGGATCTAACGGTTCCAGACTTTATGAAAAATGAAGCGGTGGTTGTGGGCGGAAAAACGATGAATGCTGCGTACGGTGACATGCAGGCGGAGATGGACATGTTTAACTCTGCCTATGCTGAGGTGATGAGTCAAGGAGACTCGAAAGGAAGAGTTTTCACTTTTCCGATACCTACGTACTGTATTACTAAGAATTTCGATTGGGACACGCCTGCGTGCCAGAAGATATTTGAGGTCACTGCTAAGTACGGTGTGCCTTACTTTTCAAATTTTATCAACTGCGACATGAAACCTGAAGACGTTCGAAGCATGTGCTGCCGCTTGAGGATAGATAATAGAGAACTTCGTAAACGGGGAGGCGGATTCTTCGGGGCCAACCCGCTGACAGGGTCCATTGGAGTCGTCACTCTGAACCTCCCCAGGGTTGGGTACCTAGCAAAGGACGAGGACGAATTCTTTGAGCGGCTAGAAACGCTCATGGAAACGGCGCGCGACAGCCTGGAAACAAAACGGAAGGTGCTGGAATCGTTCACCGAGAACGGCTTGTATCCATACTCTAAACGTTATCTTCGCAACGTAAAGGAAGGGTTTGACCGTTACTGGAAAAACCACTTTTCGACCATAGGCATAGTGGGCATGAATGAGGCTATCCTGAACCTGTTCGGCGTCAACATAGCTTCAACGGACGGAACGGAATTTGCTATCAGAGTGCTAGCGTTCATGCGGGAGAAACTGTCGGACTATCAGCAACAGACAGGCAGCATCTATAACCTTGAGGCCACGCCGGCGGAAGGAACAAGCTACAGACTTGCACGCATTGACAGGAAAAAGTATCCGGAAATCACAGCTGCCAATCAGAGAGACGTGGCAAGCGGGGCAGAACCTTTCTACACCAACTCTTCGCAGTTGCCCGTGGACTATGAAGGCGACCTGTTTGAGGCCTTGCAGCATCAGGACAGGCTACAGACACTCTACACGGGTGGCACGGTGTTCCACATATTTCTCGGAGAAAGACTGTACTCGTGGAAGGCCACTGTCGAACTCGTGAAGAAGGTTGCGTGGAGTTCACACCTGCCCTACTTCACTCTGACGCCCACCTTCAGCATATGCCCAACGCACGGCTATGTGAACGGGGAGCAGAAGCAGTGTCCCACGTGTGGGTCAAAATGCGAAGTCTACTCGAGAGTGGTTGGATACCTGAGACCGGTTGACCAGTGGAACGACGGCAAACAGGCAGAGTTTGCCATTCGCCGAACCTTCGACAAGTCAACGGTCATGCAGACAGTGGCTGCCTGAGTGAGAATATCTATGAAGTTCAGCGGCATCCAAAAAACGAGCTTAGTTGACTTTCCGAATCACGTGGCTTCAGTTCTGTTCACTCCAGGCTGTAACCTGCGCTGTCCATACTGCCACAACTGGCGAATAGTCGTAGACCCCAAGCCGCCCTTTATGAACGACGAAGTGACCCTCAAAATTCTCGAGGAACGGAAGAGGTTCGTAGATGCTGTTGTCGTCACAGGTGGAGAGCCCACGATTCACAAGGAACTGCCGAGGTTCTTGAAGAGGTTGAAGGAAGGGAGCTTCATGGTCAAGCTTGACACGAACGGCCTTAACCCGTGGGCGCTGGAAGAATGCTTGCCCTACGTGGATTACGTGGCACTGGACGTGAAGACTAGCCTTGGAAAATACGGACGCTTGGGAGCAGGAGACACAGCAGAGCTTGTGCACACTATTGAGATTCTGAAGACTGGAAAGGTCGAGTGTGAGTTCAGAACGACGGTTGTGCCGGGTTTCGTCGATGAAGAAGACTTGATTGAGATAGGCGGACTCGTCAAAGGTGTGAAGAGCTTTGTCCTGCAACAGTTCGTGCCAGACGATACGTTGGATAAGACGCTAAACTCCCTTAAACCATATTCGAGGGAGAGCATGGCAGGCTTTGCCGAAAGCATGAAAAGGTATGCCGAGAACGTGATGCTTCGCGCTTGAATAGATTTGTTGTTGCAACGCATTTTGGCCCAAGAGCGCAAGGTTTAAGGGTTAATGCGTTGTTTAGGTTTCGAATGTTTTCGGGAAGGTCTGAAGCTTGAGCAAGCAACAAGTGACTTTGGAAGAACGGAAAGCTGAAACCCTGATCAAACTCAGGGGTTACAAGCTGATTAAAAAACAAAAACATGAAGATGCGATAGGCTACATTGTTAATATGCCGAAGGAGAAAGAGAAAGCCTTGATATGGTGCGTCCCAGGCGAGACGACCGTGGGCATAAACAGCGTAAACCGTGTCACAAAGGCAATGAAGGATGCTGAAGTTGAAAGAGGAATAATCGTCACAGATGGAAGATACACGCATGCGGTCAAGCTTGGTGCAAAGAAGAAAAAGATAGAGCTTCTGCCAAAAACCTTCCCGGCGTTCGACCTGTTCGAACACAAGCTTGTTCCAAAACATGAAATCCTGACGGATGAAGAGAAGGAACAGTTGCTCCTGCAGTATAAGGTTCACGCTTATCAACTGCCACAAATAAGCTCCTTAGACCCATGCGTCAAAGCAATAGGCGCCAAGCCAGGCGATATACTGCGCGTAATCAGGAAAAGCCCAACGGCAGGCGAACACATGTCCTTCAGGTACGTAGTCGAATAACTTGTCTGCCAGTCTCAAGTAATACCTTAATTAATCAGCTGTTCACTACTTGCTTTTCTTCGTTTGGTGCGAAAAGTGGCGCCGATAATTCGAATTCAGAATCTCACGAAGAAGTTCGGAAACGTGGCCGCAGTAGATCATCTAAACTTAGACATCGAAGATGGCGAGATTATGGGTCTCTTGGGACCAAACGGCGCCGGTAAGAGCACTACTATTCTGATGCTCGCCACCGTCATCAAGCCCACAGAGGGCACGGCCTGCGTAGGCGACTATGACATAAGGAAACAGCCCGAAAAAGTGCGCGGAATGCTTGGCATAGCTTTCCAAGAACCCAAGATGCTGTTCGTGAGCACGCCTTGGGACGTTGTCAACTGGCACGCCAAAGTCTGCGGTTTGCCCACGGGAGAGCGAAAGCGAAGAGTGAAGGAAGTACTGAATACAGTGGACATGTGGGACGCGCGCAAGAAGAAAGTTCACGCGCTCTCAGGCGGAATGCGCAAGAGGGTAGAGATGGCGAAGGTTCTGATTCAGAGACCAAAAATAGCCATCGTTGACGAGCCCACAGCCCAGATCGACATCGTCGGCAAGCACAAGATTTGGAACATGCTCTACGAGCTCCGAGACGAGGGAAGCACTATCATTCTATCGACAAACGAGCTGTATGAGGCTGACAGGCTTTCGGACCGAGTTGGAATAATGCACAAAGGCAAACTGCTCGTGTGCGACACGCCTAAGAAGCTCAAGGACAGCATCGTCGGAGGAGACATCGTTGACGTGCAACTCGACAAGGCTCCGCCGGTAGGAGTCGTTGAAGAGTTGAAGGGTCTCAAAGAAGTCGTGGACGTTCTGCAGCTCAAGCCTTTAAGCCTCCGCCTTTACCTGAACCGGGTGGAAGAAGTTGTTCCAAGAATAATGAGCCTTTTCGTTAAACACAATGCGCCCATCCTTTCCTTCCGCATGAGTGAACCCAGCCTTGACGACGTGTTCGCCCACTACACGGGTTTGACCATCGAAGAAGCGCAGAAGGACAAGGAGTGACACCGTTAACGAACAAGCTTCTCCTAGTAATCGAAAGAGATGTCCGCCTGTTTTTCCAGTACAGGTTCATGATTATCATGCGCGCCATTTGGTTCGTTTCGCAAATAGTCTTGTTCGGGCTAATCGCTTCACGTATGATCAGCATACCAACAAACACGTTGACGACTGGGACTACGTACTTGCAACCTAATCAGACGTATGTGTTCGATATCAATGTAACCAGCCATCTGAATTCCATACTTGTCAATGCTTCATCTGCGCAAGGGCATGGTGACGTTCAAGTGTATTTTCCGAATGGCACCTTGGCCGGCGGTGGGCACTTTGATCCCACAGCTGGAAACTATAGCTTGCAATTCGGGTTCAACACCCCTGACGTTGGTTTGTGGTCTGTGAAGCTCGTGTCCGCCGAGACAGCAGATAATTATACGCTGACAGCTTACTCGCTTCTCGATTACTTTCGATACTACGTGGCTGGCTTGTCCATAATGACGCTTTACTCAGCTGCCATATTCATCGGGTTTGACCTTTATGAAGAAGCTGAACATGGAGTTTTTGAGTATCTGCTCAGCCTTCCCGTGTCAAGGAGGCAACTGGTTCTAGGTCGATCAATTGGCGGAGGGTTGAGAGCCTTCATCTACGTTGGACCCTTGATAGCCGTGTCGTTGTACGTCATCGGGTCGCTGAACCCAGTTGCCTTCTTGATCTCTCTTTTCGCGCTCTTCCTGTTCGCCTTTGGAATGTCGGGAATGAGCATCACACTGGCGGTCATCATAAAATCCAGTGACCGTTTTGACATCTTGATGGGCGTCTTGGACGCGTTGATCGTTCGTCTCAGCACGGCGATGTACCCGTTGGCAGTCCTGCAAGCTTCAAGTCCATTGTACGCTGGGCTAGCCACTTTGAACCCTCTTACATACGTTACAGATCTTTTCCGATGGGGAACAGCCGTCACACCTTTGGACAACCCGCTGTTACCAGTGCTTGTTGTGGTCGCGTTCTTCGGATTCTTCACTTTTGTGGGCGTAACTATCTATGATAGGCGGATCGAGGGCGGAGGTTGGCAATGACATGAGCCAAGTCATCCGCATCATAGAGCATGACTTCAGGAATTTTCTGCGCTACAAGATGTGGCTCGTAGGCTTGATCACGATGAACCTGGCCGACTTGTTCATCACTGCCGTCGTTTACAACAACGTGTTGAACCCAAACCTAACCATAAAGAATTACTTCAGCTTCTTCGCCCCAGGCCTCGTCGTCACCGGCTTGTTCGCCTCAGCCTTCATGATAGGCCGAGAAATCAACATGGAACGCCGACGAGAAGTGCACCACTACATGCTGTGCTTGCCCATGACACGTATGGAATTGGCCATCGGACGCGTCCTCTCTGGAGGAATGCGCGGCATGATCTACATGTCCCCCCTACTGGCAACATGCTTTATTTTTCTTGGCCTTCCAACGTTGCCACAGTTCTTCGTCATTTTGGGACTATTGTTTCTCACGGCCATCGGTATATCCGGTCTAAGCATTGCCATCGCAGTTTCAACATCAAGCCTAGAAAAATTCGTCACAGCAAGAGGCGTAGTCTACTACGCACTGTTCTTCTGCAGTAGCGTCTTCTACCCCCTTTCACTGATTCAGCAGCTTGGACAAGAAGGGAAGTTCCCAGCCATATTGGTAACATTCGCAGAAATCAACCCCCTGAGCAGCACCTCTGACACCATTCGCTCGTTCCTGCTGGGCTCTCCGCAGTTCTCCTATTACTCGATTCTGAATGTTGTTGTCTTTTCAGCCATCTTCACTCTGAGCGCGGCATTTGCCTACATTAAGATAATCGAGCGCAAATAACGCGTTTTTGAAACGTCAAAACGCTGACCAACACGGGAGAAACATTAACTATATCTCGAACGCGCATAGATTCTAATGATGGCGGCATCTTGCGTTGGGTGGAATATTGGTTCAAAGCTCAAAACGTCAAGACGAAAAGCTGACCGAAGATATCCTGAGCTTTAGCAGACACATTGCAGGGTCTTCCAGAATCGCTGCGGCATGCTTGTGCAGTAACTATTCAAGTTTGTCGACGTCAAGGACGGCTGTCCAGGTCTTGCTGGTTATAGAAGATTTTCAGCCTAGATTGATGAATTATGTCAAGGCTCTGGGCGTGAGCAGTCTGGTGGTTTTGGCGGTCGACAAATGGGTTTTCGAAAGGGACGTGGACAGGGGTCTTCTGGGTGAAGCTCTCGCGGGCGGACTGATTTTTCCGTACAAGCCAATGGTCAATGGAGCGTATTTGTACCTTCAAGAAATCATGTTGAAAAGACGCCTAATCCTGGAACTTCTGCAGAGCCTCGTTCTGGACTTTCCAGAGCTTTCATACGAGTTCTACATAAAGCCAGAGTACTTCATGTTCGAGACTTGGCTGACAAGGGCCAAGCTTTTTCCGCCCATGCTCGATTCCTTACCAACCCTTGTCAAAGAAGAAAAGGGCCTCCAACAAACTCTGGGCGGGTTTTTGGACGCTCTGAAGAAGCTGGAGGAAGAGGGGCCTATCCGCCTTTCCGAGGGCTATGTGAAGATTTCAAAGGAGTTCGTCGACCAAGCGAGAACTCGAAAGGTTCGGTTCACAAATCTTTTGAAGACGGGGCATAGGGCGCTTTTTGCTTCCTTGTTGGGGATGCTTCCGCAGATGTTGAATGTTCTTTCGCAGAACACTGAATCACTCTTCAGCTTTCAGCGCCTTCTCAAAGAAGGCGCAAGGGCCGGGATGCCAATCGACGACCCGAAGAACCTTGTGTACGTCAAGACTGCCAGTGGCCTTGTTCCACTGGCGAACAGGATGGGCATTGGAGCCTTTGCCAGAAAAGTTCTCAGGGCAGACGAAAGCGCCAAAATCAAAGTCACGAACATCGGGGGTATCTTGAACGACGTATACTTGGTGAGTGCCAACATTGATGGCAAAGAGAAAAGGGTTGTTGTAAAAAGGTTCAGAGACTGGTCAAACTTCAAATGGTTTCCTCTCACGCTGTGGTCTGTGGGAACTAGAACCTTTGCTGTCCTGGGAAGGTCAAGACTTGAGAGAGAATGTGCGATAAACCGATTGCTTCACTCAGAAGGTTTTGCGGTGCCGGAGCTCCTGTACGTGAGTCCAAATGAGCGTTTGATTTTCACCGAATACGTTGTGGGAGAAGACCTCAGCAACGCAGTCAAGAGAATTGCCATTTCAAAGAATGATAGTGAATTGAAGAAGGACTTTGAGCTGATGGCAAAGGTTGGCAACCTGTTCGCCAAGGTTCATGCGTTGGGTGTTTCTTTAGGTGATACAAAGCCCGAGAACATTCTAGTTGACAGAAAGGGCGAGCTCTACCTCACTGACTTGGAGCAGGCCGGCCGAAACGGAGACAGAGCGTGGGATGTCGCAGAATTCCTGTACTATTCTGGCCATTATATTTCCCCGTTTGCCGTGGCGAGTCGGGTGGAACTGATGGCCAAGGCATTCATTGCAGGCTATTTGCAGGCTGGCGGAAACATCAAGGCGGTCAAGAATGCGGGCAACACGAAATACACTAAGGTCTTCAGCGTGTTCACCTTTCCACACGTGATGCTCATTCTCTCGAATGCATGTAGAAAAGCGGAACAAGTGAAGGCATAGGCATAGTACTCTTCTGATCTTTCGGAAGTCGAAAGAAAGACGCGCTAAATGGGAGAGCCGGGTCTTAGAACAATACGCTGGCAAGGTCATCGTGTTCGAAGCTTCGAAGCAACAGTGCAGGGTAGTGTTAAGCTTGTCTCCCTACGATTTCGAAGAGCTAGTCGAAATCCAGCGCAAGCAGGTAGCTGCTACGTTCTATCTGCGTCGGAACCCTTCAACGAAGAAATGGACATTGACTTCAAAAGGCTAGCCAACTGGCTGGATCTTTACGGCCTGCCGCAGTACCACATACACGTTTCAGGCAAATAATCCCTTTGCGCGCGTTAGCCGAGGTCGACCATCGAGCTAGGGGGCAAGCTACCGGGTATCTCTCTCATGATCATCAGGGCGGCACCCTTGCTTGTTCTGATTTCAACGGTGAGCTGGCTGTATGGTGCCAGCGCATACGTGTCTCCTAGGTTTAGGACGAGGTATGCCTTTGCGTTTTGCTTGAGAGTCGTGTCAGTGGCGAACTGACTGTTGTAGATGAAGCAGGTGGCGTTCGGAGCATTTGTTACGTTCGCCATTAAGTTGGCAGTGTCTGTCTCATTCGACGTCACCGCCCCGCTGTAAATGTTCGCAAGTGAAAAGTTCCCTCCTTCCACCGCAACAACAACTGTGTGGACAGCCAGGTCGACGTCCGCTTGGCCCACGGCCAGCTTCAGCGGGATTGCAAGATACGTTACGTTTCCGGTGGAGTCTGTTTGACCTGTTACAAATCCGTCAAGTTCAAGGGCGCTGGTAGCTTCTTGGATGCCCTTGTCAATAGTTGACTTAGCCGTTTGAGACGCGTAAAAACCCATGTTTATGACAACGTAGGCTAGGGCTGCAGCGATCACCACGAAGGCGATAAGCACGATTGCAGCCTCTATGCCTACGATGCCTCGGTTTTTTCCACCCCTACGTTGCATCCTTTTTCCCATCGTGTCCCACTCGGTCACAACTTTCTGCTCACAAATAGAACAATGAAATTTCGCTCTTAAACCTTCTTTCCTTAGAATAAATAGTTTGATTCGACTTATTACATTCGTATGTTCAAACAAGAGCTACTTTTGTGTCTCAGAAAATTAACTAGAACTACCTATTCGCAGGTCTTGTTCTAAAAAAATGAGAACGTGTTGCTTAAGGTCGATATGAAATGTGTAAGAAGGTCTCCCACTCCATGAATTGACGTGTCGTGAGATGAGGCAAAAGATCCTAGAAATCGCTGGGCGTGTCACCTGAATTCGCGAGGCAATTTGAACACTCCTTGTTTGCTGAGAAGCCCCGGACCTTGTTGATTGCGAGAACAAACGTTGCCTAGGAGTCTTGAAAAACGCAATATCTGCCTTAGTCTTTCGCTCGTGTGAGGATGAACTGCCATTTGTCTTGCTCAGAGTACATTTTCTTGAGTATTTCTGTTGCTCTTTCTCTGTCCAACGAAAGAAGAAGCTTCGCGATGTGTTTGCACAGTTTCTTGGTTGCCAGAACTCTCTCCCAATCAGCGCAATCGTGTGATATCGTTGCAGCTTCTACATTTATGACTATATGGTAGTTTCTAATTACAGCATTGATTCGACTCGCATTCTGCTCTCGGATGGTTAGTTCACCGTTGTCGATCTGTTCAGCCCTCCGCAATCTCTCCGATGGAACGAAATAGTGAATCAGACTCTCAAGACTCATGTCTCTGGGTTCAAAGCTTTCCAGAGTAGAACTCTTCAGTTCGGCTGAACTCTGTAGATATTTTTCGATCTTGTTCTTAGCATCAGCCTGTTTCGCGCTTATGTTTCCAACCATCTCCATGACTTGGAGACAGTTTTCAACCGCGTAGCCATGGTAATGGTTGTTGAAATAGCCAAATGCCTTTCCGACTTTTCCGGCGACATCCTTCACTTTTGGTATCCATCGCTCGAGCTCCTGGACGGAATAGCGGTAGTCGTACCACGGTCTTTGGCCGCGTCCGTGCCATCTGAAATATGCGATGTCTGAAGTTAGATGGATATCTGAAGGGAGCAGAGGTTCGTCGACGATTGTGTAGGCAACACGATATTTCTCGAGCAGACTCCAGGTCTCGCTTCTCATCCAAGACTTTTCTCGAAACTCTACGGCGAACCTCACTTGGGTGGGAAGTATTTTGAAGAAGCTTTCCAGTTCTTGAGGTCGATAATCAAACTTTGGGGGAAGCTGAATGAGTATGCACCCGAGTTTTCCGCTGAGGATAAGAGGCTCCATGAGCTGAATGAACCTCTCCAGATCATGTTCTGCCCCTTCGTTTAAACTCAGTTTCTTATCGTGCGTGATGAGCCTAGGCAGTTTCGCCGTGTAGACGAAGCCTTCAGGCGAATATCTCGTCCATCCGATGACTGTGCCTTTTGACGGGTACCTGTAGAAGGTAGAGTCGATTTCAACCGTTTTGAAGACCTTGGAGTAAGCGCGAAGTTTACTCTTGTCCATCTTCGTGTAGAACGGGCCGACCCATTCGTTGTAGCTCCATCCTGAAGTGCCTAGAAGGACATTATCTGGAATTGAGGCCAAATTGTTCACCTCATCACACGTTCTAGCCTATCGGCGACTTCGCCTATATCGTTGTAGGTTGCCTCCGGCAGCTTCTCCAGCACGTTTTCTACACGGATTCGTTTAGTTTCGGTTAGATCAAAGATTTTCCATCCTTGGCTGCGTATCAACTCTTGCTTTGTTGATGGAAATCTTGCATCTTCACTAAGAACCTCTTCGAACGAGTCTAAGCCCGTCGACCTTGTAACCATCGGAAACTGCCCCGTTTGCTTGAAGGTTTTGAGCCTCGCTGCGTCCTTGTACATTCGAACAAAGTGGAAGGTCATCACTATCTTTTCGGGCTTTCCACCTGAGGCTTTTTTGTCAATTTCTACGAGTTCCTCATCTGTAGGCTGGTACACATTGTGTTTCCCCTTTCCGAAAAGTCTGGTATAGAGCATGTCAGATTCATACGCCGGCATCTCGGCCCTTGAAAGATCAGTGCAGTGAACAATGTTGTATTCCTGCATGGTCTTCAACAGTTCAGGAGGAAGCGTTGAGGATCTTACTCCTCTGATTTCGAGAGTTAGCCGAAGCTTTCGGAGACTCACTGAAGAAAGCATACTTTGAAAATTCGTGATTGATGTCTCAGTTAGCTCAAAAGAGGGCGGCACTTGAAGATGCATGACCTCAGCGTTCAGCGTGCTGCATACCTGCTTCATGCGTTCAAATGCTTCAAACGTCTCCTCCACGGGCTGAAGTCTATACCGGTGCGTTATTGATTGATGTGCTCTGACTGAAAACTTGAAATCTGGGGGAACATTTCTTCTCCATTTCTCAACCTCATTCAGTAAGGGTATTTGATAAAAAGTAGAGTTGACTTCCACGAAATTGAAGATTCTTGAATAAGCTTTCAGTGATCCGAGCCCCGGAACTCGAAAGTATGCCCAACCACCCGTTCCGATCAAATACTCTTTAACAGTTCACCACACTCCTGTTCTACTCAAGATTAGGCAGCCAAGCAACAGCAATCTTCCACTCAAGTCCAAAGCACGCATGAAACACACATGAGCCGTCCCTCTGTACGATCTGCGATTTTCAAAGGGAACCCGCGGGATTTATGCCTTTTTCGTACGCACCAATCACTCAGCTCACACACTTCAGCGAAAGGTTTTGCTAAGGAGTTGGCACAGTTTCCCAGTCTCCTCAAAACATATTTGGATCTTATCTTGGACCTAGGAGTATGGTAGACCACCGCGCATATCGAAGGCTGGAGAGACCTTTTAGGTATCCTTGTTGGTGAAAAAACCTAATGAATTTGGAGAAGATGCTGATGGGTTCTCGAAAATTTGCCACTGAAGTATCCATTTTCCCCAGCCTGCTTTCTAGCCTATATGTACACTCGTGTGGCGTATGCATTTTGTTCATAGCAGGAGGGACAAATCCACGGACGTGCTGCATTTGATTGTTGATTTGAACCACGAATCCTAAACTCTGATCAATAGGTCTTGTAGTGCGCTTGGATTCACAACGTATAAGTGAACGTATCAACTCTTGATATTCACGATTGGAATGAACTTTCCAGCACGGTCCAACCATCGAGCGCAGGTGCTCTTTCATACGTTAGGCCTAAGCTGCCTAGGGGGAGCCATTTTCCTGCAGCTCTTGGTGTTCACGGACATACTTCAACACGGCTACTTCATGGCCGTGGAGAACAATCCAGCTATCTTGTCCTTTGAAATACTTCTGACCGTTTTCTCTGCCATATACTTCGTATACATGTACCAACGCTTCATTCGTTCAATGCGATAAGCGCAAAATCAACGCGTGTTTTCTGTCTTCTGGATCGAAATGAGAAACAGATAGAAAATGTTAAATAACCTCTGACCAGAAAAGCGTCAATGGGTTTGCTTGGAGGGCAGAAAAATGAGAACATTAGTAAAACTAGGTTTGATTCTCATTGTATGTATTTTGACCTTATCAATGGTTTGTAGGGTGAGGGCGCAGGTTGCGGGAGATAACGTAAAGAATTTCTTCAACTCAGAGATGCCTGGCTTAACTATTCAGGCTAACGCAACAGCGGAAACTCGGCCCGGGGGAACCCTGACAGTATGGCTTCTCATCATGCCTCAGCCTGAAACGAAGGTCCACGTGGATTCCTTCAGACTCGATGTTTATGGTTTTCTGAATGGAACAGAGAAAGTTTCAATTGGAGACCTCAACAGCAGCAACTTGCCAAATGAGATGGAAAGCGATTACAACGAGACCTTCACTGTTCCAGACGGGGTCTCAGGTGTGACCTTTGGAGAGATCACGTTGACCTATTCGATAAGCCTTGGAGCCTTAGACTTAACATTTCCGAACGCTGTGAGCGGCTTCTATATGACTCATGTTGAAGATACGCTTCTCGAAGGCCTTGAGGGTCAGCTCAAAGATTTGAATGGCAGTTACACCCAACTAAAGGGTGATTACTCCAACCTGACGAACGCTTACCTTCAACTTAATCAGACCTACCTGCAACTGCAGCAGAACTACACGTCGCTGCAAGGCAGTATGGGTACGCTTGACAGCACAAGAAGCGTGGCAATTGTTCTTGCCATAACGACTGTCTTCTTCGTGATCACAACGGTCTTCATGGTCATGCGCCGACCCCAAGAAAGTTGGTAAGTAATGACTCGCTTGCCGCGCGCGTATATGGAAATGTTGTCAGCACGAGTCAGCCGACCCTCGGAGCGCGTGAGTTCGCTACTGTTTGTGTAGTTTCTGTGCCGCTATGAAAGTTAGCCCGTGTCGGGACAGAGCTTCGGCTGTGGCGTTGAGCGCGTCGTGTTTGTCGAGATAGTTGGTCACGAGTTTAGGCATCAATCCCTTCTCCGTGATGTCTTTTTTGGTCATGAAGTAGTCCAGAATGTCTGATGGGTGTTCCCTTTTTTCTTCAATCTCGGGTTTTCCGCCTTCGTGTTTTGCACTGATGTTACTTACGTGGTTTGCGAGTTGCATAAGCTCATCTGTGCGGTCGTAGGGTTGTCTCACGATGCTCTTGTAGGCTTCAGTGATGTGATGCTCAATGCGGACGATGTCTTCAAAGCCAAACGCTTTTCTAACGTAAGAAGAGAGCTCAATCGTCTCGTTGTTAACGGAGTTTGAAAGGTTGAACCCGATGAGCGGAGTGGAACCGTCATTCCGGCTGAAAAGTTTTGCAGTCATCAACGTCCACAGGATTGAGTAGGGATTGTCGTTTCCCAGAAACACTGAAATCTTGAATTCAATGTCAATTCCCAGTTTTCGGAGCCAATATCCCAGCAAAACTGTGCCCGAATTCGTGTTCAAGACCTGTGGAAGGCCATATTCAGTGTAATAGTGGAGAAACTCGTCTACCCACTTCAACGTGTAATCATTCGGAACTCCGACTCCTCCAAAATACCCTGTGATAGTGTCCGCGCCGCCCAGATGAATGTTAACGGGTTTGCCGTCCGACCCCTGCATTGTACCTTTAGTGTCTAACGTTTGAACATAAGAGGCCCCTACAACCTGCATCGCAGCTGCAAAGGCTACGACATCATCGTCTTCAACCTGCTCTTTCATCGAACGCACCCGTATGTAACGGGCGGGCATCAAGTTTTTCTGTGCAATGGCTCTCTTTGCCTCTTCAACAATCCACGGGAAGAAGTTGAACGCGCTGATTTCCAGTGTCACAGCGAAAGACTCGTCGAACTTTGTCGACTCCATCTTTTTTCCCAGAATTTTCTTCCGGTATTCAGGGATGCTGATAAAGGCCTCTTCATCCCGCCTTTTCATCAGCCATTGGAGGTCCTTGACGAAGGATGACTTCTTCCTCTCAAGCCTGCCCATGAGGTTTTCAATCCTGTGAGCCTCCTTGGCTCTGCGGTTGATCTCATCCACGCCACCGTACTTCTCAACAACTTGCAGAACACCGTCAATGAGGGGATTATCCTTCCGTAACAAGAAACTATTTATCTCCCTCAAGTTCTCTTCGTCAATCCTCAGTCTCTCCCTAAGATCAGCCAAAATAATCACTTCCGCCTCTAACTTTTGGATCTCAAACGATTTAAACATTTCAGACCATTTGCGTACAAACCTAAATTTCGCTCTGCTTAAGCAGAAGGAAGAACTGATTCGCCGGCCAGAGAGCTGATGGCCGTTAGCTGGAAAACATGCACAAACGTCGAGCTTTTGCAATCATGAGACTCAAATGATAAGAGTTTTTTGTCTATAACACTTATATACACGGTCGTACATAGTATGTTCGACCGATATGAGCAACACAACCTTAATCGACCACTTCGTAAGAACAAAGAAAGAAAGAAGCCCTAGAACCCAGGAGAACTATCGCAGATTCTTGGAACAGTTCACGCGGTCCGTCAACAAACCGCTAGATCAGGTCACGTTGAAAGACATAGAAAAGTTCTTGGACGGTGTGCCTACCAAGTGTTCAAGAGCAACATACCGCCTTTATCTGAGGCAGTTTTACAAGTGGCGCGGAAATCGGAAATTGGTTGAAGGCTTGCCAGTGACGCATAAGGACATGGCAAGGACCAAACCCATAAACTCTGGCGACCTTCTGACGAAGGACGATATAGCTAGTATGGTTAAGGTTGCGTCGAACTTTAGGGATCAGGCCATAATCGCGGTTCTTTATGAGACAGGAGCTAGAGTTTCAGAGTTTCTAGGCTTGAAGGTTGGAGATGTGGTTTTCGACAAGTTTGGAGCGTTCTTCAGCGTTTCAGGTAAGACAGGGACGCGAAGAATCAGAATAATTGAGAGTGTGCCATATCTGCAACAGTGGATGCAGACTTTAGGCAGTAAGAAGCGTGATTCGCCTTTATGGGTTTCTCGTGAAAGCCCGGACGTGCCGTTAAGCATTGGTGGTGTGGCCTTGGTTCTAAGGAGCTGTGCGAAACGTGCTGGAATAACGAAGCCAGTTAATCCTCATTGGCTCAGACACTCACGATTAACCGAAACCGCGAAGTTTCTGAGCGATGGAAAGAATAAGGTTTTTGCAGGATGGAAGGCTGATTCACGTATGAGCGCGACTTACGTTCATTTATCTGGCATGGACCTAGACGAAGACTTGCTTAAGGCTAGCGGTGTGAAGACGATAGAGAAGGTTGAAACGAGTCCTATGGCTCCTAAGAAGTGTGGCAGATGTGAAACTGTGAATCCTGGGATTGCTGAGTTTTGCATCCGGTGTGGCTTGCCATTCGACGCGTCTAAGTTGATCAGGTCGGAAATTGACATGAAAAGCGACCTAGAACAACGCGTGGCCAGAATGGAAAAACTGTATGAGGATCTTCAGAAAGAAGTAGCCCCTGAATGAGGATTTACTCTTTTATTGTCGCATGTCCACCCGGGCAGCGAGTACAAGTTCCTTTTAGATGTGTTCCATGTTGAACGAGATCGTTCAAACGACGGAGTTCCCAGTAAAGCCAGATCTTCAGTTCTTCACATTCTTTAGACGGAGACTCAACCGAGTCAGTCATGGGTCGATAATCTTTATCGTTAGTCGGTTCACAAACGATTGTCTCAGAACAGAGCGTATCTTCAATTCTTTCGACGTCTTTCATTTTCGTGTCAATGTCAGAATATGATCTAAGGTGTTCGCGCAAACAAGACAAATTCTCATTTATGCGGTCGCCAGTGTTTGATTCGATTCTGGCGCTGAAAATAAGCCATCCCAACATATCGTCGTAGGGATTCGCCCCAATCGTGCCGGGCTTCCCAAATATCGAGGCAAACAATTCCTTTGAATGTTCAACCCGAAAATCAAATTCAGGGCCATGCCAAGGATGCGTTCTTTCAAGTGAGTCTTTGGGATAGCATGTTCCTCTCTCAAGGTACCCTTTGCCCTGTAGGTCTAGGGTTTCCATGATGTCATAAGCGCTTGACCTTGCCATATGGAGCTTCGTGGCGAAGTAGGCAACTTTTATACCGTGTGGATTTTGTCGAAGAATGCCAGCAGCTTTGTCGAGTTTCTTCTGGTTTCTATGGTATTTTTCCATAGTTTGAACAGTTGACATTGTCGGGTCGAAGGTATCGTATGTTCGTAAGTGGTATATAAAATACACACAGTAGAGGTGTAAAGATTTGACGGAGGAAGTGATCACCACTTGTAAGGCCTACCTCAGTGACCATAGCAAAGTTGTTGTCATTCCGCGTGCTCTGAGACGTCGATTCGGTGAAAAAAACACTGATTTATTCATTCTTAAAGTCGACGACCAAGGACGGATAATTTTGGAACCTATCAAAAAAGAAGAGGCTCCGGCACAATGAGCAGCAGCCCAGAAGAGAAGCTGGCAAAGGTCAGACTTATTCTCAAGGATCTGGGGAAAGAGCTCGCTGAATGTAGAAAAATTTTGAAAGGTGAATCTCCATGAGTGATATGTTAACAACAAAATTCTGCTGCGAGTGCCTCAGTTGGATCGGAAGGTGTGACAAAGGCCGGAAAAACCGAGTGGCAAGCACTCAAGCATGTGAAGAGTTCACCCCAAAACGAACTTAATTTTGAGTTGGTGAAGTGCATGAGTTTTAAAGTGACGCGAATTCTTGTCAGCAAGGGCGTGACAACTGGCGACGAAAAGGCTGGACGGTGGAACCGCGTCCACTATGAGGTTGAAATGGCCATACAAGACGAGCGCGACATTGAACAAGCGCGGGCTGCTGCTGAAGGTTTGGTGGACGGTTGGCTTGCAGGCGAACCCGTACAACATGGTGCTAAGACACTCAGTGAAACGAAACCGCCAGCGAAAGACCTGACACGGCTACCTTATAACATTGACCGTATTCCTTGGCAAGACCGACACAATGAAAACGGTGATTTTCAGCTTTGCAATGACGAATCAAACGCTGATTTTCTAGCCCTACGCGCCTTCGTACTGCAACATGCTGGGGGCAAGATTAGCACACGAGACAGTCAGGGTTTGCTGTGGTACGTATGGGTTTTCCAAGATCAGAAAGTGTTGGGTCGAAAGAAGAGTCAGTTTGTCAAACGAAAGTGAAAGAATTGGTAGGCTAGGCTATGAAGGAAGAGGAAGAACTGAAGCCTTCACGCGGCATAGTTTCCGACGTTCCCAGCGACGCGGTTGAACATGCTAAGATGGTTCATACGTGGGCTGAAACTCACCCTGAATGGAAACGACAGCATATAGAGGACAAACCGAAAATCAAGAACCGTTGCGGGGATTGTGCAGCTTTCAGAACCACTTTTTGCACTTGGAATGTGGATGATGCTTCGCTGTTGTCTCAAGATGAGGCATGCTCGTTTTTCTGTCTTCCGTACCGTCCGAGACTTCTGTATCGTCCCAGAAAACCTGAAACAACAACATTCGTCAGGAAAGGGGAAAACCGCGAAATAACAGAGATGAAGCAACATGGCGTCAGCTAGAGCGCTAGACCAAGTTGAAAAGGACGCGGCTGAACCCGTTGTTCTTGAACATCTTACTATGATTGAAAACCCCGAAGTTGCCGATCGCCCCGTAATCGTTGAAGGCGTAGTCAGCTCTACATCCATCAGCTATCTTGTTCCTAAAACCCTTCAGGTCTATGTCACAGACAAAGACGGCGTTGAAGAACCCGTTAGAACCATAGAAATTGGCGAGAAAAACCCGATTAACATAAAGTGTGTCGGCGTCAACGAGGACGTCAAGTACAAACGGTTACAAAGATTCGTTGAGGGAGTTGTCAACGAGTCTGGCAGCAGAATCAGGGTTGAAGAGCAAAAATACCGGACGATCTACAAGATTAGGGTGCGACCCCCAGTTTTTACGCTTGAAAAACGAGAAGGTAAAATCGTCGACGAAAAAGGCTACGAATACAAAGGCTTCGACATTTATGTGTGCGCTAACAAGCCTATCACATTTGAAGCCTCAAGTCTTGTCAGGCTTAAGGGCATCGTCCTGCCTAACCCTCACAGCCAAAACACGACACTACTTGTCTACGAAGTTGAGTTTCCCGAAGAGTTCCGCAGTTTTGACATGGGTAGACTCGACAAATTGAGAGGCAGATTCAACGGTTTAACGGTCCAGCAGCGCGTCGACTGGATTCTGTCAAACTTCGAGAAGTTCTCGCAGATTATCGGACGCACCAACCTGGCTTTTGAAGGATTCTTGGCTTTCTTCACTCCTACATACATTCAACTGAATGGAAAAGTTGAAAGAGGATGGGGAAACGTTGCCGACATTGGAGATACGACAACCGGCAAGTCGGAAACAGTGAAAAAACAGATATTGCTATTGAAAGCTGGAGTACTCATAACCGCTGAAACTGCCAGCGCAGTTGGCTTGGTTGGAACTGCAACACAAAGCGAGAAAGGTCAATGGTCCGTTGACTGGGGGTTTCTTGTTCTCAACGATAGAAAGCTCTTGGCCATCGATGGAGCCCACAAACTGCCCTTCAGCCAATGGGCAGCCCTTGCGGAATCTGAGCGAAGCGGAGTTGTAACGATAGCCAAGGCTGCCAAAAACAGCGCATACGCACGGACCAGACAGATAAAGATTGCCAATGCAGTCGACCGGGAACAAGACAAATTCTGCACCAAGAGCCTGAAAGACTTTCTTTATCCGATACAGACGCTTTCCACCGTTTTTGACAAGACCGGCATAGCAAGGCTCGACTTAGCAGTTTTCGCAGACTCACGGGACGTGAAGGCTGAGGACGTTAACAAACAGCTTAATTCAAACTATGACAAGGACTTAGAGCTGTTGGCTGATGTGTTGCGTTGGTGCTGGAGCAACACGGCAAAAGTTGAGTTCACACCTAAAGCTGCCGAGAAAATATTGAGTTCAGCCACGGACCTTTATCAGAGATTCTTCGCCGATTCTGTCCCATTAACAAGCATCGATGTAAAATGGAAACTGGCCAGACTTTCAACGTCTCTTGCTAACATGACACTGTCAACTGAAGACTACAAAACCGTAACCGTCACGGAAGAGCATGTTGACGCGGTTGTCACCTTCATTGAAGCACAGTATAGCAATGCAAGCTTGAACACTCTAGCGCAGGAAGATAGGTATGAAGGCCTAAGCCAAGAAGATGTTGATTCAATCATAGCTAACATAACCTATCGTGCCGGAATAGACGGTGACAAAGTTGTTGAAGTTCTGAAGTTTATCGCGCTTCAGGGAAGAGTCACAAAAGACCAGTTGAAGAGCAAGTTTGACCTAACAGAGAACAACCAAGCTAGACCTTTGTTAGCCGTCCTAGAGAGCGAGAAGTTCTTGCGAGGGGGACGAGGTTACTATGCTACGGCAAAACTGATTGAAGCCTACAAGATTTTAACACGCTTAACACGCTTAACACTCCCAGAAATAGACCCCCAAAGAAAAAAAGAGCAAGACAGCCAGCAGAAAATTATAGACCCCTCCTTTTCTGACAGCGTTAAGGATGTTAAGCGTGTTAAAACTAACTCAACAGAAGAAGGGCAGGTTGAACAAGAATGAGTGATGAAATCATTAGACCCAAGAAGAAAGAGGAAATATGCGGATGGTTTGGTCACGCGGGTTGGTCAGCTAATCCTAACGACAAAGACCTGCCTTTCGCGAAACAGGAAGAATGCCGGAACAAGGACTTAGGCAACCAGGAAGAGGCTGCAATAGAGTCAGCCTATGATCAGATGTATGGACAAGAGGCTCAGTGTGAGGCTTCTGAATGATTGAACAGCAAAACAGTCACCCATCAGTATTGACAACTTCAGGAAGTCTTGTCATGGTTCGACTATGGAGATGGAGACAATAGGCCATGAAGAAAAGTGAAGCAAAACATGAACCATTGGTGCAAACTAACCATGAAGGCCAAAAACCCGAAAAAATGTGGCTAGTCGATTATTTCACGGTAAAACGACATTCCAGAACTTTGTACCTACCTCTTGATCCAACTGTCATTAGGTTGCATGGGATCGAGAAAGGCGACATCGTAAAAGCGATAATCTTGGAACTCCGCAAGGCGCCAAGACCAGACGAGCCCATAAGAGAAGATTCTGAAAGCGCAAAGACGGACGAAGGAGAACTGGGTGATTGACCTTGAAAGAGAAAAAAACTAGGCATGAAGAACACCTAAACTTTCTACGTTACTGGAAGGGAAGAACTCCCCGGTTGTGGCAAGTTGGCCGAGCCATCCGGCTGATCGTGGGTTTCATCCTTATCGTGGTTTCAATTTTGGGAGACTGAAAGAACCTTGAAGAGAATACTCGATGCTTTGAGAATCTTGGCAGGCTATGTAGGCTTGTTCTGGATTCTTGTGTCCGACTTTGACGGTTTTGGTGAATGGTTCAAAGAACATGCCGGGGGATGCCTCTAAAATGAAGACACGTATTGCGGTAAACGAAAAGTACACGATTCTTCACTCCAAGAACCATGATGACTTCATTAGCCAATGCGGAAAGATAGAGCATCAAGTCTCCCAGAGCTTTGAGATTGAAGTCCCTGGAGAGGTCATAGCCCTGCTTCAGAATCTTAGACAGTCGGGAAAGCTGGAACTGACAATTTCTTTCGAAGGTAAGCACACGATAGACCTGAGAGACAAGGATCAAAAGAGTCCTTTCATTTCGGACGGCAGCAACGTTGTCAAGGGCAAAAACATTCTGCAAAGAATAATCGGAGCTATTCTATGATAGGCTTGACCTGTCTGGTAGTATTCAGCGGGTCTAGGGTTGCGCTAGACATTGAGCGAAGTTTTTACAGGTAAATAGTCAGTAAACAGGACTAATCTTCTCCCTAGTGTTTGTGGATGGTGTGACCATACTTCATTCTGTTGGAGAACCATTAAGAAGAGGCTGTGTCAGAGTTCATGGGATTGTTATGAAATCTCCGCTATTTCTAAGAACGCTGCTTCAAGGTGTATGGAACTTGGAGTGGGTTGCTTGGGTGTGTTTGTTTTTACTCGCTGTTTTGGTCTATCTTCTGTTCACACACCCTATTTAGTTACCGTTTACAGTAAATGAATAGGTGTCCTTGAAGCATACTCGTTATGCCTCCATATGCTTGAATGAAGCCTAAATGCGCATGGACACTATACACTATTTATACTTTCTTTAGATATTTACTTCAGCAACGACTACACAATGACAGCTAGAGAAAAGTAAATATGTTTGAAACATCAAGGCATGAGAAGTTAGCCTTAAATATCTATGAATAAATCTATGTTGAAAGCATCCTTGCCTTTCATCTGTCCTGGAGCTGGGAGCATAATGAAGAATGTATCGAAGAGCGCAACAGCCGAGAAGGATAAGGAACATGACGGACCCGCTATGGAAAATTGATAAAGCTAAACGCCAAAGTTTCCAGAACAGACAGACCTCACGGAGAGTGCAGGTTAAGGTGTCATGCCGTATCAACTTTCTGAAGCGGTAAATAGGCTTCACGCATGGAAAGTAAATAGGTAAATGCAGGGTAGGGCTAGAGGCTTCCTAGTCAGTCTGTTTAGGTAAATGGCCTATCTTCTTAAAAAAAGTCAAAGGCTGAATCCTCTAGGTGGTTCTGTTAACTCTTAGGCGGTTAAAGAAGTTTGTTAACCGTCGGCGCTTTTCAGTGCCATCATCAGAAAATTTATTTGTGATACCTTCCACTAATGAGTACTCACGTAGAGAGGAAGCTTCATTGATAGTAATTTCAATCCTTAATAGGCGACTAAAAGAGGGTAAAACATACGAAGATTTTCGGAAGGCTTGGTATCACACGGTTGGGTTCGGGACTCCCACTAAGCTGTACACAGCAATTAACGTATTCGACCAACGAGAAATCATTGTGGTTGCCATTGGGGAAATAAAACCAGGGCAAGATCCGCTTAAAATCCTGAGAATAGATGTTAAAGAAAGACTGGATAATCCCCTTGATGCGGTCATTGAACCAGAAATAGGACGTACTTTCGGAATCGTGGTTTCTGAAGATGATTTTTCTAAAGCTGGTGAAATCGAGTATAAACCTCCCTCTATCAACGGAAAAGAAACTGACTTTAACGAAATTGCCCAAGGACTAACATTAGCCCAAAAATTAATCGCTCAGGCTGCAAAAGAACGGGATAGCGCACGCGCTACCTAGAGGCACTGTTGTTAATTGTCATGGCTCTGTGAGTGGGCTGTCATTTTAAAGGCTTTCATAACAGGGTTCTGCTACTGTTTAGCAGTAGCGAGCAAGGTTTGATGTGTTTGGTCTAGCTAGGCATAGTTGACTTGTGCCTTGTTCATCTTCTCCGTAAGAGAGTGCCATCCTTTCTTAGCGTATCGAATCGGTGTCTCAATGTTCGTCCAACTGAAATAATCAAGCAGGTCCATAGCATCAAAATTGTAGTCATTGGCAAGCTGACACGCCTTCTGGCTTCTGAACCAATGCAACCAAAGGTGAATTTCGTCTGAAATGACTTTTCCAGTCTCTTCATCAATTAACGGTGTCATCAGGCCTAGCTTTTGTTTCAGGCTTACAGGAGCGAGTGAGCTCACTTGCCGAATATTCAAGTATGCCCACACCACTGAGTACGGAACCTTTCCGTTCACGTCCTGGAGATCCTTGTCTAATGCGTGATTCTTTTTGAATTGTCTGCGATGACTGTAGGGTGAAGGGAATAGGTAGGCTTCAGGCTGCTTGATAGATTCTAAGTGAGCTTCTAAGATCGGAGTGAACGGTTCACGCCTTTGGATCGTGAAGGTTTTTCTTTTCTTGAACAGCTTCAGGGTGTGCCAGCGGTTCTTGCCTTCTGAGTCTAGGTAGCCGTCCAGCTTCTTATATTTCTTGAGAAGACGCATATCCGTAATCTTGATTATCCCTTCATCCGGCATGACCGTAAAATTGTCCTTCTTCAGCAACAGAACTTCTAAGGCACGTCCTCCAGTCTGAAACATCGTGACGAAAAACGATCGTTGAATTCCACTAGGTATGAGGTTAATCAGTTCTGTGAGTGCTTTCCATCCGCAAAATTCATCAATGTACTCTTGAACTGACAGCCTGAAGTACGGATGATTTTCATGGTCACTCCACCACCCGACACGCTTGATAGAAGCCAAAGTTTCTGTCTCGGTCACAATCAGGCCTCAAAATACAGTCTTTCGAAACATTCGACATGGTAGTGCTTGATTTTTGTCTTATTGCTCCCGGCTTTTTTTGAGATTATTGTATCTCCAACTTTCAAGGGTTTTCCACAGTGCTGCGCCGCGCACGTGAGATTAGAAAACCTGTGAATGTTGCTTTTTTCGAGCATGGTGACCTTGTTATTGTCTGCCATTTCTCAGTGTTTCCTTCTGTAGTCGATTAATGCGATTGTCAACACAACCAACACAAGAGCTATGAGCGCTCCAACAAGATAGGAAAGAGGAACTGGCGCTTTCCTAGTGTTCTTCACCGTGACAGAGATTGAACTGTAAGACGTCAGAATGTTGCCCCATGGATCGCTTGATGTTATGGTGATTTGGCCTTGGTAAACTCCGTCCTTCACGTTTGGCACGTTGACCGTTAAGGGTATGGTTCCTGAACTGTTTGTTATCATGGGAAGTTTCAATGAAGTTTTCATAACTCATTCACCTCCCGGATACACACGCTTGTGTAAACGTGAACGATTTGTGAAGGATTCATTTTTCATTCTGTACTTCTCCAAGGCTTTCAAAATTGCCTTTTACGAGTGTGAGGTTTCCGTTTGAAAACAGAATCATCAAGCAAGATTCACCCATCGGAGAATCTAGGAAGGCTGTGAGAACACCGCTGACCCTGTAACCTTCGATAACGACTTGAACTTGACGATTTTTGAAAATACAAACTAAATCACTGTTCAACGTTTCACCGTTCTTTTTGACTGAGCCACCCGAAGGACGACAACCGCGCCTAAAGAAAAACAGAACAAAAAGCTGAAAAGAACCGTGTTTTCTTGAAGATACGTGACGAAATTTTTCATTGAGCTCGGAGTTTTGCCTATGGCGGACAAACCGATATAGGCAGCTCCAAAGAGTATGACAGCTATGACGATAAGAGAAAAAGCGTTGTACGTGCCTTTCACCTTTTTCGCCTCAAGTCGGAACTGCCATGTAGCTGAAGGCTACGCTGTTGAATGAGCGAGGACTTTCGTAATAGAACAGCCATGCAGGGCAAGATACAGACGTTAATGTTTGAGTGCCTGACGTTCCATCTGGAAAAACGATACTCATAGTTATCGCGTTGAAAGCTACAGCCCAATAATATTTTGTGTTAGGTGTCCATCCTGAATAGAGGCCTTGAAGATTTGCTGCACTGATTGAGATAGATGTTAGTGAAAATTGTAAACCGCTGGTTATGCCTGAACCGGAAAGCGTAATTGGCGTTGTTGAATTTTTGTATAGAAAGACGGATGTGTTTGGGATGCTTGAACCCGCGAGAGTTGTGCCGACAATAGTATAGTATGACGTGAAAACTGAGTATGAGGACATTGGACCGCCAGTGAAGAATGCGGTAAGGAAAAAGTCGAATTCGATGTTTGTCACGGTTTTGTTAGCATCTGCAGGATCCACGATTATGAGAGGGTTAAACATGGTGATTGATGAAAGGTCAAACGTGCGCTTTGTGCCATCTGTATAGGAAACTACACCCTGGACGTCTGAGTTAAGGCTCAGTTTTGATGTGCCTGGTTTAGAAGCGAACATTCCATCGTTCACGGCATAAGCGAAAAACAACATTCCAGCTATGGCAAAAACAGCGAGAGCGTTTCTAGCGTTGTGTGACACGTTCACTTTTGTTCCCGTGTTTTGTCACCTCTGTTTGGTTCATTCTCGGAAAGTTGCTTTTCCTTTTGGGCTGCCTTTTGATCTCTCCAGTATTTGCGAACTTCAGCAGGAGAACGACCCCAAAGTTTAGCCATGATTCTACACTCTTTTCTTAAGTAATAATTAGTCTTAAGTAATAATCATTCTTAGGTAAGAAGTTGTATTTAAGCTTTCCAAGACTCTTAGAAATAGAGCGTGAACAGACCTAGCTATGTGATCTCTACGCCAAACGAAAACAGCCTCACCATCATGAGTGGTATAGTTTACATGAAAAAGCCTAGGTATTCCGTTGAAAAAGTCAGACATAACTGAAGCGCATTCGAGCATATTGTCACAAATCTTAAGATATGCTTTTATAGGTCACTGATGTATCGTTGCGGAAAGGTTTGAATAGCATGAGTGGCTATGAAAAAGAAAACAGTGCGTTCCAAAGCTACAAGTCTGAATGCACTAGAAAAAGACGAAAGAGAAAACTTGCGGGATTGGCTACTCGCTATAGACCTTCTCAAATTCGATAATCATTAAGGTTTTTCAGTGAAAAAGTGCCTACTCTTGAACATGAACAGAAAAAAAGAGGAAATTAGAGGCTCCGGCATCGTTAGGACAACCTCTTTGTCTAATCTTCATCCAAACTTCCCATCCGCTATATGCTGCAGTTCATGTTTCAACTTTGCTTCTATATTGATTCTACCACCCTGGCTGATTAGGATTAAGAACTCAGAACATTTAGAATCTAAATTGATTACGATTGCCCTAGTCTCTGTTGGTGGGAATTTAACACCGTACTCTTTTACAGTGTGTGGGATGACATTAGGACGTTCTGAAAGACGCTTCATAGCTTTTTGGTAATGTTTGAACGTCAACACATAAGCGTTAACTTTTGGTAGCTCTTTGTCCGTGATACTGTGCCATACTTCTGATATTTTCTGTTGACTGATTGGTTTACCCTTAATTCCCTTAGTCTGCATGGTCTAAGCCTTCATAATCGACAAAAAAAAGAAAGGGAAAATGAACCTTCTACGCTCTAAAGGTGTGCGTCACTTGATAGGAATTGCCTTCTGCATCCTGCTGTTTCTTCCGCTTGTTTGGGTTTGGACCTTTCAGCCAGGCCTCACGAATCTGCCGAAAAGAAACCTCAGTGTTATGGTTTTCCGGTTGAGTCTCCATTTCTCTCACCAATTTCACGATACCTTTCGTCCTCAAGTATCGCATAGAAAACTGATCCTAGCTCGTTCCACTTTATGATTTCTTCGCCGGTGGTTGCTTCAAGGTCCGACCTTATCGCGTCCACGAGCTCATATTCAAGGAAAGGAATTGGGTTAAGACCGTAGTGTGTGGGGGTATTGTAGAGAAATTCCATCAGGATTCTTGGAACCTTCAGCGTCACCGTCTCGTACTCAATGGGTTCTCGGTCCTTTTTCTTAACTGTTTTCACGATCACACGACAGCCAAGAAACTGTTCAAAGGCCTTCTGCAAAACGTCTTCCGGGTTTTCTCCAGTGTCCTTACAGTATTTGTCCAAGAGCTGCTTTGTGAGCGCGGTCAGTTTGATACCTTGCCAGACTTCCATCTTCAATCCTCCGTCTTCTCTAGCAGTTGTTTTCTACTTCTGAATCAGGACCATGTGTCCTCTCATTGAATCGCTCAAGCCAATCGAAGGGATTCAGGCCATGCGTTCCCGCGAACTTTTCAAGATCACCGTTGAGGCTTTGCACCCTGGCATAGATGGCTTTCATGCAGAAGGTTTCTACGTCGTCCTTGCATCCGAAGAACCGCAGGTACTCTTTGATGAAGTCTAGGAAGGGACTCATCACGACTACTTGGAGCCGCACCGGTTCGCCTATTTCGTCATGTTTCCAATCTGGGTGATTCTTTCGCCAGAGCTGTCGACTGTTGATTATCGTGACCTTTTTTTCTCCGGGTCCAGTGACGATCTCGATGAACTCGTTTGCGTCAATCCAAGCTCTCATAAGAGCGTGTTGCTCAGGTGTCAAAGGCACTTCAAACGCTGGCTCTTGATTCTGCACGTTTTCAGTTTCCATGCTTCGCAGCCTCCATCTTTGCCCTGTACTCTTTCAGAACACCGTCAGTTATGTAGTCAACATACTCATCAATCGTTTCGCCACGTGCCTTGGCAGCCTCTTCCATCAAGTCATAAGTCTCCTTTGGCAGAAAGACTTTGCGAACCTTGCTTCTCTGGATCCTGCTGTATTCCCGGCTGATCGCATACTGCAAAACGCTAAGGTCACTTTTGACGCCTATGTGTTCCTTGACCGCTTGGAATCGTTTCGAGTTTTCATCATCCATTATTATGTTCAATTTCATTTTTCTCTTGCTCCTTTTTGGGTGAACCTAGTAATGGTGAATCAACTATATAAGTGTAACTGTGCGTATAATTACTAATTGGTTTGTAAAGGATTTAAAAATGTTCGCGGTCCGAACAAGACCAGCGAAAAGAAGGAGTAGACGTAGCTTCATTTTCACCCTACTCTCCAGTATCCCGGAAGGTCTTTTCTCCCTACGTTTCTTAAGCCTCTAACAGTCTATCGTTTTTTCATGGAAACCAAGAATTGCCCTAAATGCGGCGGCGAAATGGTCAATGACAGACAGCTAGGAAGCTACACAGAGATAACATTGAAGAAGGGAGAACAGTTCATAGGTGACCCGGTGAAAGCTTTCTACTGCGTCAAATGTGGTTACATCGAACTCTACAAAGAAACAAAAAAGTGATGCCATGATGGAAAAGCGCTCACGCAAAGCCCTTTTTTGACAAAAAATTCCTACTCTGACTTGTTCAAGAAGTATATTTGTTTGAACTGTGTTTCAGAACGCTCGGCAACGTAACCAGAAATCTTTTTCATTGTTTTCTCTTTGATTTGCTCGCACTTCTTCTTGGCATACCCACTACTGCAAATAATGAATGTGCTGGGAGAATTTGCACGCAATTTTGCAACTACTTCTTCAGTTTTCTTGTCTACATCATCAGTTTCTTTTACAAAAACAACCGTCTGTTCTATGTTATCAAAGAGGTTCTTTATCTCGAATCTCAATTTCTGAGGAGTTGATGTTCTTTCCAATGCGTTCCCTAAAAATTTGCCAAATAATCCATCCTGAATAAATTGAGCAATGTGTAATCCTTTTGCATCATACTTGTTTACTATTTTGTCTCTCAAGGGTACTAATTGGTCTGGTTGGTTTTCCAATTTTCTAAGGGTTAATCCCAACATAAATAATATGTGAAGATCATGATCATCTACATATTCCCTGAAAAGACTCCATTCTGATGTACTGCGCTGTTCTTTTAGCAGATTGATTGTCTCAGGGTTTTGAACAAAAGCAATGTCTCTATCTCGAAATCTTCTGGCCAATCCCTTTATTTTCTCTTCTGTCCAACCAAGAAAACCTTTGGTTACGCCCTCAGCCGCGCTTGCGAGGGGGTCTTCAGA
Organism: Bathyarchaeia archaeon; assembly: GCA_050015055.1. Lineage (GTDB taxonomy): Archaea > Thermoproteota > Bathyarchaeia > Bathyarchaeales > Bathycorpusculaceae > JBEKCD01. The sequence continues at coordinate 24,433 of JBEKCD010000008.1, read as the reverse complement.
TGACATCCCCAAACTCCTCCAAAAAGGAGGAGATACTTAAGGGATTATTATCAAGAATAATCGTACTCCCCGGAAGGATGGCCATATTACCTATCTTGATAGGTTCATTTGTGTATTTATCTAAGTATTTTTGCCCCCTCTTGTCTAGAACAAATATCCCATCCGAATCGTATCCCAATTCCTTAAGCAGCATAATTTTGAAACGATTAGGCATATCCCCAAGAGAGATTATTTCAGTCACATCTATTCCCTTCAAATATGAGTATGTTAGATAGGCAACATAAAGGTTTGCTTGTCTTCCGCAATATCATTATCAACAATACCTTGCCTTCATTATCGTATGTATACAAGAACCCTTACCCTATCTCTCTGTTATTCCTTGTGAAGTATCTATCTGTATTTAGGCATTGTGGAAAAAAGTTCTATGCTAACTCTTCGACGTTTGCATGGACTGAGTGTTCTCATAACATCGAGAACCCTAAACCTGTACATTGAAGCACGCGTAGGTCAGCAATTCGCATGGACTTTTCAGAGGGTCCGTAAACGAACCACAAGGGATAAATCTGGACTGTTTCAATATTGCTTCACGCTTTGAGGCTAGGCTTCATGTATAAAGGTGTTTAAGTGTTAGTGTTTCAAACCTTAAATGATATAAGAAGCCTTGCTGGAATAAGGCATGGAGACTAACCATGTACAAGCCAGAGGGCATTCTCCCAGCGTTGGTGACTCCGTTCACGGACGATGGGAAAGCTGTTGACGAACAGCGGCTGCGCACTTTGGTTAACCACTGCATCGAGTTAAGGGTTCACGGCGTTGTTCCGTGTGGGACGACCGGCGAGTTTGTGAACCTCACGGACGAGGAGAAGAAGCGTGTAATCAAAATCGTGGTTGACGAAGTGAACGGTCGAATTCCAGTGATTGCTGGAACAGGAGCAAGCGGCACAGACGAAGCTGTGGAAATGACGAAATACGCAAAGGACGTTGGTGCCACCGCCGCGCTCGTAGTCTCACCGTTCTACCTGAAACCAGCAGACCGCGGAATATACGAACACTACTACACGATAGCAAACAAAGTAGACTTGCCGATAATTCTGTACAACATTCCGCAGTGCACAGGCTTACCCATCCCCTGGCAGATGGTGGAGGATTTAGCACAGATACCAAACATCGTGGGCGTGAAAGACAGCAGTGGACAGTTGAGCTTCATCTTGGCTGTCCTCGAAAAAGTAAGGGACAAAATAAACGTCCTGTGCGGACACGACGAAGTCGTCGTGGCGGCACTCGCAGCCGGATGCTCGGGGGCAATCCTTGCAAGCGCCAACATCATACCCGACATCTGGATTCAAATTTATGACCATGTGAAAAAGGACGAGTTACAAGAGGCCCGTGAGCTTCAATACAAAGTGCAGAAAATAGCGAGGATAATAGCGGGAAGCGGCGCAGTAGGGACAAAAGAAGCACTGAAAATGATGAAAATCAAAGTCGGCCCAGTGAGAATGCCGTTGAGCGTTGGAGGAGAATTGACCTATGAATCAAAAGAGGAGCTGCGACTTGACCTGGAAAAAATAGGGAAAGTGCAGCCGAAACAGGTAACCTTTGAACTGACCGAGAAACCTTTGGAAGAAAGTTTTGCGACCGTGGACATCACCGCCGAAGCGATTAAGAGCTTCAAACTGCGCGTCGGCGAAGCACTAGCCGGGCAGGGGGCAGAGGTGGCCCACATCGACCTTCTCGTCGGAACGAAGAACGGTCCAGTGGCAGAAGCTTTCACAAGAGCTAAGGCAACACCAACGCCAGGACATGAACCGCTTCTGGCTATCCTAGAGCCAAACCTGTCAGTCAAACCAATCACCCTAATCGTTCCAACAGTCACAATCACGGGCATGCGGCAGGCAAGCATTGTCTACGGCCCAGCCCAAACAGCCGTGGCCAAAGCAGTCATCGACAGCGTCGCAGACGGCACGATTCCGAAAGAAGCTGTTGAAGAATTAATTATCATCGTAAACGTTTTCGTTCATCCCTCAGCCGTTGACCGGCAGCGTATTTACATAAACAACTACAAGGCGATGCGACACGCCGTGCGCAAGGCCCTGGAGAATCGTCCCAGCATGGACGAGCTAATAGAGAACAAGGACCGGTCAAAACATCCTTTCAAGTACACACCATAGTGAAATCAGTTGACAGAACGGAGAATACTTGATGGCGACTACACGCTTCTTAGCCTGGGCCCGCGAAAGACCTACATGATTAGAGTCGAAAATGGAAAGAGCTTCCACACCCACAAAGGCTTCATAAAGTTTGACGACCTAATCGGAAGAGAATACGGCTCTACGATTGAGAGCAGCCTAGGTTTCGAATTCACGGCTCTGAAACCGTTGCTCCACGACTATATCATGAAGTCCGCTCGGCAAACTCAGATAACTTATCCGAAGGACACAGCCCTCATCGTAATGTTCAGCGGGATAGGTCCGGGAAGCCGCGTTGTTGAGTCTGGGACAGGAACAGGCGCCCTGACCACGGCGCTAGCCCACTACATCCGGCCAAACGGCAGAATCTACAGCTACGAGATCAGAGGAGAATTTCAAAAAACGGCTGAGAAAAACTTGACCCGCGCAGGCTTGATCGAATACGTCGAGCTGAAGAACAAGGATGTCACGACTGGGATGGATGAAAGAGATGTCGATTCCGTTATACTCGATTTGGCCGTGCCATGGATGGTCGTTCCGCACGCTCAAACCGCCTTGAAGCCGTGTGGAACGATAGTTTCCTTTAGCCCAACGATAGACCAAGTCGTCAAGACGGCTGAAGCCTTGAAAGAAAACGGTTTCGTGAGCATGGAGACAATCGAATGCCTCATGCGCGGAATGCAGGTTGAAAGGGGAAAAACCCGACCCCACACCTTAATGACTGGGCACACGGGCTACATCACCTTCGCCCGCAAAGCGATAAAGACTCAACCCGCCAACTCCAAACCATGATTCTGAGCTGCAGCACGTTTCTCTAGAGTTTCCAGAGACAGGACAACTAGCTGAAAGATGCCTATTGAGTCAGGATTCATTTTCAAGATATTGATTTTGGCTTCTGAAATTAGATATTAGTAGTCAATGCAAAATCAGACAATTGTAGCCTCAAAAACAAGATAGGAATCGGTGTGCGAATTGAAGACCAAAAAAAGGAACTTAACAAACGACAAGAAAAACAGTTCCACATTGGAGCTTGAAAGCCCCAATCCATCCAGCGTTTCCAAAGAGGAAGGAAAAAGAGGAGCAAGAGAACCTCTATACCTGCTCCGGTACGAATAGGTGAACGCCCGCCTCATTCTTCCGGCACAATGTCGCGCGTAGTCTCAAACTTGACGGTAATCTACATCTGAGTGGACATCACAGCAATCTTGCATACGATACTCCGGTTTCCTCGAACATATCAGAAGATACTCATGGAGTCAGCTTGATGTTCAAGTTGCTCATCAAGTGCCGTCCGTGTAACTCTGAGATCTCATCCTGATGTCAATCTAATGCCTTTTCATCATCCGGCAAAGTTCAAGTAACAGAGCCGAAAATAAAAAGGTTCGCCATCATCACAGTCGCAAATTCAGTGTTAAAGGTGGCCACTTGGACACGCGCACGTGAACCTGGAATCCATATTTCAGATTCATAAGAGAGTTAAATAGGTACACTCCACTTATCGGCATAACCTTTGGAGGATAGTCCTTGAGGCAGTCATTGACACTTAAGCAACGAAGAGATTTAGGCACCAAGATGTTCAAGGTTTTCAAGGAAGACATTAAGGGGCTTTCTGCAGAATTGCAAGGAATATTGTTAGACGACTTGGTCACGGCTTTTCAAAATAGAATAAACGTGTTAATTCGAGCACAGCAAAAAAGGAGCTACTAATGTAGAGTAATTAGGAAAAAGACGTAGTTTGAATCCGTAAAAGCTTTATATAAAAAAGGCGGTAATATGGCAAAAAGAGGTTTGGATGATGAGACGTTCCAAACTTGAGATGTATATCGACATACTCAAGGTGTTAGCGCACCGTGGGCCGCTGAAGCTTACTCACATCATGTATAAGGCTAACGTTAATTGCAGTGTCTTGAAAGAATACTTAGACTTTCTCATAAAGCAGAACCTCGTCGAAGAAAGAATGGTAGGCAAGAGACGTGTCGTCTACGCTGTAACCCAAAGAGGCATAACAGTGCTCAAGTACTTCAGAGAACTGAAACAAGTGCTACCGATAGTCGAAGAGCTTAGAAACAGAGTCCCAGTACCGTACTAATCAACCCTCCATTTTTGCACGGCTACATCTGTTAACCCATGGTTTTCTACGAAAAGAACCAGAATTATAAAGCTGATTCTTTTGCGTTCCCCTAGGTGCGGCACGGGCCTCTGTGACAGAACGAATCTCGACCCTTTTTTGATTTTCGAGTCTCCATCATGACGCTCTCCACGTTTTCAAACGCTGAGAAAGCAGCAGCGATTTTGGCACGTTTCCAATGAGCCTGCATTTGTTTTGACCATTTGTTTTGTGAATAATTATGCGTGTGTCGTAAGACTTAATAAACTGCTTCTCATCTACCATACTGTAGACGCGTAAGACAGACGAGGAAGATGCATTGTCCAATCGAGAAATTGTGGGCAAGAGGCCTTTGCAGGTTCTGGAGAAGATTCGCGAGAACTTGGAGAGCCTCAACGAGAAGATAGAAGTAATGATTGAACTGCAGAAACATGGGAGGAAAGATTTACAGCCCCCTCTTTCTGACGCCCCTCTGGATGTGATGACACTGCTCGCGATGCCAGATCATTTGAGAAAGACTGCAATGACACTTTGCAGAATGGGCCGTGCAACGGCTGACGAGATTTCTCAACAGACAAAGAGAGCAAGGGCTGTAGAAAGCGCTTATCTAAATCAACTGGTGATCATGGGCTACCTGAAGAAGGAGAGGAACGGCAGGAAAGCTTACTTTTTCGTGGACCGGGAGACTCAAGGGTGATGATAATGGGCAAAATAGTAGCTGTACACTCATACAAAGGCGGAACAGGAAAAACTCTTCTTTCTATCAACCTAGCCGCTGCCTTGGCCGAACACGGCAAAAAGGTTTGCCTATTCGACCTTGACTTTCGAGCCCCAAGTCTCGCCACACTCTTGAAGATTGAAAAGTCAGAGTGTTGGCTCAACGATTACTTAAACGGAACATGTGAGATTGACAAAGCACTGTTGGATCTGAGCGACAAAGTCCATAACAGTGGTAAACTCTTCGTCGGGCTTGCCAACCCCGCCACTGAAGCAATAAGGGATATGTCGGCTAAGGACAGAAAATGGGAAATGCGGGCCCTGGGAAGACTCTTGGCCCTCAGAACTTCTTTACTGAATGACAAGGGTTTCGACTACCTACTCATGGATACGAGCCCAGGACTGCAATACTCCTCGATAAACGCCATAGTAAGCGCCGACCTAGTGCTCGTGGCAACGACCTTCGACCGATCGGACGTCGACGGAACAAGACGCATGCTACGTGAACTGTACGACCTGTTTGAGAAGAAGACCGAGGTCGTCCTGAACAAGGTACTTGACGCATCTTCGAAAGCGGGAAAAGAAGAGATAGCATCCAAAGTAAACGATGTATACCAGGTTCCACTGCTGGGGATAGTGCCTTGCTTCTGCGACATTCTGAAGGCGAGAGGGGGAATCATATTTACCCAGGAGAAGCCTGACCATCCTTTTACGAGAATCTTGGAGGAGATGGCGGCAAAAATAGACAAAATGGCCTAATGTGGCCAACGTGTACTTCTATTTCGCGGCTATCTTGTTCATGAGCACGTAGATCCTACAAGTTGTGCACTTCTCATATTCCTTCTGGTCACAGCGGTTGCAAATTATCCGGCTTAGTTCCATAACCTCTGAACTCATCAGATTCGTCTCTCCCTATACTGACAATAAGACTCCGGCCTAGGCTATATAGCGTATTCCGACTCAGTAATATTTCGTGCAAAAAACTTATACAATGGAAGAAACACTCTTACGAATTCACGCAGTCATGGAGATAGCACGTTATTGACCAGCTCGGCAATCATCCTTGCAGGCGGCCTTTCCAGCAGGTTCGGTCAAGATAAAGGACTGCTCCAGCTGGCGGGAAAGCCACTAGTAAGACACGTTCTGAATGCAGTCGTCAATGTAGTGGACGAGAAGATAGTGGTGGTCAGCCGTAGAGAGCACGTTGACATATACCTTAAGGCAACTGGTGGATGTGCAAGCATCCTAGTTGACAGGGGTAGCACGCATAGCCCACTTGCTGGAGCATTGACCGGTTTCGAAGAAGCACAAGGGGAATACTCGCTTCTTCTTCCATGTGACACCCCTCTCGCCTCAAGAGACAGTCTATCATTGCTGCTTGAACTGTGCCCTGGAAGAAATGCTTGCGTCCCCCGATGGCCCAACGGTTACGTAGAGCCCCTACAAGCGGTTTACCGCACGGAACCCGCCCTAGAAGCGTCCAAAGTGGCTTTGTGCGCTGGAAAGCTCAACGTGCAAGCAATGCTGGACAGGTTGCAGTGTGTGCGCTACGTTTCCACGCTGGTCTTGCAGCAGCTTGACCCGGAGCTTAGAACGTTCTTCAACGTTAACACTCCTTTGGACCTGAAGAGGGCTGAGCAGATGCTGAGCCGTCCTTGCCCACGCACGTTTGTGCCTTCCAAGTAATCTAATGTCCGCCAGCGCGGGCTTGTTTAGCGTATTTTTCCGTTTCTACGAAGAGTTTTCCTATTTCACTTTCAGAATGTTCAGTGCTTAGGACGCCGTTGTGTGTCGGCAACAAGAAGAGCCCGTTCGCTATCAAGGCCAAAGCATAGTTGACGAGCTTCTTCCTATCCGCAGCAAAGGCGGCAATTGCATCATTGACTCTTTCCTTCGTGAAATGCGTGTTAAAAATGGAACCTACTCCCGTGAGCTGCACATCGAGCCCATGTGTTTCGAAAATGTCCAACAGCTCTTTTCTAACTCGGGCTCCGCCTCTGTTCAAACCGTCTATCAATTTGCCATCCTCCAGCAGCTTCAATGTTGCCAAGCCAGCCGTCATCGTTACCGGGTTAGCGGCAAAAGTTCCACCATGGAAAGAGTAATCTGGACGTTGATGCACGACGGTGTCCAGCCGCTCCATGATTTTGCTGAGTCCACAAAATGCGCCTATGGGAAAGCCTCCACCCAGAATCTTTCCTAGCACAGTTACGTCAGCTTTCACGCCGTAGTACTGCTGAGCCCCTCCAGGCGCCAGCCTAAAACCTGTAATCACCTCATCAAAAATCAGCAGTGTATTTCTCTCATCACAGTATTCTCGAAGCCCTTGCAGGAAGTCTTTTTCCGCGGGAACGCCTCCACCCGCTCCCAGAACGGGCTCGATTATGATGCACGCGACCTCTTCGCTTCTCAGTCTTTCCCTTACCCCTTCCAAATCATTGTAGGGCAGAATGATCGTGTCTTGGATTGCTCCGGCTGTTAGCCCAGCCGATTCTGGAAGGTCAAAGGGGTACTTTACGCTCACCTGGAGTGCGTCGTAGCCTCCGTGCCATCCGCCCTCAAACTTTGCAATCTTGTCCTTTCCAGCATACGCCCTTGCCAATCGTGTAGCATACATGTTCGCCTCCGTCCCAGAGTTCGTGAACCGAATCATTTGTGCGTTCGGAACCATTTTTGCAACCTGCTCGGCCAGTTTGATCTCTAACTCATGGCAAGTTCCATAGTGCGTGCCTTTTTGAAGCTGCCTTCTCACAGCATTCGTCACGGCCGGGTATCCATGGCCCAGGATGAGAGCGGTGTGTCCTAGCCAGAAGTCCACGTACTCGTTGCCGTCGACATCGTACAGTCTGCTTCCTTTTGCTCTGGCAGTGTAGAAGGGGTACGGCTCAAAGTAGCGTACGCCGTATGAAACTCCTGCCGGAAGAACCTTTTTAGCCCTCTCATACAAGATTCTGGAATTGGGCGTTTTTGAAACATAACTTGACATTCCGAACTCGCCACGGTTTCATTTTTCCACGCAGTCTTATTATGGTTTCCGTCCGTTCAGTCAAGCATAAGCAGCGCAGACGACCTGCGCACACAGAAGAAAGGCTGAGTTAACTCAGCGATCCCTTTCGTAGCCGCAACTTCGATTTGGAAAAACTTAAGTCATCTTCATTACTGTTGACTACACCGAACAGAGAAGAACCTGACTTGTTTGACATCATAGGGATTGCTGCTCGGTCGACAAACAATGCGATTGACATGAATGCCAGTTTGAAGTGGTTCTTTTTTATGTTTTCATGTAAAAACTGGAGTTCGAGACCATGCAGGTTTTGTGCGAAGTGATAATTTCAATTCTGAAAGTTTCGAAAGGTGAACCTGTTTCACTTGAACTTGTTAAGAAGGAGACGAAGCTTCCCTCGGAGACCACGGACAGATTGCTTCAAACTTTGCAAAGTTGTGGCCTGGTATATTTGCTCGATGGGTTTTTGCAAACCAGTGCTCTACAACGCGTTAGCTTGGCCACGCGTGCGCTGGAGCTAGGTGCTGACTATGAGCGAGTGAGCGGTTTCTTGGAGTGGAAAGAGTTCGAGAGCATAGCCGCGGTTGCACTCGAGATGCATGGCTACACAGTCAAGCTTAACCTGCGATTCACGCAGAGCGGACGCAGGTGGGAGATGGACATCGTCGGTTGCCGTAGACCGCTAGTTGTCTGTGTGGACTGCAAGCACTGGCGACGCGGCCTGTACCCATCAAAGCTGAGGAAAGTTGTCGATGAGCAGGTGAAGCGGACGTTGGCTTTTTCTGAGTCTCTGCAGAATCCGGCTGTTAGAGTTGAGTGTGCTTCGTGGGAAGAGGCGAGATTTGTTCCTGTTGTTGTGTCGTTGATGCCCGCGAGTTTCAAATTTCATAATGGGACACCGATCGTTCCGATTCTCCAACTGCAGGACTTTCTCGTTCAACTTCCAATGTGTTCGGACTCATTGAGGAGGTTCGACAGGGCGCAGCCGCATCTCAAGACTGTGTAATAGTCTCCAGCAAGGGTTTCTTCGCAAACCTTATAGCGGGGTAAACACTTGAAGCAAATGTTGCGACTAAGGCCAGAAGAAGCCAACCGGCTATTTCAATGACAGTATAAGTCGTCACGAGCGGTTCCTGCACCAATATTAGCAAAGTGGTAATTATCCCGAAGGCTATTCCAACTGCGTAACTGCCCAGTAGGACTATCAGACTTTGTGCGGAAACAATGGCTAGAACGGTTCTGGGCCTGGCACCTAGGGCTCTGAGAATGCCAAACTCCTGCCGCTGTTCATTGATAGTGAGCATAACATACCCTAACAGGCTCAAGGATGCCGCGATCAAAGAGAATAAGGGCAGAAACATAATCGTGGACCAGAGGAAATTAAGGAAGCCAACGCTCTTGTCCACAGACTCGTCGAGCTCGTAAGCTTGGAAACTGGCGTTTGCAACAGTCGCGTTTATCCGATTCAAGATGTCTGTCTCATTCACTGAAGAGTCAAGCTTGACCATGAGCACGTTAGTTCCTGTCAAGCCTGAGATAGTTTGCAGCGTCGCAAGAGGGACATACGTGACGTTTCCATTGTTGATAGGGTCAAGGCATACGCCGACTACACTGAGACTCTCGTTAGAGATTCTGATTTCCTGAATCAACGGCTCGGAAAATAGCTTTTGACCGATACTATCGCCGACCACCGCTTCTGCTGTTTGATTATTGGCTAGAAACCTACCTTTCAACGACCAGTCATTCAGCACGTTTCCTGGGTCGACGCCTACGACAAGAGATTCTACCTGGCGACTATCTCCGACGCTTCTTGTTTCCGCTGTGCTGGTTCCTAGGATGATTCCGGGGACTTCTTTAACTGGCTCCTCCAAGACCAGGCGGGCGTCTAGACCTGTGATTCCGTCTATGGAACGTAATTGGCTGGAAAGACTGGAGGGGATTAGATATCTTTCATCCGTGTAGTTGAATTGATCGGCCTTTTGTCCTTCGTAGAATTCTGAGAGCAACAGTTTGTACTGGTTGATCATGTCTGGATGTGCTATCAGTAGCATGTTTCTTCCAACGGCTTTCTCAACCCAGCTTCTGGTGGTGTCTTCTGCGATTAATCCTCCTGCAACGGCCACCGTGACCAAGAGGAAAACGATGCTTAGACAGAGGACGATTCTAATGGTGGCTGATTTGCGGCGCACGAGGGTTCTCACCGCTATTTTCAGGGAGACGCCTGACTTTGACATGATTTTGAAGCCTGACTCTTTTGACAGCCCGAGGTAATGCGCCGGTGAAAGGGCTTTTGCGGGTTCAGCCCTAATCGCTGAAAGAACCGGTGTGACCCCAAGAATGAGTGAAAGCACGAAGAACAGGATGAATATTGCAAACGGTATCCACAGGCTAGTCGCTTGTTGCGAGAAGTGCAAGCCAAGACCGTTCAGGAGGCTCGTCGAAGCCATGTCCATTAGAACGCCTAAGATCGTGCCGGCGAAACACCCCAAGAAGCCCACGACTAAGAGTTCGGTGAAGAAATAGCCAAAAAGTAAGTCGTTTGGGCATCCCGTCGCCTTCATCAGTCCAATATCTCTTGTCCGCTGCGACGTCATGATAAAGGCCGTGAAAGAAATCATCACAATTCCGGCCGCAGAAATCAGAATCGCGAGCAGAGTTATGAAGGAAGAAAATATCTGGGAAAAACCAGTGGTGAGTTTGTCCTCGACCATTGATGAAATTCCAAACCCCATCTTTTGTGCGAAGAGAAGCAGAAAGAGCGTCGAAGCGACACACAGTGCCAAGCTGATGATCACCAAGCTCGTCTGCATCTTTCTGCGAAGCAGATCGTTCATTGAAAAGGAAGTTTCACTCATTTTCACTAATCAGCCTGCCGTCTTCCAAACAGAGTTTTTGGTGGGCTAGCTCAGATATGTTTTCGTCATGGGTTGCGACGATGATGGTTTTGTCGTCCTCCTTCAATGTTGAGAGTATTTGAATGATTTTTGCACTTGTCTTCACGTCCAAGTTTCCGGTGGGTTCGTCAACAAGAAGCAAAGGGGGGTCATTTGCCAATGCTCGGGCAAATGCGACGCGCTGTTGTTCACCGCCGCTCAGTTGAAACGGGAAGTGTTCTGCTCTATGTTGCAGACCTACGAGGCCCAACAGCTCATTTACACGTCCTCTTATGTGTTCTTCGTTCTCCCTAGCCCATTCCATCGGAAACGCAACGTTTTCTGCAACGGTCAGTGTTGAGACGAGATTATAGGATTGAAAAACAAACCCGACATTACTGCATCTAAAACCCGCCAAGAAATCCTCGTCCCTAGCCCCCAGGTCCTCCCCGTAAACAATAATCTTCCCGCTTGTCGGTTTATCTATCCCGCCGACAATGTTCAGAAGTGTAGTCTTTCCTGAACCGGAAGGACCCCCAACAACAGCGAACTCTCCTCTTTTAACCTCAAAATCTATGTCTTTCAAAACCTCAACCTTGAGGCCGTTCGCTTCGTAAACCTTGCCCAAGGAAGATGCTGACACTACAGTTATGATTTCCTCCATCAACGGCAACTCTTTTCTCTCTTTGAGATGGAGAGAGCAGGAACATCGAAATGAAGGTTGCGATAGGCATCAATAAGCATCATTCTGTTTGCGTCAGGTGGCCTAATACTAACGTCATTTCATTTTGGCCTGGTCCGTTCGAAGTTTTCTTTGTGCCCTATGAAGCGGGGACTCTTAGATGTTCTTGCCTCTTTCCTCGGTTGGCCCAACGTTGACGGCGCCTCTTTGTGGTCCAATCGTTTTCTTCCGTTCAGCTATGTCGAAGTTTCCCCTGTCTCTCTTGAGGATTCTTGCTTTTTCTGGAAGTCTGCCTTTTTCGTAGTCTCGCCAGCCGATTTCCTTGAATATCCATCTTTTGCCTAAATGTGCCGCGAGCACGGCGTGTTTGTGTCCATTGTCGGTGGGAACGAGTTCATTCAGGAATCTGAAGAGTTTTTCGATTTGTTGTTTCGGAAAGTAGGCGTAGTACTTTGCGTTCTTGACTTCGAAGGCATACATGTCTGAGTTCTTTCTTGCCATTATGTCTGGCAGAGGGTTGAGGCTTGGATTGCTGACTGGAACACGTACAGCGTTGTATCCGTTTTTTTGCAAAAGTTTTACGAGAGCATTTTCGGTGTAGAAGCCCCTCTTTCGCCATCTGCGAATGGCATCTTTGTCAACTTGCTTCACTGATAGCTTTTCTCCCAGTCCAGAGGATTTGCAGCTTTGGTTTGTGTCTGCTGTCCTCAGTTCTGAGTGTTCCTATGGTTCTTGTGCTTATAAGTTTCAACGGGGACTCTGAGCATTGGTTTTTCGACCAAGCATTCTCTCAGGTAGTCGTCGAGGGTTGCTGCTGGAACAACTTCTATCGTGTAGTCGTTAACGTCGATGGAGTTTTCGAAGTTCTTCTGTGGAATGACCACCTTCTTGAATCCCCAGGCTTCTGCGGCCTTTATTTTCTCGTTAACGCCCCCTACAGCTGTTACGTGAATGGAGTCTCCGACGCCTAGGTTGATTTCCCCTGTGACTGCCACGTCTTGTCTGACAGGTTTTCCTTCGATGAGCGAGCACAGAAGTATGGTCATTGATACGCCTGCCGATGGTCCGTCCACACCGTAGGACTGGGCGAAGTCAATGTGGGTCAGGTAGTCTTGGGCTATGTCCGCGCCGTATTTTTGCAGTATTACGCTTCTGACTTTGGAGATGCTGTCTGAAATGAAGCTTTGGCCTTTTGCTACTCCGGTGACTTTGTAGTAGCCCTTAAAGGAGTAGTTTCTTGGAAGCTCGCTTCTCTTGACCATCTGGGCCTTCACGTTCAGGACGCTGCCTGTCATTTCGCCGCTGTAAGGATCTTTAACGACTGCCAACCCGTGAATTTGGCCGAGTTTGACTCCTTTCGGCTTTATTTCCAGGAGCTTTCCTCTTTCGTTCATGTCGTGTTCTAACATTTGCCTCTGTATGGTCTTGCAGTGTTGTCCAACGGCTTCTAGCACGTGTCTTCTTTCGACGCTTTTGCTGTCTTCGTTGGCTGCAAGCGTTGAAGCGGTTTTTATTATGGAGATTAGGGTTCTGAAACGGGTTGTCAACGCGTCTCTTTTGTCACTTTTGCGTCGGCCTTCTTCGACTATTTCGAGGCATGCTTCTCGGCTGAATGGAAGGAGGTTGAATCGTTTCACCTCTTGCGCTATGAACTGCACGTATCTGCGTCGGTTTTCCACAGTGTTAGGCATATCATTGTTCATTCTGACGACTTTGCCGTAGCCGTAGATTCTGTCCATCAATGCTGGGTGAAGTTGGCCTATGCTGTCGAAGTTGCCCGCGCCGACGAGGAATGTTATTGTGGGAACAGGTTCTGTTGAGACGGCCATGGCTGCTGTGTCGCTGCCGCCAAATCTACCTCGCAACGTTATAGGGAGTTTTCCGTCTTCGAGCACCGTCAAGAGTGTCACTGCTTCTTCAGGGTCGAGGTTTTTTATCTCGTCGATGTATAAGATGCCGAGGGACGCGATATGCACGTCTCCAGCGCTGACTCTTTGGTGTTCAGGTGTTCCCAAGCCCCCTGTTTGATATGGATCCCATGCGATTGAGCCGAAGAGTTGCGCGCTTTTGTGACCAGTTGCATCTATGAACGGAGCGTGGCCAGAGCTGTTATCAACGATGAGTTTCGGGACGTCCGTCTGCTGAGCCCCACCGATGCCCTTCGAGTTTCCCATGCCTCCCATCTTCGAGAACCACCAAAGGAAGACTCCGAAGAAAATTAGGCTCCCACCTGGTATGAATGTTAATGGTACGAGACCCACGAACTTTTGTACGAGGAAATCTGAGAAACCGCTGTAGGTGCTGCGGATGACGTCGCTGGCCCCTTGCCACGACTGCCAAGCTTGAAACATGAAGTAGAATCCCAAGCCTATCAAGAATAGGCCCAGCACTATCATGAATATTTGTAGAGCCTTGAACCCCACTTTTGTAAGGAATTTTCTCTTGAGATCTCTAAGCTGTTCTTTCTTGATGATTTTCTTTGCTTCTCCTGCCTTGTGGATGGATATTTTAGGTTGGCTCGGCAGCAACTGGTTTTTCCAACAGACAGCGTCAAACAGCTTTATACCGTTCTCTTTGTAGACTTGGGTAAGTTTTTCTGCCAGTGCTTTGCCGATGAGCGATTTGCCGGTTCCAGGGTCTCCCAGCAGGAGAAGGTAAGGCCCTGGGCTGATTACGGTTTTGACAGCAGGGTCAGATTTGTCCGCCGTGCTCCAACTTTCATACCACTTGTTTTCCTCTAGCCATTTGAGCTTATGCACCCATTCGTCCAAGCATAAGAAGCATTCTTTGAGCGCTTGTTCCTGTCCTATGGCCCAATTTATCAGATTGTCATCTATTGGGAAGCCTTCGGTGTTCTTGAAGTTTCCCCAGTCCCATTGTACATTTACCTTTCTTCCGTCCACGTTCCTTTCGAGCGTTTCAACCTCGTTCCCGAAACCGTCGATATACAAACATGCCACCTACTGTGACCTTTATCTATCAGAACACGTCGTGATGGAGAATTAAAGCGGTTATTTCAAAATCTGCAATATGAAGAAACTGGATAACATACCGCTATCCAAATGCTGAGGTGCAGCGTATGACCAGTGTTTTGAACGAGTTTCCGATTTGACTGTTTTTCTGTTTGGCCAGCTTTTCGTGCCCTTTTCTCTGCAACTGCTGCGTTTCGAAGCTGTTACTGTTCGAAGGTCGACCTTTCAAAAAAGGCTCAGTCTTTCCTCATCTGGGACAAAATCGCAAAGCCTGAATCAGGTCTAAATTTCAAAAAGGAACTCTTTTCAATCCGTTCTGTCAAGCTTTTAGGTGTTGGGTATGGAGTTGCCCGTGGCCTTATAGAAAAACCGGCGAAAATCTCCATGCGAAAGCTCCGCCCAATACTTCGGGGTTACTTCGAGCCTCTGTCAGTCTTTCCTCCTAGGGACTTATCAGTAGCGTCGATCCTGGTTATGCAGTTAACGCGCGTCCAGTGCTAAGGGGTTGCAAGTTGGTCGGGGTCGAACAAATGAAGACTAAGGCATGATTTTTTGTGTTCCTACGTGTTACGGAGAAGGAGGCAAACTAGACTTTGGGTGTTCCATAGGTGTCGAGTTTCTCCTTGTTGGGAGTGCCTATGCACGGCAGCAGGGCCAGGGATACTCGTTGATGCTTTTGTATACTGTTCGGGAGGCTGGTTTTGAGGTCTCACCAAGATTTTGCGCTTGCTGCCATGGAGCTGGACATGCTTTTTTCTTGGCGGTTTTCCATGAGTGCAGCAAGTTGCACTGTCTGCTGTAGGCTATATGGCCAATGTTTTCGTTCTTCTCAGATGCAGATTTTACTGTTTGGTGACTGTGGTTGTATAGGTATTACTTGTGCTTTCAACATTTCACCAGCTTCTCCTCAGGCATAGGGCTGTATACAAAAGCATCAACGAAAGTTCTCAGTTCTGAGTTCTTCGACAGCCAGCGGAGCTGAAAATTATTAAAGTGGTCTTGACCTAATTCTGGCTTATGAAGACTGGACAAGTTTTAAAAGAGTTTTCTGTCAAGGGCGGAGACAAAGTTGTTCTGAGAACTCCCAGGTGGGAGGACCTGGATGATCTGCTGGATCTTATCAACTCGATCGTCGACGAGGGGGCCGAGATAGGCAGAGATGAGAAGGTTTCGAGAGAGGCGGAGATAGATTGGCTCTCGGGGTTACTGGCTCGGTTGGAGAGGGGTAAGACCTTTTTCATAGTTGCAGAGGTCAAAGGCAGAATCATCGCGTCTTCCGATATCAACCGGCAGATTGGATTTCAGAAGCACGTCGGCGTGGTTGGCATAGTCATTAGAAAGGATTTCAGAGAGTTAGGCATCGGAACAGCCATGATGCGCGTCTTGATTGAGCAGGCAAAAAAGATGGGCATGAAAATTTTGACTCTTACCGCCTTCGCAAGTAACAAGCGAGCGATACACGTCTATGAGAAGGTTGGGTTCGTGCAAACCGGCCTGATTCCGAAGAAGCTTTTGAAGCAAGGCAAATACATAGATGAAGTGATAATGACCAAGCTGTTGGAGTGAAGCTGCCATGGCAGACTTTAAGATTTTCAACATCAACATCAGCTTTGCCACAAAGGGAGAGATAGAATTCATAGATTTGACCGACCAGATTCAGGCCGCCGTTGCTAAGTCACGAATCAAGAACGGAATCGTGCACGTGTTTGCGCCACACGCTACGGGGGTGATTATCCTTACGGAAAACGAGCAGGGCCTGTTGGAAGACATCAGAAAATTCCTCGAAACGACCGTTCCAAGTGACGGAAACTATGCTCACCCTTCTAACGCACACTCACACCTCCGATCGATGCTGCTGCCTCCTGACAGAACAATCCCAGTCATTAACGGTCATGCAGAGTTTGGAACATGGCAATCGCTTATGTTCGTAGAAACAGACGTTTACCCGAGGAGACGGATGGTGACCGTTCAAGTCATGGGTGAGCCCTAAACTGACCCACGAAGTAGATGAGAGGCAGAACCTTAAATCTTGCGGCGCAAACCCTTTTTGGACCTTGGCGCGCGCTATACGCGCAGAGAACACCGTGACTCCACTCAAGGTTGCACAGACTTTCGTCCGATTTGCGGTACTCTTCGTGTGCGGGAAGGGAATGAACAGACGGATTAGCCAAAGCGCCCGTTGAACTTGCTTCGTTAAAGTCTTGCCCAACGTCTACGTTCGACAGTGGGACGCGTCGTGGTTGCGCCTTCTTTCTTTCAGGCGTCTCCGGGTTCGCATCAATTCTGTTTTTAAAACCTCACAGGCCATGGTTGAATTGATGGTTTTGAGGCATTCCGCCTGGAAGGATTGGCGCGTGGTTTAGCTATTTCTGCAAATTTCCACGTATTCGACTACATTTCGGGCCTTCTGAAGGACGGTAACTTCGTGGAATCTTCTGGATGGCAAGAATGCGACCATTGAACATCATTCTTCGAAGCGTTTGGCATTGATAAAGAGCGAAAACGGCATTGTCATTAAGCAAATAGAGATGATGTCTTTGTCAGCAGCCCATGTATTTATAAGCTTCGAAAAGTTTCGGAATACTACTATTTGCTGCTTCGCCAGCGATAATAGAAGAACGGTTGTTAGTCTGCCCACGTCTCAACTTCGCCGGTGGGAATAAGTGCGCTTGTCGTTTGAGATACAGGACTTGCCAGAAATTATCAGGGTAGCGCGCGTCCATCCCTCGCCATAGTTGCCACACACACGCGCTTCTTTCTGATCCGCTACTGCTCCAAAAAGTCCAAGGTTCGTCAGAAGATAACACTGCTCGAAACTGCCGAAATCGTCCTGACCGCTGTTATCGTCTCATTGCTAATCGGAGGCACCGCCTGAGCCTCAAAGTTTCACCCATGTCTCGACAAAGATGGCCTGCCGAAAAGCACGCCCAAAAGATTAACGTCGCATTTTCGTTCATGTTTCAGAGGGACCAGAATGGTGAAATTTAAAACTTCAACGTAATTGCATCTCATCTCGCAATTTAGATTTGCCGGTTTTTTGTAAATTCTGGAAGGTTCACGTCTCTTCGAGTGAAAACTGAACAAGTTGAAATTCCAAGGATGTTTCAGTCAGCAGTCACGTTGAGGCTACGGTTGATTGCTCTAATAGTTCTTTGGTGGACAGGCTTGAACTATGCCCGGACTCGTTAGGTAGGAGTTCAACAAGTTGCCGCTTCGCTGATCTCTTATATACTTCGGCAGGCTTCGAAGCCTCATGATTGCGCAGACCTCTGGGTGAGGTTCGGTAGAGGTGTTTTCGTTCCTTGGCCTTTTCCCAGCAATAGTCCTATGCCTGCCCATTGAAAAACGACGTAGGACACGACTAGTTTGAACCATAGGGTTACGACCCTCGTTAGGAGAGTTGCGGAGACGCTGATGGCGACGGGGATTCCGAGTATGGCGTAAGAGCTGCTTACTATTATTTCCGTGAAGCCTAAGAAGGACACTCCTATGGCTTGTAGGCTTCCTGTCAGGGCGTACACGATGAGCACCTTGTCCACTGGCGCGGCGTATCCCAGCGAAGCGAAGGTTAAGAAGGTTATCGAAATGTCAAAACCCCACGCTAGAAGAGAGAGTGCAATCGGTCGGGCTAGGGCTTTAGGATTGGCACCTAGAGTCCGTATTCCCTCATGAAACCTTTTCAGCAGTTGTTTTGCTCTCTCTCGGAAATCTTGGGGGTTCCAGCGATCTCTCAGTATAAAGCATCCGGCTCGAACAATCCAGTCAAGTATCTTCCCCGTTGCCTTCTCGTTAGAGCTCAAGTATAGGATCATGAAGAGTGAAAAGACCGTTAAGAATAGGACGACAGTAACGTACAGGAGGACATTGGTTGAAGGAGTGTAGTTCAATGCCAAGAGAGCCAAACCAAAAATCAAGCTGCCGGCTGTAACCGTTGTCACGATGATTTTTTGACTAACAACGGAGGCTACAATTCTCCCCGGTTCCTGACCTGAGGACTTGGACAGCATGTAGGCTTTTGAAAGGTCTCCGCTCCAGCCTGGATCTGGAACGACGCTGTCAAAGAACATGCCTGCCCATGCGAACAGTAGGACTTCACGAATCTTGGTCTTTATGTCGAGGTTGCGTAGTAGACTTCGCCAAGCGAGGGTGTAGAACAACACGCTTGCCAAGAAGGCAACAAAGGCTGAGGTGTACCAGATAAGGTTTGTATGTTTAATCACGTCCACAACGTTTACGGTGCCTATAAAATAGTAGAGGTAAAGAACAAGCACGGCTAACCCAATGCCGACAAATAGAAGAATCCTTCTAGTAAGCCGGGGCTTCGGCGCTACGCTCATGCAACCGTTTCCTCTGTGTTGGTGAAGGCCTGAGAACAGTTAAATGCTTATTGCTTTTCACCGTCAAAGGCACGAGAGTTGCTGTCTGGATAAACCAAGTGGGCAGATTAACGTGCAATCTCCCCGGCCGTCAGAGGCTTTCTATAAAATCTCGTATTCTGTCCTTCAAACCCGATTTGCCCATTATGGGGTTGTCAGGACCTGCACGCGCTGCCTGGTCCCTTTATTGTGTGTTGAAGCGTGTTGGTAGGACGACTTCGTCTTTTCACGGGTTTCCTGCGGCTTCCCTTTTCAGGGCGAGGTGCAGTGGGCTGTGAAGCGCGCTGGGGTCGCTTTCTTGCAGAGTCGACCCCCTCCCCCTCCGTTTGTGAGGTTAGTTGTAATGTTGCTTTGTGACAATCTTCAAGCCCTCTCTCTGTTTGCAAGGCCAGACGTAACGCTCCATTGTAACACAGCGGGTTAAGGCGATCTATTGCCTAACAGCCTCGTACGCGCCGATACACTTCCCCCAACATGCTTCAACACTCGATTTAGAGACAAGCCAGCGCGCTCGATATTCATCCGCGATTTGAGATTCGACGCGGCTCTCCTTCTTATCAACTGTTTTCAGGTACATGTATCTTTTATATACTGAAATCATTGTTGTTATGTTTGTGTCCGTATGAGCGAAGACGTCTTTGAGAAACCGTTAGTAATGAAGGATTTTTTGAAAGAAAGAAGGAAAGCAAAGGCAAAAAAACCGAGGAATTCCAAACTGTACGAGAAGGTGAAGATGGTACCAGAATCTAAGAGGCAGAAGCGACATAGTAAGTATTCAGAACTGGTTAATGCGATAGCTAAAGAGAAGGCAGGGACCTACAAAGTGTTGTTGCATTCCATCAAAGAAGATCTCACACCCCGGAGTGCACAGCCTTCAATTGAGAAGGTTTTGATTCAAATAGCCAAGCGTGACGGAGTGGACTTTAGCAAAGCCGTCAGAAGGCAGGTCCAGACCAAGAGGGGGATGAGGACCTACGTTTCCTATCCCGAATATCTCAAGTGGAAAGAAGGTAATCTGAGACTGAGAATAGTAAACGGGGAGCTCTTCATAGAGAAGAAGACAGACAGACCGTTCTGAGCTAATGGCGCCGGCAAAGAAAACGTCCCAGAGAATATTGAAGTTCACTAGTTTTCCAATTCTCTTGCGCGAACTACGACCGCGTTACGAACACGATAGTCTTGAACGAGCCTGAAGAGCGTGGCAAGACAGAATCTTCAGAGTTTCATCTAAACTCGTAAGCATTCTGCACGGAATCAGCAAAGAACAAGAGTTTATCTTCGGCTCAACCAGCGTCTCAACGAAGCAGTCAAGCTTCAAGAGACAGACAAAGAGGCTGGCTCAGAAACTCGCAAATCCAAGGCTGAACCATGTCACGTTTCACACGTTCCGACATTGGAAAACAACCAAGTCTTACCATCAAACGAAAGATCCGCATTACGTTAGAGACTTGGTGGGCCGCGAAAATCGACAAACACCAAAACATGCATAAACATTGGACCCACGACATTTAGGCCGACTAGTGAAGAGCTCACGGTTAAAATAGCGGAGAAACCTGAAGAGGTTAAAGCCTTGCTTGAAGTAGGCTTTGAATACGTTTGCCAAAAGGATAACTTGATATTCCTGAGGAAACGCAAATGAGCAAGAACCACAAAAAGACACCCAAGTCAGCAGAATAGTGGCCGGGGTGAGGTAGCTTGGTAGCCCATAGGCCTGTGGAGCCTAGCGCCCGGGTTCAAATCCCGGCCCCGGCCCTAACCATTTCTTGAAAGAACACAGATCCTTGAACGCACGAGACCCCTCTAACTCTGACGATTGAGCGAGAAATTGTCAAGCGGGTGGTTTGACATGTTTTTTGGTCTCTTCGTTCAAGCGCATCCAAGCTTCGAAATCCTTTGGCGGAGGACTTTCTTTGAACAACTTCTTCCTTTTAGCCTCCAAGAAGGCATTCTGTGCACCAACGAATTCTGCGGCTGTTTGAAGAGTGTGCCCGGATTTGTAGGCGCTGTAGAAAACATCAGTGGTTTTCTCGCGCCAATTCTCGTCTCTTAGAAGGTGATGTTCAAGAATCACGTGGGGAATCGCTTCCACGATTCTTGTCAGACCCATCAGCCCTTTTTGTGCTTGTTCTTCGCTTATCTTGAAGCTTGCAAGGTAGAGAGGTGGACCACCTACCATGAGGAGTTGGGGTTTTTCGCGAAGGACCATTTCAAGAGTGGACGGTGACATGGGTCCTTGGATATCGGGTGCAAAGAGGAACCTTTCATCCTCAAACTCTATGGTTGCCATCAGAACCCATCCTAGCTCCGAGTTTTCAAGTCCATGAGGGACAGGCTCTGAGAATCTAATGTTTGTGTTTCCAAGTGTGAAGGTTTTTCCGTCAGCGACTTCAAACTTTGAAACGTATCTTCCGCTTGTTTTCTGGAAGAGCCACCCTCTTTCCCGTTGACTGTAGTTAATCTGCTCCTTGGGGTTTTTCGCCAGAACTTTCTTGCCCTCATATATCTGCCTCGCAGTGTCATTAGCCTGCGTCCAATTGCAGAGCCAGTCTTCAAAAGAAGGCGTAACATGATCATGGTGATAATGGCTTATAGTGACGAACTCAGCTTTCCCAGCAGCCTCAGCAATCTTCCGACGGGCCTCGATAATGGCCCTAAACTCTTCAGGGTGAGGCGGCAATCCATAACGGATGGGACAGAGAGACACGCCACCGTCCAATAGAACCCTTACATCGCTAGTTTCAACATACGTACACATAGATCTGACGCCGAGACTCTCAGCAGCCAAGGGAACAACGCGAATATGCCTTAACATGACGACTCAATAAGCCCAAACTGAAGCGTATAAACCTTTTATCCAAGCTCGCTCGTTAGTTTTGTTTAGCTGGCGATGAAGACTCTGGCCCCCATGAATCCAAGATGATTGTGATCTTGAGTGCGGAGCCCGCTCTGGCATTTGAGGCCAAGCAACCTCAGATGCCAAAAACGCTCAAGAACAGACGCATCTGCGCGAGGTACCCTTGATCACCATGTCTCAGCTTCAAATGTGAGTTGAATGGCCTGAAAGGATGGTTTTCTGTTGATGCTTTTGTATACGGGAGCATTTGTGGGGTAATGGAGCGTGGAACTATGCCATGTTGTCCCACGACTTACTCATCGTCTGCGGAGCGCCACGTTTGTGGGGCGCGTTTCTACTTTTCTTTGGGTGGCTTTTCCCAGAGTTCGAATTTTTTCTTTTTGAGTTCTCTCCGTTTTCTGTGCAGGAACCTGTAAACGGTGCCGTGCATGCTGCCCTTGACAAGCATTTCTATGGCTTCTCTGGCAATCTGAACCTGCTCGACGGTTCCGATTATGCCCACCGTGTGACCGTAAACCGACACGCTCGTGTCCGTGAGTTCCTCGATTATTTGGCGGGTTTTACCGTTCATTCCGATTATTCTTCCCTGAACCCTCTTGATGTCAGCGTCAGACTTGCCGAAAACGCTCCTCAAGTCTATCAGGTCCAGCATGGCTTCTTCGTCGCGCACCAGCCGAAAAGCATGTTCGGGGGAGAAGCCTCTTCCGATGGCCGTTACCAAGTCCTTGGCCTTGAAAAGCGTTGAAGGATCATCGGTCTTCTCAGCCAGAGCGATTATAACGTCGCCAGCTTCGCTGTCGATTTGAAGTTCCACGCTCAGCTTCTCTTCGATATGCTTCTTTGTTTTTCCTTCTGGTCCGATTAGTACGCCCACACGTTCTCTCGGAATCTTCAGAAACGTATTAGCTCTCGACATGGCCAGTAACCCTCTTGTAGCTCTCGTCGATCGATGGAACCTTGACGCCCAGTCGACCGAAATATTTGTTCAAGTTAGTCAAGTCTCTCCGTAACAGAAAATCCGCCAACGGATGAACCAGGGGGACGGCCTGTGAAACATCAAACAGGATGGGCCGCCCTCTCCACACCATGATGTTGTACTCGCTCAAATCCCCGTGGACCAGCCCAGCCTTCCTGTAGAGTCTTTCTAGGTAAATCAAAAGCGTCTCGTAGATTTTCTCAGGGTTCTTCGGGGTTTTTTCCTTCAGCGAGGGTGCACCCTCCCCGTTTTCGCCGATGAACTCCATGACAAGCACGTTATTTCTCACAGCAATAGCTCTTGGCACTCTGACTTTAGCGCGTGTGGCAAGCTCCAAGTTCTTGAACTCCTTCTGGGCCCACGCGAAAATCAGTGAACGAGTGTCATGCTTCACATCTTTGAATCGCGGGTCTCCTTCAATGTATTTGACGAGGCCCTTGCGGAATTCCGCGGAAACAACCAAGTAAATTTTGATTGCTAACTCTTTTCCTTCCTTGGTTTTCCCCCAGTAGACCCGGGACTCCTTCCCAGCTCTTATGACACCGTGAATCTCATTAATCGTGCCCTTGTTCATGAAGTCGTAGACTACCATAAGCGTTGAACGATCAAAAACTTCTTCAAGAACCGCTCGATCGGATGAAAAATCTTTGGTCAGCATCTTCTGATCGCGCTCATAGGACTGCTCTTTCCTCGTTAGCTTATCTTCAGCTCTTTGCGCTCGCTGCCTGCTCATCAAATTCCCCTTTTTTCTCTCTTTGTTATTACCGCTCTTGGTTTATATCAATATTGATGGGAAAAGCCTATGAGGTAACCAAGTGGGCTGGAGATTCATTTCTACGCTTCCAAACGGCAAATGCGTCCTAGAAAGGGCTCGTTGAAAATCGTACTTTACGTTTGACAATACTAAAACCGCTCATTCACGTCGAAAACAACTTCAAGAACCTCGTATTCCTTGCTCCTCTTTTCCTCCATCAGCTGATCTGTCTCGTAGCCCTTCTCTTTCTTCAGAAGCCTCTGATCCACGTGTTTACGATGGTTCATCAGGTTCGCCTCGCTTATTGTCGGCGAGGAACTATATTGTGATGTAACCCTTCTTGCGAAGCATTTCTGCCTGCGCTCGTGTATAACGCCAAATCAGATCCCCACGCTTGTCAGACTGAAAATCCCAAGGCGACACTAAAACCACGTCTCCTTCACGTATCCAAACCCGCCTCTTCATCTTTCCGCGAATGCGACACAAACGTTCGTTACCATCCTGACACTTGACGAGAATACGGTCATAACCAAGCAACTTTATAGCCACGCCCAAAATATCGTTTGCGGAAGGAACCACCAATTGGTTCAGTTCTCCTTCACTCAGCACCTTCTTCTTACCCAATCAAGCACCTCAGACCCAGTTGCCTCAAAGAAGTATACTTCTTCCTTTTAAAAGTATGTTCGCCAAGACAAGGCAAAATCAGGAGAGCATCTACTGCTCAGAAGCACTACTCAGAAGCCAGACTCAGCCGAGGCTGAACCTAAAACAAGCTTGTATAAGCGTCCGCGAACGGTCAAAGTATCACGACTAGCGCGCTGGCTTGTCCCTAAAATGGTTAAAAATGGTCTTTATTCTTCTTTTGTCTATTGGAGCTTGATTTGGGCTTGTTTCGTAGGCAAATCCTGACCGCACTGGAAGACGGCAAATCA
>JBEKCD010000007.1:0-107216 GCA_050015055.1 Bathyarchaeia archaeon | reverse complement strand
AGAGCCGTCACAGGCGCAAACTATCCGTGGAAATTCAACGTTACACACGCACTCACAATCCTCTACAACGGCGGCTGGTACAGCCACACCGTCTATCCAACATTCGCAGACCTAATCACGGCATACGGCGGCGGCACTGGCACACTCTCAAGCGCTGGGGGCACGGCTAACGGTGTCGTATACTCCGGTAACGACCCCAACGGCCAATGGGGCGGAAACGACCCCAACGCCAATGCCAACGCTGCACTTGCCAACACGCCTCTCAAGCCGCTAGTAGGATATGTCCGAAGCGGAGACGCCAGGAAGAACCTGGGTGACTTCTTCACCGCAGAACTGAAGGCAATTGGCTGTCCTGTTAACGAGATCTATGAAGCAACATTAACAGCGTTGAGGCCTTATGTCTTGGCTGCTCAGCTCTACGACTGGGCCACCCTAGGCTACAGCATGGGTTCACCCCCAAGCTGGCTGTACACTGAAATGACACCCGCAGGCATCTTCGCCAACGGCCCGAATCCTTACCTGGTTCAAGACGGCAACATGACTCACTATGCGTTCGCGATGTTCACGGACCCGACTCCGGCCACGTTCCTGACTGACTGTTTAGCAGTCCAGCAGATAATGGTCATGGAGTCCTACTTGGTACCTGGCTACTGCCCCGCAACCTACTGTGCCTACAAAACTGGCATGTTGGGCCAAATAGACGTAATGGGCCAGGGCACACAATCCAACGGCGCCATGAGCGAAAACTGGATTACGCTGGACACCAGGAAGACCAACACAATCAATTACACCGGCCCTCCGTCGGACACACCCGAAAGCAACACACTCTACTTGGGCATTTATAACCCGCCAGACATGCTGAACCCAATATTCCAAGACACAGTCTTCGACTTCCAAGTCACGGACGAAATATTCACCTACCCAATAGGTGGCAACCCATACACCATAGTCCCAGGAAGCGCAATCACAGGCGCCGCAACAGGCGGTGACCTGCCCTGGATGGCCTACGCCTGGAAGACAGAGCTCATCCCTAACCCAGAAGGTAGTGACCCAGCCCAATGGACAAACGTCACACTATGGTTCAGACACGACATGCAATGGCAGGACGGCGTACCCTTCACAGTGGCCGACATCAACTACACAATATACGTAAACTCAGTCTACGGAGACGCCTACGACAACGCTGCCATGATATTCGCAGCCAACGCTTCAAACGGCTACGCACCCTACTTCACGGAATGGGACCAATGGAGTTGCTCAATTCTAGTCAAATCAGCGAGCTGGCTGAACTTGTACATACCTAATTACGCGGTTGTACCATATCACCTGTACCAGTACATAGTGCCAAGCAGCATTACGGATGCTGAAACAGGTGTGAGCACAGACGGACTTCACGGTCTATGGCCAGGCCAGGCAGCGGCTGCAGACAACATCCTATCTGGCGCACCCTTCACCCTATCGGACTTGCAAAACAAGCCTGAAACCACTCTGGTTGGCACAGGCCCATTCGCTTACCGAGTCGGCAGCACAAACGCAGCATCATTTGCCCCTGGTGGAGGAATCACCCTCGACGCCTACCCCAGCTTCTTCCTAACCGTTGCCCCAGGCGCAGTAGCCTTGAAATACACATGGCTCAACACTTCGCCTAGTCAACAGCCGTCGGGTGGATACTACAAGGTAGGCCTAGCAGACCTTGTAGAATTCGCTAATGCGTACGGAACAACCGGAACACCCCCCTCAACAGTGTCAATCTCAAGTGTTCCAGGAGCATCTCATACTTGGAACCCAGGAGCTGACTTGGCTGCACCTTCAGGCACTGTAGGGCTGTCAGACTTGGTCACTTTGGCCCTGCACTACGGCTGGTACTACGGCGTCTACGGCTACATCGCACCATACCCACCTTCAGAACTCGTCAACGGGGAAGGCCAAACGACCCGGTTAGGCGCGCCATCATCTTACATTGTATCGCCATATTCTATCGTCGGTGTAGCACAAAATACAGAAGTTTACATTACGGCACAAGACGATACTGGCGCCCCTCTAAGTGTAGCCATTTATCAGAATGGGAGACTAATTGGCAACACACCTCAAACCGTTACCATAAACGCTGTCACCACCTTCAGCCTTCCTCTAACCGCTGCTGGCCATACATTCTACGGCTGGAATGTCGAAGAACATCATAGTGGCATTGGCATCCACTTAGCAGCCTACTAGCGGCCGCTACTCCTAAACTGGCAGACTCCAAAATACCCCAACTCCCCATTTTTCTTTTGTTCGACAGTGCGCGGGAATCGACGACTTTCCGGGATAACAGTTATCCTAACCGCGCGCTGGAGCAATTACTTCGAACCTGTCGACCTTTGCAGATTCGCTAACCAGAGCATGCCTGGACAGACAAGGTGGAGGGCTTATCCAAAAGTGTTATTTTGACTCTTAAACATCTAAGTACTGTGGTTAACGCGCCGCAAAAGTAATGTGGAATCCAAGAGTTAGAAAAATAATGACTTCGGAAGTTGAAGAACAGAACATGCTCCAGAAGGCGAAGGAGCAAGAACAGGAATATGATTGGCTTAAAGCAGCGATTACATATGAGGAATTGCTGTCTTCTAAACATGCGGTGTCTTTTTCAACTGCACACATATGGGAAAAAGTGGCATTTTGTTACTGCAGGGCATCAAACCAGGCTGAAAACCAGGAACAATTCATTAGACTTCGACAGCAGGCAGCCGACGCCTACAAAAAAGCTGCCGCGTTTTTTGAAAAAGAACGCAACCATGAAGCAGAAGGGAAAAGTTTGCAATGCAAAGCTCTTGCGGAATACGTCAGTTCTTGGCTGGCTCCAACGCCTTCAGACAAGAGAAGAATTCTTGAAAAATGTTGCACGTTCGGACAGAAAAGCTTGGAAGCATACGAAAGAGCTGGAGAGCATCTGGGCTACGGCAAGATGTGTAGTGATATTCTACAGTGTCTTCTTGAGAGGTTGTATGTTGCATATGACTACAAGGAAATGGGCAGCATTGCCCAAGAAGGGATAGAATGCGCCGACAAAGCCATTGAGGTCTTGTCAAGGGCTGGCGACAAAAATGAACTCCTCCGCGCTTACTACACGGCCAGTCTCCAAAGTTGGTATGTGGCAAACTTTGTCGCTCAAGAAGAGAAAGTCCAAAAAGAGCTGGCTCAGAGAAGTCTAAACTACTCGGAGAAAGCGTTGGAGCTTTCTGAAGAGGTCAAAGAGCCATACTCCAGCGCCATGTCAAACTGGGCCGCTGCTCCTTACGTCCTCGTTTTCACGGAAAAAGCTGAAACCGCGCTACACTATGCTCAACAGATGCTAGAACAGGGAACGACTGTAAAGGACAACTACCTGAAAGGAATTGCATCTTACCTTTTAGCCTTTGTGACTGATATGATGATGTTACGAGAAGCAGACCCCGACAAGCAGAAAGAAGGACACACGAAGGTTATCCGTTATTGTGAAGAAGCCATACACAGTCTTTCATTGGTCTCCCATGATTATTTCATCTCAGAAACTTACCAGTTCTACGCTGAGAGCTACTCATCTCTGGCAAACTATGAGGTTTATCCAGAAGAAAAACGCGCCATACTAGAAAAAGCAGTAGAAATTGCGCGCAAATGCTTGGAATATGCAACTGCTTCGGGCTCTCCAGAAGCCGCGTTTTCTGCCCTTCACGCTCTGAGCAAAGCATTGCATTCCTACGCAAACGTTGCAACTGATGAAGGTGAAAAGGCAAGGTTACTCACAGAGGCGTTGGAAAGAAGAAAGGAATTCACCAAGACCATAGAGAGAGCTTTTCCGTTCAACAATTATATTCGCGGTGTTGGCAAAAACTATGAGGGACTGATAAAAGTAGAGCTGGCAAGGGCAGAAACAGACAGGGTCCAAAAAACAGCTCTTCTCAGAAGCGCTGTGTCAGACATGGAGGACAGCGTTTTAGACTGCAGAAAATGGATCACCTCTCACCCCGCACCATCATACATAGCTGTCCTTGCAGGATTTGAAGATGCGTTTGGAGGAATACTCAATGAACTCTACCTGCTAATCGAAGACAAAGAACTTCTCACAAGGGCGATAGAAGCCTATGAAGATGCTGCCCAGCAATTCAGTAAAGTCAGTCTGCCCAGTCGCGTGGCTGAGTCCTATTGGAAAATTGCAAGAAACCAGAACCTCTTGGGAAACCACCAGAAAGCGGCTGAGAATTTTGGAAATGCTATGGAGCAGTATAAGGTTGCTGCAGAGAAAATCCAGCACTTTGCAGGCTTCTATCTGGATTACGCCGTTTATATGGAAGCATGGAGTGAAATCGAGAGAGCCAGATCAGCGCATGAACGCGAGAAATATGACGACGCAATGAAACTTTATGAAAATACTGCAAGCCTTCTCAAATCATCAAAACTGTGGGGCTACCTATCTTCAAACTTTCTAGCATGGTCACTCTTGGAAAAAGCGGAGGATTCGAGTAGAAAAGAACTCGGTGGAGAATCGATAGAAGCCTTCAAGCAAGCAGCGAAACTCTTTGAAGAAGCAAGAAGAACCTTCGAAGAAGAAATCGGCAAGATCCAGAATTTGGACGAAAAGGAAAAAGCAATTGAGCTCTGTGAAGCTTCCGTTATTAGAAAAGACTATTGCATTGCAAGAGTGAACGTCGAAGAAGCCAGAAGGTATGACCTCGAGGGAAACCATGCTGAGAGTGCCGAAAAGTATGGTCTGGCAGCCTCTGATTTCGAAAGGATATTGGAGAAAACTGAGGCGGAAGAGTATAGAAGAGAGATAAAACCTATCGCATACATGTGTCGTGCCTGGCAAAAAATGAAGATTGCTGATGGAAGAGTCTTGCCAGAACTCTACCATGAAGCTTCTGAGCTTTTTCTCGAAGCAAAAGAACACGGCACGAAGGACAGAGCAACCTTGTTGGCTTCGGGCAACGGAGCCTTCTGCAAAGCGTTAGAATATGGAACTAGATTCGAATCTACGAATGAGAAAGATGACTTCGCCAAGGCAAAGCAATACCTGGGAAGCGCAGCTAACTATTACCTGAAAGCAGGCTTCGACAACGCCTATGTGTGGACAAGCGCCGCAGAGACGCTGCTTGATGCGTACTACTACATGACTGGCGCTGAAATAGAAAGCAACCCTGAAAGGAAGATGAAAGCATATCTGCTTGCAGAAAAATGCCTAGCGAGATCAGCAGAGCTTTACGAATCAGTGGGATACATCGGCAAAAAAGACGAAGCTCTCAAGACCTTGAAGAAAGTAAAGGAAAAACGCGAGTTTGCATTGTCTCTAAGAGAGTTGCTAACTACACCTGGTGATGCGTCAAGTACAAGTGCAATCTCCGCACCAATTTCCACAGTAGAAGAACCCGTGGGTTTGCAAAAGTTCGAGCATGAGTTCATTCACGCTAATCTTATTGTCCATCAAAAGGAAGTTGCTGTTGGGCAAGATTTGGATTTGGAGATTCAACTGGCAAACCTCGGGAAGAGTGCAGCTCTCCTGACTAGGGTGGACGATATTGTCCCTGAGGGATTTGATCTCGCAGAAGAACCCAAGACTTTTCACGTTGAAAACGGCAGTCTTAATATGAAAGGAAAACGCCTTGGCTCATTGGAGACTGAAGACTTCAGACTTGTGCTGAGGTCGTTTGCAACGGGCAAGTTTGAGATAGAACCTAGAATCGCGTACTTGGACGAAAACCGGCATGAGATGTTTTGCGAGCTTGAACCCGTGACAATCAACGTCTCAAAAGTCGTTCTCCCTGGTCGTGTTGCTACGGGATGTGAAGTTATTGACGATATGCTGTTTGGCGGGATCCCCCAAACCTACGCGGTCATATTGACCTCGCCATCATTTGACGAAAGAGATCTTATGGTTCGAAGGTTTCTCGAAACGGGCGCAAGAAAGGGCGAAATCGTCTTTTATGCAACCATTAACGCTAGCGGTGTGAGGGCTCTGGCTGAAGAATTTCAGTCAAACTTCTACCTTTTCTTATGCAATCCACAAGCTGACCAAATCGTGAAAAGCTTGCCTAATTTGTTCAAACTGAAGGGTGTTGAAAACCTGACGGAAATCAGCATTGCTTTAACCTCTGCATTCCGCCGAATAGACGCTGCGTCAACAGTTCCGAGAAGAGCCTGCATTGAGATCATTTCAGACGTGCTGCTGCAACACCACGCTCTTTCTGTCAGAAGATGGTTAGCAGCGCTTAATCCAGAACTTAGGTCAAGGGGTTTCACCACTCTAGCAGTAATTAATCCCCAGATGCACGCTCCGCAAGAGGTTCAGGCCATCCTGGATGTTTTCGAGGGAGAAATCAGCATTTTCGAGAGAGAAACCAAGAAAGGTTCAGAGAAATTCCTGAAAATCAGAAAAATGCAAGACCAAAAATACTTGGAGCGGGAATTACCTTTGGATAAGAAAAAACTTCGAGTTTAACAGAAACGGCGACTGCCCGAATGACTTTCATTTTTCCGTAAAGTCTCAGGGGGGAGTGACGAAGTGCGCGCATGCTTGTTCCTAAATTAGTTTGCGAAGTATCTGATGCTTCTTGTCTTGCCTGGTTTGTGGGTGTTTACTGCGGCCTGCGCTGTGAAAAGCATGATGAGCAGGCAGAGTTGAGCGTGGAAGGTTATTTTGGCTAGTCCTTTGAGGTTATGCTGGGTTAACCCAGCGAGGTTCTTGAGTCTGCTGAACACTCGTTCAACGGCGACGCGTTTTCTGTAGGCTCTTCTGAGCTGTTGAGGACCATGGCTCTTGAATCTCCTGTCGATTCTGAGAACGCCTTTGACGCCTCGCTGCTGGTTTCTGGGATATGGAATGACAGGCATCGTTCCTTGCTTGCGTGCTGCGTCTCGCAAGCCTTGGGAGCTATACTGTGGGTCAGCAACCAGCTTGCTAGCCTTCACGTGGACTGAGGCCTTCTCAAGCAGCCTGATGGAATGTTTCTTCTCGTTCTCGTTTGCTGATGCGACCGTCATGGCGACGGGTAATTCGCTCCTAGCATCCACGGCCAGATGGAGTCTGTAACCCAAGTCTCTTGTCTTGACTGCTCTTCCAACCCTCGATTCAGGGTCGCTGTAGCCCGTCCGATTGTCAAGGTTCCTGCGACTGTGAGCCTTGATGAACGTTGAATCCAACGCTAGCGTTTCGCCTTTGATCCTTCCCTTCTTGACGAGCAGTTCGATGGCGTGGTCAACGATTTGCATCAGCCTTTCAGGTCCAACCTTCCTCCTGAACCGGGACAGAATGGCTATCCCGTAGGGTGGCTGATTCTTCTCTATGTCGCAGATTCGCCTCAACCTCTGGTCCTTACACAACTGCCTTACAAGCATCCTGTCGCTTGGAACATGTCGCAGCCTTCTGAGCAAGTGTGCCTTGAAAATACCGAGCGGTTTCCTCGGCGGCCTGCCAGGGGAGTCTCTCGAGTGGTAAGCTTCATTAAGCACCTTCTCAGCAAATGATAAATCGACCTTGCCAAACAAGGTCTCAAGAGTCTCGTATCTCCTCATGACTCACCTCACGAGAGAGATACGCGACTCACCTATTACAGCTAAAAATCGAATTTAGGAACACGCATGCGCGCTAACCTAAAGTATGGTGGGCCCGCTAGCTAGCTAGCTCGTTCGGGAGGATGAGCACGGCGTCTACAAAGTCGTTGCCAGAAGGTTTGGGGTTCTGCATTTCTTCTACAGGGCTGGAACGTGGCTGGTGCCCAGAAGCTTCTTCTACATGATACTCTACCTAACCATTGCACTAACTTCTGCTTTCCTTCTCCCTTCAGGCATGCGAGAAGTGGGCATTATCGTTTCAGTAATCGGGTTTACGACAAGCCTTGTTGACACTCTGCTCTTTTTGAGGCTAATTCGATATCGTTCTAGAAGTTGAACAATCCCGTTCAACAATTAGATTTATCTATCTGACTCCATCGCCAATATGGTGGAGACAAGTTGAACATGACGCTGAGGAAACTAGTACTTTTCTCGATGCTCATCGCGCTGCTGGGTATCGGCATCGTTTACGCTGTTGAATATGAGTTTAAACCCAGTTTTTTCCCACCTTCCCCAACTATAGCACAAGGAGTAAATGAGAGCGAGGGACTCGGGCTTACCATGACACTCCAAAAAACCAACTATGGCCTCGGCGAACCAATAAACACAACGTTGACAATCACGAACGTCAGCAATCAGACTAATACCTTTACGCTCGGTCCGTACAAGGATTTTGACTTTCAGGTTTACAACGACACTCACATCTACAACGGCACAAACGGCGTCATATACCAATATTCAGACTTTTGGGTAGGCAAGGCTATACCATATATCGAAACACTCGAAACACTCGAACCGGGAGAAAGCTTAAGTGAAAATCTTGTGTGGATGCAGACGTACCCTGTTCCAATAGGAGGGTCGGAAGGCGTTCCTGTATCTCCTGGAACATACTACATCGTTGGTCTGATTGGTTCTGTACTATCCACAACGAATCCCACTATTGAAACAACGCCCATACGAATAACGATTACTTGAACCAAATGTCTTTGAGCAGTTCCCTTTTCCTATTTTTCTCCTTGCCCACACCTATGCGGAGTTCTCACTTATCCTTCTTTTCTCATTCCTCTCCACATCATCTTGCTACCACGGTGAAAGGCGCACATTTATTCGGCCACCAAAGGGTCACTATGGCGACGCATCTAGGCTCCCTTTAATCACATGGATTTCCACGACTGGGACAACAAGGCGAATCCATTTTTGGCCTTGATTGAAACACCCATGATTTCACTGGCGTTTTCAACGCTCGGCATCTTGCTTCTGTTTGTGCAAAATGGGTTCCCGAAGCGCAGATGCTCTCGAACTTCTTGAAGTTTCTAATGATTTTTCTTTCAGAAGCGTTTGTCTACTAGGAAAGTTGCCACGTAAAATCCTGATTGGCTCTTACCAATTCCTGGGTCTCCGCAATTTGGCTGCTGCAGGTAACGCTTAGGGTGCGCTTGAAATGAATGCAATTTTCTGGGCTTGGTGAAAAGTCGATGCTTGATGTGGGCCCGCCCGGATTTGAACCGGGGACCAACAGGTTTCTGAACGCTTGATGCGCTTATGAGCCTGGCGCTCTAACCTGGCTGAGCTACGGGCCCTCCTTGCCTGTTTTCTCCTATATTGCTGTTTTCAAGTTAATTTAAGTGTTTTTGGGTTTAGATTATCTGAAGCTGGAAGAACCTACGGTCCCGTCTGAATGCACGGTTTTCTTACTTTGACAAATGAAAAGAAACGTTGGCCAAGTTCTTGGCAGCGCGAACTTCTAAACTAGTGATGCATGCGTTCATGATGGTACAGGTACTCTTGCGCGTATCCGGCATAATCGCCAAAGTATTCTCTTCCAAAGGAACCTAGCTTCTCGTACCCTGAACTGCTCAGCGATTCTTGCGCGGACAGTCTCTTGACGAATTCCTTTGGAAAATACCGTGCATAGTACTTCAGAATGGCCCGTCTTATCCACACATCAACTGGAAAAGCTTGAAGTTTTTCCAAAGAAAACAGTAGGACGCAGTCTGCCACCTTCGGACCTACACCTGGAAGACAGGTCAGCTCTTGTTTCGCTTTCGCGTAAGCCGTTTTTTCTAATTGTTCAAGGTCGAGAGTGTGTTCACGGACTAACTTTGCGGTTTCGGATACGTATTTGGCTCGGTAGCCCAGACCGCAAGCCTCCAGTTCGTGTAGGCCTGCTTTTGCCAGTTTTGCGGGTTTCGGAAAAGTGTAAAGTATCTGGGTGTCCATGCGGGTTTCTTCGCCAAACCTTCTGGAAAGATTGGCCAGCATGCCCTTGATTGCTGAGATGCTCTTGTACGTTGCACAGATGTATGAAATCAGGCATTCATAGGGCTCTTGGCGGAGGATGCGCAGACCATTGAACTCGCTGATGGCTGCTTCGATGTTATTGTCCTTGTTGATACGTGAAAAAATCTCTGGTAGATCATCGTCTAAGCGAAAGTAGTTTTCGACAAAACTTGTGTCTACACCTTCGAACGCCAGTGCCTTGCCGGTTTGTCGTATCTTGCAAGGTGCTAGTCCAACGACGCCGTACCACCAGTCTCCCTGCTTTTCCCATCTGAATGTCTGGCCGCAGCAGAGAGTGAAATCTAGGTTGAAGGGGCGTGAGGGGCTCAACTGGATTTTCATGCGCTCATCCCTGTGGAGTCAAGCTTCATCCACGAACATTTGTGGTGTGGGAATCTCTTCAGGCAATCCTCTTCCTCTGCGAAGTTTTTTGATTACTTCTTTTGCAAGATCGTCTGGAACCTTTTTCCAATGGTCGAAAGTGAATTGCCAAAAAGCGTAGCCTGAGGTTGCGGAGCGCATTTCGGCAGACAGGCCGAAGGTTTCTGCCACTGGGATGTATCCGGTTATTGTCGTCAGGAAGCCTTTCTGTTCAGTGGTGAGTACCTTCCCTCGTCTGCGGGATATTATCGTGGTGCAAGTGCCGAACCACTGAGTCTGAACGGACACCTCGATTTTGTATATTGGTTCAAGGAGGACTGGTTTCGCCGTAAGAAATGAGCCTAGAATTGCACGGCTTACGGCTCGTGTTATCTGCGTCTGCTCGCGCAAGGCTGGATCTGGGTCGAGCTCCATTTTCATCAGTCTAGCCTCTACTTCTCTGAGAGGTTCCTCGCACAGGGCTCCAGTTCTGCATGCCCACTGGAATCCCGTTATGATGCTGGCCCGTGCTTCTTGAAGGTGTCGAACGCCCTCGGTCAAGTTCACGAGCATGTTTCTGTTCTTGTCAAATGCCCAAACGCGACTCGACTCTTCCTGTTGCAAATCGGCGGGCTGCTCTTCTCTCTTCGGCACTGGAAATCTGACCTTTTTCATCAGTTCCAAAACCCTGCTTTCTGAGGGTTGCACTTCTACCCAGAACTTGCTGCGCTTGTTCGGGCTCTTGGCCATGACGATTCTGCCCTGCTTCGAAACCGTTTCCCTGTAGGCTGCAATAGGGCTGGACGCTGTGAGGTCTACTTCGCCGACGTATTGTCTCAGCAAATTCATGGCAATTTCCAGATGAAGCTCCCCGATTCCGCTCACCAGGTATTGCCCAGTTTCTTCGTCAACGGTAGTCACAAGGTTTGGATCCTCGATCGAGAGCCTATTCATAGCCTCCATCACTTTCGGCAAGTCGCCAGGTTTTTTGGGCTCTATGCTGATTGTCATCACGGGTTCCGCCACGTATTTTACGCGTTCGAATGGAACCATCGCCTCCTTGTGCCTGCAGTCGACGAGAGTGTTTCCAGCCCTCGCCAGACCAAGGTCGGATAATGCAGCAATGTTGCCGGCACTAATACCCGTGACGGGTTCTCTGAAGGCTCCCATGTACATTGAGACCCGCTGGACCTGGTATTGCTTATCTTCCTCAACCAGGTAGATTTCGTCCCCCTCTCTCACGGAACCTGAAAAGAGTCTTCCGGTCGCTACCAAGCCTGTTCCTGGCACCATTTGTGCCATGGTTATGCACATGACGGTTGGTCCTTGCTCGTCACAGTTTAACATCGCTCGACCGATTTCAGAGCTGGTGTCGCCCTTCCATATTCTCGGGACACGGTATTCTTGGCTTTCAACTGGACTTGGAAGATTCCTGACCACCATGTCGAGAATGGCTGTGTAAAGTGGAATCGACTTTGAGAGTGCGTGGTGTTTGCCTTTTCCATGGGTTTCCAAAATGTTGCCACCGCCGAGTTTTATGCCTCTTTCCTCGGCTGTTTTGACGGTGAATCCCCATTTATGAAGGGCTGAGCCGAAGACGACATTTTCCTGTGCAGGGTCGACTTTCCATTTTTTTCCAAATTCGGGCTCCGCATAATTCTCGATCAGGTTGTTAAAATCGGCGATTATGCGGCTGAGCTTGTTCTGAATTTCTCCAGCTGGCAGTTTCATTTCTTCTATCAAACGGTCAATCTTGTTTATGAAAAGAACCGGTTTAACCCTCTCTTCAAGAGCTTGGCGAGTGACAGTCTCCGTCTGGGCCATTACCTCTTCTACAGCGTCAACGACGACAACCACGCCGTCTATCGCTCGCAAAGCTCTTGTGACCTTGCCCGTGAAGTCCACGTGGCCTGGAGTGTCAACGAGGTTAATCACGTAAGGATGGCCGTCCGTCTCGTGCAGGAGTGAAATGTTGGCAGTCTTTATAGTGATTCCGCGTCTTTGCTCTTCTTCCAAATAGTCAAGAACTCTGGCTGAGCCTGCCACTTGCGCCGACAGCAAACCAGCTTCAACGAGCAGTGAATCGGTCATCGTCGTTTTTCCGTGGTCAATGTGCGCGATTATGCCCACGTTGCGTATAGCCTCTTTTCTGCTCATCAGCTTCAGTATTTCCGCTGTCTGCTTAAACCTCGGCATGTCAGTCTTTCCCTTACAACTTGTTTTTTCTATATTCCCACCTGCTTTTA
This sequence comes from Bathyarchaeia archaeon, assembly GCA_050015055.1. GTDB lineage: Archaea > Thermoproteota > Bathyarchaeia > Bathyarchaeales > Bathycorpusculaceae > JBEKCD01. The sequence continues at coordinate 94,767 of JBEKCD010000007.1, read as the reverse complement.
AACTTCCACAACTGAACTGAATCAAAATGAGCTACCAAGCAAAGCGCGCCCTAACATAAGTGGAAAATCTTATAAAAGATGGCAGTGTAAGATGATGTTCTGTGGATGTTTATGAGATTCGGCCTGTGCTTAGGCGCTTTGTTGGTGCTTCTTCTTTTGGTTTTGGTTGTGGGGCATGTTAATGCGCAGTCATCCTACTTGACCGAAGGTGTTTCGATAACCATTGATTGCCAACAAGGAACTGTCGATGTTTCGAGCTCCGAGTCCTACTTTCCTGTTAACGATACTTCGCCGGTGCACACTCCAAGCGGCGTAAACCTGACTAACATGAACCCAAGCGATGTTAAGGATGTAACCTTAACCTTCTCAACTTCAAATTCAACCATTGCCGTATGGGTGCTTAATACGAGCGCGTCGAGATCGATTGGAGACGCCTGGGCTACGATGCTGTCCACTCCCTTCCAAACAAGTTTCACCTACGATTATACCAGTATGTTCGGAGATTTTGTGAATTACAAGGCATCAGGAAAAAGCAGCCTATCTCAGTACATGCAGTCGTTGATGTCTTGGTGCTTCGTCTCGAATTTAAACGGATTTTCGCCAACGCTTGTTCAGATCGCCGGTGAACCGGGTTCTTATATCACTGTTGACATGTTTCCCAGCAGCAACAACGACTGGTACTTCACTGTCAAATGTTCGTATGAGACAAGCATGTCAAAGGGCTCGGGTGATCACACCGTAGGCGTTCTCAACCTTCTAGGCGTTACTTCCCTTACTCCTTCATCCTACAGCGGATACTACGACTCAACCTATCTCACCGAAGTCTACTTAGCAACCGTGGATGTGACTATAACATCAAGTCAGACTGTGACCTACGCGTCCTCTCAGCCGGCTGGGCTTAGAACGGACATGCCTCCTGCAGGGGTTCTGGCGCCGAGAGGTTGGTCTGACGTGATGGGAGCAGGAACCAGTCCAGTATTCAACTTTGAGAATGACTCTTCACCAGTCAATCAATTGACCTACACGTTTAGTGGAGTAGTGGTTCCAGAGTTTCCATCAACTATGATTCTGTCACTATTCATGGTTATCTTCATGCTAGCTGCTATAGTAGCAATTAGAAGATTCCCAAGAAAGATCAAAACCCAAAATTGACGCGGTTTGAAGTCTCTTTGTTAATCGCATTTCTTTTACGGTTTTTGTGAGCGCACGCGTCAATTAGAAGAAAGAGAGCATGACCTGGCGTCACTGGATAGAACTATCGCTTTTTGGAAAGACACCGCACATCAGGACGTTACCAGCCCGGAGCCCATCTGGGCGAGAGCACTGCTGCCCGAGTTCGACTTCTATGGCTACTTCATTTCTGCGCAGAAACCCTGGAATATAGGGAGCGTTGTAAAGCATCGTGAAGACATTTCCTTTGGTCTTGATTTTCGCTTTGTCCAGTTCGTTGAGGAGTTCCTTGGTTTTTGCTCTGAAGAGAGATTCAGACCAGCGTCCTGAGAAGCGCAAGGCTGCCACGACTCTTGCAGGCACTTCGATGATTCTGACCCGATTGTCAAGAGGTTCAGGTGTTGTTTCAATTCGATATTCTTCAGGCATAACGAAGGCCATGGAGCCAGCGTCTGATAGGACAGGGGCTGTCATCTCAATCTGCTGCGAAACAACAGGCGTGGTCATTTTCACTCTTGCCTTCTGCTTGTTTTCGCCCGAAATGAAGCGAAAAAAAGAAGCCCGAAGCTTTCATCTTCGCAGCCCTCAACCATAGCGATGACAATGTTTGGATACTGTCTGATCTGCTTCTGGTCTATCTTCGGGTGATGGTTCACCCTGTAACAAGTGGTGATGGAGGCGATATTGTTCTCATTCTATTAGCGCGTGTGTTGATTATGTTCCTTAACGTTTCTTCTTCTTCTTGAGTCCTGCGTGTGCTCTTTTCTTTGGCATCTTCTTACCGAGTCTATCTATGTCCATTGTTTCTTATAGGTCTGATAGGTTAGCGCGCTGGTAACTATGCGTCACATGGTTTTGGCTGTTAACTTTCGTCAGATGACATGTTCGCTTGCTCACTGAAGTTTTCGCACGCGCTAGCTCAGGCCTTGTATTTTATCTCCATTAAAGATTGCTTGTCAGGATGACGAACAAAAATAACGGGGCAAGCGCTGTTTTCGCAGCAGTACTCATTCTTGCCCGTGTCCTTTTTCAATGGTTTCCCACATTCTGGACAATTAACCATCTTCAAATTCCCTCTTGGATAACTAGAGAAGATGATGTAAAAATGTTATGAATCTCGGATAAGCGCGCGCTCAGTTTCCTGACGATTTCGTATTTTACTGTGGCAACCATAAATGCAGGGGTTCAGATTGTTGAATATAGCTTCTCGAATCAGAGCGCACGCGCTTTCACTCTTCCGGGAACGTTCGCATTGGAGCTAGCTTTTATTCGGATTGACTGGAATTAAAAAGAGGGAAGAGTCAAGCTTTGAAGAAAGAGTTCATCGTGCCAATAGAGAGACTGACACAAAACACCGCGTATGCAAAGATACTCTGTTATCCCAAACCTGAGAAGGTGGAACTGAAAAACCGGCTGAAGGAACTCCAAACGCTAGGGGTTACCGCTTTGGAATTTCGTGGTCCCAAGCAAGTTTCTAACGTGAACGTTCTAGGCAAAGGATGTGTCGGAATCGTTCTAATAGCTCATGTCAATAAGAAGAAAGCGGCCCTGAAGGTTCGAAGATTGGATGCCGACAGGTCGATGATGCGGCATGAAGCAGATATGCTGAAAAAGGCTAATTCTGTCAAGGTTGGGCCCAAACTGCTGGGATATACTGACAACATGGTTTTGATGCAGTTTGTCGACGGCCTTTTGCTTCCAGAGTGGCTTCGCAAACATGTCGGGAAGGTCCGGGTTAAGAAAGTTTTGCGCGAGGTGCTTGAACAATGCTGGCTGTTAGACAGTATCAGCTTGGATCATGGAGAATTGAGCCATGCGCCAAAACACATAATCGTTGACAGAGCAGATAGGCCGTTTGTCGTTGACTTTGAAACTGCCAGCGTGAACCGGGCGCCAGCCAACGTTACTTCTATTTGTCAGTTTTTGTTCATCAGCGACATTGCAGGAGAGGTTGCTGGAAAGATCGGCGAGAGAGACAAGATGGCAACGATTGAAGCATTGAGGTTTTATAAGAAGCGTAGAAGCCGTGAGAGTTTTGAACTGGTTTTGGAGGTCTGCGGCCTTTAGACAACGTAGTTTATTGCTTTTTGTTGGCTTTTCTCGTTGCTGTCTTCGTCCTTTATTTCCTTCAACAGTTGTGTTAGGTCAAGCCAAGTTTCAACCTTGAGTTGTCTCTGAATCCTTTCCTTGTCAAAGAGCAGTGGAACGTTTTCAACGAACAGCCAACAGCAGGATTCGGACAAGACTCCACTCTTCATCCGAAAAAGCCCGTTGCTTTTCTTATAACTGTACATGTAAGAACAGAATAGAAAAGAAATCTAGAAGACTCTTACATGTCCAGGGTCGTCGAGGACGTTGAAACCTGATTGTGGAGCAAGTGGTTGGCTTATCAACGTTTTCGCTACTGAACGTGGAAAGGTTTAAAAAAAGTCTGGTCGTCTAATTTGGCATATTCGAGCAGGTGATGTTTGTGGTCATAGAAAGAGAGGAAATGCAGGAAATAGTTAAGAAGTATAAGGAGCCAATCGGCCTGAACTTAGGTTCTCATTCGGCCCTGGATGCTTGGCAGGGACAGCGCAACTATGGTGTGAGGAGCATAATCTACACGACGCCGAGCAGGGCGAGAATTTATCTTCAAAACCCTATGGTCGGCAGACCGGAAGAGATTGTGGAAGATTTGCCGGGGTTGGTGAAGCGAGATCTGCGTGTCGTGAATGATCCGAAGGACATAAAGAAGAACGGCGAATGGAGAACCACCATACTGATTCTTGACAAGTATTCTGACATAGTGAAGTACGTTGACGAGCTTGTCAACCTGGAGTGTATGCAGATAACGAACCGGGCTTTTGCGGTTTATGTTGGCGGAGACGAGCGTTGCAGCGTGATTGAAGACAAGTATGCGGTTCCGATACTGGGTTCGAGGAATCTTTTGAAAATCGAGAACAGGGGTGAGGTTGAAAAAGACTATTACTGGTTTGCAGAAAAGGCCAGCATACCTTCGCCGAGGTCATACGAATACGAAGTGCACAAGAGGGGCATAAGATTCAAGAAACCGGTGAACGAGCCGATGATTCTGAAGGCTGAGCACGCTCACAGAGCTTTTGAAAGGGAGTTCATTTTCGCCGCGGACTCGGCGGACTTGGAGGCAAAAGTTGAGAGAGAGGTTCGCGCTGGAAACCTGAGCAAGGAGGCGCTTGAGAACGGTCGGGTTGAACAGATAGTCCTTGGGCCTCACGCGAACTTCAACTTCTTCTTTTCGCCGTTGGATGCGGAAAGCGAGTGGGGAGACGTGGACAACTGGTTTTCCAAGCTGTACAACGTGAACATGGAAGAGGCAAGGGTGTGCTTGGCTAATCAATTCCTTTCTATCGACGAGCGAAGAGAGACGATACTCGACGGAATAAAGAGGCTTCCAATGGACGTTCAACGAAAAATAAAGAAGGTTCCATCATTCGAGGTCACGGCGCATGCGATACTGAGCCTGAGAGAATCGCTGCTGAAAGACGTTCACAGGTACGCTGATCGCTTCATGCTCGCCTGCCGAGAGTTCTCGCCTCCTGGAATCATCGGTGCATGGTGCCTGCAAACTCTCATCACGTGGGACCGCGTTTCCAAGTATGAGCTGAGACCGGCGTACAAGCTGGACTACACTGGTGGCACCGAAGCCAAATCCGCCGTTGACTACGGCCTCTACGACGTGCCAGATACGCGAGACCCCTATATGCACATCCCAGTCACGCAGGACGTTGCCCTCAGACACGGAGGAGGCACAAACGTTCACATGGGTCTGGGCTCGCAGTACGCAAACGCAAAATACAAGAAACCGCTAAGCACGGGCGACCGAATAGCCCTAGAAATAAAAAGAGCGCTAAACACAAATCAACTGCACGAACTAGTCACTTAGGCAAGTGGGGAACCCAAACTCCCCAATGTTTCCCATTGCACCGCAGAGATTCCCAGCAGGCGAAACTCTTAAGCCTCTGCTCCCTAGTGTTTACCCGTTTAAAGCGTGCAGGAACAATCAACAGAGTCCGATTCTTGTTTTCCCCAGTTCTTTGATACGAGGAAGCATGCCGTCTGTTCAAAGCGTAGTTCGCTACGGTCATCATGTGGTCTCAGCGTGAGCAATCGTCAGGCTCACGGTCTGATCTCCCTTACCGTCCTGTCGAACCTGCAAAAGAAGCCAGTCAGTTAGTTTTTCGCACTCATTGGGGTTGCAGTGCAGATGACTCTCCATTATCGGCTCAGCAAACAAACACTTGAAGCAGGGAACCTCGATAAGAACTTCTATGGCTTTCATGTTCACGTTCTCGGATATGAGAAATTGCTAGTTTAACATATAATTTATGAATCGGCAGAAAGGACAGGACTTAATGATTGTGGTTTCTGATTTAAACTCGCAGAATGATGGTGTTTTGCTGGCCGATAGGTTTCTTCCGCGGCTTTCCTGTGTGAGATTGAGGACGGTTTTTGCTGAGAGTCGGCGGATGATTTAGTTTCTGTAGCGTTTTACAACATCGGCAAGACTCGGAACTTCGAATATTTTTGTCTCTGTCAATTCGTTTGCGACGGCCATGTACATTTCGCTGATTGTCCTTTTCAAGGTTGGGTCAAGCTTCGGCGGTTTGGACTTGCAGAGTTTCTTCCAGTCTTTGACTCCTTCTGTTTCTGCTCTTTTTTTCGCTTCTTCAACGTCGTTGTACCAATCTGTTTTTCGGTAGAACTGTCTGGCGATCTCTTTGCTGACGTGCAGTCCCTCGTAGGTGAATCTGCACTCGTCAAGTGTTCCCACAACGTCAACTACCATAAGTCTTCTCTCAGGGTCGAAAGCCAGCTCTATTTTTCCATCCTCATTTTCCAAATCGGCCTTCAACGCCATCTGTGTTATCATCTTGTTAACCTTGAAAAGCAGCGCCCGGATGTCTTCAACCTCTTCAACTGTCAAGCCTGCGATTTCTGTTGCTTCGTCCCAGGTCAGGTACCTGTCGGCCTCTTCTAGCTTCGTGCTCACGTCAAAGATCGGCTTGGAGAGTCTCTCTCCAGGCCTGGGGTAATGATCCAAACCCAGCGTTTCAATGGTGATTACGCCTTCTTCCAGCCGTTTGAAGACCGAGGAGCCTTCCGGCAACCCATTTCTGTAAATTATTTCGAGCGGTATCAGAAAGTTCCTCAGGTTGGGCGTGTACACGCGATAGTCATATTGGAGTTTTCCGTCCTTCATAACTGTCTGAGGTCTGAAAACGTTGACCAGGTCTATTTCCATAACGCTCGTCGGCTGCTTTGACTCTTCAACGTTAGCAGTTTTCCCGTTTTTGTCAATCAGCCCTCTGTAATGAGTTTTTGTGCCTCTCTCCTGCAGCTTCTCGAAGCAGTAGGCTCCCATTATGCACAGTGCGGCTCCCTTATTCTCGATATGGTCTGGCATTTCTCCCCAATCGAAGACCGAGTATCTGTCTGAAAAGTGGAACCTGCCGACGCCCATGGCGTTTTTCGTCGGCTTCTTGACGACCTCGAGATCCTTCACGCTACCCACAGTCGCGCACTACTCCAGTTTCTTAACAGACTCGTCGGCTTTCTCGATCTCTCTCTTCTTCGCGTTCTGATACTCTCGAACTTTCTTTTCCAGGGCACGGTCTTCGACAGCAAGGATCTTGGCTGCGGCAACCGCGGCTCCTTCAGGCTCAACAGTCACGACCGAGCCCACTCCACTGGGAACTCGAAGAGACGAGTATATGTCCGTTCCACCGTATTTTTCAGAGTAGGGCGGGCACGCAATAACTGGTTTTGCAGTGTTCGCGTCGACAAAAGCGCTCAGAGCATTTGATCTGCCTGCAACGGTGACGTAAACGGTCTTCTGCTGCTCAAACTCCTTGAGAATCTCCAAGACCTTCTCAGGGGTCTTGTGGGCAGAAGCGACTCTGAATTGATACTCCAGCCCAAAAGCTTTGAGATGCTTGGCTATTTCACGGCAAAACTCCAGATCCCGCTCTGATCCCATCAAAACCACAACTTTACCAGTCATGTCTCCACCCAGCAATTGTTTTTGCTAGAAGGTTTCCCGTCCTAATTAATCTTTAATCTTCCTTTTCTTCTGCCTTTTTCAATTCTGAATCCATAGCCAAGCTTCAGTGGGCCGTTGCCACTTCACCCGTCCAGGAAAGACCGTACTGTGGATTGTTGACCTCTTATATTAGGCAAGCAAGAATACTTACGTGAAAACAAAAACGAACACGTCATGTGTTCCGCCTAGTGGAGGGTCGTCGTTGGAAGTATGCTGGTACTTCAAGCTGTTCAACAGCATCAAGGAAAAACATGAAATCACGTTCGCCCAGATGGAGCTGAACAGCTTATTCGGGAATGTTAATCCGGTGAGGAATTTCTCTGACATTTTGGACAGCACGCCCTTCAGCAATTTCAGAACTGGAAACGTGCGAGTGCAGGATTTCTTTGCTCACGAGCTTCCGTATGGAGAATGTCAGGGGTTTTTTGCAAAAACACAGGAAATGCGCGACGTGTCACAGCTGGTCATGCGCTTGGCTTATACGCGAGAATTCTTCGCCATCACCGAATCCAACAGTCCGCCAAGTGTCTTGCGACGAATGTTTCCTGAAGGAATAGAAAGAAAGAACGTTGAGTACTTCAGCAAAGACGGTTGTGTCCTGCTACGGTTCATCACCAATCAGTACTTCCTTGAAAAATCCCAGTACATCTCCAAGCTCAGCAGAAATGAGGAAGAAGCCTCAAGCAACGTTGAATCTCTCTTCTCATTCTTGACTGAAGAACTTCACAGAATTCCCGCGACGGAGACGATGCAAATAGGAAAGAGGTTGGAAGACTACTTCACAATCAGAGAGGAACCCTCGTTATACTTGACTCACTACATGCACCCCTACAAAGGCAAGTTTCATCCCAAGATGGTTAGAGCCCTTCTAAACTACGTCTATCCCAAACCTGTTGGAAGAGTTATGGACAATTTCGCGGGATGCGGGACTCTGCTAGTCGAAGCCACGTGGATGGGGCTGGACAACACGGGAATAGAGATCAATCCTCTTTCGGCGCTGATGTGCAACGTCAAATGCGATATACTCACCATCCCTCCAGACGAATTAAAGAAAGGTATCGACAGCTATTTGCAGGACCTTCGTGCCAATCTTGGCCATGAGACTCAATCATCCGGTTCCGGATTGTCTGTTCCTCCAGACTATCGTGAGGATACGGTCGAAGAGAGGAAGAGCAGCATTCCAGCAAGATTCACTTCCCTCTTGAGCAAATCCAAAGCAACTGATCATGTTATCGTTGCACATGAACTGGCCAAAAAAGTGAAGGATGAGAAAATCCGCGACTTCCTCCTGCTCGCGCTGAGCGGAGCAATTTCGGATTTGACGAGAAGACGCAAGGGCGAGCTTGTCGACGTGTTACAGGACAGACTGAAGAACCTCTACTTGAGAGTCTACATCTTCAACAAACTAAACCAGGTATTGAAGATCAAGCTAGGAAAATCAAAAACGTATGTTGCTGACACGAGAGACATGAAAATGATCGAAAGTGAAAGTATCGACGCTGTAGTTGATTCTCCTCCGTACAGTACGGCGTTAGACTATGTCAAGAATGATTATCCGCAGCTTACGTTGATGAAATTGGCGGACATCCCTCAGCTGGAAATGAACATGATAGGCACTCCGCGGTTCAAGGTTTACTCGCAGTCTCTCTTGGCCGAGATAAGAAACAATACGCCTGACTATGCGAATCTTCCTCAAGATGCCAAGGACACAGTGTCGACACTAGTCAAGTACGGACGGACGAAAGAAGCCATGCGGACCTACAAGTTCTTCAAGGACATGTACATTGTCCTAAAAGAAATGCACAGGGTGCTCAAGTGCTCTTCCAAATGCGCGATAGTGATCGGGAACAATCGCTACAAACTGGATGGTGATTACGTTGTTGTCAAGAATGACCACGTCTTGAGGGAAATGGCTTTGATGTTGGGTTTCAAAGAGGATAGGATTATTGTCAGACAGCTTGAAAAGAGTCAGGCAGGCATGATAAGGTGTGAATCTATCCTGATCCTTGAAAAACCATCCTTCTGAGAGCCCGTTGAATCAGGTTGCTCTGTGCCAGAATGCAACATGTTTTCAGGCTGTTGCACTAAGCTTTGAAGCTTCAGAGGACACACATTTGGGCAAGCCTTAATTCTTGCTTCACGCCTCTGTATAGAATGGAGAAAGGAAAATGAAAAGAAAAGTGATTGTCAGTTTTGCCGTGGTTTCGTTGTTTCTTGTCTTATGGTCTCCGACTATTTTCTCAGCGTTGGTCGTTTCTCACGGTCAGCTTGGGTCTTCTGCGGAACAGCTAAAAACAAAGCTGAGCTCGCTGCATCTCGGTTCACCTTCTTTAAAATATCCAACCAAAACACAAGATGTAAGCAATTCAGTCATCCAAAATGGTGGGTTCGAGCAGGGTCTCACGGGATGGACCAGTGCTGGTGATGGTTTTCTCGCCGTATCGGGCAACAACTCACACAGCGGAAACTACTCCTTGGAGATATCATCATCGATAAGCCAACAAGCCTATTTTTATCAATACGTCAACTTCCCGAACGCCAGTTTCGCGTTCAGTTTTTGGGTATTTCGGGTAGATCCAAATTCATGGACGGCCTGTTATTTGGACAGAGACTGGGACGGCAACACGGCGCGAGTAGTGTCTAGCCTCGTTATTCAGAATGACACAATAGAACTAAATGCTTGGGATAACCCGTATGCTCCAGGACGGCAAGTATTCAATTATGATGTTACAGTCGGAGTCTGGCACAATGTGACGTTCCTAGCCAATGCCACTTTAGGAACACAAAACTTCTACGTTGATGGAAACTTGATAGAGAATCTAAAATCAAGTTCTGGAAACGTGTTTAATCCAGACATGCTCCTTTTCGGTGACGTTTCTAATGGTGCTTGTAATGGTACTTTCTACTTTGACGACATTACGTTGAACGCCTTAGGCACTGCAAACCTGCCCACGCCTCCTTCCGCAACTATTACACCATTCCTCGCTGAAGTGCTCGGTGGGCAGTCTCAAATTTTCAATTCAAGCGTTAAGGGCGGTTCTCCACCCTACACGTATCAATGGTACATAGGAAACGCGTACGCGAACGACAGTCATCCAGTCTCGGGCGCAATAAATCCGACCTACAACTTTACCGCCCCACTTTCGCCGGGCACTTCCTGGATTATCTCTCTCTTGGTCACTGACAGCGCTGGAACACAAAACTGGCCATATTCTTGGGTAAATGAGCCCGGCTGGGAGCCCGTATTTCACGAACCAGTATACTTTGCCGTTGAACCTGTCCCAGTTGCTCCGTTAGCAAACGTGAACGCCAGCATCTATGGGTTGGAAACACCGCCTACACCATCCCCAGCGGGAGAGAACTTCACGGTGGAAATACATTTGAGAAACGCGACTGCAACGAACGCTCCAGATGGGGTTGCGGGTGTTGAGGTTCACTTCCACTTTGGCAACATCCTTGACTATTGCAAACCCATCGGATTCACAAACGAACTTGGGCAACCAGCCAGTGCACTGGTTGGACCCGTGCTCTACGGATATAATGCAGGATTCTACGATGACAACTTTGACCTGATTGCCACCCCACCATACACCAATGCTACGCAATACGTCGTTGCAGCTGCTACGAACACTGGGCCATGGAACGGCAATGACGGCTTGGTTGCGAAAATAACCTTTCAAATCACAGGGCAACCGTCGCAAAACATGAGCCAGCCAGACTTCTATGCCCCATTACAGATTGGTTTCGGAGAACTGGTGGACAGCGAGGGTAACGACATAGGAGTGTCCGGGGCTCAAGGGAGTTTACGTATTGATGGGACGGACCCGCTTTCTGCTGTGACGGCGGAGGTTCGGGTTGCTTCTTTGAATCTCAATAGCACGAGCAGATGGGGTGCTGGCTACATTGAGCTTCCAGAAGGCTTCAACGCGAGTGAAATTGACACTTCCTCGCTACGGCGGAACGGCACGGTTCAAGTTGATCCTTCCGCAAAAGTGATCTATGGCGACTTCGGCGATGACTCCGCCCCAGAAGCAATGGTCGAGTTCAACCGCACGCAGCTTTCACACCTCATCCAATCAAGCGGTGAAGCATGGGGAAACGTAACTCTGACTATGAGCGGTCAACTCCTCAGCGGTACCCAATTCACGGGATCATGCCAGACATGTGTAGTCTCCTTGGTGGGTGACGTGAACTGCGACGGCACAGTCAGCTCTCAAGACCTTCAACTGCTAGCAAAAGCCTACAATTCGCATCCTGGAGACCCCAACTGGAACGACAACGCAGACTTCGCCTCCCCCTGGGGCATCATAAATCTTGCCGACCTAGTGAAAATAGCGGTGACCTACGGACAACACAAACAATGAGCCGCGTCGCTTTTCAGAAGACTAAAGCACGCGCCCAAAAAGCTTCTTTGGACTTGTAGCGCTATGGAAACACCGAGCAAACTCAAAAGCCTGGCCAAAACTAAGCTGGCTATGTCATTCATGAAACAGAGCAAAGAAAAAAGAATATAGTGAAGAATTTCACGTCTTTTCAAGCAAATATCAATCAATGCTTAATGCTTGCTTCAGTTCCAGCCATCATGTAGTAACGCGCGCTGGATTTCCGCCAGAATGCAAAGGAATTAGCGCGCATGTGTGTTCCCAAATTTGTCTGCGATATCCGGTGGCGTCTGTTTTGGCCCCTGGATCATATTTGGCTCCAAATAGAGGGCCCTATCACTGTTTCACACGCAAGCAAACCCCTGCCCAAACCCGACGAAAACCATCACAAAACATCGTGCTCACAGGATTCAGGAACAGGCAGGCGGTATTTTTTGAACCTCCAGAAGGCTTAAGCCTAATTAGTGTGTTAATGATTTTCTTCTATAGGGGGTCTTTGACTAGTGCCACGGGGTCGTAGTCTAGCTTGGTCTAGGATACCAGCCTGGGGAATGGAGTTTTCCGTCCAGAACGTTGGCAACCTGGGTTCAAATCCCAGCGACCCCACCATCAAAAACACTTGTTTTGGGCAAGAATTGGGCTTGGTTTTGGCGAAGAAGCTGTCTAAATCTTGCGAGCGATCGAGCGATCCTATAAAACCTATATATATCAATATTTCACCAAAAGTTCAACTGAGATAGGAAAGTTTACAAAGCCTGTCACTTGTATATTTTGGGGAGAGGGAGAGTTACATAGTGTTGCAATACACAGTTTCTGATCACGTAGCTTTAATTTCGATAAATATTTCTGGGGAATAAAAAATGAGAATTCAACGTGAAAAAACCTTGACTCTCATCATCATTGTTCTGTTCTTAACTGCTACTCTATCGGTATCAATTACGATCCCACCAGCACATGCGGACTACTCTGTTACCATTCAGGCTTGGGACAGCGTTGCGGGATGGCAGACTGAACCCATTGGTGTGAATGGTTTCTATAACACAGGCTATACTACTCCTCACACCTTTACACTGAGTGAAGGTGAAACCGTCACTTTCTCAGTTCCAAGTACCGACAGCGTGGGTACTCCGTTTACTCACTGGGACACAGGCGAAACGACCCTAGACATATCGGTCAGTTCAGCCGGAACCTACACAGCACAATACTATGTACCATACTCTGTTACCATTCAGGCTTACGACAATGTTGCAGGATGGCAGTCTGTACCTATCCAACTGGACGGTGTCGACCAATACGTGAATACCACTTACACCTTTACAGACATGACTGGAACCAACACTTTCGCAGTTCCAGGCACAGACAATGCAGGTGGTTCGTTTACTCAGTGGAACACAGGAGAGACGACCCCAACCATAACGGTCAGTTCAGGCGGAACCTACACAGCACAATACTACCAATACTATTTTACCATTCAGGCTTGGGACACTGTTGCAGGAATGCAGACTGGTTTACCCGTCGATGAGGATGCTTACTGGTGGCCTGTAGGCTACACTCCATACACCAATGCAACGAGTGGAACCCACACTTTCGAAGTTCCACCCACCGACAATGCGGGTACTGCGTTTAGTCAGTGGGACACAGGCGAGACGACCAGATACATAACGGTCAGCTCCCAAGGAGTGTACACAGCGCAATACTGGGCACCATACGATGTTACCATTCAGGCTTGGGACAGCGTTGCGGGATCGCTGTCTGAACCCATCTCGATGGGCGGTAGCGATACAGGCTTCAGCACTCCTCACACCTTTACAGTGGCTGAAGGTGAAACCCACACTTTCACAGTTCCAAGCACCGACAGTGTGGGTACTCCGTTTACTCAGTGGGACACAGGTGAAACTAGCCCAACCCTGAGTGTCATTGCAGCTGGAGCCTACACTGCACAATATGAGGTTCTTTACATCTTTAAGGTTGCTACTCCGACTTTTAGTCCTCCTGCTGGAACCTACGCCTCGTCTCAGAGTGTGACTGTTAGCTGCGCTACTTCTGGCGCGACCATAACGTACACTGTTGATGGTTCTGAGCCGACGTCTTCGTCAACTGCGTATTCGAGTCCAGTTTCTGTCAGTGTTACGACCACCATCAAGGCTAAGGCTTTCAACAGCGGTATGACTGATAGCGACACCGCCTCGGCGACTTATACCATTAATATTCCACCTGGTAAGGTTGCTACTCCAACGTTTAGTCCTTCTGCTGGAACTTACACCTCGTCTCAGAGTGTGACTGTTAGCTGCGCTACTAGCGGTGCGACTATTCGGTATACTGCTGATGGTTCTGAGCCTACATCTTCTTCTACCGTGTATTCGAGTCCAGTTTCTGTCAGTGTTACGACCACCATCAAGGCTAAGGCTTTCATGAGTGGTATGACGGATAGCGATACGGCATCGGCAACCTACACCATAAACATTCCAGTTAAGGTTGCTACTCCGACTTTTAGTCCTCCTGCTGGAACGTATTCTTCAGCTCAGAGTGTGACTGTTAGGTGTGATACTAGTGGTGCCACCATAGGGTATACTACTGATGGTTCTGAGCCTTCATCAGCGTCAACAGTATATTCAGGTCCCATTCTCGTGGATAGTGGTACTTTAACGGTCAAGGCTGAGGCTTTTAAGAGTGGTATGACGGACAGCGACACGGCCACGGCGACTTACACGATTAACCCGCAGCAGGTTTCCACTCCTAATTTGAGTCCTGCTGGCAGCAGCTATTCAAGTGCACAGTCCGTTACTATTTCTTGTGCGACGAGTGAGGCGACTATTCGTTATACTGTTGATGGTTCTGAGCCGACGTCTTCTTCCACGGTGTATTCTATCCCCATCTCGGTGAGTAGCGGTACTGTTACGGTTAAGGCTAAGGCGTTTAAGGATGGTATGATTGACAGTGACACTGCCTCAGCGACATACACGATTAGCGTTGAGCCTGCTAAGGTTGCTGCTCCAACAATGAGTCCTCCAGGAGGCACCTACTCCTCAACTCAGAACGTTGCGCTCAGCTGCGACACAGAGGGGGCGACTATACGGTTTACTGTTGATGGTTCTGTGCCGACGTCTTCGTCAACCGCGTATTCTGGTTCTATCTCGGTGGGTTCTACTACCACGATTAAGGCTAAAGCTTTCAAAAGCGGTTTGACCGATAGCGATACCGCATCGGCAACGTACACCATCAATATTCCGCCTGGTAAAGTTGCTACTCCAATGTTCAGTCCTCCAGGAGGCACCTACTCCGCATCCCGTAGCGTGGCACTCAGTTGCAGCACGAACGACGCAACCATAAGGTATACTGTTGACGGTTCTGAGCCTTCGTCAACGTCGACCGTGTATTCGAGTCCAGTTTCTGTCAGTGTTACGACCACCATCAAGGCTAAGGCTTTCAACAGCGGTATGACTGATAGCGACACCGGTTCGGCAACCTACACCATAAACACGTCTCCGGATTTCAGTGTTTCAGCTTCGCCTGCCAGTCAATCCGTAAGTCAGGGTCAGTCGACGACTTACACCGTTACCGTCACTTCCGTGGGAGGTTTTAGCGCAGGCGTATCTTTGACTGTAACAGGGTTGCCAACCGGAGCCACAAGCGCGTTCAGTCCTTCCACAGTCACTCCGACTGGAACATCAACCCTAACGGTGGCTACAGCGGGTCGGTCTCCGGTGGGAACTGTTACATTGACGATAACGGGTACTTCGGGGTCGTTGACTCACTCGGCAACGGTGAGTTTAGTGGTTTCTGCGTCACCTTCTCTCTCTTCTCCAATGGTTCCATTGTGGGTTCTCGCCGCAGTCATTGGTGGGGTCCTAATTGTTACACTTGCCGCCGTCATCGCGTACAGGTCTTCCAAGGGACGGAAGAAAACGCTGGGGCCCACCCCCACCCCCCCACCGCCACCGCCCCCACCACCCCCACGTAGTTAGGGGTTGCCCAGGAACCGCCAAGAGTTCAAGCCGACTGAGACACCGAAGCAGTGAGTACTATGTAATATTCAGACAAGAAAAGGCTTCGTCGCCGTTTCCCAGCGTTTAGGGCACGACTCGAAAGAGGGATTGTTGGTGTTGTGACCTTTAGAAGATAGAGGGTGACTTGTATTTTCCCTGTGTAAGGGACGCGTTCTTATCTATGAAAGCGCCGAACAGTTGACGGATCCCTCCTAGCTAGATTGAGGGCCGTGACTTGGCGCCGTCATATAACAGGGTTGTCTGGTCATGGATCATACGAGAGAGTCCGTGGGTTCAAACGTGGGCATTGACCTAAGCGCCCCCCCTTATTTAGCAAAATAAAGCTGAAGTGGTCGAGTATTTATGGAAATAGTGCTGAACAGCCAATTTTTTGTAATTTTTTCACCAGCGTGCATCATTTAGGAGAGAAAAAAGTAGATAAGGCACGTGTCTTGAGTTGGATTTATTGGGTGTTGGTATGGAGGAGAGAAAGGACCTGAATTTTGAAGAGAAGAAGGAAGAGCTTATCAGATTTTTGGATTCGAGAGACAACAGGCATATGGCCTTGGCTACATCGCGCGATGACATAGTTCAAGCACGAATGATACTGGTTGCGAGCGAAGGGCTTGACATCTACTTTTTCACTTGGAAACACTCTCGTAAATTCAAGCAAATTGAGAAGAACCAACGGGTTGCGTTGTGCAAGGAAACAATCCAAATAGAAGGAACAGCCGAGATACTTGGTGATCTGTCAGACAAGAGGATCGGAAAATTTACGGACATAATGAAGCGCAAATATCCCGATGCAATTAAAAGATGGGAGCAACGACCTGGAATGGTGCTCTTACGAATTAAACCTGTGCTGGCGGTCAATGGGGCGAGCTCAAATGGAGGCTCATACATAGACTACTTGGACTTGGCAAATCAAAAAGCATATTCTGAGAAATGGGCTAACTATTGATGTGTGCTGCACCACAGAAGAAAGGAATCATGCGGATACATCCACGTCCGCATGACTTGGGATGGTTGCTTTAGTGTCTGGACCCTCGCAGCGGAAGGTAGCTGTGTTCTTGAATGATTGTAGGCCTCGAAGTCGCGCAGGCTTGACCCAGGAATAATCTAGTTCGTGTTTTCCTGTCTTGGAACATTCTGTAGACTCGCACGGGAAAACGTTAACTAGTGTGCCTAGAGAATGGGTACACGGCGTGTGCCGGTTTGGAGAGTGTTGGGGTTGTCTGCGTCGTCTTACGGTTTTGATCCGCAAATTCAACGTAAGGCCAAGGATTACCTCTATAGCGGACTGCGAGCGTCTCTGTGCAAGGGCATAGTGTTGATTGTTCTGGGGTTTCTCGTGCTCGCCCTGAGGCTTCCTGTGGCTTTGAATGATTCGATTCAAACGTACGTTCCTGACCAGTCGTTGACAGTTGTCTTGTTTGCCTTGATCGGCTACATCGCTTTCTGGCTCGTTTCGCTTCCTTTCGATTACTACAAAGGATACATCTTGGAACAAAGGTTCGAGTTGTCGACTGAAAGCTCACGGGGATGGTTCTTGGACAACGTGAAGGCCTCAGGGTTGTCACTGCTCGTCGTTCTTCTCTTCTTGTACGGGGTCTACAATTTCATGTGGCTCAATCTCGCGTACTGGTGGGTTTTCCAATGGCTTGCTTCGGCCTTCATCATCGTTATTTTCATGTATGTCGCGCCGGTGTTGATAATGCCGCTTTTCTACAAGTTTCCGAGGCTGAGTGACAAAGAGTTACTGAATAGTCTCACGAGGCTTGCTGACAAGGCAGGAATCAAGGTCATTGGAGTCTTCGAAATGAAAGCCGGAGCAAAAACGAAGAAAGCTACTGCTGCTTTGACAGGAGTAGGAAGAACACGCAGGATGCTGCTCAGCGACACGTTTCTCTCGAACTTCTCAAAAGCCGAGACTGAGAGCGTGATGGGACACGAGATCGGCCATCACGTCTACGGGCACATCTGGAAGTACACCATGCTGTTCGCCGGAACTTTACTTCCCTTGCTCCTTATAGCGAATATGATAATGCAAGCCTGTTCCGGCTTCCTTGGGATACCGCGGGTTGACTCTGCCGCCTCCATTCCATTAGTAGCCTTGACCTTGGGTCTGCTGTACTCATGCTTAATCCCGCTGGTAAACACGGTCAGTCGTCGAGCAGAAGGCCAATGTGATCAGTACGAACTGGATTTGGTGGAAAAACCTGATGACTACATCTCTGCCATGGTAAAGCTATGCGATCAGAACTTGAGATACGCTTATCCCAGTCACCTTATAGAGTCCCTCTTCTACGACCACCCATCAGGGAAAAACAGGATCGACCGTGCATTGGCCTACAAACAAGCGCACCGTTCGAATTAGCACTCAAAGCGATTCTGGATGGTCACATAGCCAGACTATGAGGTTCCGAAAGCCAAAGCGCGCGCTCGCCAGAAACTACAAAAGCCTTGAGTCTGACGCTTTGCAAACACGGGCGGTGTCCCCTGTTTCAAGCACACGTTGATGGTGAGTACGAAACATGAGTGGTGAGCCCCAGGAAAAGGAACTGTACTCCTTCGGCCCTATGGGAGTTAGAATCTGCTTCAGTCGTCCAGGTTTCTTCACAGCCGGGGCTAGGAACATCACAAGAATCGTTCTCACAGACAAGCGGATAATCGGAGAACCCAAAAGGATCGGAAATCTCCAGTTCTTCAGGGACAAAGCCGGCTTTCAAGTGCCGTACAACAGCATAGTCTCGACGGAACGATTCAGCTTCTTCCTCAACAACGGCCTCTACATACAATATCGAGGAGCAGAAAAGACCCAAGAAGTCTCGATAATCAGCAGCAACCAGAACATTTCACAAGCTTACGAACTCATACAAAAAGCTCGCGCGCGCCAGTAATTGATTAAGGCTTTACCCCCCTCCTCCTCAAGCGCACGCACCCAAGCCTGACGTACATATGAATAGAGTTAAATGGTAATAGCCACTGCAAAATATGGCAGGGGGTTCGAAGACGCTAGATAGACTGCGGGAATGCGTTGAACAGGGGGAAAAGTTTGGTGCTGAGTTTGTTGAGGCACGTTATGATAACCTTGTCTTGAGGACATTGCAGCGTATCAACGATACTTGGAAAGACATTGTTCTGCGATCTCGCGTGGGTGTAGGTATCGTTTGTTACTATGACGGAACTTCGGGCTATTCTTTCACGTCGAGCGACACAAAGGAGGATCTGAGAAAAACTGTGGAACAATCCTTCAAGATGGCTAAGGCAGCTGCAAAAGTGGCGACTTTGAAACTTGGTTTCGGCAAGAGGGCTCCTGTTAAGAGTCGTAAGAGCGATACGTATCCTGTAAAAGTTCATCCGAGAACGAAACGGTTGGACTACAAGACTGAGTTAGTTAACAGGGCAGTGAAGACTGCGCAGGAATTTGGCAAGAATGTGAATAATGTCACGGGATCGTATGGAGAGTTGTACGGACGCAAGGTCTTCACCAACAGCGAAGGCTCAGTTGTCGATTGGGATTTCGAAATCGTCGATTTGCAATGTCTAGTCATTTCAAAGACATCGGGTGGAGAACTAGTCATGGGTCATGAGCAAAAAGGTGGCACCGCTGGCATGGAGGTTTTCCAGAAGAAGGGGTCAGCACCTGAAGACATCGGCAAGGCAGCAGCCACACAGGCAGCTGAGCAACTGAAGGCAAAGAGTTGCCCAGGAGGGAAGTTCAGAGCGTTGATCGAGAACAGGTTGGGAGGAGTTCTAGCCCATGAGTCCTTCGGGCATCTCAGCGAAGGTGACTTCGTGGTTATCGGGGGATCCCCGCTTGCTGGTAAGATCGGAAAGAGACTGGGCACCGAGCATGCGACCATAGTGGACCATGGAACACCAGACTTAGGAAGGTTTGGCGGGCTTTGGGTTCCGTTCGATGATCAGGGAATTGAGGCGCACAAAACTGTGGTCTTGGATAAAGGAATCTTCAGACACTACCTGCATAACAGGGGAACTGCAGAGCGTCTGCATGAAGACCCAACCGGAAACTGCCGTGCGATACATTATGGTTTCATGCCCATACCAAGGATGACGAACACGTACTTTGCGCCGGGCGACCTAAGCAGAGACGAAGCTCTTGAGCTTCTGGGCACGGGCGTCTATGCGATACAGACTTCAGGGGGCCAGGTTGAAGACGATGGTAGCTTCGTGTTCAAAGCGATAAGAGGATACTGGGTGAAGAATGGCAAAATACAGGAACCTCTTCGTGAAGTCGCCTTGTCAGGGAACATTCTGGAGCTGCTTACGAAGTTTGAGGGTGCAACCAAGGAACTTCACATAGAGGCAGGATATTTCGGCGGTTGTGGAAAAAGTGGACAGGCGCCGTTGCCGGTGGGTCTAGGTAGCCCCGAACTGGTCATAGGAGATGTGACTTTCGGAGGAAAAGCGGAATAGAAGGGCGGGAGAATGAAGAAGAAGATAGATTATGATAATTTGAAGGACGAGTTGCTGTCTGTTCTTGATTCTGGTTTGAAGTCGGCGAGAAAGAAGGACCGCGAGGCCGAGTTCGAATTCTATATTTTTTACAGACATTGCACGCGGGTTGATGTCAAACAAGGTGTTGTCGAAGCAACTGACGGACTTGTGGAAGGAAACGCTGTGCGCATCGCCAAACGCAAGAGCGTAGGTTTCGCTTCCAGCAGCGGAATATCCACGGAAAGGATAGAACACAGCTTGGATGAGGCTATCGCGAGCTTGAAGGCGGTTTCAGTCAAGGATGAACGGTTTAGAGGGTTCTGTGAGCCGTTGAAACCAGGCAGCGAAGGTGCTTTTTCGAGTGAAATCCTTAGTCTGAGCAAAGACAAACTCATCAAGTATGCGGATGGTCTTGTTAAAGAAGCCAAGGGATTTGATCCGAGGGTATTGTATGCGACATGCAGTTGTTCGGCGGACTGGGGAGGGTTTGCTGTTGGAAACACACTCGGTCTTCAGCAGGCGTCGAGGTCAGCTTCGAATACCTGCCAGGTCTACTGTGTGGCCGCAAAGAACGAGGAGCGCCGAACAGGCAACGAATATGACATTTCTCGGGAACGCGTGATCAAGTCCGAAGGTTTAGGTGAAAGCGCTGCGCAACAAGCAGTGGCTTTGCTTAATGCTAAGAAGCTCGGCAAAACGGGGGTTTTGCCAACGGTTTGGATACCGATCGTTGCGAGCTCCTACCTTTTCGCCAGCTTGGGGCAGTCCGCAAGCGGCAGAGCAGTTGTCGAGGGGCTTTCGCCATTGTCAGACAGGCTTGGGAAGAAGATTGCTCATTCGAATTTAACGGTCGTTGATGATGGACAGGAGCCTACAAGTCTGAGCACGGAAGCCGTTGACGCTGAGGGTTATCCTCAGAAGAGGAAGCCTCTGATCGAGAAAGGAGTCTTGAAGAATTTTATGTTTGACACTTACTACGGACGAATCTACGGTGCAGAATCAACTGGCAACTGTTCACGAAAGGGAGGAATCTTCGGTTCAACCCCTCCGTACGAAAGCCAACTGTCAATCCAGCCGTGCTACATCAAAGTCACGCCTGGAAAGAGAAACATCGAAAACATGATGAAGTCAATAGACGGACAGGCGATTCTGATAGCAGATGTACCTATTGGAATATTCCACAGTAACGTGGCCACCGGCGAGTTCTCAGCGGTTGCCCAGTCCGTTTTTCTCATCGAGAAGGGAGAAAAGAAACACCCGCTTCAACCAGTTACCGTGGCCGGCAACTTCTACAAGGGGCTTCACCAACTGATTGACATTGGTAACGATTCACAAAAAACGCCGTTCTCAGTTGAGACTCCAACACTAATCTTCGACGGCTTTTCCGTTGTAGGGTGAGATAGAAAAGAGAACTTTAGGAGTTTCCGTATCCCTCCAACGTCGAAATGCGACAAACTGGGCCAGCTTTATCTACAGAAGACGATAGACATCAAAATGGTCGGCCGCCTTTTTGGCTCAACTTTCAACTCATTGTGGGAAAGGATGATGCCAGTGATTTATGCCATGAGAAAGGCAATCAATGAGCCGTTCTTCTTCTAGTAGTAGTTCTTTCAACGCTGGCTAGCTAGCTGTCGTATAGCGCTGTTCCATCACGGTGAGTCTTAACAGGATCCTCTTTGCCAACTTGACTCACTTCGTTTTCCTCCAACACTCTTTCACAATGATATCAGCGCGTCGGTTAAAACTTTACCCAAACCAACCAAAACGACGACGAATGGGGAAAAGTTATAGCTGACCTATTTGTCCAGAATCGTGTTTAGCTTCTTTAGGGCTTCTTTGTTCTCTTTCCAATGGAGCAATTGCAGAGCGTCTTTGATGCCACACCATCTGTATTCACTATGCTCTTTTCCGTCAAGCACTACTTCCTCTGTGGAAGAGACTTCTACACCATAGACGTATTCCTGATTTAGGTTGGGGTCTGAAAACTCGAAATAGTATAAACCTTCTATCACTCTGATGAGATTCTTTATTCCAGTTTCTTCCTCTATTTCTCTGCGTAAGGCTTCTGTTCGAGTCTCTCCTTCTTCCAAACCGCCTGTAACAGGTTGCCAGAATCCATTTCTATCAGGAAGTCTTTTCAAGAGCAGATACTCTACTGTGTCAGCATTTCTTCGAAAGATTATCGCTTCGACCTGTATTGGCAACCGCATGGCAACAGAGAGTTGCAGCTGGCAGTAAAATCTGTTTTGGAAAGTGTGTGGGCAAAAAGTTATAGCTGAACCGAAAGCAACTGTAGAGTGGTGACAAGTTGTCATCTACTGGTCAAGCACCATCACTTACCAATGGGGAGATTGAATCGATGCTTAAAGAGAATCACTATGCGAGGATTTGCACTCACAATAAGGACGGAACAATACACGCTGTGCCTGTTGCCTACGGATACGTAGGCGGTCAAATACTGATGATGTCACTTATCAATAGCCGAAAAAATAAGAACATTGAACGAAATAACGACGTAACCGTCTTGATTGACACTCTTTTAGACCCACCGAAAGGCATCCTAATCTACGCCACGGCAGAAATAGACTACGACAATGTCTATGAACAGGTGCTTAAAATTAATGAAACCAGCCCCGCTTTCATCGGCATGCCAAAAGAGAAGCTGGAAAGGGTCACTAGAGCCTATGTAGATATGTTCAAACTCGTAATAGTAAGAATCAAACCGAAACACATCACAACTTTCGACTACGCCAAAGATGAAACGTGGAGCAATTTCGTGAAAACCTATCTTAAAGAATAAGAGCAGACGATTATACCAACCCAAAATACTAACAAGAACCGCTTGAAGAAAGCCAGAAGGATAGAACAGTCTTCTATCACGGTTCTTAAGCCAGATTGACCTTTTGATTTCACCGTTTTTCTGTTCTACGCTTTCGACTATTCTTTCTAAGTCAGTTTTTGGTTTTGCGGAAATGTTATAGCTGAACCTAGACAGACCGCATTGTGATTTGAGGGCTTTGGCTATGGCTAAGGAGAGCGTGTCGCAAGAATCGTTGAATACCACAGAAGAGAAGCTGAAGAATATTACAGAGAGGTTGGGGATGACGCTGTCTATGATGAGATAACATGGGAGAACATTGAACCTTTTCTTCCTAGGCAGGGATGGATTCTTGATGCGGGCGGTGGTGCTGGTGTTTGGTCGAGAAAAATGGTTGAAACAAGAAAGTGCTCGGTTGAGCTTCTGGACATAACTGGGGAGCTTCTGAAAACAGCGAAAAGGAGAATAAATAAAGATATGCTTGGGGAACGCATTGAAGTTTTGCAAGGCGACATTCGGTCTGTTCCACATCCTGACAGGAGTTTTGACTTTGTTCTTTCTGAAGCAGACCCAATATCCATCTGTGGCGACCCAGAGAAAGCTGTGAGCGAATTGTCGAGAGTGCTTAAACCCAACTGCCATTTTGTTGCTGGAGTGGACAGCACATTCTATCGTGCTCTCAAGATGTTTTCCCAAGGCAAACCGCTTGACTATATTCTTAGTTTTCTACAAATTGGAATATCGCCTGCGGAAGAAGAAGCGAATTTTGATTCCAAATCGTTCACTCCAATCGAGCTTATATCACTTTTACAAAAGCACGGTTTGAAAACGGTTCGGATTGTCGGAAAGCCAATAGGTCTAAGCACGGGCATGCTTGACATATTTGTAGAAGCTCTTCCAACAGCAAAGCGACGAGAGATTTTCGAGAACAAAGCTGAAAAGGAAAAACTGAAGAAGATGCTGAACAGAATCTACAAAGACCCACACATTGCAGGAATAGGAAGTCATCTTCAAGTAGTAGCTGTAAAAAAAGAAAACTAGTATCTGGATGACAGTAGAGCATTCTTCTATGACTGTTTGTTAGCCAGTTTTTGGTTTTGCGGAAAAGTTATAGCTGAAACAGTTCTATGAACTTTAGTAAGTGTTCATAATTGTTTTCAAGCAAGTGCTCAACAACGAATTTCTTATTCACTAATTCTCCATCTACATCGTTCAAGCCATTGCAGTATGGAAGAATTTTGAACAAAAAAGAGTCAATGTCAATTCTCTTGATTTCAAAGGGAAAAAGCCTACACAGTATGGGTCGAATCTCATAGATTGAACATTCATAAGCGTTCCTTTTTTCATCTGTTCTTAGGAAGATGCAGGAGCCATCTTTTCTGTTTTTCATTGCACTTGTCATAAGAGAGTGGTTCCCATATTTTCTTTTTGAATCTTCAACAAATTCGCTTGTCTTGTGTCCGACAGATTCTATTTGTTCTATATCTTCTTTGGTCAAGCAAGGTCCACCTAGCTTGCAACAGTAGATGCCACATCTTTTGCACTTAAATCGAAGACTTCTCTCAAATAGACGAATATCGAGCAACTGTCCAGTTTCAGGGTCTAGTTTGACTTCTGCAATATTTTCTTTCAATTTTGTCGAGCACCATATGTTATATGTTACGATACTTCTAGTCATATAAACCCAAACATAGACATGAGTCCTTTTGAGCCAGTTTTTGGTTTTGCGGAAAAGTTATTGCTGAACCGAAACAACACATTAGAACTGATGGGGAATTGGTGATATCAGCTAAGCCTTATGTCTATTTTTGGGAATCTTTGGAGTTGGCAGTCAAGGAAAGAGCGAAAGAAAGAGCAGAGTATGTCCTAAAACCCATAAACCAATACCATAAGAAAGCAAAGAAAATACTGGAACTAGGTTGCGGAATCGGAGAGGTTCTAGTCAATCTTCCCAAGAAATATGCGGTTCAGGGTTTGGACATCGAGAAAGATTACATTGAGGTCTGTAGGAAAAGAATTCCAAACGGCAAGTTCATCGTTGCCAGCATGCACAACTTTAAGATTGATGAGAAATTCGATGTGATATTCTGTGTAGGTGATGCAATCAATTTTCTGAGGAAATTTGCTCAATGGAAATCAACGTTCAAGTCAGTTAACAACCATCTGAATGAAGAAGGGCTATTCATCCTCGAAACAGAGACACCAAGAATTCTGAAAGCCGCCAATTCCTATAGATGTACGAAAATGGTCACCTCAGGAGTCCGAGAATTCTCAAAAGGATATCGCTATGACATAGGCATAGCGAAGGACAATACACTGACTTGGGATGAGAGAATCTTTGAAAGACTTCCGAATGGACTCTTTCAACTCAACAAATACAAATTCGATGAGACAATATACCCAGTTGCAAGAGTCAGACAAGCCCTTTCTAATTACTTCGAGATTCTCGAAACTAATCCGATGGAGAAAGGCAGAATAGTCGTGTTTGCTTGCAGAAAGAAATGAGATTCAAAGGATTTTGCGGAAAAGTTATAGCTGAACTAGAATAATCATTGGAATTGGTGTTGGGATTGCTTGAAGGCAAGAATGTGAAGACTGTGGAAAGGAAACAACTTGTTGGTGAAAGGATTTTGCTCCGACCTTTTAGCAAGAGGGACTTGCCGCATATTCAACGATGGTCGGCTGATGCTGAACTTAGAAAGCTTATCGGGGAAGTCGCGCCTATGAGCGGGGCTGAGGCAGAGAAGTTCTACAAGGAACTACGGGCTGACAAAGGTCGAGTTTGGTTTGTGATTGTCCTTAAGAGAAATGGTCGAGTGATAGGAGAGGCTGGGTTGTTGAGGATGTTCAGACCTTGGCGAAATACGGACATGACCATCATAATTGGGGAGAAGGACGCTTGGGGAAAAGGATATGGAACTGAGGCGGGTCATCTGCTCCTTGACTATGCCTTCAATCGACTAGGCTTTCATAGAATTTCGATTGGGGTTGTCGGTTTCAACAAGAGAGCGCTGAGATTTTGGGAAAGTCTTGGTTTCAAGAAGGAAGGCGTTGAGAGGGACGAATACTTTTATGACAATAAGTATAGTGATGGCATTATGATGAGCATTCTTGAGGACGAATTTCGAAAGAGCGTAGAAAATGTAACATGACCAGGTTTGGCTTAAGCAGATCGTCTAGCATGGAATAGAGGATTCTTCTGTCAGTCCCGTTAAGCCAGTTTTCGATTTTGCGGAAAAGTTATAGCCGAACGAAGACTATCATACAATGGCGTTTGTTATGGTTGACATAAGAGACCTTCTTGCATATAATGATGCTGAGAACCGTGCTTTCTTTAAGGCATTCGCTAAACTGTCGTGGCGTGAATTCGTTAAGAATAGAGAAGCCAGTTTCCATTCGATTAGAAATATCTTCATCCACACACTACACGCAGCAGACTATTGGCTGGATTTTCTTCAAAATGAAAACCAACGTTCAAGGGAGGAATTCGAGGAATTCAAGAGTTTGAAAGAAATAGGTGTTTACATGCGACATGTGGAGAAGGCTATGCACGATTACCTTGAAACGTTGTCTCCTGAAAACCTAGAGAAGAAGTATGAGGTTGGTCCGAAAGGAAAAACTGAAACGAAGACTGCCGAGGACATTCTAGTTCATGTTTTCGAAGAAGAAGTTCATCATCGAGGTGAACTGATAGCATTGTTCTGGCAGATGGGTATTGAACCGCCAGTCATATATTACGCATAAAACTGGAAAGTTTGACCCTTTGACTCTAGCGTTTTTCTGTTCTACGCTTTCGACATATTCTTTGTAAAGAGTTTTCAGTTTTGATTACTTGCGGAAAAGTTATAGCTGAACCAAGAGTAACCGTATGGATTGGTGAGTTGAGTTGCTTGAAGGAAAGAACGTGAATTTGAAAGTAGAGGAAAGAGATGACATTGATTTTGAAGTTGAATGTTGTAATGACATAGATTTCTGGGGGGAATATGACCCTATTGTTGAGCAGAAGTCGAAGTCAGAACGGATGAAGCAATTTGATAATCCTTCGAACTTGGCAATTTTGGCTGAGAGGAGGCGGTTTATCATTCAGAAGAAGGACGGAACTAAGATAGGGATTATTAATCATCGGATTAATCAGCCATACAGGACGATGGAAATTGTTTGCTTTTTGGTTCCTAGTGAAAGGGGGAAAGGATACGGAGCAGAAGCGTTTCAATTGATGGTTGATTACCTTTTCCTCTCCAATAGCATCGTTCGCATACAAGCAATAGCAAATGTAAGGAATAAACCAGCACAGAAGGTTCTGGAAAAAGCAGGTTTCAAGAGGGAAGGAACCATCCGAAAATTACTCTTAGTGAGAGGAATATGGACTGATTACTATCTCCACAGCATCCTCAGAGAAGAATGGAAAGAACCAAAAATACTAACAAAAACCCCTTGATGATAGTCAGTTCTTTTGAGCCAGTTTTTGATTTTGCGGAAAAGTTATGCTGAACCGAAAAGGGATTATTGCGTGTGTGGGGGTAGAGTTTTATCCGAAGCCCGAACATGCAAAGAAACAACAAGATGTTAACGTTTAGGGGTCGTGCGAAACATTTTTAAATTCAACTTCTCTATCCAGCTACGGAGGAATGAAGCATGGTTCTCTACCAGGTAAAGTACACAATCGATAAGGATAAGATAGATGCTTACACGAAATTCGCAAAGGAGGTCGCCGTTCCCGCCTGGCTCTCGACCCCTGGCCTGAAGGAGTTCAGGGGCTACCGAGAGACTGGGACGCTCAAAATACTTGTCGAGATGGAGTTCGACTCATACATGTCGTGGGGAAAGGCTCTAGACGACCCAAAAATCAAAGACATGATGACCAAAACAATGATGCACGCCCATGACCTATGTTGGAATCTCTGGGACAAGTCACCTGTGGCCCCCGAACCCCTGAAACCAAAAAAATAATCAACGTATTCTGAGTTTCATATCCCGCGCGCGCCTAAACATTATACTAAGGCTTTTTTGAGTCATGGATTTAAGCAGTTAAGTAACTAGGATTCACTACAGAAAGTGTTAGGTACTCGGTGCGGTCTTGACTGTGCACGGTGAAAGCGTCCTTCAGTTAAGCTATTGTTTGAACGGATTTTTATGAATTTCTGGTTCAAAGTCCGAATTTTTCGTGAGGCGCGTATGTGAGTGTTCTATGCGTTCTCAAAGTGCAACCATCAAAGACAACAATATTGTTTTGCTAACACTTTCTGAAATACCATGCCGAACTAGGAGATATCAAAGGCAATCCCTGACAAACCATGCTCCTAAACATCAAGTTGGACTATCTCCCCCGCTCCTAATAGAACCAACATAAGCAAAATCGGCACACTCCATGCTCTTATATTGCCGTGGTTGGCTGACCATCTTGGCTAATTGTTGGTTGAATTGATCAGTTTTCGAAGAGACCAAATCCCATAACCATTTTAGGATGCCAAGAAAGAAATGGAAAAGTTCTTTTTTCCTCTGAGCATCTCGATCAAAGGCAGGAAACTTGAGGTTTGTTTCCTTGTTTTAATACGCGAGGGTTAGGCTAAGTTTTACTGAAAAGTGAATTCGAGAAGCGCCCAAAGCAGCCTCTTAGTGATTAGTCGTACGCAAAGTCCATTAGGAAGGTAGATAAGCAATAAGTCAATATTCGATAGCGCCTTAGGCCAAACATGGAGAATGACTGCTAATGAAGATGTCCGTGCTTGTCTGGGAATACCCACCGAGAATAGTTGGGGGTCTCGGAACATACGCTGCCGAAATCACAAGAAAATTTGTTCTGACCGACAACGACGTGACAGTTTTCACTATGAACGATGATGCTGGAACCCTTCCAACAAGGGAGATATGGCATGGTATCGAGATACATCGCCCATTACACATTGACATATCGGATTCTCTTCCTGACGTAATCGCTGAGGACATAAGGAAGTGGGGTATGGGTGAGGGCCTTCATTTCTTCTCCAAAATTCTCATTTACAATTATCTGAGTGCTTCAAAACTCGTGAACGAACTCATCAGAAAAGAAAACATCAAGTATGACGTTGTCGTCGCACATGACTGGTTGTCAGCGATAGGCGGTATAACCGTCAAAAAGGAAATTGGCTTACCCTTTGCTTTTCATGTGCATTCCACTGAGAAGGGTAGAACACTCGGAAATGGCTCCGAAGTCAAAAGCAACATCGAGCTTCATGCAGCAAAAGCAGCTGACATGATAGTGACAGTTTCGTATGCCATGAAAGAGGAATTGACAAACCTAGGATTCCCCAAGGAAAAGATACAGGTGTGCTACAACGGTGTTGACGCGCAAAAATACAATCCGCAAGAAGTTGCAATTGAACAGAAGAAGAAAATCAGAAACCTCTATGACGTGAAAGACGACGAAACTATGATACTTTTCATAGGCAGGCTCGCTGGAGTCAAAGGGGTTGACAAACTCATTATGGCCATGCCTCACATTCTGCAGAAACTACCAAAGGCAAAACTTGTCATTTTAGGCTTGGGCGATTTGCAGGAGTATTTGACGAACTTGGTAAACTACATGGGACTGGGTAACAACGTGAAATTCCGCTTTGAATTCCTTCCTGAAGAAGAACGCATCCTGCATTATGCTGCATGCGACATTGCAGTTTTCCCCAGCCACTATGAACCATTCGGCATAGTCGTTCTTGAAGCCATGAGCATGGAGAAGCCAGTTGTAGTCGGCGCAGCAGGAG
The DNA here is from genome assembly GCA_050015055.1 of Bathyarchaeia archaeon. Lineage (GTDB taxonomy): Archaea > Thermoproteota > Bathyarchaeia > Bathyarchaeales > Bathycorpusculaceae > JBEKCD01. The sequence continues at coordinate 65,152 of JBEKCD010000007.1, read as the reverse complement.
TAAGCGGAATGCGGGAAATAGTCATATGTTACGGCGAAGACCAATGCGGCTTCCACATAGATCCAAGCAACCCCACAGACATCGCATGGGGAATCACAAGTGCTTTGGAGAGCCCTGAAAAGATGAAGTGGCTTGGCAAGAACGGCAGGCGACGAGTCCTAGAAGAATTCACTTGGGATAAAATCGCAGAGAAAACGCTGAGACTCTACGAGCAGCTGGAAAAACATTAGACTCACGCCTACCAATAGTCGATCCATGTCTAGCCTTAATGCGCGCGTTTTCCTGAATGTATATACGTGGGCGTCTGCAAACATGCATTCTGCAATTCGAATTGCGCAAGCTTCAAGTTGACCAAGAATTGTCATTCCCTCTTCGTCTGGATCCAAGAAGAAGCCAGACTACTATCTCAGCTACGCAGAACGATAGCGGAGTTGTTTGTGGGCGAAGCGCGCGCGCTAGAATGGAAAGAACCAAAAATACTAACAAAAACCACATGAACAGAGACAGTTTTTGGTTTTGCGGAAAAGTTAGTCCTTTCATAAAAAAAGAAGGGGAAATAGCTTCTTGTTCTATTTCAGTAGTTTCATAGCTTCTTCGGCAGTCGTCACGGGCATGAGTTGAGTATCGTTATGGCTCATCCAAGCCATGACTTCTGGTTCCCTTGCGAATCCCATCGCATCTTCTATACTTGGAGCGTCAAAGACTGCCACAAGGAGATGGTTCGGCATCGAATGCCAACTTCCAATTTCCTTGATTCTATGTTTCTTCTGTAGTCTCTCCATGTTTGCCATGAGGTCAATATTTGCTTTCTTAGCTTTCTCATGGTGCAGCGGGCAGCTTTCAGGGCTATGTTTGGATATCTGCAAATAAAGCATATCCATACTCTCCAAACGCTATTGCGGAAGCATCAGAATATAAAACTTTCACGCTGTTGGTTTTGCGGAAAAGTTATAGATAAACCCGAAGCAACTATGTGAATCGGTGAGTTGGGTTGCTTGAAGGCAAGAAAATCAACCTAAGGATAGCGGAGAGAGAGGATATTCCGTTACTCCTGCAATGGTTTAATGATGTTAGGTTTGCTGGAGACTACCAGAATTTCCCAGTTCAAATTTCTCGGAACCAACTTGAACCACAGATTTCAGAGCACAAACTCTACGGTCATGAATGGGTGAATTTTATTGTTGAGAAGAAAGATGGGACGAAGGTTGGAGAGGCAGTTCATTATATTAGTGCACCAAACTTCGGCTGGGTCGAGATAGGCTATGCCATCCTTCCAGAACACAGAAACAAAGGCTATGGAACTGAAACTGTTCAAGTTCTAACAGATTACCTCTTCCTAACCAAAGATGTCCCCAGAATCCAAGTTGTCATAGATAGGAAGAACTTGGCATCCAAATCTGTCTTGGAGAAAAGTGGTTTCAAGAAAGAAGGGATACTTAGAAAGGCGTTATGGAACGCTGCTGGAAGATGGTCCGATGGCTGCATATATAGTATACTCAGAGAAGAGTGGTTAGTACCGAAAATACTAACAAAGACCTCTTGAAACACAGATTGACAGGCGTTTTTCTGTTCTACGCTTTCGACATATTCCTTATATTGGTCTTGTCGGTCATGGTATATCGGAGATGTCTAAAATGTCGAGTCAAAAGCGACATTTCGGGAGATATCTCCATCTAATTGTTGAATGAACACTTGCGGGCGAGCGCTCCATACGGACAAACCGTGAAAGCTTAAAAGCAGCACTTGGTCGAGTCTAACCATGTAAGACCTACGGGCTCATTTCTTAGAGTATTCTAAGGCTGCGTCCTCGAGGAAGAGAGGTTAACGTGGCATTAGAGGCGGTTTTTGATGAGGCACAAGCGTAGCGAGTCATCACAGCAGAGACGATTCATAAAACGGTTGGTGTTGCAGTGTGCATTCCAGGATCGGCAGCGAAGCGAAACAGTGAACATTCTCTCACGAGAGGCCATCGCTGCCTCTGCAAGCCAAGCGTTTGATTATGTCCTGTCTGGACTAACCAATTACGAGTGGGGGAAGTATTAGCTGACAGCAGAGGAACTGGAAGTCTCCAATGATGATGATTTCTGTAACTTCGCAACAGAGAATCCTAGATGCCCATATGTTGCACTCATTCGCGAATGCAGGATGAAGATTGACAGGATTGAGAAGGCTCTAATCGGTGAAGATATGACGAGCGGCTTGGTTGCTGACGTCAACAGCATGAAGAGCACTTGGCGTGCCATTCAGCCCTACGTGCTAGTTGCTGCAACTGCCTTACTCACCTGGCTCATATCTCATATTCGTTGGTGAAGACTCGTTGGCAGAAGTCCAGATTCCACCTGTAGAGCTTGTTGACGTTGCAAGCCTCGGAACAGACGGGCAGAACCCAACAGAATGAGTGAGAAGCAGCATAGGGCTCTAAAGAAGCTACTAGTTGCAGGGGATTCTGAGCACCGTGTTTCTGGAGACCAAACGAGTATGCAAGACTACGTTTCTTAACATTGTCACATGGTGAGGAAAGCGAAGAAACGAGTAGAATGTAAACTCGAAGAAGAGCTGGTTGCTCGCATCGACTGGGTAGCTGGGCTTCTCAAGACGAACAGGACAGACATCGTCAGAAGTGCATGCACTGCATATTTGAAAAACATAGAGATAGTCGCTAAAAAAGGTGCCAGGACTGGAACTTACGAGTCATAAGCGCGCGGAAAGGCAGCGCGCGCCCTAAGGATTGGACAAAACCGCTTTTTATTCGGCTTGATGAACTGATTTTTCCGGAAGTGAAAAGCATAAATTAGATTCCTCCTTTAATGCCGGTTGGAAGTGCTAATTATAAAAAGAAGCGTTAAAGCCGCGTCCATCGTGTTGGTAGTTGTCGTCGCAATCACGGTTGCAGTCGCACTGTACGTTAACGGCGCGTTTGTCTCCGCCGAACAGCTACAAACACAAGGGTTCGTCTCATCTGGGCCCAAGAGATACACCGTCGACTTCTATAAGAACAACAACGAGGTGTTCGAGGTCAACGTGCAACTGAGCGTCATGGACCCCGAGTTCAACCTCGCCACAATGATGGTCTACTTCTCCAACCATTCAGGCACACTCGACTCCCTTACCCTCAGCTTCACATCACCCAGCATCAACCAATTCATCCGATGCTACCTCGAAACCCCCACCAGTGTACCAGCCACCGTCACGACACGAGACGGCCTAAACACAAACGTACAACTAACCGGCCTCGGAAAAATGGGAATAGGATCCTTCTACCTCCAATTCCTCATACAACCCTTCCAGGCAAACAACTTCGAGTTCCAAGTCAACTTCGCCCTCCTCCAAACAGGACTCCCACCGATACGCCAAACAGGAACCGCCCAAATACAACTCCCAACCACCTTCACAAACGCCACCACATAACCCTCCACCCCACGATCAAACGCACAAGCAAGAGCGTGCGCTAAACAACTAGATTGCCCTAGAGTACATATCCACAAATCGCGCGTATCACTTGCACCAAAATAGATATGCTCGCACATAGAGGGCGCGCTATGAAAAAATACGTGGATTTTGAATTTTGGGTTTTGTCCAGGGTTTTGTCACGTATCACTAGGACAAAACTATGGTCTTTTTGGCCGTTTTTCATGGCGCGCGCGTGATGTACAAGGCAAACTTATCTTGGTCGAAGCTGCAAGACTCTTTCAAGAAACTTGAAGCAAAGAACCTAATCTACATCGAAACTGACGAATCCACTCGTAGAAGAAGAATTCGCCTGACTGAAAGCGGCGTAATCTTCGTCGCAAGACATAAAGCCATTGAAGGACCTTTTAAACAACATGAAGAAGAAAGGCCAGCCCAAGGGCGAGTCTCCATCTCAGCTGATAGACGCGAAGATCAAGGAGTTGGGCGATTGGCGGGGCGAGACGCTATCTCGGATCCGGGCTCTGATCAAGCAGGCCGACCCAGACGTCGTAGAGGAGTGGAAGTGGGGAGGTGTTCCGGTGTGGTCTCATAGCGGGCTGATCTGCACCGGCGAGACGTACAAGAACGTCGTGAAGATGACCTTCTCCAAGGGCGCCTCGCTGAGGGACCCTTCGTGCCTCTTCAACTCCAGTCTCGAAGGTAACGCAAGGCGCGCCATCGACTTTCAAGAGGGTGACAAGGTCGACGGGGAGGCCCTGAAGGCACTCGTTCGCGCAGCGGTGGCGCTGAACATCTCCTCTAACCGAGTCTAGTCGACGGGTCCAACGATCGCTCGGTACTCCTCGCCTGCTACCTCTTCTGAACGCCAGCGGCTGTCCGCACGGCTCTGCCAAGATACGATCAGGGGATCTCAGAGTTGATAATCATCGTCGGAACGCCCGGCCAAAGCGGAGCCGGAACGGTTGCCCACTCCATCGGGACTCCGCAAACATAGCTGGGATGGCCGCGCGCGCGTTTTGGTTTTGCGGAAAAGTTATAGCTGAACCGAAAGTAATTGTGCGGGTTGGTGACGCTGATTGTTTGAAGGCAAAAATGTGAACCTTAGAATAGTGGAGAAGGAAGACCTATCATTGCTACACGAATGGGACAACAATCCTGATTTTAGGGGAGAGTTTGAACAACTCAGGGAGGAGGCAAAAACCGATTTGGAGAAACTTTACGACAATCTAAAGGATTCACAATGGTTCTTTATGGAGAAGAAGGATGGAACCAAGATTGGAAACATAGTTCACCTTTTGTCGGCTGGAGAGGTAGAGGTCGGATACTTTGTCGTGCCTAATGAACGAAGCAAGGGCTATGCTAGTGAAGCCATCATGATAATGGTTGACTACCTGTTCCTCTCAAAAAACATAGAGAGAATCCAAGCAAAAGCTGACCCAGAAAATATTGCATCTTGCAAAGCTCTTGAGAAGGCAGGATTCAAGAGAGAAGGCATCCTAAGAAAAACCTTCTTCGCCAGAGGAAAATGGAAAGATGACTGCATGTTCAGCATTCTCAGAGAAGAATGGAAAGAACCAAAGATACTGACAAAAACCACTTGAAGATAGCAAGTTTTTGATTTTGCGGAAAAGTTATAGCCGAACCGAAACAGACTAATGCAGTAGGTGCACTTGTGTTTGAGCAGTATGGAATGGAGGTGGTTTAGTGAGTAAAGGTAAGATGAAGACGATGACCTGCCCCGAGTGTGGATGGACTGTGAAGTCGCCTTGGGGAGAGAACGATGTAATGGACCATATAATGCTTCATGCAAAGAACCATCATCCTGAGTTTTTGAAGCACAGCAAGGAAGATATGAAGAGGACGATAAAGGACGCATAGGTCAATTGCAGGTAGCTGGAATCACGTGCGTGCGCTGGAGTGATATCATATCCAATTTTTGTTCTAATCCTGTTCAGAGTTTGTCCGACGACCTTTATATGGAACCGTAGGTTCCCAAGAGCGAGTTATCAGATGTAAATCACTCAAAATCGGAGGTGATATAGATGGGAGAATATGAAGACACGTTAAAGGATATTGAGAAGACCTTCGGATTTGTTCCAGGCTTCATGAAAGGACTGCCACATGATGTTCTTAACCACGACTGGCCTCTGATGAAAAAGTACACTCTCGGAGAAAGCAAAATACCCGCAAAGTACAGGGAACTCTTGGGCTTAGCGGTAGCAGCTAACATAAAATGCCCGTATTGCCAGCTCTTCCACAAGAGCGTTGCCCAAATGTATGGAGCCACGCCAGAAGAATTTGCTGAAATTGCGTTCCTAGCCAGCTACACCTCCAGGTGGAGCGCCATGATTCACGCCCAAAACTACTCCTACGAGACCTTCGCCAAAGAAACAGCACAAATAGGCGCATACGTTAGCAAGGCTGCCAAGAAGTAGCGCACGCAGGCTTTAGGATAAATGTGAGTTGTGACTGTCAACTTGCAGTCGCAACATCCTAAAAGATTCGAAGGATATTTTCTAGCAAGACAAAAGGAGGTGACACTCATGGAAAAAGAACTGCTCTTCGAAGGAAAAGAGAACGCTAGCTCAGTCAACATCAGGGAATTCAGTCCACAAGGCGTGAAGCTCGACATCACAGCTGCTGGGAAAGTCAGCGGAAAGGTGAAAGGGCTCATCATGACTACGCACAATGCCCTCATGAAGCCAGACGGCACAGGGGAAGCCGATGTTAGGTCAATCATCTTCAGCAACGGTGAGCCAATCTTCGTTTGGGGAAAGGCCATGGGGAAAATGGTAGACCCCACTCCCATTCAGAAGATTGAGGAGAACCTGACATTCCAGACTCCCTCTCAAAAGCTAGCCTATCTCAATACAACCAAGGGCCGCTCGGAAGGTCTCTTCAACATGGGAACGGGCGAATACAGCTTCAAGGTCTATGCCGTCAAATGACGTGCCCGCTTGGGACAAAACTTTCCCCTTTTTTCTCCTTTTTAACTCGGTTTGATTTTGCGGAAAAGTTATAGCTGAACCAAAAAGACATTACTTCACCCGATATTGAAGAAAGAAGAGGGGATAACGTCCAATATGGCAAACCAGTTACAAAACCAACCTTTCAAGAACCGTGAGCACATAAAAGCTGAGATTAGAAGATGTGCGATGGCTAGTAGCGTCAGTTCGTATCTTAGCGTTCTATTCGCTGCATTAGGAATCATTGGTGATGCTTTGAACACCACTCTTGTCCTGCAACCAATGATTTGGTTACTGCTGGCAATCTTTGCTATTCTACATGCTATAGTTCCAACTATACATCTCGTGGTGGCTAAGCATTTGCTTGGCATAGAAGCTGAAAGCAAAAAAGAATAGTGAACTCCAACCATCCTCTTTTTTCTTGTGTTCATAGGGTGTTTTCATGTTCTACGCTTTCGACATATCCTTTTTGAGCCAGTTTTTGGTTTTGCGGAAACGTTATAGCTGAACCAAGAGTAACCATATGGATTGGTGAGTTGAGTTGCTTGAAGGCAAGACTGTGAATCTGAGAATCGTGGAAAGAGAGGATTTGCCGTTGTTGATAGATTGGAATAGCAATTCTGAGTTTTATGGCGAATACAGTCCTCTTCGGCAGTTGTCCAAAACAGAATGGGAGAAGAGATACGACAACCTCACCGCTGATACCAAATGGTTCTTCATAGAGAAAAAAGATGGTACGAAAATCGGGGAGATAGGTCACAATATGTTCGGAAAACTCTTAGAAATATACTATTATCTCGGAACAAGTGAAAGAGGAAAAGGCTACGGTACTGAGGCTATAATGATTATGGTTGACTATTTGTTCCTTTCAAGAGAACTGATGCGTGTTCAAGCCACTACTGATGTGAGTAATATCGCTTCTCAGAGGGTTCTTGAAAAGGTTGGGTTCACGAAAGAAGGGATAATTCGAAAGAGTGGTTTCAATCGAGGAAAATGGTGTGACGATTGTCTGTACAGCATCCTCAGAGAAGAATGGAAAGAACCAAAAATACTAACAAGAACCACTTGAAGGACAGATTAGCTGGAGTCTTTCCGTTCTGCACTTTCGACAGGTACTGTTAAGTCAAGTTACCCAGTTCTCCAATGTTCGAAGTCGCTAAAACGACTGTCAACTTTTTTTGACCTGACATTAGTTGGATACTGGTTGTTTTCGAAGATTTGGACGCTTGCTGAGACAAGTTTTGTTGACAAAAAAGGTTTTGTTCATGTTTAGTCAACTTGGTAGTGGGGATACTTCGTGTCCGTCTCTGATGAAGAACCATACCAAACTATTTTTGCATCTCTGAAACATCCTATCCGTCGTAGAATTCTCAGGATGCTCTCAAAAAACCCTATGACCTTCTCAGAAATGTTAGAAGCACTGGGAGTGTCCAACTCTTTTCTCACATATCACCTTGAAAACCTAGGAGAACTTGTTAGCAAAGTGGATGATGGCAAGTACAGGCTATCAAGTTTTGGAGAAGCCGCAATGGCAACAATGACCAAGGTTGAGGATATTCCAGCAACTGCACCTCATCAATCGTCAGAAACAGGAACAAAGAAAATCGTAGGAAAGAATGTCGCTATTGCACTAGGAATAATTTGCATTCTGTTAGTTTCTGGGTTAGGTGGAGCAATAGCATATTACACGATGACAATCAATAACAAGAACGCTACATATGATAGTTATGTGTCAAGCCATAGTCACTCTAATTCTGACTACGATTCATTGAATTCACAAGTTGGAAATCTTCAAAACCAAAACGGAAACCTGCAAACATGGCTAAATGGAAACGAAACTCTGTTAAATCAAGCACAAACATGGCTAGACGGAAATGAGACATTGCTTAACCAGACACAGGCTAATAATACCAATCTGCAAAACCAAAATACAGATCTAACAACTGAAATGAAATTCATCGTCAATCCATTCCTTTTCAGTATTCTTCTACTCAATGAATCAAGAGTTTTGTATAACCAAACCATAAGCCAACCAGCAGACTCTTACACTGACATACCTTTCTTGGCGTGGGATGCAGGATACTTTTCAGTCAATGTTACATCATCAACAACTGACACCACATATGTCGAAGTATTCTACAGTGCACATGGCATTAACTACAATAACACGATAACAGTGGGCACAAATGGAACAGCAGTCTTTCCATTCGTGCCGAAGGCTTCTTAAATAGAAGATAGAGTGGGCATATCCGCGCCGATAGGCGGAGCGATCGATGTACCGGCACCACCAGCGTGGCCACCAGACATAATAATCAGAGTTGGCAACATAAACACAGTCGATAACGCAACAGAAACCGTAACCATAACATACTACTACTAAACCCACTTTCTTTTTCCGCCTCAACCATGCCGTACAGAAGGCTCTAGTCAAGTTGAAAGAGGAGTATGAGAAACAAGAAAAGCCTCAAAGGTTTGTCTTGTAAAAAGATTTAGAATCCAAACTCATTAATAGTTGAATGAATGGTCGCCTTCCGAGCGTTTCTCAGCCATTGGTCACTTTTAAATAAGTTTGGCGCACATAGCTTTGGTAGAGAGTGGGATGTTGAGCGATCAGGTTTATGAGCGACTTGCTGAAGCCTTGAACAAGCTTCCGAACGGTTTTCCCAGAACGTCTTCGAATGTTGAGATAAGGCTTTTGAAGAAGATATTTTCGCCTGAGGAGGCTTCACTGGCAAGTCAATTGGGCGGTTGTATGGAATCAGTTGAGGCTATCGCAAACCGCGTTGGACTTTCGACTGAAGAGGCAGAAGCATTGTTGACGAAGATGGCGAAGCAGGGGCTTCTGTGGAGCGATAAAGAAGGTGAGGAGTCATTCTTCAGGTTGGCGCCTTTTATCGTTGGAATTTACGAATCACAGAAGGAAAATATGGATCATGAGCTGGCTCATCTGGTAGAAGAGTATATGGCGAATGGTGGAGCTGTCGGAATCATGAAGCCGCAACCGGCATTACATCGTGTTATCCCAGCTCAGAAGGCAGTCAAGTCTGAGTGGATTCTCCCTTATGACGACGTGAAAGCGGTTCTTCTCAGTTCCAAGACATTTCACTTAGGTGACTGCATTTGTCGAATGCAACAGGATCACATGGGTCGTAAATGCGACTTCCCCCTGAGAACTTGCCTTAGCTTCTCTTCAGTCGAGAGGCCGGCAAGCCAAGATGATGTTTCGAAGGAAGAAGCGCTGGCCTTTCTTGACAAGGCGGAGGAGATGGGGCTCGTGCACACTGTGAGCAACGTGATGAAAGGGCTTGGGTATGTCTGTAATTGTTGTGGTTGCTGCTGTGGCATACTCAGAGGAATTAATGATTGGGGCATCGAGAATTCCGTGGCGTACTCCAACTACTATGCAACTATTGACCCTGACGAATGCGTGGGATGTGGAATATGCAGAAAGAGATGCCAAGTAAACGCCATCTTCGAAAAGGACGGAGTCTCGGTTGTAAATCGTAAGAAGTGTATTGGCTGCGGCTTATGCGCCACAGGATGCCCAAACGGCGTAGCAAGACTTGAGCGGAAGCACGACAGCGAACTCGTCAACCCTCCGGTGAACTTCGAGGCTTGGGAACATGAACGCCTGCGCAATCGAGGCCTAAATAAGTAGCCTGCCTCCTCTTCAAGAGAAGAAAAAATGGAGAACTGCAAGAGATCTCTAAAATCGCGCGCGCTGCCTCACAATACTTCGTTAGAAAGTTGACCGCTTTTTGACGGCCCTCAAGCTCGTAGATTAAAAGAAACCTCTCACGTACCTTTTTAGAAGGAACTTTAATGCGCATAGGGACACCCTAGGACAATCTGACGATCCTAGGTTGCCAACTCGTTTAGGCGCGCGCGCTTTTATCCCAAACCCAAACTAACGACGAATGATGGTCGAATGAATGGACTTAAAGAATAGCCATCGATACAAGCTGAGGAACTATTTCTGAGGTTCTCCACTGATGTCGTACGATTTTTTAGCGCGCGCGAATGAAAGTGTTTAATCTGAACACGTACATTATATTCATATAGCCCAGATATAGGATCCAGCCAGATTGTGCAACAGGGATTGATGACATGTCCCTTTTCAAGAAATTCAAGGATAAACTCAAGTCGCCCGAGGCCAGAGTTTCCTTGCAACTCACCAAGAACACTTTCGAATTAGGTGAGATGGCCGAAGGTACGCTGTCGGTGACTTCGGAGGAAGAGTTTGACGCCAAAGAAGTCAGGTGCGAAATTGAATGTGTGGAAAAAGCCAAGAGGATGAAGTACGTGAACGACCCAGCAGTTAACCGTCAGGTCATGAGAGAGGTTAATGAGTCTGCGACTCTGTATTCTGCAAAACCAGCATTCGCTGGTCCCATGCATATAACAAGCGGATTCTCTCAGACGATTCCATGCAAGGTTAGCATTCCAGCGGGCGGAAGACCCACCTTCATGAGCATCGATTCAAATGTAACTTGGACGATCAAGGGAGTAATTGGCATCGAAGGGAGACCAGACGTGACTGGCCCGACAACAGAGATCCAGGTGAGTTCGCCGAGTGCGTCGCCTATAGTGAGAGAAAAAGAGATCCTCCGAGAAATTGTAATGATCCCGTGCAAGTTTTGCGGCGCCCTAATGCCTCAGACAGAAACCACATGTCCAAACTGCGGAGCAAAGAGAACAGCCTAGCGAGCGCCAAACGCGCGCGTGAGTTCAAACGTGGGCTCTAACCTAGCGCGCGCATTTTTCGATTGGTTCTTTTCCCTGATAGGATTTGCGACAAAACTTGTTTTTTGCAAGCGCCCAAACACAATATTTGATTTCTCTTCTTTTGGAGCGCGCGCGACGGGAAGCCCCCCTCCTGTCACGCAGGGCTTCTGTGAAGCGAGGACCAAGTCTTGAAGACTTCTCATGAATGAGGCAGAATTGTGCCAAAGCTATGAATTGTTCTGGCAGCCTGACTCTGATTATAGGCGGCACTCATCACGGGCACTGCTACGAGCACGGCGATGACAAGGCCCAGGACTAGAACCAACTTCCAATTCTTCATCCGAACTTCTCCTTCGTGTTGGTAGTGTTAAACTGCTTATAGGCTTTTGCATTTGAAGCCGCCTGCGAGTGCAGTATTATGAAATAGTTTCGGAATTTGTTGGCCAATGAACAAGCTAATTCAAAATATCGCGCGCGCTACGGGTTCACAGATCATCTCTGTAATTGTGTATTGTTAGAATGACAAGGGAGAATCCTACTGCAGCGAGAACGCAACCAAACAAGGTGACAATAGGCCGATCAGGCTGGCTGGGAGTGACTGAAAAGCCCTGCGAGAACGCGCCGAAAAGGGCGATCAATATTCCGAAGGCTATCAGGAACAGGGCAGCTACCATGTAGGCTTCTGCGAGGGTTTTTCGATCCATTCAAACACCTGATCATCGTTTCCATTCTTCTTCAAGATTCTCCACGCTCGTAGGGTGCGAGGATCTAATCTTTGAAACAGTTGGCTGGGAGCCACACGCTTGCATTGCCAGTTCTCCACCGCTTGTTTGACTGTTCTTGACAAGTTCAGAAACGAGCATGAATTCAACATCTTTCACGGAGACTCCCCAATACGTCTTAGTTGGTCTCGTACTTAAAAGTCAGTCGCATTGAGTGAGAAAAAGAAAAATCCAAAGCTGCTTCAAAAGAGCGCGCGCTTGGGACCTATGGGTGAAACTAATAATTGCTAAAACCGATATCTTAATAGGTTGTAGTGCCGGATTTGTTACGTAGGGCGCGGTAAGGCATGAGAGGCCCTATGCTCACTTTTGTCCTAGTAGGTGTCTTCATCATTTTTTTATACATGTCCATCGCATTCGTGTCCTTCATGAACGATCTGACAAATCTGCCTGTCTACCTCCTTTTGTATATGTCTCCAGTTTATTTGATAGGGGTCTACCTTTTCTGGACGAAAGCGGAAAAATCCTATCAAGATAGGAAGTTCAAGAAGCTCATAGCCCTCTTTTTTATCGTGTTCCTAGCGTTTGCTTCGCCAATATCTGTGATCCTAGCGGCAGTTCCCAACTGGAGTCTCACGGTAACTACAGACAAGATCATTTACAGGCTTGGCGAAAATGTGACGATCACCACAACATTAACTAACAACGCCTACTTCGCAAAAGCCTTAGACTCATATTACAGTCCATCGAGCACGCTTGAAATTGCAGTGACTAATGGCAGCATACCTCACCAATACGTGTTCCTGGACGAGCTTGTTAACTTCAGTAACTCAGTTGGACCTAGACAGTCCATTCAGAAAACGTTAACGTGGCAAGCCGTCAATGGAACAGGACAGTACTATGTTCATGTCGACAGCCCGAACAGTATCCAGGGGTTCTCTGATCAAGTGAACATAACAATTACGCCCTGAAGAGGCGCTTTCATCAAGCGCGCGCTGGCCAATCAGGCAGAGTTGCAGGTGAGCAGGCAGCCCTAAAGTGTGGAAAATTCGCTGAACCATGCAAGGCTTCAGATCTCGAGCTCATGCGACCTGCTCTTACGCACGCGCAGCCCTTGTGCTGTGGAGACGGCTAGGAATATGATTAGGATTATGTGGTCCAGGACTATGATCGTGAGCAGTTTACGGGAAAAGATGTTGGCGATTAGTGGAATGATGGGCCAGTCGACTGTGAAGAACAGCATTGATGCCAGCAGTGCCAAGAAAGGAAGAACCATTGGAATGTTGCGAGCGTCAACGGACAGCAGCCTTCTCAGGTCTCCGTTGTAGTAGACTATTCCTGCAGCCAGTAACAGACCGGCTGTTTCGAGGGCGACGTCGAGGACGGAGGCCATGGCGAAGTTGAGGCCGAAATATGACGAGCTGAAAGGCCAGAGGATCATCACCTTTCCCACCAGCAAGTCTCCGAACGCAAAGTGCTGAACCACAGCCGCAAGATAGGGAATCGACCTTCGGCGGTAAACCACCAGGAAAGGCGCAAATATGACCAGCCAGAAGAACAATGAATGCGTAAACGTGTGATGCACAACACCCAACCGCGAAAAGAAAAGGTCGATGTCAGGCAAGACCCCCAGCATGAGGACGGCTGGCACGAACAGCTTTCCACCACCCTTGCCACTAGACATCGCTGCCCAATCGTATCCCCAAGCCATGTGCCCAAGGAAGAACAAATTCAAGACCCCCTTGCGATTTCAACATCGGATGCTTTGTGATATTATCTTATAGAGGAAAGTTACGCATAAACCCTATATATTATGCCGTTCAAAACACGTTTCAGAGGGCTTTTTCACACTGATTTCGGTTTGAGAAAGACAGCAACAAAGCATGAAGGTAGGATGGATAGAAGTTGCAGAGAATCAGGTGCCACACGATTGACTTGACCAGAATAAGCGGAGGAGGAGAATTCAGGTGTCCGAAATGCGGCACCGAGATGTCCCCTGATGATGAAACAGCCAAAGTCTACACGATTGTGGAGACGGTGATTGAGGGAGGCTCTTTGGAAAGAGTAATCTTACGATGCAACAAGTGTCGAAGCCAGATTCAACTCATAGGATTCGATTTCCTCAACGAAACACAGCGACAATTCAAACAGGGTTAGCGCGTGCGCTAGAAGTATCTTCTATAAGCAAGTTCTATAAGTCTTAAATCTGCGCGGAACAGTCAATTGCTGTTTGTACCGTTAGTTGCTGAGTCCTTGAAGAAAACTTGCGGCCGTCGAGTGTGGGCAGTCGAATGACAAACCCGCGTGATCCTGGCGGCTCATTTCGGAGGAGTCGATGGTGGAAGCGGAGAAACGTGCGGAAAGGGACGAGTTCAGAAGAAGATTGAAGGAGGAGTGGAACAACTTGTGGAGCGAACGGTTTGACGACAGGGTCAGGGCTGAAGGAGTCGCAGCTCACGACTACCCGCTCGTCCTCGCTGATCGCGGCCACGTCATCTTTGCAAGCAGAGGGGCGAAGGTTCCCAGTTTCCCCGACATAGTTGAGTACTGGAGAGCCCAGGGCAAGGCGTGCTCACCCGAGCCCGCCGTGGGCGGTTGGGGAAAATTCATTCGAACAGAACTCAAGAAGGTGGCTCACACCAGGGCAAGAACGGCAACGAAGAGCGAGCCCAAACACGGCGACGGGCAACAATTGAAGAAAGGCGGAAAAGGCTGGCTAAACAAATAGCGGCCGAGTTACCATTCTTAGACTCCAGTTCGTACTGAAGTCTCCCTTTTCTGTTTGAGCGCAGCGTCGCGCGCGCTCTTGAACGATTCTAGTATGTTGTGGATGTTAGAAAACCGTTGATTAATCTAGCTGCCTTTTGTGCTCCATCAACGGAGATAGGCTTCCAGTCCACCTCTTTGCCGATGTTAGTTCGTATTGTATTGGCGAGAGATTCGGGCGTTGTCTCGAAATATCTCATCTTGATTCCTGCTCCCTGCCGTGCGAGACGTTCAGCCACGTAGAGCTGTTGGTCATATTGGTTCTCGAGCGGGAAGAAGACAAAAGGACGGCGTAGAGCAGTCAGTTCAACCGTCGTCGTTCCACCTCCCACGACGACCGCCATGTCGCACGCTGCATAGTGCTCGTAAATGTCTGGTATGAAAACGTGAACCTCAGCACCCGGTGGGAGTTCAGGTGGTTTCAACCCGAAGAGTTCCCCACAGACAAATACCATATGAAGATCAGGCATATCTTTTTTCAGGATGGTGTAGGCTTTCCCGCATGTCTCAAGCATCTCCTTGCCAGCACATGTGCCTCCTGTGGCGCAGATGACTAGAGGCTGCGTTCCATATCCCAGTTTCTTCCTGATTTTGGCTTTGTCGGTATATTCTGCTGGGTTGAAGCGGATGATATACCCTAAGAATTGGTAGCGTTGCCTAGCGAATTCACGTCGGTTTGGGAGAAAGAAGCCGAATCTTTTGTCTGGGATGTCTTCCAATTCTCCGACGAAGAAATGCGTTAAACGTGAAGCTGGTATTCGATGGAGGTCCTTGGCAAAAAAGCGGTTGCGTTGGTATACACCTATCTTTTCTAGGGGATTTCCCGTCATAGCCTCTGCTCCGACAAAATCTTCAATCATTACCATCCTTGGTTTCAGTTGAATTTGACCCTTGAACAGGGCCTTGGCGATCTCATAGGATTCGTCTCCGATAACGAGGTCAAAATCATATTTGGCGATTACCTGTCTGAACAGGTCGATGTTGCGATTCTGAGGTGTCCGTCCCAGTTTAGAGTATTTCACCAGATCCAGTTTGAAGTTATTGATGATTTGAGCGCCAACTAGATTATAATCGGCGCCAAGTTCGGATTCAGGCAGAAGTGTTTCTCCAGCTTGTTGGATTAGCTGGCTCGCAAGAGGATGAGCCATCCAAGATACTCTTATTTTCGGGTTTTGACGGTGTAGTTCCTTCACGATGGCTAGATCTCTAGTAATATGACCCAAGCCCCCCTGCCAGCTTAGAAAAAGAATACTATTTCCAGTCATGTGTAAGCACCTTTCTCATACAAACTGACATTGTTATGCATATATAGTCTTGCGTTAAAGATGAGAGACTGAAATTCAGTATTCTTGGCGTGGAACGCTGTTGCGTAGGTTAAAAATAGAGATAAAGGTCTTGTTGAGTTATCGGTGCATCGAGTTCAAACATAGTAGCGCGCGCATTAATGAGAGACCGATACGAATCGCGCGCTATATGGGTATGGCGTAGCCCTGTCCCAAAGGTCTCGGTGGGGATATAGCCTGCAGATGAGCATGCAGGGGAGATGTAGGTGACAACATGAACATAGCATATAGGGTAGAGTCTGTGGTTACGGTCACAGTTATAGTGTTTCCAAAGATTTCTTGCCCATTGAAGTTCCAAGAATAGAACTTCCATGGTGGTGCATTGTCGATGGCTGTGAAGGTCATGTTAGTTCCTACTGGCACTGTGTATGTTCCAACATCGGGGCTTATGTCTCCGTATGGGTATGTTACTGGTTTAAAGCAGAACTTTAGCACGGTCAAAGTAACATTAGTTGTTGGTGGTGGCGGTATTACTGGCGGTGGTGTTGGTGGTGGTGTTGGTGGTGGCTGTGGAGACTGTATAGGATTGAATATTGCCCATAGAACGTGGTCGCTGTTCATTGTTATTGTGATTGTATTTCCTTGTGTAGTAACATCATACTCACTGTCTAATATCCATGAGTCGAAATACCATCCTGGACTTGGATGTGCTATTACTTCTACCATACTTCCACTAGGATAAGTGTTGACACCGCTTGGGGTTGTTGTTCCATAATCAGTTGCCCATCCACTACAAGGTGTTGTCTGTATGGTCAGAGTGTAGTATGTTGGCGCTATAGGATCCAAAATCAATGGATAATGGTCAACATTGTTCGTGTCGATTACATAAGGTGTGTTCCAGACACCTGAGCTGTCAACTTCCGCCGCGTTCGGATACTTCGTCAGATAGTCGCTCCAGTAGTTACCCCTGCTCCCATCATCCCAACTGTTATTGTTTGATGTGATAAAATCGACTTGGTTCTGGTTGTTGACAAAGTTGTTGTGGAAGATGGAGTTGCCTTCGCCGCTCAGAACTATCCCGTTTCCACAGTTTGTCACGTCATTGAGGGTAATCGTGTTTTCGCTGGAACCGCCGCAGAAGACGATTCCACTCCACGCAACGTCATGCACGACGTTGTCTGAAACCGTGCTACTGTTGGAATAGTGAAGCCATATTCCAGTTTGGCTGGCCGTGATATCGTTGTGAGAGATTATGCTTCCGTAGCTTTGCTCTACGTAAATTCCGGTAGTTGCGTTCAGAATTTTGAAACCAGTTATGACAACGTTTACAGAGATCGCCTGGATACCATAATCTCCGCCCATTCCGTTCAGAACGGTGTTTTCTCTGTTTTCCCCTGTCAACGCCAGGTTTTTGTCTATGGTGAGGCTCTCGTAGTATGTTCCTGCGGATACGCTCACTGTGTCTCCTGGGTTGGCATGATTTATGGCTTGTTGTATAGTCGGGTAGTCTTGGGGAACCCTTATAGTAGTCGAGCTTGCTTTCGCCTCAAACCGCACAAAACCCAAGATGGATAGGCATATCACGGGCAGAAGAAGAAATACGACCTTTCTGTGAATCATGGGAAATTCCTCGATGTCTGAAGACACCTTTCTTGCTACTACATATGGCTCTTATTCTGAAACAGCATATATATCGTGACTGGAAGTATAGCGCGCGCGGGGACGAATCGCGAAAGCGAGCGCTGAATCAGAAGCGAGAGAGTGGGGAAGACACATGGATTAAAATAGGGCGCCCTCTTGCCCTTGTTTCTCTTTTATTTAACTGTTTCGAAGCTTTTAATAGTGTTTGGAGCAGCTGGTAGTGCATATAATTTTGGCAGATTTAATGGTGTTCAGGTTGGGTGCCCATCGAAGAAGTGAGGTTGAAATCATCTGCGATATCCTAGAGAATTGTCTGGACGGGGCGGTCAAGACAAGTGTTGTCTACAAGGCGAATTTGAACTTCACTCGGCTGAACAAGTACGTGAGCATGCTTCTGGGCATGCGCTACCTTTCTTTGAGCGTCGTGTGCGGCGGAGGATACGGGAACGAGATGAAGATTGTTTACAGCACGACGGAGCAGGGGAAGAGTTTTCTGGCCAACTTTGTTAACATGCAGAAGCTGAGCCGCAAGAATGAAGCGTCGGCTAGACCGTTGATATCACGATTTCGATAGGTTTCACTTTGAACGTGAACTCTATCTTCAGGTCCTGCTCCGTCATGTTCTGCATAGAGATGCCTTGGATCTGGAAGCCTTTCTGCGGCGGGACAATCACCGTTCCGGCTCCCATCCTGGACCATTTTCCCACGACGCGATCATGCGCACTCAGCGCAGCCTTCATATTGATTAATTCGCGTCCAATCCTGACCCTGCGGGAGTCGGCATCGTACTCGACGACTTCGTGCTTGGATAAAGCCGCACAGTAATCGCTCAAATCCTCGATTGGAACACCCGTTTTCGAAGCTATGTGTTTGAGGCTGTGCCAGGCGCCGTCTTCTAGAAACCTGAATATCGCTATCACAAAAGTCACAGCTTCCCCCTACCTATTTAAAGGTTGAAGGACGAGCAGGTTCTAACCTCACGGTTCTTGCACCTTTAAATGGAAACTTGGCCACAGCAAGTAGCGAACAACCATGATATGCCGCAATGCGCTGGCCAACAGGCTAAGAGTATGTGCACGTGCCTTCTTCACGGTTCTTCTTCTGCCAATACTGTCCGTCGTCTGGATGATCGGCTGGAGCATGAACCACTATGGGAGCAATCAAACAACCCCGCGTCTGCCCACCAGAGAATTGCACGCAGCCCCCGAAGTTGGCACGCTCTGGCCCTTGAAGTTGATAGTTGACGCTTGCCCGTTCTATCCGTATGCTGCGTGCAGGATAGCCCGATGAAGGGGAGGAGTAGGAAGCGCGCGTTAGGGAGACTAGTGTACTTTGAGTACTCAAAATCGGAAAATTAGCTTCATGAAAGTTGAATATAAGAAGGTAATATTAATCGGACTTATCGTTCTGGTGGTGCTTGGCACTACTTTCTTGGTGCAGGCCACGGTTGACAGTGGCAAACGATACAGCCTCTCTCTCTGTGCAAAACAGCATTTCAGCGCAATCACTCTGACAGCTTGTCTTACGGTTACGGGAGAACGAAATGAAAGGGGACGCACGTCTTATGATAAAGAAGACGTTGCAGGAGCCCTAATCTGCTTTTACACCTGCACTTCTGCTGGCCGCATCCTGAAAGAAATCGGCCACAGCGTCACTGGGCACGATGGTACAGCGACTTTCTGTTGGTCAGTACCGAGCAACGGCAATTACTGGTTTATCGCAACCTATACCGTGAACGACAAGATAAGAAATAATAGTCATTTTCATGACCGCGCAGTTCACGTTACGAACTGAACAGGAGAAAAGGACAAAGGCGGAGGTGAGAAGAAATGTTGAAAATGGCCAAAAAGAGCTTATTGGTTGTTGCCTTGCTGCTTTGCATAGCTGGAGGAAGTCTTGCTGCATATGCTGCGTTCACGGTTACCAGCAACACGGTAGAAGTAGTCCTGAATTATAATGTCACCCTTACTGAGAGTGTGTCTGGCAGCGTCATAACGTTGGATGCACTGGTCACTAATGGCACTACTCCGATTTCAGGTATTTCCGTCACATTCTTTGACACAACAATTAGCGGTGCACCTGGCAGTTTTAACGTAAATCCAGCTACGACTAACCTCACTGGCTTTGCGGAAGTGACATACACGGTAGGTGGTAATGGAGACTGGACTTTCAGTGCAGTAGCCAATATTCCATAAGTGGTAAACAGTGTTCCTTCCATTATTCCCTTTTTTGATGTTTAAGAGGAGGAGTACACTCTCCTATTCAAAGGGCAAGCTCAAACTCGCGCGCGCTCGTTTGAGGTCAGAGCAGATGTTGGCCCAGTTCCTTAAGAAGAAGTTTAGGGACACTCATGCGCGCTGAAATGTAGGGTATCTTGCGTAAAGCTGTTTGGTGCGCGCTATGGTGTCTAGATTTTTCCGTGAACTTTCTCTGTTATCAGGCTTATTGATTTGGCATAGTCCATGAAGGCTTCACGGAGGGCTTCACTTTCGTCGATTCCCAGGGTTTTGCACATTCTTTCGAGAAGCTTCTTCTGTTCAATTGATAGATAGACTCTGACGACTATCGCAGTCACAGGGCGGGTGCGGTTCGCAGGATTTTCTGCTTGAAACGCGGTGAGGAGCTGTGCGGCGTGATAGTTTACTGTTACCCACCGCCTGAAGCCTACGGGCGAAGAATGGTCTTGCCAAAAATGAGCATGAAGGAGCTGAACCTGAAGCTGAGCATTATCAGCCGAGTTGTTGTGCACCCCAAGTATCGGACCATGGGCCTCGGCTGCCGACTTGTCCGCGAAACTTTGCTTCTCGCCGGCACGGAGTGTGTTGAGTTGCCAGCGGTTATGGCCAAATACAATCCCTTCGCCGAGCGCGCTGGCATGCGGAAGATAGCCGAGCAGCAGCCGTCGAAAGACGTCTTAAGAATTGTAAAGGTGCTTGAAGAGGTCGGATTTAAGGTTCAGCTGCTCGGAAGCGAACGTTATGTTTGTGATGTCCTTCGAGAGCTCAGCAGTAGGGACCTGGAGACAGTTAGGGAGGCCTTCGCTAGAGGCGGGCACGTGCGCTTCTTGAAGTATTTCAACAGTGATCTTCCATTCGGGCACAAGGAAGATTACAAGAAAGCGGTTAGGGCTGCGGGCGTCTTGAAGCTTGCAGGACTCATCAAGATTTGCGGTTTTCTTTTGCAGACCAAAGTCTATCTTTTCTGGCAAGCCTCTGGGGGACAAATAAAATGAAAAAACAGACAGGCTTGGTGATTGATTCTGATCTCTGGAGCGCCTACCGGAGTCTTTGCAAGCGTGAAAAGCTGCGCCCGTCTAAGGCCATAGTAGAGTTTCTTGGACTTGTCCTGCGGAACGGCTCGCCCTTGGCCGTTGTGAACATGATGCAGCTGATGGTTAAGGAAAGAATCGAAAGCTTGGAAGCCTATGCCCGCGTGCTGCTCAACTGGTACATGAACGGGAAAACCTGGATCCATGTGACGGATGAGAGCGAAGGTGCAGTAGAACCGATGCTACTGCAGGTCTTAAAAGACGTTGTGGACCCACAGTTGCGCAGAGACATCGAGGAAACTCTTATGTTTAGGCTTCGGAGACGGGCGGACAGGATAGACAGTAAGAAAAAAACGGCAGAGAAGCCCGTGACCGAGCCAGCAAAGGCAAATATCTCGGAAAGAATCGGAGATATTAAGAAACAGGTTGCAGGTCGCGACATGGGCGTTGAACAAGCGCAAGAAATGTTAAAGAAGATACGTCAAATCCGAGAAAAACTCAAGAATGACAGAAAAGACAGAGCCCGAAAACGCTGATCAAAGTAGCTCAGGTACTGATTGAAGACGAGATACAAGCGTCTGAGTTGGAAAATTCCAGAGAACAGTTCCCGCCCAGGCGAAAGCAAATGAAACCTGAACACAGACGTAGACGGCAACAGCGAACCAAATCTGCCAGACCCTAACCATTCTGGCTTTGTAGCACGGGAACCGTGCCTACGGTCCCTGACTCATACATTGAAAATTACATCTGACATTACAAATAAAAGGGCCGAGTCCACTCTGAACAGCCTTCCAGCCTGTTTTTCTCCATGGTTTGTTACATTTACAGATTACATCTGACATTACAAGTGAAAAAGGGGAGCGACTTCGAAGGACTATGATGGAAAACGCGTTTCAGCATAATTGAATTAGCAGCGCGCGCACTGAGAACAAAGTCGCTTAGTCTGCGAATCTTGCCGAAACTGATAAACACCTGTCGCCTAAACATTTGGCAACTCGAAAAGTCGAAGGTGACGGTGGGGAAGACTGGTGAGTAAGGCTGCGGAGATGGCTAAAGTTTCAGCCCGGGGCGGGTTTCACCTTTTCTGGGGCTTAGCCGTTTCAGCGGTCATTTCGGCAGTTGGTGTAATCGTTTTCGCTCGGGTGCTGGGACCGACAGGATTAGGCCTTTACACGATAGCATTAACCGCTCCAAACCTCATCGCAACGTTCCGGGATTGGGGCATCAACTCGGCGATGATCAAGTACACAGCCCAGTACCGCGGGGAAAACAAACCGGCAAACATAAAAAACATTCTGGTCGCTGGGCTCGTCTTCGAAACGTCCCTGGGCCTAGCTCTCTCCGTGCTCTCGTTCTCACTGTCAGGATTCTTGGCAACCACAGTATTTCACCGCCCTACGATTGCGCTCCTGATACAGGTCGCCTCCTTCACAATCCTGACGGGTGCGCTCATGACGGCCGCACAAGCCGTCTTCACCGGCATGGAAAAAATGGTACCAAACAGCATCACAATAGTGTGCCAATCAATAATCAAGACCGTGCTTGTTCCCGCTCTAGTGATTCTAGGATTCGGCGTCCATGGCGCAGTAGTCGGAGCCACCGTAGCCACCCTAATCGCCGGCCTAATCGGCGTTCTGCTCATGTGGACAATCTACAGGAATCTGCCAAAACCAAACAACGGCGAATACAAACTAAGCCTAGCCGAAAACGTAAAATTCATGTTCAAATATGGTTTACCATTATCCATTTCAAGCATTTTGAGTGGCTTTCTAACACAATTCTACAATTTTCTTATAGTAATCTATGCGTCGGATTTGTTAATTGGCAACTACTCGGTGGCCAATAAATTCGTCGTCTTAATCACGTTTTTCGTGACGCCCATAACGACCATGCTCTTCCCCGCCTTCTCAAAACTTGACCCGCAAAAAGAAAAAGAAACCCTGCAAAACGTGTTCCAATACTCAGTAAAATACGCCGCGCTTCTAGTCGTGCCAACCGCAACCGCTATCATCGTATTAGCTCAACCCGCAGTCTTCACACTGTTCGGCGACAATTACGCTCAGGCGCCACTTTTCCTCGCATTACTCGCCATCGGCTATTTGTACGTGGCCTTCGGAAATCTCAGCCTCGGCAACCTCATAAACGGCCAGGGAGAAACCAGACTCTACCTAAAACTAACCCTAATCAACGTGGCCACAGGACTCGCCCTCAGCTTGATACTCATCCCGCGATTTGGAATCCCAGGCCTAATAGCAACGACGCTCACAGCCGGAATTCCAGGCCTAATCACAGGCCTCTTCTGGGTAAGAAGACACTACACTGTCACTGTAGATTGGGCGTCATCGGCCAAAATACTCCTTTCCTCAGCCATAGCTGCCGGAGCAACCTACGCGCTGCTTTTGCAGCTAAACTTTAGCAGCTGGATAAACCTAATCATAGGCCTAGCAGCATTCCTACTCGTGTTCCTGCTGAGCATAGTGCTGACACGAGCCATTAACCAATCAGACATAAACAACCTGAGAGAAATGACCCGCGAACTCAAACCCATACAACCCCCAATCAACCTGATCCTAAACATCATCGAAAAACTCATGACCGCCCTTCACCAGTAACAGAGAAAACACCCAGTGCGGGCTTACAAAGTTTCACGCGTGCATCACATGCATGAGTGATAAGAAATCCGAGAAACAAACAATATAAGACACATGCGAGGCGTTTTTGTGAATGCGCTATGGTTCATTTATCTGTTACAAAAGGGGGATGGCGTTAACTGACGATAGTTGTTGATGATGCTGGCATAGGTGACCTGCTTTTTGGTGTGGTCATAGGTGCCTTTCGCTGCGAGACTCAAGAATTCAGGTATGATGTCTTGGATGTCAAGTATTTCAGGTATCCGCGATTTCGATCAAAAGAGTATCTGAAGGAGGCTTCGACAGTCGTGTTTCACCTATTGGGCAAACTCGGGCTCAAAAAAGACGAACGAATTCAAATCTGCAGAGGCTACATCTTCGACGAAGCGGTAAACGGTTTAAGAGAGATGTATGGCGACAACCAAATTGACAGAATCACAGTCACGGGCGAACCGCAGAGGCTAACGGAAATAGCATACCTAGACGAAATTAGAAACCTGGGTTACGAGCCTGTGAAAGAGAGAGATGAGAAAAAGGCGAAAAGCTTCTTCCACATGATGAACTGGCTGAGGAACAATCCAGAAAAACTAATCTACGCAAAGACCGGTTGGCCACGCCTCCAGAGATATAATCTATTCAGATCTTACTGTCAAAAGCAGTCAACAGAAGATAGAGAGATCAGCTCTTGAATCTGCGCGCGCGGCTGACGAGTGAGGGAATGTTGTTTTTTGTTTTACTCGTTGTATTGTTGTGATTCTCCGATTGTGGCAACGTGGATTTGTATCCCGTCGTCTTGGGTTTGGGCTTGTTTTCTTTGCGGTGGGCGTGTTTGGCTTCTGTCGCCGAAACAGTAGAGTAGCCAGCCGGCTGCGAACAGGAAGAGTGTGGTTGGCAAAAATAGTAGGAGAATTGTTCGGTTTCGTATGCGCAAGTCTCTCTGCGTGCTCAATATGATTCCTGGTGTGTGTTTCTTTGCAGTTTGAATATAAGTCTTTTGAAACATTGTTCCGCAACAAAACAGTCTGTGACAGGCATTTACGTGGCAAATTGACATGTAAGTGTCAATTCAGTGGCGCGGTATGCCCTGCGGCGAAAAAGAACAGAGAAGCGCGCGCTCGTTTGACGTGACTATGTAGCACGCGCTAGAAAAGACTATCTTCTTATGGTTCCCTTTCTTACTGATTTTGGCCCACGTTATTGGGCGTGCGAAACGGGCCAGAATGCATCTTCTTAGCCTTCTCGAGGGGCGCGTGCAGCGAGAGACGATTTGAGAGAGACTTAAATCTGTAGCTTAGCAATCATAGAATATGAAAAGTAAGTTGAAGAGATGCTGGAATACCGGCAACCCTCTCTACATCAAGTATCATGATGAGGAATGGGGTGTTCCTGTTCATGATGACCGGACACTGTTTGAGTTTCTTACGTTAGAAGGCTTCCAAGCGGGTCTAACGTGGGAGCTGATACTCAGAAGAAGAGAAGCCCTGAGAAAGGCTTTCGACAATTTCAACCCTGAGAAGATAGTAGGGTACAATGATGAAGACGTGAAACGTCTCATGGCCAATCCCAATGTGATCCGAAATAGAGCCAAGATTTTAGCCACAATTGGTAATGCCATTCGACTTAAAGAGGTTCAGAAAGAATTCGGTTCTTTCGACGCATTCGTCTGGAAGTTCGTTCGAGGCAAAACACTCAACAACGCCTTCACAGACTTCTCAATCATGCCCGCAGAAACCGAAGAATCAAAAACCATGAGCAAGGAAATGAAAAAGAGGGGATTCAAATTCGTAGGACCGACCATATGCTACGCCTTCATGCAAGCCGTCGGTTTAGTCAACGACCACCTCATTGACTGTTTTCGTTATGCCGAAATCAAGAATGCGACATCAAACAACACCAAACGCCTAGGCGCCTAAAGGCAGCTTTGAGCTGCTTACTTCTAAATAGCGCACGCGCTACGGGAGGGACTGCGTGCCATATCGGTATATGAAAAGTATTAAAAGGTTGACCTACCCATTCTCTTATTGCGGGAGAAGGAGAGCCATGCCTTTCCATTTTCCCTACAACTATCTAAATGGCCAATAATTCGAGGGTCAACCAAATGGTCAATAATTCGAAAATGTTTCTTTACGGCGCGCTGATTGTTCTCCTGCTCGTTAGTCCACTTATCGTTATTTGCCCAAAAGTTCTTGCTCAGAACACACCTGTTTTCATCAGCGAAGATGCACTCATCCCAAGCTTGGGTCTTTATCTCACCCACACCCCCATTTTCCCCTACACTATTAGCCAAGCGAAAGGCGGAGGAGTGGAGTTCTCTCCATCATACGAGATAATCGTGGACAGGGCAAACGATTATCAGATTGACGCCACGTTCGACTTGCTGTATTTCAATGATCCAGGAAACGCTAGCGCATTTTTCCAGAATACAGTTAATCAACTTTACACGTCAACCATTGAGCAGGCAGTCAAAAACGAGCCAACAAACACCGTTATCGAATCGGACTTTCAAGGGGCAACGTACAGGACCCTGATTTTCATGCACGCCGAAACCTCGCCGATTCCGCCATATGGAGACGGAAAAGCGCTAGCCCAATATGACGCTCACTATGTCTACACTGTGACCGCACATGGAAATGGATTCACTGGTGGAGCCCAACTGCAACAAATGATTCACATGCTGGTTGATCACTGCCAAAGCGTTATCGAAGCAAAAGAAGGCCTGACGGGAACGTTTGTCATTAGCCAATTGAATGGAGACATCTCCGTGCAGCGAGGAGCGTCTGGTCCGTGGATACCCGCTGAAAACAATATGGTGATTCACCCGGCTGACGCAATAAAAGCCGGAACCGGCGCGGCGGTCACCACGAACTCCCTCAAAATAGACTATTACGCGCCGAATAGCCCCTATCCAATTTCAGTACCGATGTTTGGAATCGTGTTTCGAGAAGGCGTAGTCGTGCTGCTGACGGCCAAAGACATTGTTAGCTGCACCGTAGCAACAAACTCAATCACCGGACCCTATATGGGCATTATGCACTTCTCTTCTTCACAGTCTCATAACCCACTGGTCCTAGAGATGGATCAAATGAATACTATGTTTACTATTACTGACACCGATTTTGAACTAGTCGGAAACTCGTCTGAAACCACCCTATACACATTTAACGGCACAGTTCAAGTTTCAGACCTAACAGGAAACAACACCTTTACGGTTGGGGCGAACCAAACTGCCACAATCGCAACAGGAGGTGTCACAACTGGGCCTACCGCTTTCGACCCAACGACCGTGGATCAATGGTGGACGAGCGCCGTCCCAGAGTTTCAGGATTATGCGATTCTGACACTTTTTATGCTTTCAACTTTGGTTGCGATGATTCTCAGTAAAAAGAAATACAGACCGCCACGCAAGTAGCGCCCGCGTTTTTTGAGGACCTTTATGGCAATTTGTTCGATCTTATACAACGCTCATGACTGGACATGCGGATTCAGGGAGTTAGCGCTAGCACGCACGGTCAGCCTCGCCTTGATTAGCTCGTCAACGAAACTAGTTTTAACCTGCGCCAAGAAACAGTAGGAAGGGTTGATTGGAGAATGCAGCCTGAGTCAAACGGGAAGCCCAACAGACTGATATTCGAGAAGAGTCCCTGCCTGCTGCAACACGCTCACAACCCCGTAAACTGGTACCCATGGAGCCCCGAAGCCTTCAAAAAAGCCAAGAACGAGGACAAACCCATCTTCCTTTCAATAGGCTACTCAACCTGCCACTGGTGCCACGTTATGGAGAAAGAATCGTTCGAAGACGCCGAAGTGGCAGAGCTACTGAACGACGCCTTCATCTGCATCAAGGTGGACCGCGAAGAGAGGCCAGACTTAGACAGCGTCTATATGAAAGTCTGTCAGCAACTAACCGGCAGCGGCGGATGGCCTCTTCACATAATCATGACACCCGACAGGAAACCCTTCTTCGCAACAACTTACATACCCAAGGAAAGCAGGTTCGGCCAAGTCGGCATGAAAGAACTCATCCCGAAAATACAGGATCTGTGGACATCCCACAGGAACGACCTGCTCGAGCAGGCCGTGAAAATCACCGAATTCCTTCAGGAAACCGAGAAGGGCTCGCATGAAACATACGTCGCCGAAGAGCTTGGGGCCTCAACCATGGATGAGGCGTACTTTCAACTTTCGCAAAGCTTCGACCTGAGCAACGGCGGCTTCGGGAACGCGCCGAAATTCCCCTCTCCCCACAACCTCACCTTCCTTCTTCGTTACTGGAAGAGAACCTCTGACAGAGAAGCTCTCGAAATGGTAGATAGAACCCTGAAAAAAATGAGGCTGGGCGGAATATACGACCAGTTGGGTTTCGGCTTTCACAGGTACTCCACAGATGCAAAATGGTTTGTACCGCACTTTGAAAAGATGCTCTACGACCAAGCAATGCTCACCTTGGCCTATGCAGAAGCGTATCAAGCCACCGGAGATGAAGAGTTCAAGCAGACCGCCCGAGAAACAATCACTTACGTACTAAGAGACATGACCGACCTCGCCGGCGGATTCTACTCAGCGGAAGACGCCGACAGCGAGGGAGAGGAAGGAAAGTTCTACCTGTGGGCCGAAGAAGAAATCAGGCAGCTGTTACCCGCAGAGGAAGCGGAGTTCGCGATAAAGGTTTTTGACGTTGAGAAAGACGGCAACTTTGAAGATGCAATGACCGGGAAAAGAACTGGAAACAACACACTCCACCTGGAGAAGTCGCCCACCCAAATCGCCATCGACACGCACAATTCTCTGCAGGATGTTGAGAAGCGCCTAGACCAAGTCCGAAAGACACTTTTTGACGCTAGGCAAAAACGTGTTCGCCCAGGCAGGGACGACAAGATCTTGGTGGACTGGAACGGGCTGATGATCGCGGCGTTGTCGAAAGCAGCTCAAGCCTTCGACGAGCCGGAATACGCAAACGCGGCGAAAAGAGCCGCAGACTTTATTCTAAATAATATGCACGACTCCGAAAAACGTCTGTACCATCGCTACCGTGAGGGAGAAGCCAACGTGAATGGTTTCTTGGCTGATTATGCATTCTTTGTCTGGGGACTCGTGGAACTCTACGAAACCGTCTTTGACGATGAATACCTGCAGCGCGCAGTCGATTTAACCGAGATGATGATGAAACACTTCTGGGATGAACAGCGAGGCGGCTTGTATCTCACGCCGGATGATGCCGACGTCACTCTTGTGAGAGACAGAGAAATATATGACGGCGCTCTGCCCTCAGGCAACTCAGTGGCATGTCTGAACCTCATTCGCCTTGCCCACATGACAGGCGAGACCCAGTACGAACAGAAGGCGGCACAACTGATGAGCTCATTCGCCTATGATGTTTCAAGAGCTCCTTCTGCCTGCACTCAACTGATGAGCGCACTCGACTTCGCCATCGGCCCCTCCTGCGAAGTAATCATAGTCGGCGACCCAGGTAAGGCCGACACCAAGAGGATGATAGAGGTTCTCAGAAGCAGGTTTGCGCCCAGAAAAGTGGTGCTTCTCCACTCATCACTTGATCAACGACAAGGAACACGGTACCTGGACGCGTTCACTCAAGGCTTGACGAGCAAAGGAGGAAAAGCCACAGCGTACGTCTGCTGTAACCGTGTCTGCAATCCGCCAACCACTGATCCAGTCAAGATGATGGAGCTAATCGGCCTGCAAGAGTCTTGAGAGTCTCTTTTCCCGAAGACACCAGCGTCACAACATTCTGTTTCGAGGGAATTGACTGAGCGAACGAACGGTAACGTCTCGGCAACAACGTCCGGGCCGTCCTGAGCGGGAAAGAATATCTTGAATATGTGCAGTGAAAGCGCGCTTTCGCTTCCTGAGCTTCTTGAGAGAAAGGGTTGTGTTTCTTTTCTTTTTTTGGAGAGGGTGTTTTAAGCTTCTTTTCAGTGGCAAGCTTTGAGTCATGGTTGGTCCACGTCTGGATTTGGCGTGTTCAGGCGTGAATCGTATTGGAAAGGCGTGAATCGTACTGGAAAGGTGTGAATCGTTGCGGCTGGCTGAGTTTGTGAGCTTACAGCCTAGTTGCGGTTTAGCCAAACGTGGATTCCGCCCTTTTTTGCGGCTCTAAACCGTGTTTTGGGCTCAAGGCCATGAGGATGGCGTGTTGACACGATGCTGAGCCTGCTGTCTTTGAAGGGGTGGTTTTGCGTTGTCTGTTCTTTCAGTAATTTTTGTGTGCTACTCGAGGTTTAGGAAGGAGCCCTGCAAATGAGGTACTTGTAGCTAAAATTAATGCATAAACATTGTAGCGTTTGTCTTTTTCTATTGTGATTGTGTGTTTTTCGCTGAATTTGTTTCTATAAAAAATCTTATATCTAAGTAATTGTCCCTTTGTGGGAGTAGAAGTTGGGATTATTTATGGCTGTTAAAACAACACCAGGATATAGAGAGTTGCTAAACAAAGCGGTTGAACGTGAAATTGCTGTTTCAGTCCAGTATATGCTTCAACATGCGAAAATGGAAAAGCTCGTGCGGAGAACAATCCCTGAAAACATCTTTCTGGACAAGACTACCTATGACGCAGTTGGAAAATTCCTAAGAGAGATTGCCATCCAAGAAATGAAACATGCCGCAAGTATAATGGAGCGCATTTACTATCTTGGAGGGGAAGCCACCACTAAATCCGGCAAACCTAACATTGGCGACAGCATAAGCGAATTTGCCAAACTAGGCGTAAAAGCTGAAGAAGAAGCGTTGACGCTTTACCGCCAAATCATCGAGACTTCTGGGAAAATGGGCGATTGGGAAACGCGTGAACTCTTCGAGAAAATCTATGGTGAAGAAGAAGGGCACTTGTTCAAATTCCAAGAATACACCAAGTTCCAGGACGAGAAAGAAGAGCCAAGCAAAGTGCCTTTGCCTAAATGGCGCAAAATATACACAGACGATTACTTTGCCCTCTTAAACAAGGCTGTTGCAGCGGAAATCACAGGAATAATCCAATACACAAATCAACATGAAAAAGCGGCTTTTCTTGAACTTCGAATGAAGAACACACCGCTAGAAACCATAATTGAAACCAACAAAGCCAACGTAGTAAGCAAGATACTGAAGGAAATCTTCATTCAAGAAATGGATCACTTGGAAAAAATCAGCGAAAGGATCTATTTGCTTGAAGGCGAAGCAACAACCAATCCAGATCCACTTCCAGTTGTCGGCAACACAGCGATGGATTTCCTAAAATTGGATCATGCATTGGAAAGCAGCGCAATATCGCTGTACCGAGAAATCATCGCTGAAGCACTCAAACGCGCCGACACAACAACAAGACGCATGTTCGAAGACATAATAATTCAAGAAGAAAATCACTTCTGGACATTCGATGACTTCGTTAGATAAAACTAGTCATTCCTTTTTTTATATCGAAAATTTTAGGGCAGATAATTTTCCCGAAAACTTAATTCCTAAGGTCTGCAAAATAGAATATAGCGCGCTGGCTTGTCTCTAATATGGTTAAAAATGGTGTTTATTCCCTTTTGGGTTTTTGGGGGCAGTTTCGGAACGCATGGGCTGTTAGCTTTCGCGAAGATGGCTTGGCGTTCCAAGCGGGCTAGGTGCAGCCTCAACTGTTATGGGAAAACCTCCACTTCCCACAATATTTGCCGGAGCCCCAATGATTTACCATCCCTCGGTCCGGCAAGATTTGCCTGTCGAACAATCTCAAATTGAGCGCCAAAAGGCAAAAGAAGAATCATGACCATTTTAAACCAATTATTTAACTCGCCGGCGCGTGAAACACTCATTCGCTTGTTATTTCGGCAGGTGGAAACCCATTTAAAGGATCTTGGATAGACCATTCAGGCGTTTAGCAGTCTTGTTGGAAGCACGGTGGCTACCATGAAGTTTGAAACGAGGGTTGCGCACATTATCCCGCGCACCTACAACGTGAAGAGTTTTCGTTTTGCAAGGGCGAGTTCATTGAACTTCAAAGCAGGACAGTACATGTTTGTCACCCTTAAAATCGGAGAGCAAGAAGCACGAAAGCCTTTCAGCATCTCCAGCAGTCCGACTGAGAAGGACTACATCGAGTTTACGAAGAAGCTCACTGGACATCCCTTCTCAGACAGGCTGGACGCGTTGAGAGTGGGCGATCCAGTGACAATAGACGCTCCTTTCGGCAACTTCACTTTTGAAGGAGAGTCTGAGAGAATCGGCCTGCTCTCAGGAGGAGTTGGCATCACTCCGCTCAGAAGCATATGCCGATATTGCACAGACATGAAACTGAACACGAAAGTTACCCTGCTCTACGGAAACCGAACTGAGGCAGACGTCGTTTTCAGACAAGACCTCGAGCAAATGCAGCGACAGAACAATAACCTCAAAGTAGCGTTCACCTTGGCCGAGCCGAATGCAAACTGGAACGGCTACGAGGGCAACATCGATGCCGAAATGGTCAAAAAAGAGATTCCAGAGTACCTTGAAACCGTGTTCTACGTTTGCGGTCCCCCAGCCATGGTACAAGCCATGGGAAACCTCCTAAAAACTCTAGATGTTCCCGGCGAGAACGTTAAGAACGAGAATTTCGCAGGCTACTAACAGCGGACAAGCAAGAAAAGGTTGGCCCCGTCCGCGCCTAAGCCACCTTGAAGAATTTTGATTTCGGATTCCCGCAGACTGGGCATTTTTCGGGCGCTTCGTTTTCAACAGTGTTTCCACACACGCTGCAAACGTAATAGTCAACCTTAGGCAGCTCCTTACCAGTTTTCAAGGCCTTAACAGCCTTTGTAAACAGGTTCGCGTGCACCTGCTCAACCTGATTAGCCACGTTGAAGCTCCAAGTTGCCTGCGTGTTTTCTTCTTTCTTGGCAGTTTTCACGTATTCCGGGTACATCTTCTTGTATTCGAACGTCTCTCCGGTTATCGCGGCATCCAAGTTTTCAGCCGTGGCTTTCACTTCTCCCATCGTCTTGACGTGATTCAACGCGTGAACAGTCTCTGCCTCCGCGGCTGCCCTGAACAACTTCGCAACCTGTGAAAAACCTTCCTCTTCAGCCTTCTGGGCAAAGGCCACGTAGCGACGATTCGCCTGCGACTCGCCCGCGAAAGCGCTCTTCAAGTTTTCAAGAGTCTTCTCCATTTCACATCCTCCTTCATTTTTCAAGTGTCTCAATCAGCAATTATAAGCTTGCTGTCAGCCTCAGACCATTTCGACTTGAATCAATGAGTGAATACGGCACCGGCGAATTAGACTTTTCAGTAATCCTCCCTTTTTCTAAATTCGTTCCTTTGCGAGTTTCCAACTTCCGAAAGCTTAATTCCCAAGCTAATTATTAGACTGAAGAGGATGATAGAAATGAAATCTGAAGAAAAGTTGCCTCTTTGTGAAAAGTGTGGCTGTCCTATCGACCAGTGCAAGTGTGTCTGTCCTTATTGCGGTGAATCTTCTGGCTGCGAGTGCTGCGTTGGCACGGACGCGGTTACGGGCGGCTGAAAACGCCTAGCTGGTTCCAGACAATTTTCGTGAATATTCGACGAGGAGGATGAGGATGAAGGAGATCAACTGGATGGCAGGTGGGCCGCAAGGGGCCGGAGTCGACTCTGCCGCAAACATTTTTGGAAGAGCGTGCGGCTATGGCGGTCTTTACGTTTTTGGAAGAAGAGAGTACCACTCAAACATCAAGGGTCTGCACAGCTATTTTCACCTTCGCGTTTCCGAAAAGGAAGTCTTGGCTAACGTCAACGACGTGGATTTACTGGCTGCTTTTGACGCTGAAACAGTGGTGAGACACATAGGCGAGGTGGTTTCCGGCGGCGGTATAATAGTCGACAGGGAGCAAACAGGCACACGTGTCTTGGGAATACCCACACTTCCACCTGAGTTTAAGGATGAAGTTCGCAAATACATGAGTCAAAAAGGTTTAAATGAGAATCTGAGCGACTTTCTCGACGATGCCAAGAAAGCAGGCATAAGCGTTTTCGAAATTCCATATATGGATCTGCTAAAAACAATCGCGGCGAAACTGGGAATAGAACAGATAAGCAAGGTCACGCGCATGATAAACGTTCTAACCACGGGAGTTTCTTTCGCCCTGCTTGATTACGACCGCGGATTGGTTGAAAAAGCCATCAACGCCGTTTTTTCGGACAAACCGAACGTTGCAGAAATGAACATAATGGCTTTAAGAGAAGCGTACGATTACACCCGGAGAACGTTCAAGGAAGGCCTCCCTCATAAGCTTGTGAGCCTCGATGCAAAGGAGCAGAGAATCTTCGTTTCAGGAAACCAGGCCGTTGCGATGGGCAAGGTTCTTGGCGGATGCCGCGTTCAGACCTACTATCCAATAACACCTGCAGCGGATGAAAGCGAGTACTTGGAAGCGCACGAGGTTCTGAAGACCAGAAGCGGAGACGGAGGATTATTAGTCGTTCAGACGGAAGACGAAATCGCCGCAGTGAACTCGGCTTCAGGAGCTGCGCTAGCGGGTGCAAGAGCCGCGACTTCAACTTCAGGACCAGGGTTTTCGCTCATGGTTGAGGGCTTAAGCTGGGCAGGAAACAGCGAAGTGCCCTTGGTTATCACTTATTACCAGCGAGGAGCTCCTGCTACGGGTTTGCCGACGCGTCACGGGCAGGCTGATCTGAGGTTTGCCGTTCACGCTGGTCATGGAGAATTCCCGCGCATAATCCTTTGTTCAGGCGACATAAGAGAATGCTTCTACGACGCGGCGCGCGCTTTCAATTATGCCGAGCGGTTCCAGCTGCCAGTTATCCACCTTATTGACAAGGCCATGGCCAACTGTTCTCAAACCTACCCTCTATTCGACACTGGCCACTTCAAGATTCAAAGAGGCGAAATCCTTGACGTGGCTAAGCTTGAAGAGGGAGCGTACAAGCGCTTCAGTTTCACTGAAACAGGCGTGTCTCCCAGAGTCTTCTTAGGCACGAGAAATGGCGTTCACTGGTACACTGGAGACGAACACAACGAGTTCGGCCACATCAGCGAAGAACCGTTGAACAGGATCAAGATGGTTGAAAAAAGAATGAGAAAACTCGAATTGATTGATAAAGAAGTCCCCCTTGAGGAGAAAGTCAACTTTTTCGGCGACAAGGACTCTGAAAACATTATTGTCAGCTGGGGATCTCCAAAAGGAGCCATTCTTGAGGCTACGGAAATGTTGAAGGCTGAGGGCTTCAGTCTGGGTTTTATGCAGTTGCGAATGTTGCACCCGCTTCCGAAAGAGTATGTGGCCAATTCCCTGAAAGCAGCACGGAAAGTTATTGACGTTGAAGGGAACTATCTGGGGCAGCTTGGGGGCATGCTTAAGGAAGAGGCGGGTGTTCAGGTGAACTTCTACGTCCTGAAGTATACTGGAAGACCCATAACCACGACCGAAGTCTACGCTGCATTGAAGAATATTCTGCGTGGACAAGCTCCTGAGAGACAGGTGTTGACCTATGGTTCTTAAATTGACGGATTTCAAGACAGACGTTTTCGCGGACTGGTGTCCAGGTTGCGGGGATTTCGGGATAATGACCGCTTTGCAGATGGCTCTCGCAGAACTCGGCTTGGAGCCGCACAACGTTGTGATGGTTTCAGGAATAGGATGCTCAGGCAAAGAGCCTCACAACGTCAGAGTCTACGGCGTTCACACTCTTCACGGCAGAACCTTGCCGTTCGCAACTGGCATAAAACTAGCAAACCCTGAACTTGTCGTTCTGGCAATCGGAGGAGACGGCGACGGTCTCGGAATAGGCGCTGGCCACTTTGTGAACACTGGAAGAAGAAACCTGGACATCACGTACATTATACACAACAACGGCGTTTACGGGTTGACAAAGGGTCAAGCGTCACCAACGCTGAAGCTCGGCTTGAAAACCAAAGCCCTTCCGAAACCAAACATCAACGAGGCGGTCAACCCCATTGCGTTGGCGCTCGTAGCAGGCTACACCTTCGTTGCACGTTCATACGCCTACGACGTAAAGCATCTGAAAGACACCATCAAACAGGCAGTCCAGCACAAAGGCCTCGCGTTCATAGACGCCCTGCAGCCGTGCCCCACGTACAACGACATAAACACTAAGGAGTGGTATGCGGGTGAAGACAGAAAAGATCCAAAAACTGGAAACCCCCAGTCTAGGCTTTACAAGTTGGAGGAAACTGGATACGATCCTGTCGTGCACAACCCGGCAGAAGAGTTTCAGAAGAAGATGGCGGCCATGGACAAGGCCCGCGAATGGGGAGACAAGATCCCGATAGGTACCTTCTACAAGAATGAGCTTCAACCAACCTTCGTAGATCGCATCGCTGACAGGATACCTTTCTACCGAGACAATCCACCCGCAAAACAGAGAATCAGTGACGAAAACGACGACTCCACAGCCGACCTAACGGAATTCTTCGATGACCTCAGAACAAGCTAGACACAAACTGAAACTACAAGAATGCACTGACATCTTATGATGGTGAACAAGACTTTGCTAATTGCGGCGGTCAGGAGATGTTTGAAGATTGAGCCTTAAAAGGTATGAGGGCAAGAGGAACTTCAAGGCCAGTGAACCGAAGGATGAGCGCAGGGAAAATGGAGGAGACGTCTACCTCATTCAGAGACATGCTGCCACGCATTTGCATTACGATTTGCGATTGGAAATGGACGGTGTGCTGAAGAGCTGGGCAATTCCCAAAGAGCCGCCGCTTGAGTCGGGGGTTAAGAGGCTTGCTG
The DNA here is from genome assembly GCA_050015055.1 of Bathyarchaeia archaeon. Lineage (GTDB taxonomy): Archaea > Thermoproteota > Bathyarchaeia > Bathyarchaeales > Bathycorpusculaceae > JBEKCD01. The sequence continues at coordinate 29,033 of JBEKCD010000007.1, read as the reverse complement.
TTCAGGTGGAGGATCACCCACTGGCTTATGCAACTTTTGAAGGTGTAATTCCAGAAGGCGGATACGGAGCGGGCACTGTGGAAATGTGGGACAAGGGAACCTATAAGATGGTGGACAGAAAAGAGGACAAGTTCATCTTGGAAATTAACGGTGAAAAACTGAGAGGTACTTACGTTCTCGTAAGATTTAAAGACAAAAAGAACTGGCTCTTCTTCAAGAAGAAATGAGAACAACCTGCAAGCAAAAGTTTGCCAAAGATTTGATTCGATACTTGTTGCGTTCGATTCTCCATTGTTCAGCTATCTGTCTTCTCTTCCTCGCTTTGCGTCTTCCCTTCTCCGACGACCTCGGCCTCTGCGAATCTTCTGCTTATCCGTGTTACCTTGATTTTTACGTGTTCGCCTTGCTTTGCGTTCGGTACGAATATCACTAGGCCCTCTATTATGGCTATGCCCTCCCCTCTTCGGCTTACTTCTTGAATGTCAGCTTCATATTCTTTTCCGACTTCTACTGGTTTAGGAACGAATCCTCCTGTTTCTCTGCGACCTCTGAATCCTCCTCTTCTTTGGCCGAAGCCTTGTCTCTCTTCCATTCGTTTCACCTCTCAGTCTTGGCCAGCCGAAACTCCTTATGCTTGGTTCTTTCCAGTTCACTCAACCGTCAAGGTTCCGTATCTTCCACTGTTCAGTTGAATCTCGCCTCTGAAGCTTGTGATGTAGCCGTTCTGTATTTTTACTGTGTCGTTGACGTTAACTTGATTTATCTGTTCGTTCCAAAGTGTCAGTTTTATCGTGCCCGTCTCGTCAGCGATGGTTGCGCTCGCAACCTTGAGAGTTTGATCTTTGAATCGCGACGTGACTTCTCGTGTATCAGACTTTTCAGTGACCTTTGCAGTCAAGTTTATGCGTTTCATTCCATCTCGTAACTCGTTTATTTTCAATCTTATCCCTTCTGTCTAGGCTCTTTCCTTGAGCGCGAATTTTTCACTCACGCTTCGAATTCTGACTCTTCTTCTTATGAAGGTATCTGCGAATATCGTCGTCAGGCTATGATGCCTGCGATGAGTATCGTAATCAGGTAGGCTATTATTGCTACTGCCACGCTTTTGGCCCATGAGAATTCAGTTACTGCCCGGACGACAAGCGAAGCTAACACTGCTGTCCACGCCCACACGAGCAATTCCGAGACCAAGCCGATTTGTGTTACGAGCCAGGTTTGGTTTGTAATCGTGTTGAGAGCGGCCGTGCCTTCTCCCTGTACGCCGCCTATGGCTTCAAACGGGAAGCGAATTGTTGGCAATGTTGAATAACCAATCCCGTTTATTAAAGCCCCGACAAACATGGTCATGAGAATGAATCCGACTGCAATCAAGGCGGGTTTCCAGACGATTTTGCCCTTGAAAGCTCTGACTAGCACGTAGATTAGGCCGGCAAGCAGAATCCAAGTGATTACGTATTGAAAGACGCCCGAAACCGCGTAATCAACCAGGTAAGATGCGCCGTCGGTTTCGAGTAGAGACTTGAAGGGGCCGTGGAAAAACAGGCCATCAACAAGTAAGGTCACGTTGGAATTGCCAGTCCAGGTGAATTGCAGTTGCAGGCCCGTAACGTTGCCCCAGTCCGCGTTGGGGTTCGAGCCAGACCATGCTGAGGAATTAAGTGGTATCGTGGCGTTGTTCCAAATGTTGTAAGTTGCATTGGAGAACGCGCCTGTTAGATCGTTGTAGAAGTAGTCTGATGAGGAGTTTTGTGTAAAAATCTGAATTGTCACGTTTTCGGGTTGTGTCGCTGGGCTAGTCCACTTTATTCTGAACGACAAGAGGTTGAAACCGTTTGGAACGGAACAGTTCACGGTGCCTATTCCGGTTAGCTGCATCCAAATCGTTGAACTGTTTTGGGCTGAGAAGGCTATGCTTACGCTCCCGTAGATTGACCCGTTGATGGCATCGCTGCTTTGGGTGATGTTTGCGTTTGATGTCCAAAAGGTGCTGTTTTGGGTCCATTCATCTAACGTTGTTCCGTTGGGCAAAATCTGTTCGTAGTATTCTTTGGAAAGGACTGCATATGTGGATGCCACGTTGACTGCTATGAGAAGAAGCATGATGAGAAGGGGTCCGATGTACTTTGGGTTCTGAATCACTTCTTTCAACGTTTTTCGTGGCGAGTATAGAACTTTCAGCACGTTGGATACGTACAATGATTCAGGCTCCGCTGTTAAGTTGTTGTTGGGTTATTAAATGTTTTCTACATCCCCAGTTTCAGGCGTCTGTAGGTTGTGTAGTCCACGTATTCCAAGAACGGGTTTTGCGCTTGGTAAGCTATTGTCAATCTCTGGTTGTGCCGTTTGTCAAGTATCTGGTTCGTCGTGACGAGTGAGTAGGCGTCGCTGCCGGCTCCAGATCCGTAGCTGGCTATCAGTATCCGGTTGTCCGGCTTGGCTATGTCCAGTACTGCTGCCAGCCCGATTGGTGAAGCGCCCGAGTACGTGTTGCCAAACTTTGCCACTTGGAGCATAGGCTCGTACTGTTCTTCTTTGAATCCAAGCTCTTTTGCGATTCGCACTGGAAACTGAACGTTTGGCTGATGAGCGACGAAATAGTCAACGTCTCCGACTTGGAGGTTAAGCCGTTCCATCAGTTTCTTGGCTGACATTCTGACGTGTTTGAAGTACGCTGGGTCGCCGGTGAAGCGTCCGCCGTGCATGGGATACGGTTCGCCGTCTCTTCTCCAGAAGTCGGGCGTGTCAGAGGTGCACGAGTACCATCCTTCAATTTCTGCTATGACGTCCTGTTTTCCGAAGATGAAGGCCGCGGCGCCGTAGCCGACGAACAAGTCCAACTCTCCGCCGGGGCAGTCCCTCGGGGCTGCTTGTGAATTGTCGGTTCCGATGACCATGGCGTACTGGATGTTTGATTTCGGATAGTTGACCAACGACGCAGCGTCCTTGAACATGCTCGTGGCTGCTTTGCACGCGAACTCCATGTCGATGGCGTCAACCCCTTGAACGTCTTCGTTTTCCTCGCCGAGTTTCAGGACCTGTGCAACTTTCGAGGCTATGGGTTTGACTGCGTAGGGGTTCGATTCTGACCCAACGTAAATCTTTCCTATAGATGAATTGTCCACTCCGGAATGTATTAGCGCGAGTTTTCCAGCCTCAACTGCGGCGGTTATGGAGTCCTCGTCGATGAATGGAACGGAACGTTCAATGTTTCCTTCTCTGATTCTGAACCTTGAGGTGTAGACTCCGTAGCCAACGATGCCAGGCAAATCGTACTCTTTCTTGGGCCTGATGATCTTGTATTCTTGGTAAGGGTAGTATTCGTCTGCAAACGTGAAAGCTAGAGAGATTGTTGGGATGACGTCGCTTTTGTCCACAGAGTAGCGTCTTCGAAATCTTGGAACGACTTCTCTTCCTTCGAGGCTTGAGAAGTCAACTTCTTCGTTGCATATTGCTGTTCTATCCGTGAGCCTGCCTGGAACGCGTATTCTGCAGTCGTGGAATGACACCGTGCCGTAAACGTAACTGCCGAGTTTGGTGAACTTGTTCGTCGGCTCGTTAACCAGCGTGCACAGTTCAAGTTTACCCTTCTCGTAGAAGAGGTCGGTGTTAACCATTTTTCCAAAGCTTTTCCTTCCGCAATTTCCACAGTAGTCTCTTATCTCGAAATACTCTTTTCCGCAGATCAGGCAGCGGTTACCCCGGAGCCTATCGCCAAGGTAGGAGACTCTTCTCTCTATTGGTTCACTGCTCATCCTCATTCCGTCCCCAGAACGTAAACGTAGCCTTTGGTTCCGAAGCCTTCGAGTTCAAGTACGCATCCGCACTCAAGCTCTTCGTCAGTGTTGACTTGGCGTTCGCAGGCTTCTTTCCTCAACTGCTTGACGATTTCAAAAATCTGTGCGCCGCCGGTTGCTCCTAGCGGGTTTCCGTCGGCTTTTAGTCCTCCGCTCATGTTTACGAAGAGCTTGTTTCCGTCTATCTCGTAGTAGCCCTTGTAATCCTGGCAGCTCTCGTGTATGTTGCGCCATGCTGTTCCGCGCTTGCAGAAGCCCATGTCCTCGAGCGAAACCATCTCCATAACGGTGGACTGATCGTAGAGTTCGACAAGTTGGATGTCCCACAGTTTCTTTCCAGCCATCTTCAAAGCGTTCTTCATTGAAATCTTGCTTACTAGAAAGTGGGTCATGTCCTCTCTTGCCGGGTAAGTCAGGTAGTCTGTTGCTGAAGACACGCCCAGAACGTATATGGGCTTGTTCGTGAGTTTTTTGGCCACTTCTTCGCTTGTGAGGATTAAGATTGCGGCGCCGTCAGAAACTGGAGCGTAATCGTAGAGTCCCAGCGGCCGGTGCGCTTCTTTTCTCGCGTTTAAGACTTGCTCAACAGTTATTTTTCTCTGGTACTGTGCATATTCGTTTTTTGTTCCGTGCAGGTGGTTTTTGACGGAGATTTGAGCTAGTGCGGTGTTCAGTGTTTCCAGGTTTTCTCCGGTCAAGCCGTATTCTTTGATGTAGGCTCGGAGCATGAGTTCATGGTTTGCCTCCGGTGTACATCCCGCGTAGTAGCTCCATGGGTCTTCAAGAAGCATTAGATCATCTCGTATCTTGTCCCACCTGTCCGTCATTTTTTCTATTCCGCCGACAAGAACTATGTTGTATCTTCCGGCTTGGATGGCATTGCAGGCGTTTGACAGGGCTGAACTGAATGACCTTGTTACTTCCATGGGGACGTGAAGCTCCGTCAGTTCTGAGAGGAAACCCTCTTCCAGTCCAAGCTTGTTCGTGATGGGGAGGAAATAGTCCGAGAGGTAACAAGCTTCCAAGTCTTTGCGTTCCAAATTTGCTTCCATCGAAGCTTTGAGCCAAGCTTCTTCAATCAGTTTTTCAGGCTCTTTCTCGTAGTGTTCCCCAAATCTTGTTCTTCCAACAGCAACTATCGCTGGGCGAGTTGGCATTAGATTACACCTATCAATCAGCAAATATCCCTTTGGTATGCGCCTTTTAAGGGTTTTCCATTTCCATGTTCAGCATAAGCAACGTCTAGGAAAAGGTGACGGTCAGAGAAGCACGAAGCGATCGCGGACAGTCTCTCACATACGTCCAGCAGTATCAGAGAAGTACTGCCCCCCGACAACAGCAACGTGTAGAGATACGGCCGATAGGAACAAAGCTTGCGGTTCCGGAGAAGCGCGTGACCTTTCGGAGTCGATCCCTCCGATCTTTGTTGGTAACAACCGTGGTAATGTTGTGTGGTAACAAATCATGGAGAAATTCTTTGAAATTCCCTTCCTTCCTAGTCGTCCCTTGTGTTTGTTGGTAGCAACCGTGGTAATGTTGTGTGGTGATAAATCATGAAGAGACAGACAGGTGTGTGGATAGATGCTCAGGTCTGGGATGCCTACCGGGAACTCTGCGATCGTGAAAAGCTGCGGTTATCCGAGCCGATAGAGGAGTATCTCAGGCTTGTCCTGCAGAACGGTTCCGCACTGACCGTTTTAAACATGATGCAGAGTATGGCTAGGGCAAGATCTGGAGGTTTTGAAGACTATGCTCGAGTGCTGATCAACTGGTACCGGACAGGGCAATACTGGATTCACGTTACGGCTGAGAACGAGGTTTCTGTGGAACACATGCTGCTGCACGCTCTGAAAGAGGTTGCGGACCCGCAGCTGCGGAGGGAGATCCGAGAGACTCTTATGATTGAGCCTCGTAGACAGGCGGAAAAGATAGAGAGGAGGAAAAAGACAATGAAAAAGCCAGCCGCCAGAGGAGAATCGCCTAGCAGGCCAGCACAGGCTATCACGGTCTCGGAAAGAATCGGTGATATGAAGAGACAGATGGTCGGTCGTGAAATGGACGCTGAACAAGCGCAGAAAATGCTAGACAAGATTCATCAAATCCGAGAAAAACTCGAGAGCGACGGAAAAGGCCGGCGCAGGAAGGGAGGATCAAAAGCGCAAGGGTAAATTGGAGATTCCGCCTGTCGAAAACATGGTTATCAGGGCCGTCTCCAACCCAAGTTAGGGCATTTCCAAAAAGGTAAACTTTTCGTCTGCAGCGGCAGCCCAAACACCTTCATGAGATGCGCGCGACACAGCTAGGCCGCTGTTTTTTCTTCGTTGATTCTTATTCCGTGGCTCTTCAGACCTTCTGAAAAGAGTCTGAAAAGTTTGTTGTCCATGCCTATTTTTTCAGGGGGAACCACGCCTTTTTCTTTCAGGTGTTTGTTCAGAATCATTTGTGCGACTATTGAAGCTGGATAGGCTGTTGTTCTGGCCATGGCGGTTACGCCTCGTGTTTTGTCGCAGAAGTCTAACAAGTCGTAGACTTGTGTTGTTCTCTTCTTGTGTTTTGTGCCGCGTGTCTCGATTCTCAACGCGACGATGTCTCTTTGTCTCTTGTCTGACAGTTTTCGTTCAAGGATTTTGGCGGTGAGCTTTCTGGGTTGAATGTGGACTCCTTCCATGTTGACTTTTGATTCGCTGAAGAACCCCAGGGTTCTGAGCAATTTCACTTTCTCAGCGTGTCCTGGGTATCTGAGCGTTTTCTCCCACATGTCTTTGACGTGTTTCATGGTGTGCAGCAAGGTTCTGAGGCCGTCGGTGTAAAAAGCCTCGAGCTTTCCGACGCCGGGAAATTCAACTTCTTGCACTCCGCTCAGGGCTTCAACTTCAACTGTTTGGCCTTTTCTGACTATCCATGCCCTTCTTGTGTACTCGTCGATGAGGCTCTCGGGAGACCATGTGATGACGTAGCCCAAGGGGGGAATGGGTTTTTCGGGAAGTCCGCCGACCATTATGTGAACTGATTCGACGTTGTCAAGCGTTGAAACAGAATTTCCGACTAGTACGTTGCTGATTCCTGGGGCTAGTCCACAGTCTGGGACGAGGGTTGAACCTGTACGTACGGCGGCCTCGTTGAGTCGCATAGGGTTTTCAGACATGTAGGAAACGTCAACTAGATCCTTGTGAGCATTGATGCATGTTTCTGCCAGACGGTATCCGAGGTTGCCCGGCAGAAAGCCCATGGTTAGATCGAACTGTTTCAGAGTATCCATCAGTTCATCGTGTTTCGCAACGTCTGATTGGATCCATGAAACATTGCTCGTGCCTATCTTTTTGGCGACAAGTTTCGCTTTGTCTTCATTCATGTCGGCAACAACGATCTCAGTCGAATTCATACTGTTGGCCAAGTCTTCCGCTGCAACGGAGCCTATGTTTCCGCAGCCCATCACCAATACTTTCATGTTCGTAGATTCAGAGAGGATTTTCATTAAAGGTTTTCCTAGGTCTAGCTGGCAAGCCGGGCTGGGGACCCTTGGAACTGCGTGAATCTGCTGGGGGAGAAATAATGCTACAGGTGGAGTCTGGTTACAGATAATAGATTTGAAAGTCTTATATACTCCGATGGTGATGTACGATTGAGTATCATGGCTGAGATCTGTCCAACTTGCGGACTTCCCAAGGACATATGTGCTTGTGGCGAGATAGAGAAGGAGCAACAGCGGATTCGTATACGGCTTGAAACGCGGAAATTTGGCAAACCTACTACAATAGTGGACGGCATAGATGAGAAGAACACGAATCTGGCGGGGATTGCTCAAAAACTGAAGGGATTCTGTGCTTGCGGGGGAACGGCAAAAAACGGTCAGATAATGCTTCAGGGAGACCATCGTGAAAGAGTGCGCCAGTTTTTGGTGAAGCTTGGATACCCCGATGAGAACATAGAGCTTCAGTAGCTGCCCCGTGGACGGTGGGGGCGTAAGATGAAAATGCTGCAAGACATGCGTGAAGTATTGAAAACGCTCAAACGGCGAAAACCGTCAAAGAAATACTGCCCGAAATGTGGAAGCCCTGACATTGGTTTGTCCAGCAGCTCGGACTATTGGCTTACGCCTTCGAAGTACGCGTGTAAAAAATGTGGATACTCTGGTCCCGTCGTTATGGAACTTGAAAAAGAGGAAGGTTAGCAGCGCCTGCTCTTCTTGGTCAATCAGGAAGCTCTAGTTTCAGTTGTTTCTTCAGGGTTTTGTAACGGTTTCTCACGGTGACTTCGGTGACGCCTGCTGCTTCGGCTATGTCTTTTTGTGTTTTCTTCTCGTTGTTCTGCAAGCAGGCGATGTACAACGCTGCAGCCGCGAGCCCCATGGGGTCTTTTCCGGCGGCTGCCCTTTTGCTTCTGGCTTCTCTCAGAATCTGTATGGCGAGTCCCTGGGTCTTGCCCGAAATTCCAGTTCTTTCAGCGATTTTTGAAACGTACGTGAGGGGGTCGGCAATCGGCATGTGTACTTCAAGTTCACGTAGCAGTAGCCTGTAGCAGCGTGCAACATCTTTCTTGTCGACCAAGCTTGCTTCGGCAATTTCGCGTAGGGTTCTGGGTGTTCCACTTCCACGGCAGGCTGCATAAAGCGCTGCGGCTGCGATGGCTGCGATAGATCTGCCCCGGACTAGGCCTTTGTCCAGGGCTTTGCGGTACATAACCGCGGCTTTTTCTTTGATTGGTGGTGGAATGTAGACTTTGTCTGACAACCGGTCGAGTTCAGCCATTGCTTGGGCTAGGTTTCTGTCGATTGAAGAGTGAACTCTTGAGCGTATCTGCCATTTTCTCAGACGCCACATCTGTAAACGTGTTGAGAGTGGAAGTTTTCTTCCGAAGGCGTCACGGTCAACCTGGCTTATGGCTGTTGACAGGCCTTTATCGTGAACGGAATAAGATGTTGGTACTCCAACGCGGCTTCTTGACGCTTTCTCTTCCTGGGTGAAAGCGCGCCATTCTGGGCCTTTATCCATCATCTGCTCGTACACAACGAGTCCACAGTCGCCGCAAACGGTTTCGCCGGTGTCGTAATCATGGACGAGGTTTGAACTGCTGCATTCTGGGCACTTGTCAACTAGACGTTGGTGAACCCCAGCTTCTTTTTTGCTCAACTCTTTTCGCCTCGACTGATTTTTTCGTAGAACCGTCGTGATTCTTCATCATTTTTCAGAAAGCAGTACGTTCGGTCCTGCGTAACTATGCACGTGCGATGTTTTAATATATAAGGTTTGCGGTTCTCTTGTATTGATTGAAATGGCTTTCCTGCTCGTACCATGAGCAGTTCGCGGGCTGGATTGAGCATACATTGTTCGCAAATCTTGAATACTCACATGTACTATTGATGTCATAGTGTAAAGTTGATTCATGTGATAACGCTCCCAGAGAAGCTGCGAAAAGTGTTGGAGAGAACTGTCAAAGAGCTGGCCGCCAAGGAGAATGTTTATGGCGTGGGGCTTTTCGGGAGTTGGAGCCGAGGCGACGCTGAAACCTCAAGCGATGTTGACTTGTTCATACTTGACAGGGACGACTTTGCGTACGAATACGTTGAAAGGGTCGAGAGGGGAGGTTTCCTCATCGATTTGAATCATGTTCCAAGACGGTGGATTCAAGGCCCGATTCCTCCAGAAATAGATCAGAAACTCTACGAAGCGCAGATACTCTACGACAGGGACTGGTCCTTGACCAACACGAAACTCTTGATGGCGAAGTCTTACAGTTCACCCGAGAGGGTTGATATTCGAACTGATGCTCACGTCGTGGAATCCGACATATACTTGAGCCGGGCGACCTCAGCCCTTTCGAGGCATGACTTCAGAAGCTCGCATCTCTTTGCTATTGTGGCCTTTGAGAACGCTCTGAAGGTTCTGGTTGAGATAGCCCTGCAGCCTTTTTCGAACAGTCGATTTATCGAAATAGCTAAAGGCGTCGAGGCAAAACTCGGAATGCAGAATCTTTTTGACGAGTACATTGAGATGACAGGCTTCGGCGGGGTTGACAAGGCACAGGCCAGAGACAGACTGGGACTCTTCAAGAATGTGTGGGAGGATGTCAACGCTACTACCAAAGAGAATCCTCAAACACTCGAATCCGCCCATTTCAAGGTTAGGACGCGGCTGAGCTACTATCTGAACCCCGGTTTTCTGCAAGGTGTCGTGAAGCGCTCAAGCGACATGATTGAGGCAGAAAGAACCGTCGAAGTCGCGCATTACCTTAACGACATAGTTCTCGACTTTGTTGAAAACTATGCTTGGTTGAAATCTCTGATTGACAAGGTCAAGATAGACTACACGACACTGATCCGTTCATTAGAGGGTTTAGAGAGGGAAAACTCGGCAAACTACAGAAACATAACAACCATTCTGGGATTAGACACGATCGACAGAATAGTTGCAACAAAGCAAATTGACCAGACGCGGGAGGCAATGCTCAGGGTACGAAGAGATAGGAAACTTTTAATCAAAAATCACTTATTAAAGACTTAGTTCAAGAAGAACATGCCACTAAGGCCGATGGTGAAGTCACCGGTGCAGTGTGCTTTGTGTAAGTGGCCCGGAGAAGCCCGGTGGAGGGAAGGATGCCTTTCCGCCGACTGTAGTGGACAAGCATAGCGGGCTTTGGACCCGCCGACGAGAGTTCGAATCTCTCCCGGGCTACCAAAATTATCCCATTTTGTTGTTTTTTGTGTAAGCATTGAGGTTTCTAGCTTCTGACTCAAAACATCAGTGTCTGAGTGCGTCTGGTTCGGGGGACTCTTACCGTCGGCCCCCTTCCTTCAGAGTTGACCCCCCTTTCTTGTTTTACATTTTTGTAATGTTGAATTGTAAGGTTTTGATGTTGACCCCCCTCTTTTTTGTTTGTAATGTCAGATGCAATGTGTATTGTTACAAACCATGGAGAAAAACGGGCTGGACTACTGTTCAGAGTGGACTCGGCTCTTTTGTTTGTAATGTCAGATGTAATTTTCAATGTACTAGTCAGGGATTGTAGGTGGGGTTTACTTTCTGCTGTTCAGTTGTAACGCCAGATGTAATGCTGTCGGTAACGACTCGTGAGGAAACAGATGGGGGATGTGTATGATTGCTCAGGTCTGGGAGGCCTACTGGGATTTTGGCGGCCTTTTGCTGTCTCGTATGTGTATTGGTCGCCGTGGTCTTAACAGTACGGAAGAAAGGGCGATCAGAGCGACTATTAAGGGCAGAAGGTTAGCTGGGAATTCTGGAATCGCGCCAAACGGAATGTTCAGGGTGAATTGGTTGTCAGAATCCGTTACAAACTGACCGCTGTAGATTTTGTAGGTCTTAACATCTACTTTGCCCTCGAACACGTTGAAGGTCAGGATTCGTACGGTTGCCGCTCCTCTCTCGGAGTCTAAGTTCTGATAGTTGAAGAAGAGTTCATAGCGATTTCCTATTGCTGTTCGGTTGGCGTTGCCGTTGCTGTAGAAGTGGCCGTTCAGAGTCATGAAAACGTTCGAGTGATTGTTCAAAACCGTGTTCTGAAGATGAAGGCCCCATTGATCGTACTGGCAGTCCTCATCCAGATAGGCGTGAGTGGCGACGATGGCGTAGGAGTTGGGATGGCTGTCCAGGATGCTGTTGGCCCAGCTGAGGGCTGAGTCATCTGCTTCGTATTCGAGGTTGACGACTATGAAGCTCCAGTTGCCGAATTCGAAGTGTATTGCCGTGCTTCTGCCGTTTGAATAGTCTCCGAGCCAGTAGGGTTTTTGACTCATGGTTGAGGCGTTGAAGGCTTTGAAGTTCATGCCGTTCCATGAGGACTGGTCATCATGATTTCCAGCGTCCCAACAGTAGGGTATGCCGTTGTCCAGCAACATTCCCATCGAATGGTTGGCGTTCTCCCATTGATTCAGATCCGAAGCAGTGTTGACTATGTCGCCCGTGTGCACGACCATCTTGATGTTGTAGGCGTCCTTGTTGCTTATTATCCATTTGCACATGTTGTCAAAATCCCTGGGATACGTCTGCGAAAGGTACTGTGTGTCAGTGATCCATATCACTGAAAAAGTGGATTCAGAGGCCAATACGAGAGGAACGAACTCGCATGAAATTAGAAGCACAAACAAGAATATGCAAACATTCCTCTTCTGAATATCCAAACCTAACCCGCCGATGCGCTGGCTAGGTCTCTCATATCATGCATAGCCGATATTTGCCTTCTGGAGAAAAGCACATCTGCCGTCACGATATTCGCTGGGAATTAGCCAGACTTAAAACGAAAAATGAGAGACGGGAATCGTGGGTGGAGCAGGATTCTCTCGTTTATTTTAGAGGCCGATGCTGTTTATGACGCTGGCTGAGTTGCCATCGATTACCAAAGCTATTTTGTTCCCCTTGTGTTCGTAGCGCGCGAACCATATTGGCGCATAGAGCAACTCTGAGTCTGCGACGTCTATGTCGGTGTGTAGCTGCTGAATCATATGGTACTGTTCGTGCGCCCTCTCGGATTGCAACTGGTCGACGAGCGTCTTAGCCTGATATTTGGCCGCCTCTTCTCCAACGTCACCGTTGAGGATCTTTATACCCTTCGGGACCTTCGAAACATCGAAAAGTGTCCTATCGTCGAGGTTGAACTGGTAATTTCTGGGCTGATGCTCAGTGAGAGCCTTGAGCGCTACTATAGGAAAATTGTAGTTGTTGTTCATCTGGTAGGTCTTCCTCGCGGCAGCTTGACTCGGACCCATCATGCCGCCCATCAGTGCTCCCGCAAGAAGTGGCCCTGCAAAACCACCTCCACCCCGTCTGCCACCAAAGCCCGATCCTATCACACCGGCGAGTGCAGCAGTGGTAGCTATTTCTCCGGCTTGAACTGCCATGTCACTAGCCACGACTGATGTCCTCGCCGATACGGAGACGATCCAGTAAGGGACAAAGCTCAGGTTCATCTCCTCAAGCGTTGATTTCTCCTGAAGGTGTCTGTGCAGCAGTCCCTTGTCCATGAGGCTGTGGATTTCCGCGGCGACTTGATCCTTTTCAGCTAGCTTGAGTGGAAGCATGGTTTGCCTCTGTACACCCCTCCAGCCGTCGTTTCCTAACGATACTCCTGTTCCACAATACTCACAGGTTATGATCATTTCGCCAAACTTGGGCGTGATTGGCGCGCCACAATGGGGACAGTTCAGTGACTTTGCTTCCAGCGGAGCGAGAATGGGCGCAGTCGAGGCTGGAGCCTGTTGTGGCTGAGCAGTGGTGAGGCTGGTTCCACACTTTATGCAGAACGAAGCATCGTCTGGAAGCTGAGTTCCGCACTTAGGACAGTACAAGCTTTTCTCGCCTCGTCGCAGCCGCTTGCCGATTATCTTCCGACAATTTGACCACTCAGAAACCTGCTTCTAACGTTTTTCCTATACGTCCGCCTATAAATAACTGTTGCCATCTACTGGACCAAACGACATCGGCTGGATCACAGCTGTGACAGCATACGACAAAGCGCGTTGTTGCTCTTCGCGAGCGCTACCTGACAAGCTAGCCCATCACGCACGACCAACACTCATGAAGCCCCAGTTTTTCAGACCCAGCAAACTGAATCTCAGAGGCTTTTTTTCTTGCGCGGCGGAGAAAAGACCATTTCACAACGTAGTGGCTGGCGCTTGTCCGCCATCCTGAGTGTTGCTATTCTATTTCTTTGGTTTTGGGGAAGAGTTCCTTTATCTTCTTTATGAATTTGTTTTCAAAGTCAAGGGCTTCCATCGTGTTGGTTATCTCATCCATGTCCTCGTCGGAGAAGCTTTTGGCGGGCTTTCCGGTTAGTTCGTCGAGTGCGAGCCCGCAGGAGTATATCATGGTGCCTTCTTCTGACGGCGAAATCACCACGTGCACGCCTGATCGTTGTGCAGCTTTGACGTATTGTTGTATGCTGAATGGGGATAGCAGGGTTCTCAGGGTCAAGGGCACGAGCGCGCCTTCTCCGGCGAGCACTGTTGCACTTCCCTCTTTGGTTCTTTCGGTTTTCATCACCCTCAAACCCATTTCCTTGAAGGCTCTCTGGCAGGCCAAAGCCACGTCATCCACCTTGGCATCTGGAACAACAAGTTTCCTTTCCAGACACACAGCTTCATGACTCATTTGAGAAAGCACCACACTCAATGGGCTCTCCCCCTTCTTATTACGTTTTCTAGGCATCGTCGCCTGACGCGATGGTTTTTTTGGCATGTCCTTTCCGTTATGGTGATTGAAACGCGCGGTGACGTCTTACAGCCTTTCCTGTCAACCTTCAACCTTGTCATTCTTACCGATGTAATCCTCAGCTTTGTCTCCCAGTGTTCGCTTCAGCAGATCCAGTCTAGTGTTCAGGTATTCGTCTCTCAGAATGTCAAAGTAATAGCTGTCCCATTTGCGGCCGTTCACGAAAACTGTCTGTCTTACGGCTCCGCCCTTCTTGAAGCCGCAGGCTTCCAAAGCGTTGTGAGCGCGACGATTGTACTCAACGCTCCACGCTTGGCACCGTTCAGCGTTAAGCTGGTTAAAGGCCATCTCCAGCAGCCCGACGGTTATCTCTCGTCCCAGACCTTTTCCCCAGAGTTCCTTCTTTCCAATATAGGTTCCGATGTCCACAGTCTTGACGTTGCCCCAGTCCTGCCTCTGCAGACGCGCAATGCCAACAGCCTCCTTAGAGTCAACGAGCTCAACGATGAAATGCAGCTCCTTCTCATCCTTCATCCAATCCTCATACTGCTTCTCCAGCTGAGCCAAACTGACAAAATTCAGAGGCCTACTCCTGGAATACATAATCAGCTCAGAATCATTCTCCCACCCGTGCAACAACCCCAAATCCTCCCTCTCCACAGCTCTAAACCTCACTCTTCCAAATTCGAACACGCAACCTCACCGCCCAAAACCCCTGAACAAACAACCATATAACCCTTAACAACACAACACAAGAAAACAGCCAATTGAGCCTCAAGAATCAGCGCACGCGTGATTCTTGAACCATTCCTCTTGAAAAAAAGGATTCGCGCTAGCGTGTTCCTAAATTCCCTTTTTTGGGAGTGACGAGTTGGTTCATGTCCTACAGACGATACTTCTCGCATCTATAGTCACACGGTCATCCTCGAACCAAGCGAGCCTGTGACAAAAACCAGCTCGCGAATGAATTTAGGAACGAGACTGTGTGAAAACTCGGGTCGCTTTCAGAAAATTGCTTGTTTTATGTGCAAAAGACTGGCCTTGGGAGTGTTCTATACATGTAGAGCGCAATTTCTTGAAACAAATTTGACTTTCCACACAGTCTCAACAGGCATGCGCGCTATCTGGAAACCTCGACAGAGAGTTCAGACATAAAAAGCAAGGGATGTGGGTACCAGTCAACTCGTGGTTACGTTTTAGAAGCCCATCACGAGGGTTTCTGTGGACTGTATTCCTTTGATGCTTCTAACGCAATCCGTGACTAGGTTGCCTAAGTCTCCAAGAGTTCTTGTTTCCAGTTTGATCACGAAGTCCCAGCGGCCGAAGACGCCATTGACTTCTTTGACACCTTTGACCTTGCTGAGTTCCTCCTGGACAGTTTTCATAAAGTTCAGATTTTCGCTTGACCCGGCTCGAACAAGAACTATCGCTTCGACCATATGAAACGCCAACATTCTGTAGCTGCTTGGAGCTATAATAGCCTTGTGATTCTCTTACCAATAGCTGGCACGACCTACGGCTCAATCCTTGTTCTGAGCCTTAGCCACATTATACGACAACGTGCGCTAACGAGCAATTACAGGTTATGGTTAACAGCCTTGTGACTGAGAACATGGACTTGAAAAGACGGATCAACTTGACTGAAGAGAAGTTGGGCAATATTGAGAGGCTGATTCAGCATCTGCAGAAAGAACTTCCAGAAACCTAACTTAGGTTAAGCTACCCTACAAGTTACCTTAGAACGTAAGAAACAGTTATGTCCTTTACCCTGCATTAGCCTATCACTATATACTATTCTAGTATTAATAGAGTAAGAATAGAAGGTCGTTGGCTCTATCGCAGCAGAAAGTATAGCGTGTGCAGATTTTCCCACGCTAATGAGCAGAACGACAACTATTGTTGCTTTTCCTTTTGCTGGCTGGAAGAAGGCGTTTGCCGCTCGTTACGAATTCCCCACTGTGCTACACACGAAAGAAGATGAGGGATTATGGGTAGTGTTGTCCGTAGTGCTGAGCCAGTGCGACGAGGTCTGATAGTCCTATGGCACCGTTGCCGTCTACGTCCGCATTGGCGTTCCATTTGGCGTCGGTTGGCTTGGATCCATAAGCGTTTGCAAGGATGGCTAAGTCTTGAAGGTTGACTTTGAAGTCTCCGTTGATGTCGCCTGGAATCGTTAAGACTATTGAGCTGCTTGCTGATAGGCTGCTTGCAAGTGCGTTTACAGTGTAGTTTCCCAAGTTGAAACCGGTTGTGTTCCAAGTAAAGCTGAGAGCCGTCAAGGTTCCATTTGAAACGTCAACGTTCACTTCGGTTCCTATGACTGTTGCATTGCTGAGCACAGTGACGTTGAATGTCTCGGCTGAATTCGCCGAATTCATGACGGTCACGTTAATAGGTAAGCTGTACCCTTGACCAACGACGGTTTTCAAAGATACAAGGCTTAACTGTCGGGCTATGGTTACCCGTATCGGCGTTGTTTCTAATCCATATGATGGAACTTGACCAACGATGTAGTATGTTCCCGGTGAAACGGGAATGCCTTCCGACACTGCCGTGACGTTACAGGTTTGCGGCCAAACCAAGACATTCGTTATATTCTCTCCAATATCAAGTGGCCAATTTATGATGAACATCGGGAAAACCCTGAAGCTTGACCATTGATATACGAAGCTTGTATCGTTGTAAACCAGAAAGTCAAAGGTCCAAGCTGCATATGCGAAGTTAATTGTTTGATTGCTAATGTTTGTGGCTGTAAGCGTTACGTTTATCGGCTCGCCAAGACTGTAAACAGTTTTTTCAAGTGTCATGGTAAGTTTGAGCCCAAGCTGCTCATTAACGACTTCAGCCGAAGGTTCATCTGCCTTAATAGGTTGAGCCTCGAACACCAGTGTCACCGCGATTATTACGAGCAAGACCAGTATTGTGCAAGTAACGATCTTCAGAACCAATCGAAATCCTTCTTTCTCAAGATTCTAAGTCAACGCTCAAGGATAAAAAAGTTTCCAGCTATCGCCAGTCTCGTGGGTTCAAGCTTCAAACCTTCGACCTATAAGATTCAATCAAGCCCGTGCGCGTGCGCTTGCTTGGTTGTTCTTCCTGTAAACTTTCGTTTGGCGATTTTCTTACTTCTTCGACTGATTGAGCTTTTTCTTAAGTATTGGTTGAATGACTTTTCTAATTGGTTCGATACAAAAATCTAGAATATTCATTTTAGCCATTTATCGCTTGGGGCTGTTCTTTGCCTAATTCTGGCTATTCTCCTGGGGATGATGTAAGGATCTCTCGAGGTTGACTTTTATGGAAGTTGATGAGGCAATAAGAGGGCGGCGGAGCGTTCGAAAGTACACGGACAGATCTGTTCAGGCCCAGCTTGTGCGCGAGGTTCTTGAGGCAGGAACATGGGCACCATCGGCCAAGAACGGCCAACCGTGGCGTTTCACCGTGCTTGAAGGTGATGCCAAGAAGAAACTGACCGCGCTTTTCCAAGTTGAACTGCAGAAGCTTTCAGCCAAGATCGGCATGGCACGTATGGGAACGTCCCTTAACTCTTGCAGAATTATGGATGAAGCGCCTATTTTGATCGTGGTCTGGAACTCGAACGACGACAAGCACTTGGAAGAATCCTCTTTGCAGAGCGTGCCGCCTCCATCCAAAACATGCTCCTGAAAGCCTACAGCCTCGGACTGGGCTCACTGTGGATCTGTGACGTCTACTACGCGACAAAAGCACTTACCAAGCATCTCGGCAAACCATGGACTCTAGTGGCTGCAGTAACACTCGGCTGGCCGGCAGAGGCTCCAGCACCCAGACCTAGAAAAGCTCTGGACGATGTCTGTGAGTTCCTGCGATGACAAGCACAGCCAAAAATGCACCTTAACTGAAAAAATGCCCGTGCTCCAGCCTTAGCGGGCGCCTAATGTTTCTGGGGTTTGAGGTACGGAATGCTAGCCAATCCCCAAATCTGGAAGGAGCCAACCACTTATTCGATCTGCTTGACACTGCAGAGGCAGGGAAGGCAAGACGAGCGATATATAAATACAATTGCTAACCAGTGATTTTTCACCGATCTTTTACAAGGCTCATGTGGGCTCGTTTTCACCGAAGACTTTGTAGAACCCTTCGTAAAAAAGCTTTTATTCATTGTTTACTTACAACATAACCTCTTCCACTAAGGCAAGGAAAGAACAAAAGGAAAAGGTTAGCATGGTATCTAATATCAAATTCAACATTAAGATTGGATTCAGTAGGCAACTAAAACTTAGTTTGCCAACACAGCTCGAAGATGATGCTTCATGAGTTTGCAGAAAGGCAATTTCATACTGGTGGACTACGTCGCCAAAGTCAAGGAGACTGGTGAAGTTTTCGATACAACCCTTGAAGAAACAGCCAAGAAGGAACACATGTACAAGGAAGGCGACATCTACGAGCCCAAGCTGGTGGTCATCGGCGAGGGATGGGTCATCAAGGCTCTGGATGAAAACCTGACAACGATGGAAGTAGACAAGGCTGCTGTAGTAGAAATTCCGCCTGACAAAGCCTTCGGCCCCAGAGACCCAGAGAAGGTCAAGCGGGTCCCGCTTAGGCAGCTGCTGGCCAAAGACATCGAGCCAACGCTGGGGAAGCGCGTCGAGTACGGCGGCAAGACAGCCACGGTTCGAGCCATGGGAGCTGGGCGAATTCTCCTCGACTTCAATCCCCCACTCGCGGGAAAAACACTCGTCTACGACACGACCGTCAAGAAGAAACTCGAAACAGTGAATGAGAAAATAGGCGCGCTAATTCACCGCCGAATACCCGCCGTCGAGGGAGGCAAGTTCCAATTCACCGTAAAGGCAAAAACCCTGAACATCGAAATGCCAGAAGAAGCCTTCTACTTGGAAGGAGTTCAGCTTGCAAAAAGAGGCATAGCCACGGACATTCACAGATTCCTCGAAGCAATAACCACAGTCAAGTTTGCTGAAACCTTCAAGGCTGAACCCAAAAAAACCGAGGTCAAGCCCGAAAAAGAACCTGCAAAAGAGCCTACAAAGGAACAGAAAACAGATCAGACGGCTGAAGCCGAAGTCAAGACCTAGCCCTTTGCAAGCAATACAGAAGGGAACGCGTGCAACTTCATTTTTCTAGATGACCTCGGTCACTCTTGCCAGGTGTTCGTAGGACTCGCGTCTCAGATTCAGCTTGTTCAGAATAGTGTATCTCTCAGGTCTCATAGACGTAGCCATTTTCAAAGCTTTAATCACGTCTTCTTTCTCCACTCTGAGCCCCCGGGCGTTAGTAGGCGCCCCGAGCTTCTTCAAAGCGTCTCGTAAATGCTTCCAATTTCCCCCGTGAAGGTATGTCATCATTATCGACCCTACACCGCATCTCTCGCCATGCATCCCGTGATTGGGCCTAATCACGTCAAGCGCATGGCTGAACAGATGTTCCGAACCGCTGCAAGGACGACTGCTCCCCGCTATGCTCATCGACACCCCACAGCTTATCAACGCCTCCAACAGAATCCGCAAGCCTTCCTCGTTCCCAGCCCTCATCAAACTCACGTTCTGCATGACGTGCTTCGCACTCATCAAAGCCAAGCTTGCAGCGTATCCCCCGAAATACTCGTTTTTGTCCTCATGCGCCAGCTTCCAGTCTTTCACCGCCGTGAACTTTGCGATGACGTCTTCACAACCGCTCACAGCTAAACGCCAAGGAGCCTGCATTATTATCTTCGTGTCTGCCACGATAGCCAACGGTGCCTGAGCCACAACCGAGTACGGCTTCTCATAGCCCTTGATGGACGACAGGGGGCTCGCGATTCCGTCATGAGAAGCCGTCGTGGGAACACTGATGAAAGGGATACCCCGATTGGCAGAGCTGCACTTGGCAACGTCAATCTTGGTTCCACCACCCACGGCAAACACGATCTGCGGCTTCAACGCCTCGATTCTCTGTTCGACAGCCTTCACGTCGCTCGCACTTGCACACTCAACGAGGAAAGTGTTAACAGTCATTCCTTCCTTCTTCTCGAGAAGCTCCTTCACCCTCTTGCCAGCGACGTTGAAAGTCTTCGAACCTGCAATGATAAGCGCAGAATCTGCAAAACCCAGACGCCGCGAGATTTCTCCTATGCGCTCTATCGCCCCGTGTCCAACGATAACCTCTCTCGGAAATTGCATTCGATGATGTCTAAGGGGCACAACAATCACGGCTTAATCGGGTATCAGCAACTGTTTTCATAGCGATTTGCATTCAAACCTTAAAAAGGCTTCTCATAGAAGCACAAGCCCCCAAGTTTGTCCCGAACAGCGTCTAACAAAACCAGATGCTCACAAACCGACTCAAGCCATAATCGGCCGGCCCAGACCCTCGACACGCAGGAAGCAGGCCTGAGAGGAGGTGAGAGATAAATACGTGGTTAAACAATGTTCGAGACAGAGGGAAACAAGTGTCGCCTTGTAGAAACTGTGGAAAAGAGCTGCCTGAAGGAGCACTCTACTGTCCGAAATGCGGAACTCCAGTGCAGGCCGCACCGGAGCTCAGGCTGGCCTTCTGGGGAGAAAGGTTCTTGGCATGGTTGGTAGACGTTGTTGTTCTGGGCATCGTCATGGCACCGATTAGCATTCTCACTTGGCTAGGGTGGCCTGGCTTCGCCATCGTACCGCGCCTTCCGTTTTGGATTCCATTCGTCAACTTCGGACTCAGTAACGTCGTATACTTACTGTACTGGATGTTGA
Organism: Bathyarchaeia archaeon; assembly: GCA_050015055.1. Lineage (GTDB taxonomy): Archaea > Thermoproteota > Bathyarchaeia > Bathyarchaeales > Bathycorpusculaceae > JBEKCD01. Next base: position 8,363 of record JBEKCD010000007.1, on the reverse strand, counting down.
TGGAGGGAATCTACGGACGGTCGTTGGGCAAAATGCTCATGCGACTAAAAGTCACACGGTTGGACGGTGAACCAATCGACATGGCAGAGGCAGCCTTAGAAAGCGTTGGAAAGGCTTTCCTGCTTCCGCTAGACCTTATTCTAGGATGGATTCTTCATCCAAGAAAGAGACAGAGAATATTCAACTACCTGTCAGGAACTATCGTGGTAAAGACTTGAGAACACGTGATTAGGTCTTGGCTTTGACTTGCAGACTGAAAAGATAATTGGCTGCATGCAGAAAACCTCCCCAGGCCTTGCAGGCGCTTCTCAAGCTCGGCGATTTCCGTTACCCATGGTTTTTGTTGTTTCTATGTTTTGTGAGCACAATGTTAATTAACACCTTGATCGTGATTAGAAGGTGCTACTTCCTTGCGAAGTAATTTGTCCGCATTTAGGTTTTGGGAGAAGATTGAAAATGGCAAGCAACAGTGATGTAATGAACAAGCTAGCGTTCAAAGGAACCACAACAATCGGCGTAGTCTGCAAAGACGGCGTAATACTGGCGTCAGACACCCGGGTAACCATGGGTTTCTATGTGGCCCACAAACACGGGAAAAAAGTGTATCAGATAGACGACCACTTGGCCATGACGATTGCTGGAAGCGTCGCCGATGCTCAAAGGGCTGTCGACATACTCACAGCTAACGCGCACCTTTACCGCGTGAACTTGGGAAGACGTTTGCCAGTGAACTCTGCCGCTAGATTCTTGTCAAACCTGCTGTTTTCAGCCAGGTACGTGCCCCTCATGGCCCAGGTTCTCGTGGGCGGCATGGATGACACCGGACCACACGTGTTCTCGATAGATCCCTTCGGCAGTATGACAGAGGAAAAATATGTTTCCACAGGTTCAGGATCTCCGGTGGCTTATGGCATACTGGAGGACAAGTTCCGGGAAGGCGCGACCCTGAAGGAAATGTTGCCCGTGATCGCGAAGGCCGTTAATGCTTCCATGAAGCGCGACGCAGCGAGCGGAGACAGTTTCAACATCGCCGTAATAGATGAGAAGGGCTACAGAGATTTGACTGACAAGGAGAAGAAACAGCTTCTAGTCGATTGAGGAAGTTAAAAGGGTGCAGGACTCGGGTAGAGAAAAGATAGAAATCAGTCAGTACATTCTGGGGCATGTTCCGAAAGAGGCTGAAGTGACGAGGATAGAGTATGAAGGCTCAACGCTTGCTGTTTATACCAAGAGGCCTGAGGTGCTCGTTGAGCAGAGCAGTGTCATCGCCAACATAGTTAACGTGATAAGGAAACGGATAGTCATCCGTTCTGATCCTTCTGTGAGGCTTCAGGAGGCTGAGGCTGAAAGAATCGCGAAGGACATAATCTCGCCTGAGGCAGAGGTGACGGACATAAACTTTGACCCCAGCTTGGGCGAGATAATAATCGACGCCAAGAAGCCTGGGCTTGTGATAGGGAAGAACGGGACAGTTCTGCAGGAGATAATCAGGCGGACTAAGTGGCGGCCGCACGTGTTGAGAAGCCCACCTTTGAAGTCTAAAATCGTTACTCACATGCGTCACTATCTACACTCTGAGAGCAAGGAGAGAGAACGGATTCTGCGAACCGTCGGGGAAAGGATTTTCAGGCCTAAGGCTTTTGAGGTTGGAGACGTCAGGATCACGGCGCTTGGCGGTTTTCAGGAGGTTGGAAGGTCCGCGATGCTTGTTCAGACCCGCGAAAGCAGTGTGCTACTAGACTGTGGCATAAACCCAGGTTCGACAAGACCGTTTGAGGCTTTTCCGAGACTTGACAACCCCGCGTTTGAGATGGAGTCCTTGGACGCGGTTGTCGTTAGCCATGCTCACCTGGACCACTGTGGGCTTATACCGTTTTTGTACAAGTATGGTTATGACGGTCCGATTTACTGTTCGGCGCCCACTTCAAACCTGATGACGTTGCTTCAGCTAGACTATTTGGACGTAGCTGGCAAGCAGGGTGTGACACCTTATTATGATCAGAAAGACGTGCGTGAATCTGTGTTGCACACGATGCCCCTGCGTTTTGGCGTCGTCACGGACATCGCTCCAGATGTCAGGTTAACCCTGCACAATGCTGGTCACATCTTGGGTTCTGCCATGGTTCACCTGCACGTGGGCGAGGGCCTACACAACATCGTTTACACGGGTGATTACAAGTTTTCTCGGACGATGCTCTTGGAGGGGGCGACTACCGAATTTCCGAGGGTTGAGACGGTCATTACTGAGAGCACGTACGGCGGTCCGGATGACATCATGCCTTCCAGGATTGAAGCCGAGGAGAGGTTGGCGGCTATCGTGAACCAGACTTTGGAGGGCAAGGGCAAGGTTTTGATTCCGGTGCCTGCTGTGGGCAGGGCGCAGGAGATTATGCTGGTCCTCGACGGTTACATGCGGCGCGGAATCATGAAGGAGGCTCCAGTTTTCATCGAGGGAATGATTTCCGAGGCAACGGCGATTCACACTGCTTACCCAGAGTATTTGGGCAGAGAGGTTCGCAACAGCATACTTCACGACGGTGTTAACCCTTTTCAGTCGGATTACTTCACGATTGTGGAGCATCCGAGCATAAGGCAAGAGATAATCGAGGGCGAGCCGTGCATAATAATGGCCACATCCGGAATGCTTGAGGGCGGACCAGTAATAGAATACTTCAAAAGCTTGGCGGACAACCCGAACAACTCGATAGTTTTTGTGAGCTATCAGATTGAGGGCACGATGGGGAGAAGAGTGCAGAAGGGCTTGAACGAAGTGGCCGTGATGACTCCGGAGGGCAAGATGGACGTTGCCAAGGTCAGGCTGCGCACGGAGTCGATTGAAGGCTTCTCAGGGCACAGCGACAGAAGACAAATATTCAATTACGTGACACACTTGCAGCCGAAGCCTGAGAGGGTGGTCGTGTGTCATGGTGAGAGAGCCAAATGCTTGAGCATGGCTAATTTCATCGAGAGAAGATGCGAAGTTCAGACCCTTGTTCCTGCCGTCATGGAGACCTTCAGGCTGCTGTAGTCATAGGCTCATTGGAGACAGATGCTTTTTCTCGCCAGATTTTCACGTTGGGAGGGCAGATTACCACACGTTCCTCGCCCAGCCTTGCGATGTCCCCTCCGACGGATTCGGCGAACTCGCTTAACTCGTTGACGGCGCGTTTAACGTCGTCGATGCTCTTGTTCGCGAGGGGGGTTATCCTCAGAATGAGAATATTTCCGGACTTCACCTCGGCCTTCACCGAGTCAATGTCCGACAGTTCACGGAGAGGCATAGCTTTCAAGTAGGATTTGCCAGAACCATCCTTAGCGTCAGCTTCCTTCTCGTCCTTCTTGGACTTTCGGAGCAACCCACCCAATCCTGGCAAACTCGTCCTCTCTCATCCTTTATTTGGCTTTCAAGAGTTTAAGCATTTCCCAGTTTAACGTGTGAAATGTTAATGCGAATTGACTATTAAAGTGTTCTAGAATTCCATTTTTGCGCATATGAATCTTGCACGTTTCCAACCAACCATGGGAGGAAGGGAGTTGTTCGGCATATGCAAACTTGGCGCGTGCTGGGAGGACCTGCGACCCTTAGTAGAGGATTGTTCCTGAATTCTTAAATAGTCTTTCTCATTCTTATACTCGCAACTCAAGAGGGGTTCGGGGATAATCTCATTGTTGTCCTTTAATCGTAGGGGATTCCTCGTTGTATTAACACTCGTTTCATTAGTCATCGCTATGTTGGCGCCTGCCATGCTAGGGGGCGTAAAACCGGTTTCTGGACAATCCATCGCACAGGTTTTTGTAAACCCTCCCAGCCAGACTGTCAGCAATATAGGAGATTCTTTCACCGTTAACGTGAGCATATCCAACGTGACCAATCTATACGCTTACTCGTTCGTGCTATATTATGACTCAACGGTGATGAACGGGACGCAGGTCACTGAAGGTTCTTTTCTTAAGGGCGGTGGTGGGACCGTCTTTTTGGTCGTAAGTTTTAACGACCAGTACAATTCAACTTATGGTCGAGTGTCGATTGGTGACACTCTGACGGGAAGCTCATCCGGTGCAAGTGGTAGCGGGGTGCTCGCAACAGTTATATTCAAGTCCGTCGCGCCAGGCGATTCCGTTCCAATTCACTTAACAGATGTAAAACTTTCAGATCCTACACCCTCTTCAATTGCGCACCAAGATTACGATGGAACAGTTACAGTAGCGGCCGTAGACTGGTGGCCGATGTTTCACCGCGAACTGACGCACACCGGATATTCAACTTCAACCGCGCCAAGCACAAACCAAACCCTGTGGACCTACACTACTGGCTCCGCGGTGAATTCTTCCCCTGTCGTTGCTGGTGGCATAGTCTACGTGGGCTCAGGTAACACGGTTTATGCCTTGAACGCTTCCACTGGCGCTCTCGCATGGAACTACACCACAAGCTCCTATGTACAGTCTTCTCCTGCAGTTGCTGGCGGCATGGTATTCGTAGGCTCAAATGACACGAATGTTTATGCCTTGAACGCTTCCACCGGAGCTTTCATATGGAGATACACGACAGGCGGTCCTGTAGTTTCTTCTCCAACTGTTGCTGGCGGCAGAGTCTTCGTGGGCTCAGAGGACGATGAGGTTTACGCTTTAAACGAGATGACGGGCGCTCAAATATGGAGCTTCACGACTGGCAATTTCGTGGATTCTTCTCCCGCTGTTGCTGGCGGCGTGGTCTTTGTAGGCTCCAATGACGGCAACGTATACGCTTTGGACGTTTCTACCGGCGCTCTCGTGTGGAACTATACGACTGGTTCTGCGGTGTTTTCTTCTCCTGCCGTTGCCGGTGGTATGATTTTTGTAGGCTCAGAGGACGATGAGGTTTACGCTTTAAACGAGATGACGGGCGCTCAAATATGGAGCTTCACGACTGGCAATTTCGTGGATTCTTCTCCCGCTGTTGCTAATGGCGTGGTCTTTGTAGGCTCCAATGACGGCAACCTCTCCGTTTTGGACGCATCTAGTGGCGCCTTCGTGCGGAACTATACGACTGGTTCTGCGGTGTTTTCTTCTCCTGCCGTTGCCGGTGGCGTGGTTTTTGTAGGCTCAGAAGACGATAAAATTTATGCTTTGAACGCCCTTAACGGTGCTCTGAGATGGAGCTACGCGACCGCATCCGCGGTATTTTCTTCCCCTGCTGTTGCTGGCGACAGAGTCTTCGTGGGCTCAAGTGACGGCAATGTGTACGCTTTCGGCCTTTTTGTATCAATTTCGCCCAGTTCGGTTATGATGAATGTTGGTCAGTCTCAACTATTCACGTCAAACGTCACGGGTGGAACTCCTCCTTACACGTATCAATGGTATCTTAACGGTACTGCAGTCTCAGGCGCGACGTCTTCTTCGTGGACTTTCACTCCCTCCTCCTCAGGCAATTACACAGTTTACCTAATCGCCAGAGACATCGGCGGTGTCAGCGCGAAATCTAACATCGCCTCCCTGACAGTCAATCCTGCACTATCCGTCAATATTTCTCCCACCACCCTCTCTCTGGATATCGGTCAGTCTCAGACGTTTACTTCAAGCGTCTCTGGTGGCTCTCCTAACTACTCTTATCAATGGTGTCAGAACGGTGTTAATGTTTCAGGCGCAACTGCTTCGACTTGGACTTTTACGCCCAGCCTTCCCGGCTCCTACAACGTCTACCTCAACGTAACGGATAGTGTGGGTTTCACGGTAGTATCCAACACCGCTTTTGTTACTGTTAACTCTGCGCTTTCCGCGCGCGTTTGGCCCCCCGCCGTCACCATGGGTATCGGTCAGTCTCAGCTGTTTAATTCAAGCGTCTCTGGCGGCACGTTTCCCTACTTTTATCGGTGGTATCTCAACGGTGTCGCTGTGACTGGAGCCACAGACGGCAAATGGACTTTCACTCCATCATTCGCAGGTACTTACACGGTCTACGTGAAAGTCAACGACGCCCTCGGAGAGCAGGCAACGTCTAACACTGCGGTCGTTACCGTGGTGGCTGTGGACTGGTGGCCGATGTTTCACCACGACCAGACGCATACTGGATACTCAACTGCAACGGCGCCAAGCTCAAACCAAACTCTCTGGAGCTACACGCCTGGTTCCGCTGTATACTCCTCTCCTGCTGTTTTTGGTGGTATGGTTTTTGTGGGCTCGGACAAGGTTTATGCTTTGAATGTTTCTACCGGCTCTCTCGTGTGGAGCTACACGCCTGGTTCTTATGTGCGGTCTTCGCCTGTTGTCTCTGGTGGTATGGTTTTTGTGGGCTCGGACAAGGTTTATGCTTTGAGCGCTTCTACTGGCGCTCTTGTTTGGAGCTACACGCCCGGTGGTCAGGTATATTCATCTCCCATCGTTGCTGATGGCAGAGTCTATGTAGGTGCAGGTGATGGCAAGGTTTATGCTTTGGACGTTTCTACCGGCGCTCTCGTGTGGAGCTATACGACAGGCGCATCTGTAGTTTCTTCTCCTGCAGTTGCTGGTGGCGTGGTTTTTGTAGGTTCAGAAGACAATAAGGTTTACGCCTTAAACGAGATGAGCGGCGCTCGAATATGGAGCTACACGACTGGCAATTTGGTGGATTCTTCTCCTGCTATTGTGGGTGGCGTGGTTTTTGTAGGCTCATATGACGGCAACGTTTATGCTTTGAGTGCAGCTACCGGCGCTCTCATGTGGAGCTATACGATTGGTTCTGCGGTGTTTTCTTCTCCTGCCGTTGCCGGTGGTATGGTTTTTGTAGGCTCAGAAGACGGCAAGGTTTATGCTTTGAATGCTTCAACGGGCACACAGATATGGAACTACACGACCGGCAGCTACGTATTTTCTTCTCCAGCTGTTGCTGGTGGCATGATCTTCGTGGGCTCATATGACTACAACGTGTACTCTTTGAACGCTTCTGACGGCGCTGTAATGTGGAGCTACACGACCGGCTCTTGGGTGGTTTCTTCTCCTGCTGTTGCTGGTGGCGTGGTTTTTGTAGGCTCATATGACGGCAACGTTTATGCCTTCGGCATAGTTCCGCTTTCTGTATCCATCTCGCCCAGTTCTGTTATGATGGATGTTGGTCAGTCTCAACTCTTCACGTCAAGCGTCACAGGTGGTATTTCGCCGTTCACGTATCAATGGTGCTTGAACGACACTCCAGTCGCAGGCGCCACCAGTTCAACCTGGACTTTTACGCCCAGCTCTTCCGGCTCCTACAACGTCTACCTCAACGTAACAGATAATATCGGCCTCAAGGCAGAATCCAACATCGTATCAGTCACTGTCAGCAGTGCACTCTCCGTGAATATTCTTCCCATCAACGTCACAATGGATGTGGGTCAACCTCAGGCCTTCACTTCAACCGTTTCAGGCGGCATTTCACCCTACGCGTACCAATGGTATCTTAACGGTACTGCAGTCTCAGGCGCGACGTCTTCTTCGTGGACTTTCACTCCCTCCTCCTCAGGCTATTACACAGTTTACTTAAACGCGACAGACAACGGTGGGCTCAAGGCCAAATCTAATATCGCTTCCGTCACAGTGAACCCTGCGGTCTCAGTAAGTGTATCTCCAACCAGCGTCGCCCTCGGCATAGGTCAGTCTCAGACGTTTGCTTCAAGCGTCTCTGGCGGTTTGTCTCCCTACACTTATCAGTGGTATCTCAGCGGTGTCGCTGTGTCTGGAGCAACAAGCGCGACTTGGACTTTCACCGCATCATCAGTAGGCTCCTACACGATCCTCGTAAAAGTCAATGACGCTGTCGGAGCGCAGGCAACGTCCAACACAGCAACTGCGACTGTTACTTCAGTGGCTGTAGACTACTGGCCGATGTTTCACCACGACCTGACACACACTGGAAACTCAACTTCAACAGCGCCAAACACAAACCAAACTCTCTGGACCTACATGACCGGTTCCGGGGTGTATTCCTCTCCTGCCGTTGCCGGTGGTATGGTTTTTGTAGGCTCAGGTGACGGCAGGGTTTATGCTTTGAATGCTGCCAGCGGTGCTCTTGTGTGGAGCTATGCGACTGGTTCCCCGGTGTATTCTTCTCCTGCTGTTTCGGGTGGTATGGTCTATGTAGGCTCAGACAGGGTTTATGGTTTGAGTGCTTCTAATGGTGCTCTTGTGTGGAGCTATGCGACTGGTTCCCCGGTGTATTCTTCTCCTGCTGTTTCGGGTGGTATGGTCTATGTAGGCTCACTTGACGATAGGGTTTATGGTTTGAGTGCTTCTAATGGTGTTCAGATATGGAATTATTCGACTGGTGCTTCGGTGTATTCTTCTCCTGCTGTTTCGGGTGGTATGGTCTATGTAGGCTCATATGACGGCAGTGTTTATGCTTTGAGTGCTTCTAATGGTGTTCAGATATGGAA